>NZ_SJES01000001.1:0-863190 GCF_004762015.1 Halostella pelagica
TCGCCGAGTTCGTCGTGGCGGTCGCGGAGTTCGTGATAGATGTCCCAGAGGTACTCCGCGCGGTCGATGTAGGAGAGTTCGCGCCACTCTTCGAAGGCGGCGTCGGCCTCGGCCATCGCGCGGTCGATGTCGGCTGGGGTGCCGCGCTGGAACTCGCCGAGGCTCTCGCCCGTCGCCGGGTTCTCGCTTTCGAACGTCTCTGTGCCCTTGCCGTCCGTCCACTCTCCGCCGATGTAGTGGCGGTGAACCTGCTCGCTTGACTGTTGGCTCATGCTTGGCAAATATTGGAACATCCACAATTATAAAATCATCTAGTTCGACCGGAGGTGAGTCGACGGCGACGGAGGGATCGACCGCGGTCGTTATTTTCGACAGTCGGAACTCCTTCGTGGACTTCCCCTCACTGTCCTAACCGCGTCACGGAACGCCGACCGTCTCCTGTTCGAACCCGAGCGAACAGACATGCCGACAGAGGACTGTCAGCCGTCGAAACATCAGCCACAAGGCAAATGGTCGTGGGTCGCATCCGTATCGCTGATACGATTGCCAGGGACGCCACTCGACATATCGCCTGTTGCCGACGGCAATATCAACGTCCTGATCACGGGGACAGAGAGCGACACCGAAGTGGTGTCCTCTCTCGAACGGCGGGGAGACGGTATCACCGTTCGCGCGGCATCAACCGCCGCTACCGGGCGAGAACTGCTGTCGTCCGGCGGGATCAACTGCGTCGTCGTCGTCGGTCCGGTACTCCCGGCCGCCGCCGTGACGGAATTCCTGCGGAAGGTCCGGGACCGGCATCCCCGTCTCCCTCTACTACTGCTCGGCGGAGACGACGATCTCGTCGGCGAGGCGTTCTCTATCGGCGTTACGGGCTATATACCGAGCGCAGTCGTCCGAGACCGTCCCGGTGTCCTTGCTACCCGGGTCGAACGTGCCGTGCGGACGGCCACACGGCGCGGCGCGGAGCGTCGACGGGGGGAACTGTTCGCGAAGGCTCAAGACATCGCGGACGTCGGCGCCTGGGAGTACAACGCCGAGACTGAGACGCTGTGGTGGAGCGAGCAGGTCCGACGCATTCACGGCCTGTCGGCCGACACCCAACCGACCGTCGCGGAGAGTTTCGATCTCTACGACCCCGAGGGGCGGAAGACGATCGAAGCGGCGTTCGACCAGGCGCTACGCGACGGCGTCCAGTACGACGTCGAACTCAAACTCGACGGCTCGGACGACGAGAAGCGGTGGATCCGAACGCGGGGCGAACCGGTGTTCGAGGACGGCGAAGTCGTTTACATCCGTGGGAGTTACCAGGACATCACTGACCTGAAGCGCCGCGAGTTGCAGTTCGAGTCCCTCCACGACGCGAGCAGGGAACTGATGGAGGCGAAGACCCGGATGGACGTGGCCCGGATCGTCTCCGACGCCTCGAAGAACATCCTCGGCTACGTCATGACGACCGTCCGCCTCGCCGACGAAGACGAGGAGATGCTGCGAACGTTCGTGGCAACCGACCAGACCGTCACCGAGGCGGGCAAGCGACCGGGGTACCGGATCGATGGCGATACGCCCGCTGCACGCACTTACCGCGAGGGCGAACCGGAGATATTCGACGACCTCGACCGGACTGACGACGAGTACGACCGAGGTGCTCTGCGCTCGGGGGTCTACGTCCCCATCGGCGACCACGGCGTCCTCAGTACGGGCGATACGGAGCCATACGCGTTCGACGAACCCGACGTGGAGATCCTCGGCGTGCTGACGAAGTTGGCGACCGGCGCGCTCACCCGGATCCGTTCGGAGCAGGAACTCCAGCGACAGAACGAGCGACTGGAGGAGTTCGCCAGCATCGTCGCACACGACCTCCGCAACCCGCTGAACGTCGCTCGCGGGGAGTTGACCTTGATGGAGTCGGCGTCGGCCGACCGCATCGAATCGATCGACGCCTGTCTCGACCGCATGGAGTCGCTCATCGAGGACATCCTCTCGCTCGCGCGTCAGGGTGAACTCGTCGGTGACGCGACGAACGTCTCGCTCGACGCCGTCGTTCGGCAGGCGTGGACGAACGTCGAGACGAGGTCGGCGACACTGACGGTCGAAGACGAGGGCATCGATGTCCTCGCCGACGAGTTCCGCCTGCAGGAACTGTTCGAGAACCTGTTCCGCAACGCCGTTGAACACGTCGGCGACGGCGTCACGGTCACCGTCGGCCCCCTGTGGGACGGCGGCCGGACCTCGGACGAGCAGCGCGCCGTCGGCTTCTTCGTCGAGGACGACGGCCCGGGGATCCCCCGGAACCGAAAGGAGAGCGTACTGGAGGCCGGGTCAACGACCGCGACGGACGGCACCGGGTACGGGCTGTACATCGTCTCGGAAATCGCCGCCGCTCACGACTGGGGCCTCGAGGTCGATGACGGCCGCGACGGCGGTGCGCGGTTCGAGATCACGGGCGTCGAGACCGTCGACGGCTAGACGGCCGGTTCCAGTTCGTCGTCGCTCATGTACTCGTCCAGTTTCTGCGCCATCGCCAGCGCGAACTCCCCGTCGTTGACGTGTGTGTCCATCTCGACGAGGTCGACGTCGCCGTCGATGCTGGTCCGGAGCGCATCGAACAGCGCCTCGTCGGCGTCGGGGTCGTGGAGCGGTTCGCCGTCGACGCCGAGCATGGAGAGGCCGGCCGTCGGGAGCGCCAGCGCCGTGGGTCCCGTCGCGGCGTTTAGCTTCTCCGCGACGGTCGCACCGAGTTCCGCGCTCTCGTCGGCGTTCGTCCGCACTACCGTTACGTGCGGGTTGTGGACGTGCAGCGGCCGGTCGCGGAACTCCTCGGGAACGGTCTTTTCCGGGCCGAAGTTCACTAGATCGAGCGCGCCCACGGAGACGACCTGTGGGATCCCCGCCTCCGCGGCGGCGCTGAGGCGGTCCGGGCCCGCGCTCAGGATGCCGCCGACCAGTTCGTCCGCCAGTTCGGTGGTCGTGACGTCGAGGACGCCGTCTATCACGCCCTCGGCGACGAGGTGTTCCATCGCCCGTCCACCGGATCCGGTCGCGTGGAACACGACCGTCTCGTACCCTTGCTCTTCGAGGTATTCGCGGGCGGTCTTCACGCAGGGCGTCGTCACGCCGAACATGCTGATCCCGACAGTCGGACGGTCGTCAGCCGCGGCGTCGACGTCATTTGTCGCCATCCCGACGAGGCCGAGCGCCGCGTTAGAGATGACCGTCCGCGTGATCTGGTTCAGCCCCTCGATGTCCCCGACGGAGTACATCATCGTGACGTCGGAGATGCCGACGTACGGTTCCGTGTCGCCGGATGCCATCGTCGAGACCATCATCTTCGGCACGCCGACGGGGAGCGCCCGCATCGCCGCCGTCGCGATCGAGGTGTTGCCGGAGCCGCCGAGTCCGAGGACGCCGTCCAAAGAACCGCCTTCGTAGAGATCGGTCACGACTGCCGCCGCGCCCTCCCCCATCGCCTCGATCGCCTTCCCGCGGTCCCGCTCCTCGCGGTGACGTTCCAGGGTCGTCCCCCCGGCGGCCGCGACCTCGTCGGCCGGCGTGTCGGGGTCGAAGTCCGGTTCACCGAGCACTCCCGCGTCGACGATGTGGGTGTCCGCTCTGTGGTCCTCGATGACCTCACGAGCGAACGCGACCTCCTCTCCTTTCGTGTCTAACGTCCCGACGATAACAATTGCCATCGTGACGGAGTCGTTACGCGATGGTCGGCTTAGCCGTTCTGGCCGGTTCGCTTTCCGCTCACGCCGCGATCTTCTCGATCTCGCCTTTCAGGCGCTCGGCGTCGAAGTCGTGGTCGGGCCGGACGTTGACGAAATCGAGGAACGCGCGGGCGTCGAGGAGTTCGCTCGGGGAGTAGAACTCGCGGGCGACGGAGATGACCGTTCGGGTGCCGATAACCGGTTCGAGCGTGGCCAGCGCCGAGGCCAGGTCGTAGGCGCGGGCGTCGGCGATGCCCTCCTCGTCGACGCTTGTGGCGTCGATGAAGTAGATCTCCCCGTGGAAAACGAGGACGTTCTCACCGCGCAGGTCGCCGTGAGCCAGGCCGTCGTCGTGGAGCCGCCGGAGGCTTTCGAACAGGTCCGGTGCGAGCGTGCGGACTTCGTCCGGGGATACGTCGTCAAGCGTTCGGAAGTCGTCGAGAAACTCGAAGACGAGCACGCCCAGGCCGTCGACTTCGAAGGCCTCGATCGGTTCCGGAGCGTTCACCCCGATCTCGCGCATCCGTTCCGCGGCGTCGAGTTCTCGTTCGGCCATCTCGACGGGACTGCCGCAGTGGTCGAAAAACCCCTCCCGGCCGCTCGTGACCGCGCCGAGGTTTCTCCCCGTGGTAAACAGCGCGTGGACGATCGAGTTCTGCTGGGAGATGATCTTGACGAACCACTCGTCGTCGACCACGCAGGGCGTCGAGAGCCAGTTATCCGCGTCCAGAAACGTGACGCGGACCGCGTCGCGACCGGTCCGGTCCGCGATCTCCCGGGCAACGGCCTCCGTCTCGTCCCACCCGACGGTCCCTCGAACCAGGTCGCGTACTTCCATGTTGTTTAAGAGACAGACGCACGAGCATAAATGCCTTGGCGGCATGTGACCCGCTGCCCGCCGCCGATCGTGTGTTTCGTTCGAGCTAAATTGTGCTTGTGCCGCTGGCCTTATCGGTTCGACGGCCACGACAGTGACCGTTACCGCGCCCCTGCCTCAGTCGGCACCGCGTCCCTTGCCCCGACCCTTATCGTGTCCTTTTCCACGGCCGTTACCGCGCCCACTGCCTCGACCCTTACCGTGTCCTTTGTCGCGGCCATTTCCGTTACCCCGTCCCGGCGGGTCCGCCGCGCCGTCGTACGCGCGAAACACGTCGAACCGCCGGTTGAACGCGGTCGTGGTCGGGACGGATGGATCGTCGTTCACGTTCGCCGCTTCGTCGCGCACGCCGCCGCCGCCGACGCGGAGGTCGGTCCCGAGGCCGGCCGCGAGTGCGTTCAGGTTCTCCCGGGCGTCGGTCGGCGCGGCGGAACTGCCCAGCAAGACAACGGCACCCCCGTCCGCCGCGAACGAGCGGAGTTCGCCGACCGTCTCGTCGTCGAACGAGTCGGCGGGCGTAGTGACCACGATGGCACGGGCATCGTCGAGGCGGTCGCCGGTGATATCGTTCACCTGCTCGAAGCCGATCCCGACGCCTTCGAGATAGCGCTGGTAGTAGGCGGCGTCCTCGTTCGAGAGGGCGTAGTCCGAAGCGAACTGGCCGCGACCCCCGTCGATGAGTACCTCGTCGTCCGTCCGGTCGGCGAGCGCGTCGATCAGGTTCGTGAGGAAGACGAAGTTCTCGAACCCGGCGGTATCGACGTCGTACCCCTCCGCGGCCTCGTACGACTCGTCGATCAGGGGGCCGGCGACGAGGCCGACGCGTGACCGTTCGTCGACGGCTGCAAGGGGGATCCGGCCGTTCGTCACAGCGGTCGCACCCTCTGCGCTGTCCTCCGCGAAGACGGGGACGCGGTTGGGTGTCAGGTGTCGGCCGGTCGTCGAGATAGTGACCGGATCCGGAACGAACAGGTCGTCTACGTCGCGGTTTCGGATCTGGTCGCTGTTCTCCGGGGTGCTCTCGGCCCAGAGTCCGACGTCGTCGGCACGGGCCTCGGCCTCCGCTCGCCAGAACTCGTCGTGCCTGTCGAGCCCTGACCCGTACACGCGAGCGAGACCCCGCTCGATCAGTTCACGGTTGTACGTGGTTGCCCTGTCGCCGTCGCCGTTCGCGTCGTATCTGACGTAGCCGAGAACGCGGTTGAACTCGTCGCGGACACCCTCGTTCTCGTCGAACGAGAGTTCGACTGTCTCGCCAAGCAGCGCCTCGCGAGCGAAATCGCTCCCCTGGTCGGCCCACTCCTGTAGATACTCGATATCTTCGATCCCCTCCCACTCTTCGAGGCGCTCGGCGGCGCTGTTCGTCGCCGTCTCCGGGGTGTCGACGCCGAGGATCCGGATGCTCTCTTCGTGGCCGTCGTCGAACGTGACAGTGACCGTGTCGCCGTCCGCGACATCGACCACGTCGACCGCGTACGTTTCCTCGGGGTCGATCTCGAAGCCGATTCCGTCGCGCTCCTCGAAGTAGGGGAAGTCGTCGTTGAACTCGCCCGTCACGGGTGCGAACTCCGAGCCGAGATTGTTCTCGGGATCCATCACCTGGTCGTCGTTGAACCGGAACGACAGATCCAGCGCCGTCGCGAGCGCGTTCAGATTCGCCGTCTCGTCGAAGTCGTTGAAATCGGACTGGTCGATGAGAAACAGCGCGCCGCCGTCGTCGAGGAACTCCGAAAGCGCCGCCGTCTCGTCGTCGTCGAACGCCCGGCTAGGGGACGTGACGACGACACCGTCGGCGTCCGTCAGGGCGTCTTCGAGCGAGTCCGTCCCCTCGACCGCGTAGCCGTTTTCTTCGGCGTACTCCGTGAACACGTCGTACGCCGAGAGGTCGTAGAACTGGTCGTGTCCCTCGTCCCAGACGACGCGGTCGCCGTCGACGTGTTCGTCCCAGAGGTTGAGCACGAACTCCTCGTTACCGAGGTCGAAGTTCGCGTCGTCGTTCGCCAACGGCGCGCCGTAGCCCACGACATCGCCGTCGACTGCCACCAGCGGTATCTCGACGTCGTCCGGATAGTCGACCGCGTCGCCGTTGCCGTCCTCGTCGACGTTGTACGCGGTCGGTTCGGCCCACACTGCGACGGTCCCGCCGGCGGTCAGCGGGGTCCCGTCGGCGGCGAGGAGACTCGCCGTCGAGTAGAACCCGATATCGTCGATCCGTGACGACTGTTGGAAGGGGCTACTCGTGGCGGCGCTACGGCGTGTCGCGACGCTGGTTCCGGCGGCCGCAGTTACCAGCGTTGCGAGGAAGTTTCGGCGTCGCACGACAGGCCCCACACCGTCTCCCGGGATAAAATTATCTAGAATTGTTACACATACAACTGTTGACGTACCGAGGTCTCGGAAATAACAGGGTGTTTTTAGGAGCTAGGCGGTCGATTGATGGCGGACAGAGAGCCGCGGCGAACGGCGGACGATCCGCCGTGGGATAGATTCCCGTATTTTTATCTTCGAGTTCGGCAATTATTGCGTATGGAGTTCACCCTGTCCGACGAACACCGGATGATCCGGGACAGCGTTCGGGAGTTCTGCGAGGAGGAGATCGCCCCGATCGCCCAGGACATCGAAGACGAACACCGATTTCCCGCGGAGATATTCGACCAACTCGCGCAACTGGACGTGATGGGCGTCCCCATCGCCGAGGAGTACGGCGGACTCGGCGGTGATCAGTTGATGTACGCGCTGGTCACGGAGGAACTCGGCCGGGTGTCCGGATCCGTCGGACTCTCGTACGCGGCCCACGTAAGTCTCGCCAGCAAGCCCCTCGAACTGTTCGGCACGGACGAGCAGAAAGAGCGCTGGCTCCGACCGCTCGCGGAAGGCGACTACGTCGGCGGCTGGGCGCTCACTGAGCCGGAAAGCGGGAGCGACGCCAGCGACATGAACACGACCGCAGAGAAAGACGGGGACGAGTGGGTTCTCGACGGCACCAAGCAGTTCATCACCAACGCCAGCGAGGCCGGGTCCGTCCTCGTCAAGGCGGTTACGGACCCCGACGCGGGGTACGACGGCATCTCGACGTTCATCGTCGACCCCCGAGAGGACGACGGCTTCGAAGTGACGACGATCTGGGACAAGATGGGCCTGAACGCCTCGCCCACCTGCGAGATCCAGCTAGACGACGTCAGACTCCCCGAGGACCGCCTGCTCGGCGAGGAGGGCGACGGCTGGGACCAGACCAAGAAGACGCTCGACGGCGGACGGATCTCCATCGCGGCGCTCTCAGTGGGCCTGGCCCAGGGCGCATACGAGGCCGCGAAAGGGTACTCGAAAGAGCGCGAGCAGTTCGGCCAGCCCATCTCCAAGTTCGACGCGGTCCGCGACAAGGTGGTCGCGATGGAGCGCAAGACCGAACGCGCGCGTCTGCTCACCCACAAGGCCGCCTGGAAGTACGACCGGGGCGAGTCCGTTACGAAAGAGAGCGCGATAGCCAAACTCGACGCCAGCGAGGCCGCCCGCGAGGTAGCCGAGGAGGCCGTCCAGACTCTCGGCGGATACGGCTACACGACGGACTTCGCGCCGCAGCGGTTCTACCGCGACGCCAAGCTCATGGAGATCGGCGAGGGAACGAGCGAGATTCAGCATCTCGTCATCGGCCGAGAGCTCGGGCTGTAGAAACGGCTTCGTCGGAGGCGTTCAGCGCCCGCTACCGCAGGACCGCACCCGCAGCGACTTCACGTTCGGTTTCCAGCGTCGCCGCGAAAACCCAGTGTTACCGTGGGATGGCATTCAGCCGCCAGTCAACCGGTCCCAGAGAGACTTCAGTTCGGAGCCCTCGGAGAGCCCTTCCAGTTTCCGCAACGTCTCTTTTTCCTCTTCGAGGTTGTCTTGCAGCGGGTTCGTCACCTCGCTCCCGAGGTCGAGTTTGTCCGCAGTCGTCAGAAGCGACTGGTAACTGCTGATCTCTATCCGTTCGGTCTTCATCGCAGCACCGAGGAAATAGAGGTTTTTCAGGTCGTCGTCCCGGACCATCCCCTCGAACTGCTTGCGGTCTTTCTCGAGCGCGTCGACGAGAGGACAGTCCCGCTGGCGCGGTTCCACGCCGTACGCTTCGAACGCGTCCTCCAGTCGCTCGACCTGCGTCTCCGTCTCGTCGCGGTGCGAGTTGAACCCGCTCTCTAAGTGCCCGTTCGTCGTCGCGAGCGCCATCTCGTCCAGCGCGCTGACGAGTTTCACTTCCATGTTGTAGATCCCTTCGAGTTCGTACTCGAACAATCCCTCTAACGACTCGATGTACTGCTCTGAATCGCTCATTGGTCCACCCCACACGCAGGACGACGAGCGGATGGTTAACTGTGAGGGAGTACAGACGGAGAGCTATCGCCTGCGATCCTCGTGATTACGGCCCGGTGCTGGTTCGAGCGTATTGATACGCGAGAGTGAGGTACTCAGACGATACCACGACTATTGCAACGCGGCCGCGCTGACCTGCGCGAACGAAGTGAGTGCGGTCAGTGGACGGGGAAAGGCAGGCGATCGGAGCGTGTCCGAGCAACCGCGAGGACCACACTAAACTGGCGGGCTTGGAACGAGCGCCTGCGGCGCTTGTTGGCGTCTTCGCGAACGAAGTGAGCGAAGGCTCGGAGGGCACGAAGCGTCCTCCGGCGGACATACAAAGGGCGACGCGAGCGCTGCCAAGCGATCGCGAGGGTTTTTAGTTGATGGTTGTGTGCTCGCTCTCCTCGTTCAGCGCGAGGTTCGCGGCGATCTCGGCGTTCCGCATGGCGAACTCCGCAGTCTGCTGGAGACTGACGAGCACTTCACGGACTTCAAGCAACGATCCGTTTTCCATCTCGGGGAGGTCGGCCAGGATCTCCTGCTGGCGGTCGGCGATGTCGTGGAACAGTTCTCGGGTCTGGATCGTCAGGTCGTAATCGCGTTCGACGGCGGCTTCGACGGCGAGGGCGGTGACTTCGTCGACGTCGTCCGTGAACTCGCGGATGCGTCGCATGGTACCGCTGTCGACGTCCAGACTGTGTCCCTCCGATTCGAGGACGATTTCGGCGATGTCCTCGGCGTTGTCGGCGGTGAGTTCGAGGTTCTTCGCGATAGAGCGGTAGCCGATGAGCGGGAAGCCGTCGCCGAGCCCCACGGCGCGTGCGAGGTTGGGGTTCTGGTAGGCAGTGAAGATGAGACGGAGCAGGAGAACGAAGATCTTGTTCGCTTGTCGCTCGCGGTTCAGGGCGCGCTGGGCGAGGTCGGGATTGCCGTGAGCGAGCGATTTGACCGCTTCGCCGCGCATCGTCGACCCCGTGGATTCTAAGCGTTCGAGCAGGTTGTCGAGGGTGAAGTCCTCCGGGTCGACCGAACAGCGGATCGAGATGCTCTCGGGTGTCTCCTCGATGACTCCGAGACCCATCAGTTGCGTTTCGGCCTTGTAGACGGCGTTGATATGGTCGCTGTCGAGGGCTCCCGAAGACTGTTCGACGCGGATGACTCGACGGCCGAGCACGTACTGTGCGAGGATCGCGCGTTCGACCGCGTCGGCGTCGAGGTCGTCGGCGTGGATAATCGCCTCCGACTCGCCCGTGTTTACGGACTCCGGCATGACGGTCAGCGTCCCCTTCCCGCCCATCCGAAGAGACACCTCGTCGCCCTTCTCGACATCGTGTTCTTGCGCCCACTCCGCCGGCAACGTCATCGCCAGCGTGGACGGACCGAGTCGCTGCACTTTTCGCGTTTCCATACGCCCCTCTTCCGGCTGCGAAGACCTTAACCTTGACTATACACCCATTAATATTCCGAGGCGTATTATAATACGAATGATCGTCAGGTTCACTGCACCTGCATCATACGCTGTTCGACGCGGCCGACTCGAACCTTTCGCCAGCCGCGGAGGTACTCGTCTAGCGCCCGGTCGCCGGTGTCGACGCGAAGCACGCCGGTCGTATCGAGTTTCGCTCGGGACGCGACGACTTCGACCGCCGACTGGCGGATCACCGGCGGGGATATCTGGTCGTTGCCACGGCCGAAAATGAACCCCTGGCCGCCGATAGGGGAGACGACTATCACGGACTCCTCACCGAGAACGTCGAGGATTTCGGACTCGGTCGCGTCCCGGACGAGCAACTCGCCGTCGCGCCAGACATCGACGCCGAGGGGGGAGCCGTCGAACCCGAGTTCGGCTTTGACCGCGCCGACCGTACTCCCGGGTCCGAGGACGTAGGTCACGCCGGCATCGATGTCGGCAGCGAACCCCTCGGCCAGCGCCTCGACGGTCCCGCCGCCGAGTTGCTTGCTCGATTGCATCTCGTCGGCGACGGGGACGGGCCGGACGGCGCGTAGCTCCGTCTCGACATCGCCACCGCGATAGGCGTCCTCGTCGATGTCGTTTATCTCGCGGTCCGCCGTCGCGTCGAAGGTGGCCGCGATACGGCCGGCGTCCGCCGGTGTGACGGCGAACACCGAGGAGTACACCTTGACGCCCGCGGGAATTCCCAGCATCGGAGTGTCGCTCTGGCGCTCGTCGAGGACGTTCGCAACGTCGACTGCGGTGCCGTCACCACCCGCGAAGAGGACCAGATCGGTTCCGCGTTCGACGAACTCCCGGACGGCCTCTCGGGTGTCGGCGGCGTCCGTCTCACTGCCGGGGTCAGTGACGACTACCGGGTCGAACCCAGCCGCGCGCGCCTCGTCAGCGCCCATCGCGGCGCCCGCAGCGAGGATCTCGACGCCGTCAGCCCGCTCGGAGAGCGCGTCGAGCGCTTCCCGAGCGCGGTCCGGTGCGCGGGGTTCAGCGCCGCGTTCTCGCGCCTCGTCGACTTTCCCGTCCGTCCCCTTCAGGCCGACGCGCCCGCCCATGCCGGCGATAGGGTTCACGACCAGTCCGATCCGTCGCATGGCCGGCGGTTCGGGCGGGACGGTCAAAAGCCGACCGACCGTGGTCTCGGCCCGCTACCTGCAATCCGTTCGTCAAGAGTTAAGAGAACGGCACGGAAACGTCACCCCATGACGACGATCCTCGCCGAAACCGTGTTACCGATCGACGCTGTCGGCTACGGCGTCTTCGCAGTGAGCCTCTTGATCACCGCGGCCTGGCTGGCGTACCTGTACCGCTAGTTTTCTACCGGGTCGACGCGGTCCCGAAGCCATCCGGCAGCCGCTTCGACGACCTCCGGATCCGGTCCGGAAATCTTCACGCGTACGTATTCGCCGGGGTAGCTTCCGACGGTCACGTCGAACGTCTCCTGTAGCGCTTCGATCCGGTCAAGCAGGGCGCTCTCGGGTTCGTCCGCTTCGACGACGGTGACGTGTTTCTCGACGCCGCTGAACTCGTCGGCGACAGATTCGAACATCCCTTTCATCTCCGACGGGACTCCCGGGAGAACGTAGACCGAGTCGACGACAGCGCCGGGCGCGACGCCGACCTCGTTGTGGAGAACGCGGGCTCCCTGGGGCAGATGTGCAGTCCCCGTCGCGAGGTCCTCGCGGGTGTACCCGCCGTGTTCAGTGAGCCACGTCAGCGCTTCTTCCTGTTCGACGACCGGCCGTCCGAACGCCGCGGCGACCCCCTTCATCGTCAGGTCGTCGTGTGTCGGGCCGAGACCGCCCGTCACGATCACCGCGTCGTACTCCGCCCGGTACTCGTTGACGACGCGCGCGATGTCGGCCACGCGGTCCGGAACCACGGTGACGCGCTCGACCGAGACGCCTCTCGCGTCGAGTTCGTCGCAGAGCCAGGTCGCGTTCGTGTTCGTCGTGTCTCCCGCCAGAAGTTCGTCGCCGACAGTGACGACCGCAACGTTCATACTGCCGTTAACGGTCGGTCGAGTAAAAACCCGCGGACTACCTCATCCCCGGCGGCGGTTCGTCGTCGAACTCGTCGTCCTCGGTCTCGACGTCAAGCCCCAACTCCTTGCGCTGTGCCTCTAGTTCGCGGATCTGCCGGAGGTAGTAGATCAGTCCGCCGATCATCACTACGCCCAGTATCGCGACGAGGCCGCCGAAGATGTAGATGTCACGCTCGAGGTAGTACCGGACGAAGATGTTCTGGTCGGGGTTGTCCCACCGCAGATGAACGCGGTCATCGACGGACCGCTTCTCCGGGTTGCTGGGACTGACGTGGCTGAAGATGAAGTTCCCCGTCTGATGGTTCGGCGGGAGGACGACCTCGTGAGACCCTTCGACGAGAACGGGCGTTCCGAACTCCTTGGGCCGCGTATCGGCCGTGTACGCGACCGTACCGTTTTCCTGCGGGAGTTCGATGACCGTCTCGCCGCCCTCTTTGGACACGTCGAGTTCGGACCCGTTGACGAACGTCCCGTTGGGATACCGGTACTGGACCGCCCGTACGTTCACCGGTTCGTTGCCGCTGAACCCGCTCTGATACACGGAGAGTTTCGACTGGTCGGATACGTCGTACACCGCTTGGTACTCGGTGTCTTCGATCCGTATCGTGACTGTCGAGTTCGTCTCCCAGTCGTACTCGGCGTCTTCGTCCAGTTCCTCGTCGGAGATGTCGTCCGCGAACGGGCCGAAACTGCAGCCGGCGGTGAGCGCGACCGCGCCGACGAGAACCGTGGCGAGGACCAGCCGACGGTTCATGGAACGACGCAGCGGAGTTCGGCGGGGACGTACTCCCCGATGCTCGCGAGCAGCCCCGGCGGGTCCGTTCCCTCGCCGCAGATGATGCTCTGTTCGAGTAATCCGAGCCGCTCGACGGTGACGATGTCCTGTGCGTGTCCTGCCCGGTTGACCGTCGCGCGTACTTCGGCGCGAGTCGCGCTATTGACGTTGACGCGGCCGGTCCCGCGAGTCCATTCGTACAGCCGGTCGCGCTCCTCGTCGGCGAGACGGTGAGGCTGGTCCTCGGTACCGTACACGAACGTCATCGGAAGGTGCTGGACCAGTCCGAACCGTTCGCGGACCTGGTCGGGCGACCCCGGTCCGAGGTCGATCTCGCTCGTCGGGATACGGATCGCTTCGCCGGCGTCGAGTACGAACCCGTCGTCGTCCCAGCGTTCGAGCGTCCCGACGTACGTCTCACCGGGTTCGAACTTGCCGGTGATCTCGCCCCACTCCTCGCGCAGCAGGTTTCGCGCGACAACGGCGTCGTCGCCCTCCACCGTGATAGACGGGAAGTCGTCGTGGCGGATCCCAACGTCGTACGTGACATCGAGGTCGCCGAGGGTGTTCCCTACGAGCGACCGGAGCGAGTCTAGCGACCGTTCGCGCGCGTCGCCCTCGACGTAGAGTTTTGTTGCGAGTACAACCATTATGCCTCGACGTTTAACTCGTCGCGAAGCGCATCGATGCGTTCGTCCATCGAGTCGACGAGTCGCGTGTTCTCCATCGCTTCCAGCGGCGACCCGCACTCGGGACACTCGAAGCCGAAGTCCATCGCCTCGCCGAACTCGAACCGGATGGAGTCGACCTCGCAGAGGTAGAACTCGTGGTTACGCTCGTACTCGCGGCGGTCGTCGAGCGCGTCGAGCAGGCGGTGCATCTCCTCTTCGAGGTTTTCCGGAATGTTCTCGTACTGGAACGTCCAGAGGTAGGTCAACCACCCCGAATCCTCGTCGCGGAGCCGTCGGTACGTCGCCAGGTCGTTCTCGTAGAGTATAAATAGCGCCCGGCGAACGTCGTTGAGTTCGAGGTCTAGCTCTTCTGACAGCTCCTCGTCCGTAACCTCGCCGTCCGGCGGGGCGGCCGCGACCGGCATCCCCTTCGGTCCGACGAGCTCGTGAAGGTACTTCTGGATGACGGGGTCTTCGAGTAGATCCTCAAAAGCCATTACCAAAGAATCGTAGCGTGAATCGTTTAAACCCTCCGGAATGCTCACTTCGTTCGCATTCCGAGGCTCGCAGACCTGCGGTCTGCTCACCACCGAATCCCTCACTCGTCAGTCGGTTCGACCTTCTTGCCGGTCTCCATCGGAATCACGCGCTGGTCGGCGTCCGCCCACTCTCGGTCGAGTTCGCGACCGTCGAACAGGCGGTCGAGGAAGACGGCCAGCCCCGCGACCTCGGAGTGTGGTTGGTTGGTGACGCCGACGTTCCAGTCCGCCGCCTCATACACGTCGAACGACACCTTCTCCGCGCCGACGACGACGAGGACCGGTTCGTCGTCGTGTGCCGCCCGAACCTCGTCTTCGACGTCTTGGACGCGTTCGCCGTACATCGTCAGGTGGACGACCCGCCCGGGCCAGTCGCGGATCGTCGCCTTCGGCGAGTCGGTCAGTTCGGCCTCGAACGGACCGCCGAAGCGGTCGGTGATGTCCCGGATCGTCTCCCGGGCCTGCGACGACCGAGTGAGAACGACGCGGTCGGCACCGAGCGCACGAGCCGTCAGTCCAACGTGCGTTGTCATCCGTTCGTCGCGTCCTGGCCGGTGGCCGAGCCGCAAAACGGCGACTTCGGGTTCCCCCTGCATGGTCGGACAGTGTCGGAGCGAGGGTTAGGGGGTTTCGCTTCCGCGACGCTCCGGAGCGCTGCGACTGTCTTGTTTCCTCGTGATCCGCTGGGCCGGTCCAATGAATCGGCTCACTGATCGACGGACGACAGTATAGCACTCGGGTGCCTCGGACGACCACGAGTCGACGACATGGACAGTCTACCAGCGGGAGTAGGGACCACAAACTAATGTCCTCCAGCGGTCAAAGGCGAAGCATGGATCTCTCCGGAAAGCGAGTTCTCGTCACGGGCGGTGCCGGCCTCGTCGGCTCACACATGGCTGCGCGACTGGTCGACGACAACGACGTCCTCGTCGCGGACGACCTCTCGAACGGTCACGTCGAGTGGGTCCCCGACGCCGCATCGTTCGCGGAAGTCGACCTCACCGACCCCGAACAGGTCGCCGAAGTCCTGACGCCCGACGTCGACGTGGTCTTTCACTTCGCGGCGTCGAAAAACGTCAACACCGACCGCCCTCGCGCGCAGTTCGAGTCCAACAACGCGATGACGTACAACCTCCTCGAACGGATGGACCAGGTCGGCGTCGACAGCATCGCGTTCACGTCCTCCTCGACGGTGTACGGCGAGGCTCCCCGCCCGACGCCGGAGGACTACGCCCCCCTCGAACCGATAAGCATCTACGGTGCGAGCAAACTCGCCGAGGAGGGCCTCCTCTCCACGTACGCTACCGCCCACGGTCTGACGGTCTGGACGTTCCGTTTCGCAAACATCCCCGGCCCGGCGTTCGACGGGTCCGTCATCCCGGACTTCGTCGAGAAACTCGACGCGAACCCCGAGAAACTCACAATTCTCGGCGACGGACGACAGGAGAAGTCGTACCTCCACGTCGAGGAGTGCGTCGACGCTATTCGCCACGCCGTCGAACACGCCGACGACGCACACAACGTGTACAATCTGGGCACGCGAACGACGACGTCCGTCAACCGAATCGCTGACATCGTCGCCGACGAGATGGGCGTCGATCCGGAGTACGAGTACACCGGCGGCGACCGCGGATGGACCGGCGACGTGCCGAAGATGCGACTCTCCGTCGAGAAACTCTCCGCGCTCGGGTGGGAGCCGCCGCTCTCCAGCGACGAATCGGTCCGGAAGACGGCGCGGCAACTGGTCGACCAGTTGGACTGATTCTGTCGGCTGTACTCCCATGAAGAATTTCGGACCCTCGGGGATCCGAGTATCGCTCCGAAGTGACAGCCGACAGTATGAGATGCCGTTTCTTTGACTCGTCACTGCGCCCGGTTCGGCGTTCACTCCTGATTCGACGCTTCACCACACGTTGATAACGACGAAAGCGACGGTTAGCACCGCGGCGAGGGCGACTGACGTGACCGTCAGGGTGCGACGGTCACCGTCAGAGAGACCGAAGCGCCGACCGGCCCAAACGGTGTTGAAGATGCCCGCAAGCGCGAATGCGACTCCTATGGCGGCGATCCAGGCCCCGCCGAGTAGCGATTGCGGAACGAGCAGGAGTCCGTAGCCGACCACGAACAGTCCGATAAGGACGGCGGTAACGGAGACGTATCCGAACGACCGATCGGATTGGGGGCTAGAAGCAGGATCCATACGAACAGGTACGCGCTGCATAAATATAGCCGTAGTGTGACCAGTAATACACCGTGTTCCGGTCCCGGACGGCTATTCCATATGAGGGCGAACACCGGCCGTTACACCGAAAACTCCGCCCGGGCATCGCACTCCGTCTCGTTCGCTTCGAGCGTCGCTACTGCCGTGTACGACCCCGAGTCCGGGTCGTCCCACGTCGCCTCGTAGGTGGCGGCACCGCCGGGGTCTAACGTCTCCGACCCGAGCATCTGAGCGAACATGCGGCCCTCGCTGAAGCGCCAACGCTCCGACCCGTCGTCGAGGACGGCGAAGTCCGCTTCGAGCGCGTCGGAAAAGGAAAGGTCGACGGGGTCAGCCCCGGAGTTAGTGACGGTGAAGGTGAACTGAACGTCCCGATCCGTAGTCACGTCGAGGGAACTGTCGAGTGACATACGGCGTGGTACCGAGTGGGAGAGTATAGACTTTCTGCAGCAGGGGAAGACGGTGACCCGAAGACGGCGGCCGTCGAACCGGCAGGAGTCGCGGTGGCGATCGTACCGCAACCGATCGAGTGCCAAGCAGTACGCCTTTATTCGGCAGTCGCCTACAGCGAGCCGTGCAGATCGTCGGGTACGATACGGGTGCACCGCCGGACGGGACAGCAGACGCCGAGGGACGGCACCCAGCGTTGCTCGTCGCGACAGACAGAACGGTCCAGCGCGTTGCGCTGACCCCCGGATCGACGCTCGCGTACGCCCTCGGAACCCGCCAGTGCGCCGGCGCAGTCGACGGTACGACCCACTACGCCTGCGAGAACGACGGAGCGCCGTACTGCGACCAGCACGCGAGTACCTGGGTGTGCGCCCGCTGTACCGGTACCTGTCTCAAAGACGAGATGGACTGTTACGAGGAGCACGCGGTGTATCTGGCTGCGTTCGCCCCGACGACGTTCAAGGTCGGCGTCACTCGCTCCTGGCGGCTAGACACCCGCCTCCGAGAACAGGGGGCGGACCGCGCCGCGCACGTCCACACCGTTTCGAACGGGCGGATCGCACGCCAACTGGAGGCAGAGATAGCGAGCGGCGAAGAGGTCTCGGGGCTGGCTGTCGACCTGACCGACCGGGTGCGGGTCCCTCAGAAGGTAAACGGCCTCCACCGGTCAGTCGACGATACGGCCTGGGAGCGCCTCCTCGACGAGTTCGACGCGTTGGACAGGTTCGATTTCGACTACGGCCTCGACCTGGACGCGCGGCCGGTCGTCGAGACGCTGGCCTCGGGGGAGGTCGTCGGCGTCAAGGGGCGCGTCCTGTTGCTGACGAACGCCGGAACGACCTACGCAGTCGACCTGCGCGATCTCGTGGGCTACCACGTCAGTGCGGAGACGGCCGACCGGGATCTCCAGTCTAACCTCGGCGCGTTTACCTGACGATAGTTCGAGACGCTTACCGAACTCTTTTCGGCCCGGCGACGGAAACCCGAGGTATGTCGGACGACGAATCCACCGACCGCGAGGAACCGGGTGCAGAAGGCAACGGCGAGGAGTCGGCGGCTGAAAACAACGGCGGCGAGGAAGAAGAGAAGTCCTTCCGCGAACGCGTCGAGGAGATCCGCGAGAAACGCGCCGAGGAAGGTGAGGGCGGCGAAGGCGGTGAGGGCGGCTCGCGCGAGGAGCGCATGCAGGAGATGATGGGCGGCGGCGGCGGTCCCGGCGGGATGGGTGGCGGCGGCGGCGGGAACCCCTTCGCACAGATGATGAGCGGCATGATGGGCGGTGGCCCGGGTGCCGGTCCGGGCGGTCGCGGCCCCGGCGGTCAGGGCCCCGGCGGTCAGGAGGCCGGAAACGAGGAACTCGTCCGCGAGGTCCGCCAGCTACGCGACGAAGTTCGCGACGCGACGCGGCAGCTTCAGCGGATCGCCGACGCCCTCGAAGACGACTGAGACGCCCCGTTTTTGGCTCCCCGCACGTTTTACCGGATAGCTCCGTCGGCCGTGTCGGTTCTATCGGGTCGATGAAACTGCTGTACGTCTTCGGACCTGAGAACGGCGCTCCGAAGGGCCTCGCGTGCGGCGAAACGGCACGTGTACTCGGGCCGTCAGTATCCTTTTTCTGGGATGGAAACCGCTGAAACGGGCCGTCAATTATAAACCTTTTGCACGTTTGGCTCAACTTGATGTCGCTGACAGCGGTGTTAGTTGCCAAACTGCTCCACGACCTGCCCCGCCGGCACCAGCGAACGGCGCTCAGCCTCGCTCCGTTCGCGTTACTCGGCTACGTAAGCGTCTCGCCCGTCTACGAGACGTCTCCCTGGATGGGCGTCCTGTTGCTCGTCGCGGCGACGCTGCTCGCGACCGGGGTCGTGGTCGCCGTCATGACGGGTCTCGGCGAGTCGTTGCGGTCCTACAACACGCTGTCGTAAACGTCCGCGAGGCGTTCAACCGCCCGGTCTACGCTCACCGTTTCTCGCCGTTCCAAACAGTTCTCCCCGAGGCGCTCACGGTCCGCGAGCGCGTCCTCGATCTTCTCTCGGAACGCCGCGACGTTTCCGGGCGTGAAGTGGTAGCCGGTGACGCCGTCGTCGATAGTCTCCGACAGTGCGCCGCTGTCGACGGCGACGACCGCCGTCCCGCAAGCGTTGGCCTCCAGCGCGACCAGTCCTTGCGTCTCGACGGGACTGGGAAAGGCGAACACGTCGAGCGCAGAGTAGAACGCGGGCATCTCATCGCGGTCGAGGAAGCCGAGAAATCGCACGTCGAGGTCGGTCCGTTCCGCTTGGGCTTCCAAGTCTGCCCTCGCCGGGCCGTCGCCGCCCAGCACGACCGTGATATCGAGTCCCTCAGCCGCTTCGAGCAGGTCCGAGAGTCGCTTCTCGTACCCGTGCCGGCCGGTGTATCCGACGAGAGTCTCTCCTTCGAGCCCGTACTTCTCCCGGAAGGCCGCCGGATCGGTCGGTCGAAACCGCTCAGTGTCTATCCCGTTCGAGACGACTTCTACGTGCGAGTCGATGCCGACGGTATCGAGCAGGTGGTCCCGGATCGGTGCAGTGGGAACCAACACGGCGTCCGCACGGTTGAAAAACCAGCGTTCGTACCCTTCGACGAACCCTTCGAGACCGCTCGCGATGCCGTCAGTCGGTGCGAGATAGTCAGTGTACTCTCCGCCGGGAGTGTGATAGGAGGCGACGAGCGGTGCGTCCGTCCGCCGAGAGAGACGCATCGCACCCAACCCGAGTGCATACGGGGTGTGTGCGTGGACGACATCTACGTTCGAAACCGCAGCGGGGACTTTCGGTGTGCCGAGGCGATACCCGTCGTACCAGGGGAACGCGACACTCCTGACGGGATGTTCCCTGGGGCCGGCGGTGTGGCCGTCTGCCCGGGGGTACACTACATCCATTCGTCCCCCGTTGCGGTTCCACCGCTCGCTCCAGGTCTTTATCGTGTAGGTCACGCCGTTTACCGTCGGGAGGTACGTATCGGTAAAGGCCGCGACCTGATGATCCATTACTTGAGATTTGGTTGGGCAGTGGTTAAAAATCCCGTCATTCAGCGACAGGCGACAGTTTACCGATCACGATCCCATCTTCGTTTTGCAGAATTACGTAGCAACACGTCGCCCTCTCCAGCGGGTCGTTTCTCCCGTATCGTCAGTTCAGCCGTGACACCGTCAGAACAGAATTTGGCGTTCGTTCCGCGCCCTATATAAGATATAATAAACGATGACTGAGACAGGGGAACATTACAGAGTAGAAACAAAAAATATTTCCATTCCACCCCCAGTACATCTCAATGGGGCATTTCAGGATAACACTCTCTCTTGTCCTGATTCGCCCCGGAATCCCCCCACCCCCCATTTCCGATGACGATACCCGAAGAGCGCATTGAGCGCCTCCACTCACTTGCCTACGAGGCGGCGACAGCGTCGAACCAGGACCGAGCACGGGAGTACGTTCGTCTGGCCAGACGCATCGCGGAACGGAACCGCGTCGACCTCCCCCGACGATTCAAGCGGTTCACATGCGACCGCTGCGATAGCTACCTCCGCCCCGGGTCGAACGGGCGCGTTCGACTGCAGGACGGTCACGTCGTCGTCACGTGCGACTGCGGCGAACAGGCGAGGTATCCGTACTGACCGCGACGGGACGACCGTTCAACAACGTTGATACGGCTTCCCCATCTAACTGCTTACATGACCGACGAGGAACTCCGAAAGCGAGCACACGACCTCGACGTTACTCTCTGGGTCGGGAAAAGCGGTATCGGCGCGGTAACTGACGAACTCGACGACCAACTGAAAAACCGCGACCTGGTGAAGGTGAAGTTCCTTCGCGCGGCCCGCGGCGGAACAAGTACGGAAGAACTCGCCGACGAACTGGCCGACGCGGTCGACGCCGACCTGATAGAAACCCGCGGTAACACGGCGGTCCTTCACTGATGGCGTTCGTCGACGACCTCCTCCGGAACGCCGGCCTGCAGGACGCGTACGCGGATCCACTCGGAGCCGTTATCGAGTTCGTCGTCGCGTTCGCCGCCGTCTACGTCGTCGGAAAAACCGTCATCTACCCGCTCGTCAGGCGAGTACTAAACCAGCGGGGGATGGACGCCCACGCGCGCAAGCCCCTGATGAAAGTCACGCAGATACTTGTCCTGTTTCTCGCGCTGTCGGCGGCGTTTGCCTTCGCCGGATTCGGTAGTCTCCTCCAGTCGCTCGCGACTGTCGCGGCCGCGGCGACACTCGCTATCGGCTTCGCGCTGCAGGATGTGATCAAGAACTTCGTCGCCGGGATCTTCATCTTCACTGACAAGCCGTTCCGAATCGGCGACTGGATCGAGTGGGACGGTAACTCCGGGGTTGTCGAAGATATCAGTCTGCGAGTCACTCGCGTGCGAACGTTCGACAACGAACTCCTGACCGTGCCGAACTCCAACCTGACCGACGACGTGATCAAAAACCCCGTCGCCAAGGACAAACTCCGCCTCAAATTCCTGTTCGGCATCGGCTACGGCGACGATATTCAGGCGGCCACAGACATCATTGTCGAGGAGGCCGAGAAGCATCCTGACATCCTCGACGACCCCGCGCCGTCCGTCCGTCTGACGGAACTCGGCGACTCCTCGGTCGGCCTCCAGTCCCGCATCTGGATCGCCGACCCCAGTCGCGCCGACTACGTGGGGATCCGCGGCGATTACGTCACGAACGTCAAACAGCGGTTCGATGAGGAAGGGATCGACATCCCATACCCGAACCGAACTATCGAGGGCGGACTCGAACTGACGAACGTCGCGGACGTGGTGGAGCCAGCGGACGACTGAGAGAGACTGCTGTAAGTCACTATGAGCGGCGCAGTCGCGGTTCGGAGAAGCGTACGAATACAGTGAGCGTTTCACCGCGGGCCCAGCGTCGCTCGGGGGTTTGCGCCAGGATTTTCCTCCGAACTTTTGTAGACTCGACTCCGCTCTACGAGCGCACCGCTCGTCGAAAAAGGTCTCCGCGTATGAATAGGAACGGACGGCCGGGGTTGCCCGGCGTTCCGGACGGGGGAATCCCGGTTGCCTCCTCCACCCCGCGACCCAGCGAGCGACAGCTATCCGACGGTCCGCTGCTCGCTTCCGCGCCTGGCGGAGTGCCGCCGGTTAACCACGGCGGGACATCCCTGCGGATGACCGCCGTGGACTGCTATCCCCGATGGACGAGGCTTCCACGTTGGCTCCCGGGGCCCCGTCCGGTCAGACCGGACGAACCCGGAATTCGGTCCCCGCTAAAGGCCATAGTGCGGGTGGAGAGCAGGGCCTAACTGCCCGACCTAGTCCATCCTATGATAGCCGACCCGGTCTTAAGGTCTTTTCGCATCAGTCGGGGACGGCGGTGAGACGCCAGCGGGAGAAGCGATCAGATCAGACGCAGTTTGCGGGCGTACCAGGCGGCGCTGGCCGGAACGACGAGCGTCGCAGCGAGGAGGAGCCAGCGGTGGTGTTCGAGCCACTCCGCCGTTCCGAGTTGCAGGACGACCGACCTGTCGACTGCAAGCGCCCACTGGAACGCGAGCAGAGCCATCACCACTCCGAGGCCCAGCGTCACCCCAGCGGCCGTCTCCGCCGGAGTTCGGTCCTGTCGACCGGCGGCGAAGACGACGGCAGCGACTACCGCTATCAGAGAAACGCCCCACGGTCCGACGAAGCCGAATCCGTAGTAGACGCCCAGCCCGGAACTCTCCGTCGGCGGGAGTGCAACGAACGGCGCACCAGCGAGGACAACGACGGCCAGCGTCCCGAGCAGTCCGACCGTCGGAGGGACTCTCTCGTCAACCATACGGGAGTGCTGGTCGCGCCCGGAGCATAAGCGCGGCGTTCGAGTCCGAAAAGTCAACACCCCGGGTCGTCTTATCTCGGTCTATGGGACTAGGCAGCACCGCAAAGAAGATCCAGACGGTAGCTGACCGCGCCGAACAGCTGTACAAGCAACTCGTAGACGTCCGAAAACGGGTGATGGAGCTCGAAGAGACGACCACCGACACCAGTGACCGCGTTCGAGATATCGAGACGGAACTGGAGAAACAGCGCGCCGTCCTCGACGCGCTAGCCGAGGAACGTGACATCGACGTCGATCAGGTTCTGGCCGACGCAGCCATCGAAGACGTGGAGCCGTCAGACGCCGCTACTGACGGAGACACACCGAACACGAACGACGGGACGGCCGCCGCGTCCGCGGAAACCGACGAGAGTGCCTGAGTTGTGCCGTCGTGATACCGACCGACGAGCGGCCGGCGACGTGGATCACTGCCGACTGCGTGACGGGAACCAATAAAATATAACGGGCACGGCAACTATTGCCTACCAGATGACTTCCCACCGGGAGCCGTTCGATTCGGTGTTAGACACCGTTGGACAGACGCCACTAGTGCGCGTACAGGCGTCGCCCGACGAGGTCTCCGTGTACGCCAAACTGGAAACGTTCAATCCGGGTGCGAGCGTGAAAGACCGCATCGGCAAGTACATGCTCGAACGCATGGTCGAAGAGGGTGACGTGCCGCCCGGCGGAACGGTTATCGAACCGACCGCCGGCAACACCGGCATCGGTTTCGCTATCGCCGCCGAGCAACTCGGTCTCGACGCTATCTTCGTCGTCCCGGAGCGGTTCAGCGTCGAGAAACAGCAGCTCATGCAGGCACTGGGGGCGGAGATTATCAACACTCCCACCGAGAAGGGGATGGACGGAGCTATCGAGCGCGCACACCAGTTAGCGGACGAGCTAGGCGACGCAGTAGTCCCCCAGCAGTTCGCGAACCCCCTCAACGCCGAGGCCCACTACGAAACCACCGGCCCGGAGATATACGAGGCCCTAGACGGCGAGGTCGGCGCTATCGTCGCCGGCTGTGGCACGGCGGGAACCCTGATGGGGATCGCGCGGTACGCCAGAGAGCAAAACCCCGATACGCACGTCGCCGCTGTCGAACCCGACGGCTCCATGTACGGCACGTTGTTCGGCGATGACAGGGAGGAAGACGAGTACAAAATGGAAGGGATCGGCACGCACGACCCTACGACGAACGAGTTGTTCGACCCCGAGCTAGTCGACGAGGTGATCGACGTTACCGACCGCTCCGCACAGGACGAACTCAAGCGATTAGCGCGCGACGAGGGACACCTCGTCGCGTCGAGCGCCGGCGCAGCGAGCGTCGCGGCACAGCGCGTCGCCGCCGATATCCGCGACGGCGAGATAGAGACGCCGTACGACTCCGTCGTCACGGTGTTTCCCGACTCCAGCGAACGCTACTTGTCGAAGGGAATCTACCGGTCGTTTGAGGAGTGGGACGGCTAACAGAGCCGCTGGTGTTCGACTTTCATGCACCGATCCTGAACGACGTGGCGACCGTCCGCTTCCGCGCGTCGCGCGGCCCCGTCGTCGCGGATGCCCAGTTGGGTCCAGATCACTTTCACGTCCTCGCGTTCCAGCGCCTCGTCGACGATCCCAGCGACCTCTTCGCTCGGACGGAACACGTTGACGACATCTATCGTTTCGTCAACATCGGAGAGGGAGTCGTACGCCGTCTCGCCGAGGATTTCTTCCTCGAACGGGTTGACCGGGATCACCTCGTATCCGTTGTCCTGTAGGTATCTCGGTATCGCGTGCGCGTCTTTCTCGGGCGTGGACGAACAGCCGACGACCGCGATCCGTCGCAGGCCCAGCAACTCACGTAGCTCCGCGTCGCTCTCGACGGGCATTGAGTATCGGTGATGAGACGCGTCCGCTAAAGCCTACTGGTCAGTCCCGGTTACGGATCGATCTGCTCCGGAGGGTGCGGACGACGGCTCGCCGGACCGGATCCGGTGCTTCCGAGTCACGAGACCGAGACGACAGGGACGTTAGTTCGACACCGTCGACACGCCGACGGTCCGAACAGACTGAGTCCCGTCTTCCTCTTTGACCTCGATAACGCCGTCGAACAGCTGTTTAAGTGTGTTTAGTGTCTGCTGTTCGTGCGCCGTTGAATCGATGACGTACAGACCGAGCCCGTCGGCGCTCTGGACGCGCCCCGTAAAGACGTGCAGGAACCGAAACACCGTCTGGACGTTCGAATACATCAACAGCGTCGATACAGAGTGGAGCAAGACCCGGTTCTGTTTGATGTTTCTGGCCTCGTAGAAGTCCTGCAGGAACTCCGAAAGCTGGATCCCGATACCCGTCATATCGACGGGCGAGGAGGCGTATTTGATTCTCGACGAGTCTTCGGCGTTGCCGACGCCGCGCTGTTTCGTCACACAGTCAACGATACCGAACGGGGCGTCGTCGATAGCTGGAACGAGCTGTTCGTACTCCGTGACGAGTTTATCCGCGCTGTCCTTCGTCGTGACGACGATCGCTCCTTCGCCCTGTCGCGTTCCGTTTGCGAGGATCTCTAGGGCGATCCGCCGTTTACCGGTGAGTGGCGGCCCCGATATCAGGAGATTCGTTCCTGGGGAGAGTTCGACGTCCGATAGGACATCAGCCAAGTCATACATGCCGGATCCTCTGTGGGAACAGACGGGAGATTCCGTGCTGTTGTCTGCCCTATCGCGTTCGTATGTTATAAAGATGGCCAAGCGACCTTATACCGTTTCTGATTGATCTACCGGGTCAGATCACTGGGTTCGGGCGGGGAAAGCGGGGAGTGAACTCAGCGGTTACATCGCCAGCCGCCCTACGACGAACGCAACGGCGGCCAGAAACATGCCGTACTTGATCCGGGATTGGCCCGCAGTGGGGTCGTCGAAACTCTCGACCATCGCGTACACCATGATGAAGTCGGCTGGCCCCACTACCGTGAGATACGCCGCGCCGAACGTTCCCAGGAAATACGGGACAGGACTCGCCAGCACGGCCAACGCGAGGAACCCGGCGGCGACGTACAGCGCTCGTTCCGCGCCGATAGCGATCGGAAGAGTGTTCAATCCCTCCTCGCGGTCGCCGTCGATGTCTTCGACGTCCTTGATGATCTCTCGGGTCACCGTCGACAGCGCGGCGAGTACAAATAGAACGACTGTCGCCCGTGGCCGGCCGACCGCGGCACCGCCGAACAGGAACGTGCTCCCGCCAAGGAAGCCGACGACGACGTTTCCGACCCCCGGCAAGCCCTTGAACAGTTCAGTGTAGGCGATCAGCGCCAGCAGATTCACCGCGGCGATGCCGATAGCCAACGGCGGGAGAGCCGCCGCCAGTACCACCGCGCCAGCGAACAACGCCAGGCTAAACACGAGCGCTCCGCGCGGACTGACTGCATCGCGCGGTATCGGCCGGGCCGGTTGGTTGATCGCGTCTATCTCCCGGTCAAAGTAGTCGTTGAGGGCGTTGCCGGCACCGACAGCCAGAGTCGTCGCTCCCGCCGCGACCAGCGTCTGGACTGACGATGCTCCACTCCCGACGGCGACGAACGCTCCGACGAACGTCAGCGCGCCCGCTGCAACGGCGTTGCCCGGCCGCGTCAGTTCGACCAGGCCGCGAACGCGCTCTCCGACACTCATACCGCTCAGTCCCGATGGCTGGCGTATAAATGACGCGGACTCCGGACGTGGAAATCAGTGGGTTTAAACAGTCCCGTCGCTCTATTTTCGGCCGAGGGCGCTTAGCTCAGTCTGGACAGAGTACTTGGCTTCGGACCAAGCTGCCGCGGGTTCAAATCCTGCAGCGCCCATCCCGTCACCGCATTCTGCGAATCCAAGCGACGGCGTACGTGTCCTTAAGAACCAACCCTCATCACGGTTGAAGAGCCCAAGTCCTCGCAACTTCCGCCCCGACCGTGTACGGCGTTCCTGGAGAGCCAAACCATGGACCAACTCACACCCGACGACGCCGTATCGATGTACCTGCAGGACCGCCAAGCAAACGTGAGCGACGCCACGATCCGCAGTCACCGCTCCCGACTCTCACACTTCACCGACTGGTGCGACGGACAGTCAGACATCGAGTACATGAGCGACTTGACCGCCCGGCACTGTCACGAATACCGACTGTGGCGGCGAGACCACGGTGACCCGAACAAGGTCACGATGAAGACACAGATGGACACGTTCCGAGTCCTACTCAAATGGTGCGAGTCCCGCGGAGCGGTGACCGAGAACCTACACGACGCAGTCCTAAGCCCAACACTGTCGAACGGCGATAACGCGCGCGAATCGATGCTCGACCCCGAGGTAGGCGACGCACTCCTCGAACACCTCAATCGGTTCGAGTACGCGAGCCGCAATCACGTCGTCATGCTACTCATCTGGCGCGGACTGTTGCGCCGCGGCGGGGTGCGAGCAATCGACATTGACGACGTCGAACTCTCAGGCGACGACCCCCGCATCCGAATCCGTCACCGACCAGGAACCGACACCCCACTCAAGAACCAAGACGACGGTGAGCGCACGATCGGCATCAGACCAGGCACCGCGCAAGTCATCGAAGATTACATCGACTCAGTCAGGCACGACGTCACAGGAGACCGCGACCCACTGGTAACGACGGCGCACGGACGCCCGCACGCACAGACACTCCAAGCCGACGCGTACGCCGTCACACGCCCATGCGTAGGCCCGAGCGGGGAATGCCCGCACGACCGTGACACGGCGACGTGCGACGCCGCTACGGACCGACAGCAAGCATACGACTGTCCGAGCACCCGCGGACCGCACGACATCCGACGCGGAGCGATAACGAACTGGTTACAGGCGGACGTCCCGGCCGAGATCACTGGGGCGAGAGCGAGCACATCGCCCGGAGTGCTCGAAGAACATTACGACCAACGCACCGAGCGTGAGAAACAGCGACAACGCCGACAGTACCTGGACCGCGTGTAACCCGTCGCGCCGACTGGGGGGTCGAAGAGTTCCGGACACACCCCCTCCCCGAAAATTTGTAGTCTCGTCGCACACCACCATCGAGGCGCGGACCGCGCCGCCGGGCGGTCAAGCCCACCCACCCGGGCGACTGAATAATAACTCCGCGGGTCAATCCCGGTACACCCACCACCCTCTTCGGACGAGTCCGCGTGTATTTACCCAGTGAGTTACCCCCAACGAACGACGCAGACGCCGCGAAAAACTTTTTCGAGCCCGCAGGAACAGTGGCACGAACCCGGGTATCTACCCACCCAGTAACTCCACACCGGAGAAACCCGTCCAGAAAATACCCACCCGGGGTTCTTACCAGCATATCACCGAGTATCGAGTGTAACAATGACACGAACAGTCCTTATCGCGCGAGGCGACACCCACGACGAACGCCAGCGATGCATCGACACGATCTGCAGCTGGATCCGCGACATGCAAGCCGACGTCATCAGTACCGACGACGTCCGCAAACTGTACGAGTACACCGAAGAGAACGCATCGACCGTCGCCACCCTCGAAAGCAAAGACGCGTACCTGTACGTCCGACCGAGCGGCGACATCACGACAGACCGGCAAGGCCCCGACGAACCAGAGTTCGAAGCGCTGAAGAAAGCAGGTGCAGCCGACGGCGGATCGAACCTCATCGTCGGGAGCCTCGCACGCGCACCAGTATCAGACATCGAGACGATCGTCACAGACCACCGCGTCCGCGTGCACGACGCCACGCACGCGATCACCATCCAACCCACCCGCCACGACCGCGACGGATTCGCGCCCGCCACACGCCGCGCGCTCGAAGTGTTGACCGGGACCGCCGAGTCCGCCGACGCACTCCTCGCAGGCGTGGCGTGGCAGGGAGGACGACCACCCTTAGGCTGCACGAGCGACGGCGGGCGACTCGCACCCGACGATGACTACGACCGAGTGTGCAGGGCACTGCAGCGAGTCAAGCGAGGCGACTGGTCGAAGACAAAAGCCTCAGAGAAGCTGGGGTGCGCCAGGAAAACAATCGACAACGCGCTCGAACGACCCGAACTCTACCGGCTCGAATAGGGGCGACCGACTGCAGCGACCGCAGCCCCCGCTCACCCCCGCTGCAGTAAGGATTCCGCAGGCAGCGACGCTCTCCCGGAGGGTATCGATGGGGTCACTGCAGCGAACCGCAGGGACCGCCACACTCAGCCCTCCCACTTGATTCCGTTTTCGAGTGGACCGACTCAATATTCTAAATATCCCGTTCCCTGCAGTGGGAGTATGGAATAAAGCAGTATTGGGGGCTGTACTGCGCGTTTACTGACTGCAGCGGGGGTTCGACCCCTTTCTACTGCTGCAGTGAGATCGTAGGATAAAGTGGCGGTGCGGTGCCTGTGTGAGGACCCGGAGGTTCCGAGTTCCTGTTGGTTGTTTTGCGGTGGGGTGCGTCGCCGTCGTCGTCGCCGTGGGCGTGGCGGCGTTCAATGGTTTGTCGGTTATGGGTGTGGGTTTGGGTTGTTGGTGTGGTCGGGCTTAATCGGTTACTTAAAACTATGCTTACCTGCTGTTGTTTTGTCTATTTCTGCGTGTTTAGGATAAATCCGTGTTCGTGCGTTTCGAGGCGTGTAACGGTGTTTTGCTGTAGTCTCGTCGCAGCGATTCGTTCGTGTTCGACATCGCTGATGTTGTTCGCTCCGCGAGGTTTTATAAGGCCATAGGGGGTACTATGTAGTAACTCGGTAGCACACGACCGCGACGCAGTTTGCACCCGCCGCTCAATCTGACTGGGTGCTAGACAAAGAGGGTAAATCGGCCGCGGCGCGCTGGCACGCGCCGCCCGCGTGTCTCGTGTGCTCCGGGGAGCGGTCATACACACTATGACACGAGACAATTCAGAATACGGTTCGAGCAGTAAAGAAACCCAAGCATCCTACTCACTCAAGCCCGCGGCGGTGACAGTCGAACGGGACGGCGAACAAATCGAAATCGACGCGGTGCATCACTACAGGAACGACCGCGATACGCTCCTGTTCCTGTGCATCGAGGAGCGCGAAGGCGGGTCAGACGTCGTCGTCCCGCTGTGCAGCGACAAGCACGCGTACGCGACGTCCGAAGTCGGGCGCGAAGCGCTCGGCATGGACGGCGGTGAGTGCGAGGCACCGCAGTGCAGTAACCGCACAGACGACGCTGACGCGGTGTATTGCTCGCGTGAGTGCGCTGCAGTCGCGCAAGCTGCGCAGGAGCTCGAAGACGGTGTGAGCGAGTCGGATCTCGCGCGTGCAGGTGTCGCGCGTGACACGATTGACGCCGCAGTCGCCGCGGTGTCAGACGACGACAGCGACGACGACGGTCGTGGTCGATTGATGACGGACGGCGGGCAAGACATCCCCGGCGACGCGGACGGTGACGGGTGGGAATGGGTGAGCGAAGGCCCGCAAAACATCCGACCGCCGAAGAAGTTCGTGCACACGCAATGCGGTGGACGTGCCGCTCGCGGGCACGACGCGCACGGAGAGACGTTCTTCTGGTGCCCCGAGTGCGACGTGACAGAGTCACTGAAGAGCGGGTTCATCCGCATCGAACGCGTGGACGGCGACGACGACGACCGGCGGTTGATGACGGACGGCGGGCAAGACATCCCCGACGCCGACGACGTCACGGAGTCACTGTCAGACATGTTCGACGGGGGTAACAACACGAACAGCGGTGACAGTGACACGCCGGAACCCGCGGAAACACTTCCCGCAGACCTCCGCGACGACGACGATGACGACTACCCGCTCGCCGGCGACCCGGACGGAGCCCGGGTGGACCCGGACGACATCAAGACACCGCGGCCAGTGACGCGGACGATCGGTGCGCGGTCGCTGCACTACGACGGGCACCCGAACGACGTCCTGTACTCGAACCTCCCGGGACGGGCAACGTGCCCGGTGTGCCTGGCAGAGTGGCGCGCTGGGGATCTGGACGAGCACGAGGACGACGGCGACGACGACGACGGTGAGGTCTGGGCGGCGGCACGGTACGGCGACGACGAGGACGAGGACCCCGCGCACCTCGTGCGACGGCGAGCAGTCGCGCAGCACTGCGAGCACGACACGAACAGCGACGGAATTCAATTCGACAAGTCAGCTGCACGGCGACGACGCGTCGCGGACGCGGTCGATTACGACTACGACACTGACGACGACGGCGAAGAAGAACGCGTGTCCCTGTACGGTGTAGTCGTTGCACGGTTCGAGGACGACGGGGAGTTCGACCCGCACCTGTCCGTGAGAATCGCGGACACGACCGGCGTGGTGGACGTGGACCTGCACCCGCGCATGACCCCGCTCGCAGAGTTCGAGCCCGGCGATGAAATCCTTGTAACCGAGTGCCGGCGGCTGGACGGCGACGACAGCGAACCCGCGTTCGGCGTGACCGAGTCATCGTCACTACTCCGCGTCGCATACCGACCCGACCGCGACCCGCGCGAAGCCCTGCAGGAACAGACGCAGCTCACGGAAACACCGCGGAAGTACCAGACGATGGAGAACAAGACCGCGGTGAACAACTGGATCGCGGACGTCCTCGTGGACGAGTGGACGATCGAGACGCCACGCGGCGGTGACGAGATGTACGTGTACATCGATGACAGCGACTCCGAGCGGTACGGTGAGTTCGCCGACGAAGGCAAAACTCGAATCGAAGAGATTGTGGACCAGTACATCCCGCCGGAGAGTAACAACCCGCGGAATAAGAACCAGATCGTCAAGACCGTGCGGCACAGGACGTACGTCCCATCGGACGCGTTCCGCGGCGGTGCACCGGACACGGAAGCCCGCAGGTGGAGTGTCGGCGTGAAGAACGGTGTCATCGACCTGCGCGACGGCGAACTGTACGAACACGACCCGGCGTGGCGCTGCACATCGAAGCTCCCCATCGAGTACAACCCGGAGTACGACGAACTCGGTGACGCGTGGGACCGGTTCTTGGACGACGTGTGCAAGGACGTCGCCGACAGGGAGACGTTGCTGTACATGCTCGGTCACGCGCTCGCACGGCACTACCCGATTGAAGCGCTGTTCGCAATAATCGGCCCGGGTAAGAACGGGAAGACAGTCCTCAACAAGGCCATGTCGCCGCTGTTCGGCGACGCCAAGGGGACGACGGACATCGGGATGATGACGGACCCAGGGTACGAGTTCGGTGCAGGGTCGGTGAAAGGCCTGCACTTAGCGATTGATGACGACGCGACTGACGTCAAGGCGCAGGACATCTCACTCCTCAAGAAGCTCTCGGGTGGTGCGAAAACGCAAATGCACGAGAAGAAAGAGAAGGTCAGCGGTGCAGACTACGATAACTACGGGACGATCGTGTACCTCAGCAACGACCCGCCGTTGCTCGGAGACAAGACGGACGGTGCGACGCGGCGACTGTACCCGGTCATCATGCCGCACAAATTCACGTCGGACCCGACAGACGGTCATAAGGACGCAGTGTCGAAGGATGAACTCCTCGCAGACCTCACGTCCGACGAGGAATTGCAGCGGTTGCTCGCCGTCGCGGTGCAGTACGCGCAGGACATCCACCGTGACTGCGAGGACGAACTCCCGGTCGGTCGGTCGGAAGACGAGCGGTGGAGTTTGTACCAGCAGTACTCGGACTCGGTGCTGCAGTTCTGGACTGAGCTCATGACGCAGGAGACCGGTGCGCGCGTCCCTCGTGCGGTCGTGTACGAGATTTACGTGCAGTGGGCTGCAGAGAACGGTATCGATGCGCTGGCGTCAGGCGGTAAGAACGGGTTCTGGCAACTGTCGGACGAGTGCCCTGCGGTGAGTTACAAGCGGGATGGCGTGTACTCGGATGGTGACCGGGCGGTCGAGCACGTGATGATTACGTCGGACGCGCTCGATTACGCGCCGGAGTGGGTGCGTGACGAGTGGCGTGACGACGTCAGCGAAGACGAGTCAACGCTCGCAAACCGTCTCGACCGCGTCACCCCGATCGAAGACCTGAACAAAGGGTACTCAACGACTGCAGGAACGGTCATCGGGCGCGAGGGCTTCGAGACGAGTGACGGTTCGGCGGTCAGAGTGACGATTGAGGACTTTACGACCGCGATTGACGTGTTCGAGTGGCTCGACAGCGCGGACGCGGACGCGGCGCTCGATGGCGTGGACGTCGGTGACAGGATCACGCTGGAGCGGGCGACGCTCACGTCGGGTAGTGGTGGCGAACCGCAGCTGCAGGTGAAGAACGTGACCGAAGTCACGGTGTCCGAAGCCGGTCCGTTGAAAGACGTAGACGACCGGCATGCCGATGACACCGAGACCACCGACGACGAAGGCGACGCGGACGATGGGGGACTGTCGCAGGAAGACCGCGTTCAAGCGGTGAAGAACGTCATCGGGTCGCTGCAGAACCGCACGGACGTCCGCGGTGCTGGTGTTGATGATGTCATCGACGCCGCGGCGGACCGCGGTATCGACCGCTCGAAAGCCGAGCACGAACTCGATAAACTCCGGCGGAAAGGCGACGTGTACGAACCGCAGACCGGTCGTGTGACGCTCACAAGCGGGGGTGACTGAAATTGGTAAAACACGGCACGGCGATGAAGATACGGGCGCACCGGGCGACGATGACCGAGTTCCCACCATCGGGGCGGCGATGGGCGTGGACGGACGTGGTAGGTGACCGTGACGGCAAGGTAGACCCGAAGGCGGCGCACGCTGCGCTCCCGCTCATCGACCGGCACGAAGACGACGGGACGTACGAGGTGACGCGTCGCCTCGAAGACTACCTCGCAGAGCAGTGGAGTATCGAGTGTACGGGTACAGTCACCGCGCCGGAACAATCGACGCTCCCCGGCACCACGGGCACGGACGGTCGGGCCCGTCGCCGAAGTGACGGCGGGTCGAGTCCACGGGTGACTGGGCAGGCGACGCTCACAGGCCGCACGCTCCGCGCAGACGCGTTCGAAGACCAGGCGGGCAGTGACGCCCGGACAACGTTCGAACGCGTCATGGAGACGCGTGCGGGCGAGGCGCGTGCGCGTGGGGACGTGCCTGACTCGCAGACCACGCTCGCAGAGTACACCCGCCCGGCGTACCGGGTGCGCGAACCCGCGGGTGACGTGTACTCGTCACCGTCGCCGCGAACCGCGTAACACGCCGGCGAACACCCGTTCAAAATTTTTGTAGTTATGTGGTTGCAAAACGGCGGGTAGACCCCTTTCAACCCCCTGTAGACCGGCGTAACTGCACCCCGGGGGGTGTAACGGGGTGTTTAGACGTAGGCGGACGGGTTGAGCGACCACCACCCGCGGACCTCGCAGTGCACGTCAGACATCGACGTCCACGCGTCACTCGAATCGCGCCCGTCCCCCTTAGTCTGCAGCTTATCACCGTTCGCGCTTTCGACGCGGTGCATGACTGTTTTCCCGCGAACATCCACGGACACGATATCGCCGACCTGGACATCGTCGGGCGGCGTGCAGTGTGCGACGACGGGCGACGTCATCGTCCCGTCCATCGAGTCACCCGTCCCCACCCGTAGCCCGGGGTGCGCGGCGACGACGATTGTCGGTGCGAGGAGGACCACGGCGACGGCGACAGCGACGACGTCACCGCGGTCGAGTGTGCTACCAAGCATACTCGATGTTACCCGGCACGCTGGGATATACCCGTCAACCCCCCTGTAGGGGTATTTACCAGCAATCGGCCAAGCCCGGGTAAGGCGCTCGCAGAAATCGCAGCGAGCGCTGTAACGAATTATGGCACGAAACGAAATCGACGTTATCGACGTCGCCGGACTAGTCGCGTACCCCGTTTTCCTCGGGATTGTGCTCGGGATTTTCGGATTCTCGATCAATCTCATGAGCGGGTACGACCTGAGTCAAATCCTGTACTCAGGTGCAGGCGTGGAAGTAACACCAGCTGCAGTCGCCGCGCTCGCAGCCGGTGCGTGGGTAATCACAACGAACGAAATCGACGGGTCGAATTACGAGGACTACGAGTACGGCGCGATCGTCGGGAGTCTCGCATTCCCTGGCTTGTACATGCTCCTCGAACCCGCTCGGGCGCTTGTCGGAACGAGCGAGTTCGTCGCTCTTGCGCTGTGGGTCGCAGGGTCCGCGGTGACAGTGTACGTCGCGTACGCAGAGTAACGCGACCCCGCCCGTTACACTCATCTTTCAAACAATGACACGAACCAACGACGCAGAAAACGAAGTACAAGACACCGCGGACCCGCCCGGACGGGCGAGTCCCGACGGCGAAACACAGGCACAGTTGTACGACACTGTCGGGCCCAGCATGGACCGACGGTCTCTGTTGAAAGGCATCGGTGCAGCGGGAGCTGCAGCGACACTCGGTACCGGGACCGTCGCCGCGGACCACGGGTCCGACGACCCGATCGGTGACGCCGGCAGCGACACCAGCACCAGCGACGGCGACGACGGAGTCGGGACCGGCGAAGCAATCGCGCGCGCCAGCTCAGGCGCTGCAATCGGCGCGATGATCGCCGGACCACCCGGAGCAGTCGTCGGCAGCACCGCAGGAGCGACGACCGCGTACGTCCCAGAACTCGAAAACTGGCTGTTCGGCGACGACGAAAGCCGCCGACTCACACAACTCCAAGCGGACATCTACGCGCACGCGAACACCACGTCGAATCAGAACGCGTGGACGCTGAAAGAGCTCGATAAACGCCTCGCAGTCTCCAAGAACAACTGGATCGCGCAAGCGCAATTCGACGTCATCAACGCCATCAACAACGACGAATCCGAGGCATCCGCGACCGCCGCCGGCGTGGACGGGGTTCTCGAAGCCGCCGCGAACGTCCAGGCGAACCTCCTCGCAATCGAGTCAGCGGCGATCGTCAGGTACGCGTCGTTCGACGCCCGTGAAAACGAGGCCGGGATCACAATGCCCGACCAAGCCGTGCAACCAGTCGGGTCCGCACTCTCCGGCGAAGAAATCGTCGTGAAAGGAGTGAAACCCATCCACGTCAAACTCGTCAACGGCGACACCGCCCAGGGCTGGGCGTTACACGTCCTGCACAAAGGCACCGACGCCGGTGACGTCGAACGCATCATCCACACGCACGCCTACAAGCAACAGTCGATAATCAACACCACCGACACGAACGCACCGGCGCTCCCCATCCCGGAAACAGAGATGTGGGAGTTAGTCGATGAACTGAGTTACAACGACTCAGCCGGGCGCATCGAGTACACCGACCCTGACACCGGAACGACAATCCGAGCGGGCGGCGGGATCCCTGGCGGGAACCGGCCGTTCCACGTGTACGCGCCCGATAACATCGACGGGGTGACCGTGGACACGGCGCTCTTCGAACCAGCGGACATGGGCGAGTTGAGTGGTGTCTCCACTGAGGGGCTGATTGAGTACTGGCGGACGACGGTGTACCCGCTCATCAGTACGCTCGCGTCAGAGATCGAGACGTACGCGTCCGACGTGTACACCGCGGTCGAATCAGGGGAAATCACGACGGACGACCTGATGACGCCAGCGATTTACGCGGAGGAGCTCGCCCGTGACTGGGCGCAGAGCGGTGACACCGGGTACTCGCGCGCGCTCCTGTCGCAGCTCGGAATCGATACGGACCTCGAAACGTCGATGACCGTCACCGTCGCACCGTCAGAGTCGCCGGAAACGACGCTCAACTACGGCGCTATCGGTGAGACTGCGACGTTCGACCACATGCTCAGTAACACTGATTCCGCGTCCGTGACGGTTGTCCTCGACCCGGGTGGTGCGAGCGACGGGTCGGGGACGATGCATGTGCCGGGCGGGACGGCGACGTGTAACGTTCGCGTGCAGGGCTTCAGCGACGACCCATCGAGCCCATCATACGTCGTGCAGGATGTCACGCTCACCACGACCGCAGGCGACACCGTCACCGTCCCCGTCTCAGAGAACCAGAGCCTGGACGGCACGATCGCCAGCGGCGAAGCGTGGTACGACGATCTCGACCCGGACGGTGACGGGTCCGTAACAATCTCGGGCGTGGACGTCACGTACGCAACGCGCAGCACCGCGTCGGACGGGACGACGAGCACGTCGCAGTACACCGAAACAGCCGCGAGTGGTGCGGGCCTGGCGATTGAAATCGACGCGTCAGGTGTCGGGTGGACGTACCAGGACGCAGCAATCGCTACGGACTGGCGGCCGCACGGCGGCGACCCGGACGGCTGGTCCACGGCAGCGCGGAAGAAATGGACGTTCGCCGGCGTAACACTGACCGACACGACGAACAGCGACACGGTGGACGTGACCGCAGGCACCGCGCATGATGGCGAACCTGTGGTGAACGACTCCGCGCCAGACACGTACACCGTCCCGTCGTCACGATCCCTCACGCTGCAGCTCAGCGGGACGCTCACGAACGTGAACTCGGTCAAAGTCACGACCGCCGCCGGTGACACCTACACCGCGACGCCGTCATCAGGAGTCGCGTCAATCCCGCACACCGACATCGCCGCCGCCGGGAGTTCCTACACGATCGACACGATCTCTGTCGAGTACTCGAATTCGAGCGGTGGAACGTCCACGACGACCGCCGGCACCGTCGGCGCAGAGTTCGCCGTGACCGACGTCACCCTCCCCGAGTACGACTTCATGACCGGTCGATGGTATCACACGGACAACAAGGGCTCGGACGACCAGATCGTCATCGCCACGACCGGCGGTGACTGGGTAGACATCGAGACCGGTGACGTGTTCCGAATCGAAAGCGCCACGGACGCGCAAGGGAACTCGCTACAGGGCGTCACACTGTCGGACACGAACCGTCACTCCCTCGATGTGAGCCGGGTCGAAGAAGAGGTGACTCGGGCAATCGAGACGCAGCAAACGATCGAGGATAACACCGAGGACCCGACACCGCCGGGCGGTGGCGGCGGCGGTGCCGGCGGGTCGATGGGGTTACTCGGGGTGATACTCGGCGGTGGTGCGCTCGCGTGGGCGTACCAGCACCTCACCGACGGCGACGGGTAACACGACCCCGTCAAAATTTTTGTAGTTTGTCGTTGTAGTCGGGAACGTGGTACAGGCCTTCTACGCAGTGTTACGCGGCGTTTGAGTCGCGCATTTACTGTGAGTGCGGAGGGACTGGCTGTGAGTCCGTCCACCCCTACCTCGCAGTGTTACGCAGCACCGCCCACACCCCCTTGGCGGGTATTTACCAGCATATCGCCGAGTGTCGAGTATGCCGATACCGATACTGTTGAAAATACTCCCGACCGGGTGGCTTGGCGACGTGTTAGCCGTCGCAATCCTGACTGGAGCAGTCACGATAGTCCTCGAAGCGCTCGGGGTGCCCGTCATCGACCCCGTCATGCAGTGGGTCGATGCAACGCTCATCGACCCGCTCACGAACTGGGCAACGGACACGGTGACACCATGGTAGCGACGCGAACCGTGACTGTAGTCGTCGCAATCGCAGTCCTCGCAGTCACGGCGGGCCCGGTCGCCGCACAAGACAACACCACCACTCCGGCGAACAACACGACGACCACGGACACGGGCGACGACGTCGAATGGGGCGACAACCCCAACTCGAACAACACGACAGAGAACGCGACCGGTCCGAATGAACGCCTCGCGCAACTCGGCGACGTCACAATCACCGGGTGGGAAGACCGCGACGGCGACACCGTCGCAGTACACCTGTACGCAGAGGAACCACGCACAGTGTACATCGCCACGCCGTACGGTCACGACCTCGAAGAACCGGGCGTCGGGAAAGCAGTCCCAGTGTCACTCGATGAACACCGTCTCTCCCGCGGGGAGAACACGATCACGGTCGAAGTCCCGGATATCCGGGATAACGACCGCGTACTGTACGTCCAAGCAAACGGGCAACGATCCCCAATTCTGGTCGAGAAAGGCACCACTGAAACGCCGGTGAACAACCTCGCACCGATGGGCGCGTTACTCCTCGGTGCGTTAGTCGCGCTCACGTCAGCTGGGTACGGCGCGTACCGCGCGATCAAACGAGGGAAGGGCAAGGTTCGACGGGCAAAACCATGACACGGCACGCACCGACGTTCGACTCGAAGCGCGATTACGTAGTGTATCTCATCGGTGAGCACAAGCTCATCGTTGCAGCGACGATCGTATCGACCGGGATTATCGTCGCATTCGGCGGGTTCGACGTCACCGTCCCTGCATGGGCGCTCGCAGTCGTGACCGCGGAACTCCTCCTCGGCATCCCGGCGTACATCCTCGGGTACGGAAGCGGACGGCGGATCGACCCGAATGATTACGTCGAGGTGTACCAGACTAACGCAGCGACCGACGAACGCGGGCTGTACTTCATCGAGCGCGAGCACTGGAAGGAAAACAAGCGCGTGGAAGGCCCACCGCCACGACGGGTCAACGACGAGCAAGACTTCGAAGTCCGCGAGTTCGAAGAAATGGACGACATCGGCGAGATCCGCGTGGAAGGCGCTCGATTCGAGGGAACCATGGACGGGAAACTCGCCACGAGTCAAGCGTACGCCGAAGACATCCACGACTACCTCGAAGACGCGTACGCGCGGTACAGCGACGTCCGACGCAGAGTCTCGCAGATGGGCATGGACGTCAAGAAAGACACTGTGAACACGCTCACGGAAGCGCTCGAACGCGGTGTGCACCCGGAAGACGACTCGGTCGCGGACGCGTGGGAGCGCGCGGAGTCCGACGTCGATTCCATGGTCGATGAAGAAATCCCCGGCTTGACGCACGAACACGTTGAAGAAGACTTGAACAGGTGGGAGAAGACCGCGACGGGCACGGAAACCCCGGGTGAAAACGGTGCAGAAGCCGGTTCCGACGGTCTCGATGGAGGTGAACTGTAACAATGTCAGACTCAGGCGCAAGCGATAACGAAGTGTACGTCCCGTCGCAACTCAGGGAGTGGATGGCCGGTCACGGGCACCGTGACAATCTCGAATCGTTGCTGCACGCTGGCGTGATTAAGGATCCGAAGGTCCGGCACGCGCTCACGCTCATCGCTAACTTCTACGATCCGTACGAGTGCGAGCGACCGGACTTGATGCCGGAGCACCCGGGCGGACTCGAAGTCGTGCAGCGAACCCTCGCAGCGCACGGTACCGAAGCGATCACGGAAGCCGTCTCGACCGGCGACATCCCTACCATGCGGTACCTGATGGGTGACACGACGCAACGCGCGGACATCAGCGGTGTCCGTGCGATCGATGACCTCGATGAACAGGTGGACGTCAACGTACTCGTGTGGTACGTGTACGGGTTCATGGGTCAGGGGAAGAGTTCCTTCGCAATGTTCAGCGGGGAGCGGTGGAAACGCCACAACCCGAACGGACTCATCGGATCGAACATCCGTGATTTCACCGCGAAAGACAAGTGGCTCGATTCCTGGGGGACACTTGACCAGTGGCTCAAGCAGAACCCTGATGCGCCGAAGCTGTTCATCTTCGACGAGGCGAACAGTCACGCCGGCGGACACGGCCGCGACGGGTACGAAGCGAAGACGAAGCTCGGTCCGATGATTTACAAGATCCGGAAGTGGAATGCGAACCTCATCATCATCGGGCACGACGGGAAGGACATCACGCCGTTAGTCCGCGAACTGGCGACGATCGTGCATAAAGAGTCGAAGAAACGCGCGACGTTCTACCGGAGCATCAACAACCGCACCCCTGCCGGTGAAATCGTGTCTCTGGACGGAATCCCGGACACGAAGTGGGACTTTGACGACGAGGAGGCGACTGACTGGTCGTGGGAAGACCACCGCGACAAGGACGATCGTGATGGTGACCCGGACCATACGGATGGACCGACCGCCCGCGAAGCAGCGATTTACACCGTCATTCGAGGGAAAGAACAAGGGCAAACAAACGACGAAGTCGCCGAATTCGTCCCGTACAGTGGTGAATGGGCACGTCAACGATGGAACGAGTATAACGACGACGGCGAACACGCCGAGTTAGTTGCCAAGGTCGAGGACGAAATCAAGTGACGGCGGAGGGACAACCCATTCCAACCAACAACCCCTCCCCCACAATAGTATAGATTCACGCACCGACCGCAGGGAGGTGAGTGTAATTTGTAGTTTTGTCGTTGCAGTGCTTGTACTGTGCGGATACAGAGGAGTCAGTATATAAGACGCGCGACGCGTACGCGTGACGCGAGGTGACCCCTTTCGAAAAATTTGTAGTCTCGTCGCACCCCACGGTTCGGGGTATATCCCAGCGTACCGGTGAGTCCCAGGTACAGCATGACAGTCACACCAGCTTTCGTCGGCGGGTTACCTGGCGGGCCTGAGATGCTCGTCATCGCAGGGATCGCAATACTCCTCTTCGGCGCGGACCGTATCCCCCGACTCGCCAGATCGATCGGACAATCGACCAAGGAGTTCCAACGTGGGCGCGACGAGTTGGAGCAGGAGCTCGAAGACATCGAGGACGACGCCCGTGACACCGTGAGTGAGTCCGGAGGATCGACTGATACGGACACGAACCCTGCCCCTGCAGGTGATGAATAGTGTCGAACCAAACCTCAGGCCGGGCGGATCGCCGGAAAGCCGCCGGCACCGCGGTCGAGCGGCACGTGTGTCGAAAGTATAACCTCGAACCCGACCACTCCGGGCGCGCCGACGCCGCGTACGCCAACGGCACACCGGTGGAAATCAAAGCCGCGCTCCGCGAGAAGAGCGACGGTCGAGGAGGGACAAAGGAGGGAGAGTTCTACGTCTTTGAGGAGCCGCACCAGTGGGTGCGCAGGCACGACGGGTACTACGTATTCGCAGTGTACCGATTCAGGGGGCGAGGTGTGCAGGTGTTGAAGACGAAACGAGTCCACGCAAGCAACCTCCCGCATTTTTCGTTCCATCAGAGCGGGCACCCCGATCGGAATCACGATCGAGAGGCGCGGTTCAAGGTCTCGCAGATATTCTAACGGACACCCTCGAAAAATTTCTGTAGTCGTTACAGACACACCGGCAGGCACACGTCCGCCCGTCAGTAGGGCCGGTCGAGGAGACGGGCGGGCGGACGCCCGTACGAACGCACGGACGGACGGGTGTACGTCGCCGTGTACGTGGCGATGTACGCGCCTGTGGGCGTACCTGTGTACGTACTCGCGTCCGCCGGCATGACCGGCCGGTCGAACATACCCGTCCCGGTATTTACGAGCGTACCTGCGAGTATCGAGTATGTCAGTCACACCTCCCCAGACACCAGCTGAGCACGACGACGAACCCGGCGCGATCCGATGCGCCGAATGCGGCACAGCAGCCTCGCAAGTTCAAGACCGCCCGCCGTGGTGCGTGGTATGCGCACGACCGATCGACCCGCCAGACGAGTAAGTATCCGACCTTTGAAGAGAGTCGCAGCACGTCGACAAGATGCCGCTCGCCCGCGCGGGCGGCGTGTTCCCGAGAGAGAGAGAGAGAGAGAGAGAGTGAACGGGTCACGGTCGTGGTGGATCGTGACCCATCCGCCCGAGAATACATGGTGAGTAACCGATAGGAATACGGTCCATCGGTGAACAACCCGAACTGTGATAAATAACCTCGAATCTGAACTTTCTGACGCCGTACAGTGGTACTGGGAAACCCGATCCGGGCAAGGCGCGGAACAACGCGAATCTGAAGACTCAACGCGCGGGCGGCGTGCAGAGGTGCTCGGCGGGCAGCAAATGGACGGGTTCGCCGGTCTCATCGAGGACATCGTCGTGGAAGCGGGTGTCCCGCGTGAATCCGTGCATCATGACTACCACGCCACTCTCCCCGGTTTCTACAGGCACGAAAAGGAATGGGATACTGCGGTCGTGCACGACGGTGAGCTCCTCGCAGTGGTCGAGTACAAGTCACAAGCATCGAGCTTCGGGAACAATCTGAATAACCGCGCTGAGGAAGCGATCGGAAATAACACGGATATCATCGAGGCGTACGAGGAAGGTGTATTCGCCCCGAGCCCCCAGCCGTTCATCGGGTACCTGATGCTCATGGCTGACAACGAAGAGTCGCGGAACGTCCCGCAGGTGCGCGAGGTGAACTTCGACGTCGATGACGAGTTCCGTGATGCGACGTACGTCGATCGGATGGAGCTCTTATGCCAGCGGATGGTTCGGAAGCGGTTAGTGAACGAGTCGGCATTCATCCTTTCGGACGAGGACGCCGGGATGGACGGTGAGTACTGGGAACCGAACGAAGAACTGCGATTCGAACGGTTCGCCCGGTCGCTCGCGTCGCACGTCGCCGGGCACATCGACATGGAGCAGGATACGTTCGACGTGGACGAGTGAGTTTACAGACATTGAAGTGCGAAGCCGCTCGAATACTGAGTGAATGAAAGGCCACGTCCCCACCCCTGACGAGTTAGCTGAGAAAATGGTTCGGCGAGCGTTCCGTGACGACCCACCGGAACGCGATGATCGAATCTTGTACCCGGGGTGTGGGGACGCACCGTTCGCTGCCGCGGTCGAGACAGTGTGCGACGCGGAAGGCTGGGAGTACCCGGACGGGACCGGTATCGAAAGCAACCCGGAACACCTCACACGGGCCCGAGACCGGGGGTTGACGCACGCAGAATTCGAGGAACGCGACTTCTTAGCCGACGATATGCTCGATGCGGGCGAGTTCGACTACGTCATCGGGAACCCGCCGTACGTCCCCATCGAAGGGTTGAGCGAAGATGAGAAAGACCGGTACAAAGCCGCGTTCAGCACGGCAACCGGCAGGTTCGATCTGTACATTCTGTTCTTCGAGCGGGCCCTTTCGATGCTCGCCGAGGGCGGCGTGTTATCGTTCGTTACCCCGGAGAAATTCGAGTACGTGGACACTGCAGAGCCACTCCGCCGGTTACTGACGAGCGACGGCGTACGGGTCGAAGAAATCGAACACATCCCCGAGGACGCGTTCACGGGCCTCATCACGTTCCCCTGCGTGACGACCGTTCGACGCACCCAGGACGACGGTGACACGGTCGTGAAGCTCCGGGACGGTTCGACGCACACGACGACGCTCCCGGGCGGGGACAGCTGGGCATCGAACGTTCGAGGCGCGGACGTCGAAGACATGCAGACCGGCGCGACACTCGGTGACGTGACCGAGCGCATCAGCCCGGGGTTGGCCACGGGAGCGGACAAAGTATTCGAGATGAAGGCCGATGAAGTCCCGGACTCGATTGACGATCGGTGGGTCAGGCCGACCGTCAGCGGGAGTCAGTTACGGGAGTGCGACGGCCCGCGAACGGATTCAGTGTTCGTGTGCCCGTACAAGTCGGACGGCACGCTCGCCGACGAAGGCGAACTCGGCGGGTTCTACGACTGGTTAGAAGAGCACCGGGAGCGACTGGAGAACCGGTCGTGCGTGGAAGGCGGGAAGACATGGTACGCATGGCACGAGAACCCGCCGATGCAGGACATCCTGCAGCCGAAAATCGTATTCCGCGACATCGCTAAGGAACCCAGGTTCTGGCCCGAAGACCACGGTGACGTCGTCCCCAAACACTCGGTGTACTACGCCGTCCCGAAAGACGGTGTGCCGATGGACGATCTCATCGAGTACCTCAACTCCCCAGAAGCCAGGATGTGGATGGAAGCACACTGCCAGAAAGCGCATAACGGGTATTACCGCCTGCAGTCCCGAGTGTTACGGGACTTGCCGGTCCCGAAGGAATGGGCCGAGAGCTTCCAAGCAACGCTGTAACCCCCTCCCTCTGAAATCACCCAGTCCCCTATTTACGAGCGGCCGCGGGATTATCACATGCGGCGGCGGTGACGACGGGGACTGCTACCACCCCGACACGCTATTCTAACACCGCCGCCCGTGCGCTGGTTTTCATTTGGTATTCGCGCACCCGATGCCCCGGCGTTCCGGGTATTTACGAGCGAACCGGCGAGTATCGAATATGAGCGACACCATCACCGTGTATCGATGCGCGGAGTGCGGTGTGACCGACACATCGATCGGCGGGATCCACGGGCACATCGAGAAGCACCGGCCCGTGACACGCTTTTACAGTATCGGGAATCCCGAGTTCCTATACGAACTCACCGAGCGATATGAAATCCCGGTTGAAGACGCGGACGAGTACCGCACCGACCCGCGAGACGGGGCGACCGAGAGTATCGCAGACCGCATGGAACGACGAGCACGTCACGCGGCCGCGCAACGCCTCAAGGACGGTGAGGACCGATGAGAGAAGAGGACGTCTTCTTTGGGGCTTTCATCGCCGCTCCGTTCATCGCGCTCCTCGCCCCAACCGTTGTCTACCTCGCCGTAGGGTTTGAGGCATCAGTCGTCGTTGGCATCACTATCCTCATTTTCCTCCGGATGAGCGGCGCTGCGAGTGAGTAGTGTCCGAGAACCCACCATTCTAACCCAGTTTCCCGGCTCACACGGGCGCGAAGGGCAGGTGAACACCGATTCCTAACGAACCATTGGCGGTTATGTGGGAATCAGGGACACCCCCATCGGGGTTTATTCCTGCATTCACCCGAGTCTCAAGTGTAACGATGACACAGACCGACGGCCTCCCGCAGCTCTTCGAGGAACAGCGCGACGAGTACGACGACGCCGTGGACGCCGTCAACCTCGCAGTGCAACGCCACCCAATCCCCGCGCACCCCGACGACCCCGCCGGTCTCATCGACCAGGCGACGCGAGCACTCGGGATCGAACTCCCCAACACACGGCAAACCACGATCGGCGCGGTCGAGACCGTGATTCAACGCCGACACGGCGACGAACCCCCGGTTCGAGACGAGTAGAATCCCGAACAACCACCCTCACACAACCCTAACACGAGAACATCAACAATGCGAATGAAACCGCACCCCGAAGCCGATGGGTATCGAGTCTGGCTTAGTGACGACGACGTCGAACAACTCATAGAGACGATGCACGACCGCGGCGGGACGATGCACCGGATCGCCGCGCGGTACGGCGTGCACTGCGGTCTCCGGCGCGATGAAGCGTCGCAGACCCGGCCCGTGGACGTCACCGACAGTCACGGGCAGACGGTGCTGCGAGTCTGGGAGGACCAAGCGAAGCGCGACAAGTACCGAGAAACACCGATTCCGCAAGACCTCGCAGACCAGATCCGGATGATACCGGAGTTCCGAGACCAGTCGGTCGATGATGCAACGATCGACAAGACCGGGAAAACGTTGAATCGATGGGTCAAACGGGCGGGCGAGGAACTCGCCGCGACCACGGGCGACGAAGGGTGGCTTCGAGTCACGTACCACGACCTCCGCAGAACGTGGGGAACCCGAATGCTCGAAGCCGGAGTGTTACCCAGCGTGGTCATGTGGCACGGTGGATGGGACGACTGGGACACGTTCCGAGAACACTACCTCGGGGAGTTCTCACCGGATGCGCTCGAACGTGAGCGGAACAAGGTCGAGTGGCTGGGTGGCGACGGGCCCGCGACCGGTGACGTTGGCGCTCCGGTGACGACCGCCGCACCCCCGAGCGGGACGGGCGCGCAGTACCAGTCAGACTAACCCCCTCAAAATTTCTGTAGTTGTGTAGTTGTCGTTGCAACGGCGCGTTAGGCCCTGTACCGACAGGTGACGCGGGAGATATCCTGAGAGCCCAGCGACCGCGCTCGCAATCTGACCGCCAGGAACCCGCGACGGTACACTTACCACGACAGCGTGAGTGCACGACGATAGGACCGCCAAGCACCGATCGGGAGTGAAGAGACGAACGGAACGCGGGCAATCGGGTCGAGCTCAGAAGAGCAACGCACTGCAGACGGACCCTGCCGTGGTGGAAGCGCAGGCGACGCGGTTTGTCGCCGAGAACCGCGAAACCGCCAACGCGGCAGCGCCGGTCGCCCGGACCGTCGAACAGACGTGAGACGGCCGGACGCAAGGGTTCACAATCCTGCAGCGCCCATACAACCGCACGGTAATAATCGCCAGTCAGCTCGGCTATTTTTGGTTGACCGACCGCGATATTGCTTTCGTTCGATAGTCGCACGGACGAGAGAGCAGAAATCCGCGTAGTCAATCAGGTCCGTTCGAGCAAATCAATTAGCAGTTGACGAACAGCTATCACGTGCGTTGGAGAGGTATCTGTGGTGTAGAGTGTTTCAGACCCAGAAGGACCGTATTGTATACAGAGCGTGAGTTCTACAGCGCGTTGGCAGCTCAGATGGCGCTGAGATCCCTCAGCCGGGAAGTACTGATCCCGGGCCTGTTTCCGACGTTGTACACCTGTATTTGTACTCGCTATGCCGAGTTGATGAGGGTAGCGGCGGTTCGCTCTTCCCGTGTCGGGCACTGACCCTAATATTATATATGACAGAGGATTATAGTAATCTGCAATGGGACTCCTCAACCGCATCGGCATCGGTTCAGCTGAGATCGACACGATACTCGAAACGGAGACGGTACAGCCCGGCGACAGCATTCCGGCCCGCATAGAAATCGAGGGCGGCTCCGACGACCAGGAGGTCGACGAGATCGACCTCGCCATCATGACTCGCTACGAGGTCGAGACCGACGAGGGGAGTAGCTACTCGACCGGGAAGATTACGGAAACGGAGCTGACAGACGGGTTCACTATCAACGCTGGCGAAGAACGCACGATCGACCCCGGGTCAATACAAATCCCCGAGTCGACGCCGCCAACCATCGGCAAAACGCAGGTCTGGGTGTACACCGGTCTCGACATCAATTTGTCGGTCGATCCGAAGGACAAAGACTACTTGGAGGTACTGCCGGGGCCGTACATGGAGGCGTTGCTGGAGGCTGTGGAGAACCTCGGATTCCGTCGCAGTTCCGCCGACAACGTCAAATCACGGTCGTTCGGGCCCGGAAAGTTCGCACAGGAGTTCGAATACAAACCACACAGCGGCCCCTACAGCAGTCGACTCGACGAAATCGAGCTGTTCCCGGTCCGACAGGGGGAGCGGCTTGAGGTCGTCGTCGAAGTGGACAAGCGCGGCGGGTCACTGTTCGGAACCGACGAGAGTCACCACCGCATCACCATCGACACCACGGACACCGAGCATATCAAGCAACAACTCACCGACCTCATCGACCGACAGCTCTGAGCGGCCGCGACGTCTGTAGCCCCCTTCTCGACTCCATACCGATTCGAGAGAGAGAGAGTATGGTTGTTCACCGCCCCGGCACAGTGAAGGATCGTACCGAGACTCGCCTGTGGGATACTGAACGACAAGCAAGGTGATCCGACGGTGGTGGAATCGGGGCTACAGTTCGGACCGTTTGATGAGGGCGTACAACACCAGTCCACCGAGGATGACGCTCAAATACACCTCCAGCCCGGCAAACACGCGAGCGAGCGCCCCCTTCGGGCCGATGTTTCCGTAGCCGATTGTCAGAAACGTGATGTAGCTGAAGTGGAGGTTCTTGAACAAGATGGCCTGGCCTGCGGGGGTTGTAACCTCCCAAATTGACGAGAGTTGGCCAGCGTCCGTCCGGAACGGTTGGCCGCCGAACGCGTAGAGTACTGCGGGAATTAGCGGCGTGACGAGAAACACCGCCAGGATACGCCCGAGACGCATTCCGTACCCACAGGATACGTCGAGGAAGTAGTTCTCAACCGCTCGGCTAGCGTTCGATAGGCGGGCACGAGTGCCCGCTGCTTTGTCCCGGACAATAGCGATGTGTTTCCGTCGGGCGTAGCGCTGGCGCTGCACTCGGAACTCTCCCGCTGCCTTCACGTAGCCGCCAGCCGAGGCTGCCTTCTTGGCTTTCAGGTAGGTCGTCTCGATGTTCTCCGGAGTCATCTCCAACGCGTACTCGTAGTCGGAGCCAGCGGCCTCATCGAACGCGTGGAGGTTCCAGTCGTTGCGGTCGAGGTAGTACGTGTGCGCCGAGAAATCGAACTCGTAGCCGTCGAACTCGTTGAACTCTGTGTTACAGAAGCGAAAGTAATCGAGGATCTCGCGATGGCCACCTTTTCGCTCGGCCTTCAGCGTAATGTCTCCGAGACTGGCCTGCGTGAAGTCGTACCGGACCCAGTGGTCCGCCGGCTGAGTGATGACTCCCTCTTTGAGGACGGCGTCGGTGAAGTTAACGTAATTGTCGTCGTCGACTGCCTCGGCCATGAATTCAAACTCGTCGGTGAACTCGGCCCCGGTGAAGTCAATCACACCACCGAACTCCGTCCCGCAAAAGCCCACCGAGGTGAACGTCACATTATCGAAATCCACGTCAGTGGCGAAATGGACCTCATCGAAGACGGCGTTTTGCTCTAGGTGTTGAGTCTCGCCCTCGAACGTGGCCCCACGAAACACCGCCTGCCGTTCGAAACTGGCCGTGGAAAAGTCTGCGTCGCCGTCAAAGCGTGCCTCGTCGAAATCCGCCTCACCGGTGAACGTGGCTCCGATGAAGTCGGCATCGGCGTCGAATCGAACCTCCTCGAACAGCGCGCGCTTCCCGAACACTGCCCGTTCGAAGTTCACGGAGCGGAACTCCGCCGCCCGGAAGTTCACGTCCTCGTGGAAGGTCGCGTCCGCGAATCGGGCATCGTCCTTGAGAGTGCGGGCACCACCTTCGAACATGGTCCCCCGAAAGACTGCGTTCTGTTCGAAGACACAGTCGGAGAACGAAACATCCTCGACGAACCGCACCTCGTCGAAGTCCACCTCGCCGGTGAAGGTGCTGTCCGCGAACGTCGCGTTGCCGTCGAACTGCGCCTCCTCGAAACTCACAAGGCCACCGAAGGCCACTCCCTCAAAGCTGGTGAATCCGAAGGTAGCCTGCTGGAAGTTCGCTGTCGCCTCGAACGAGGCCCGTTCGAAACTGGCGTTGTCGTTCAGTTCGTTAGAGATCCCTGCGAACGTCGCGGCTCGGAACGACGCTGTCTGCTCAAACGTCGCGTCGTCGAAGCTCGTGTCGTCAGAGAAGGTCGCCTCATCCATCGAAACCGGTTCCGAAAACGTCACCCCGGTGCAGTCCATGTCGCTGTCGAACCGCGCTTCGAATCCGTTGACCTCGCCGCGTATCTCGGTCGCGTGGATCGCAAGGTCGTACTCGAATCGGGCCCGCTCAAGTTCGAACCCGGTGACGGTGCAGTCCTCGAAGTGAATCGGCACCCGGAAGTCAGCGTGGGCTGCGCGAATACCGCCCGGGAACGCACAGTCTCGGAACACGACGGGGCGCTTGGTTGCACTCTCGATTTCCTGATAATCGAGAACGAGTTCCGGAAACGTACAGCCTTCGAACACCTTGGCCTGCTGGTCACCTCGCTCGATGATCTCAAGGAAGGCGTCGCGCACCTCGGCAGCGGTCACGTCGCGCTGCTCGCGCTCTTCCGGGGACAGTTCGAGGATAGTCCTGCTTTCGTCAAGGGTGCGTTGAGTCATTATTTGGTATCCACATCACGACGATAAAAGTGTTCGGCGAACAGACATTGGACAATCGAGAGGGATCACTGCAGTGCGTCACTCTGCCAGCAGAGCCCTTCTTGAATAATACCATCCAAACATCCAGATACCGTGATTTATTGCGTCTGTCAGAAGGGTTGTGTTGAATACAGAGTATTATTCGGCAAGCAGTGAGATGATGTTAGTTTCTTAACCGGAGTGGTACGGCTCTCGATATATCACGTCGGATATTCCTTTGACAGTACGTAAGGAGTAGTGCCAACCACGACAACTACGGAAGATCTGGAAACCGGAAGGAACCTATGAATCGTTCGTCGAGGGCGACACCCCACAATCCTGTATTGACTGACCAAGATTCTTGTCAATCAAGATCGGGCCTTTCGCCCTCTTGCTAATCAAGGAGTAGCGAAGAAATAGTTGGACAAGCAATAGGACGATATTCTCGCCGCTATCTGCGAAATAACTGGTGCGGAACCGAAGTACTGAGCGGGCGTCTAGCTAGCTATTCGTTCGCCAGTAGCGGAAGGGACGTTTACGAGTCGACGTAGTAGTAGATATATACTGCACCGACAATCGAGATGAGAATGAACCCGAGACCGGCCGCCGCCTGTACAGTCTGAACCGCCTGTGGACCGGTCCGAGCCACCGAGACGATGAGGTCACTCTGGACGCTGGATACGGCTACAGCCGACAGGAGGAGGGCAATAGCCACTAACGACTGTTCTCGAACCATACTACAGATAAAAAAAGAGGGAAAATATGCCTTGTGACAAAGTAAGCGTCTCGAAGGAGAACACTTCTAGGGTTTCGACGTGCCTGAAGACGCGTAGAACCAATCGCCAACGGTCGCGTCCTCGTTTTATGCTCGTAAATACGGACACGATCTGTATGTCAGTCAGGAGTCCGACAACGATGTGGACGCGTAATTAGCTGTCCGGGCAGCCGAGGTCGTTGGCCCCGTATTCTTCCATCCACTCGGAGCGTTCGTCGGAAGTGGGTCCGAAGGTATCGAGTCGCTCCGTAGTTGCGTATTCAACGCGCGGAGGGAACTCATCGTACGTCGTACGAGTCAGGAGTCCAGCGACTTCAAATTCGTCAAGCCGGTATGACAGCGTATTCGGAGACAAACCGAGAGCGTCTTGCAGTTCGTTAAACCGGAATGATTCCTGCTCTTCTAAGAGAAGCAGGCTGAGCAGTTCGAGGGTGTGAACTTTCCCAAGTAACGAAAAGAGATCGGCAGACGTGATTTGGCCGGCTTGGGACGTGGTTGTCACCTGGGTTGCCATACAGTACACTTCCATTTCCAGAGTGTTCGAGCGCTGATTAGACTCGTCAGTTCATCTGGAACCGTCGGTGACCTCCTTGACGCGCCGGGCGAGGTACTGGCTTCAAACCCACAAGGGTTCATCTGAAACCGTTCGCCCCCTGTCGTTCGAGGGTTACCATAGCACCGCTTCAAACCCACAGGGGTTCGTCTGGAACTGCACCACACGCACGACAGGGACTCCCTGCGGGTGGCTTCAAACCCACAAGGGTTCCTCTGGAACTCGGTTGCTGACATTGTTGCATATCAGGCCCCGACTCTTCAAACCCACAAGGATTCGTCTGGAACGCCGCGTTTGCCCTGGATGGTGACCTGCAGGCCGCTTCAAACCCACAAGGGTTCGTCTGGAACTACTGTGAGCCGCTTCTTGGGCGCTCAAGTGCGTGCTTCAAACCCACAAGGGTTCGTCTGGAACAGGATGTCCCGGGCGGTGAGGCCGAGGCAGCGAATGCCTCAAACCCACAAGGGTTCGTCTGGAACCCGTTGGTAGAGACGACTCAGCAGGCCAGCGACAGGCTTCAAACCCACAAGGGTTCGTCTGGAACCGGCCGTCCTTCGGGCGGCACGATCCGGAACTGGGTGCTTCAAACCCACAAGGGTTCGTCTGGAACAACGCCTCACCGCGGAGGACGCCCGGAAGTTGCTGGCGCTTCAAACCCACAAGGGTTCGTCTGGAACGAGTCGGGACTGTCCTGCGGCGATTTGAGGACACAGGCTTCAAACCCACAAGGGTTCGTCTGGAACTGTCTGGCGCTCCCGTGCTTCGGTTTCGGTTTCCGAGCTTCAAACCCACAAGGGTTCGTCTGGAACGAGCGCGGATGAAGTCGAGGCGATCCCCGCCGTCGGTGCTTCAAACCCACAAGGGTTCGTCTGGAACGGGAGTCGCGGGATCGTCGTTGTTGATTTCGAGGATGCTTCAAACCCACAAGGGTTCGTCTGGAACCGGAATTTACTACGTCAGCCAGCGGTCCGGGAAAGAGCTTCAAACCCACAAGGGTTCGTCTGGAACCGTCACGGCACAGGCACAGGCGTACAAGGTCCCGACGCTTCAAACCCACAAGGGTTCGTCTGGAACCATCATCAACAATGGGGCCAACTTCCGTCCTGCACAGCTTCAAACCCACAAGGGTTCGTCTGGAACCCCATAGAGAGCAACGCTCGCGGAGCGCCCGAGCAGCTTCAAACCCACAAGGGTTCGTCTGGAACCGTCGTCAATGACGACGACAGTAATTTCGCGGTCGGCGCTTCAAACCCACAAGGGTTCGTCTGGAACGCGGTTTGGTGCGCGACTGTCCGGAGGATGGCCTGGCTTCAAACCCACAAGGGTTCGTCTGGAACGTCGTTCAGTGGCGCTCGCGGCTTGTTCTCGATGATGCTTCAAACCCACAAGGGTTCGTCTGGAACCCCGGCGGGCCTTCGCCCGGTCGACCATCTCATCGCTTCAAACCCACAAGGGTTCGTCTGGAACCCGAGGTCGACGGCACGCAGTTTGGGTCCGGTCCCGCTTCAAACCCACAAGGGTTCATCTGGAACCGGTCACCCTTTCCGCGACCGACGAGCGTGCCGTCATGCTTCAAACCCACAAGGGTTCATCTGGAACACGCTGACGACCGAGAGCCGGCCGTTCGCAGACGACGCTTCAAACCCACAAGGGTTCATCTGGAACTCGGGCGTCGACACGATACTGGCTCCCTTCGCCAGAGCTTCAAACCCACAAGGGTTCATCTGGAACGATCCGTGCGATGACTTACCGGAGGTACCGATTCGAGCTTCAAACCCACAAGGGTTCATCTGGAACCCGGAGCGTTGCGACGCCGCGACGGATCATCTCGTCGACGAACTCGGCTTCAAACCCACAAGGGTTCATCTGGAACGATCGAGTCGGCCGGTCTGGTTGGTCGACGTTGTCACGCTTCAAACCCACAAGGGTTCATCTGGAACTTGAGGTGCCAGATCCACCGACTCGCGGGTACCAGCTTCAAACCCACAAGGGTTCATCTGGAACACGGCCGCCATGAGCGCGTTGATGTGCTGGCGGTCGCTTCAAACCCACAAGGGTTCATCTGGAACCCTTGGGGCGCGTCCGGGGATGCCGCGAGTCAGTTCGCTTCAAACCCACAAGGGTTCATCTGGAACCCGCCCTGATTCGGGCGAGTGAGAGCCACTATTGCCTGCATTCGCATCAGTATTTTCATCGACCCTCAATACCCCCCAAACCCCCCGGGGGTCGATGAAGTCGGAAGCACGCACGGATATTCTGGACTCTATGAGTCCGAAAGAGGATAACCACCGACCACGACTGTGGAACACCACGTTTCCCACGATATGACCGATGCATTGCAGATGCAATGCGACCGAGGCCTTCCTACTCTGCATACAGGTCCCATGTCACGGCCGCTACCGTGTGTCCGAGTGACTCATGTGTGAACGAGAACCACGCGGGCTACAACGCCGTGGCCAGAAACCTCCGATTTCTGGCTGCCCGCCAGACTACATCTGGAGACCGCGAAGAACATCGTCTGTGCGGGATAAAAGTCTCCGAACGGAGGGGTAACACGTCACCTCATCCTGAAGTCGGGGACCCTGAACGTGAATAGGACTACTCGCCTGCCAACAGAGACAGTTAGCCAGAACGAGCGTCCACCGAGAACCCCCGTTCTTTCGGCCGGGAAAGGTGACTCTCAGAGAATCACGGCTATCCGGAAAACTACTTTTCTTCTTTGTAGCTGAGATTCAACCGTTCGACGACCCTCTCGTGCTTGCTGAGGCAGTGACGTGATTGCTCGGTAGCATCTCCCAGTGCTTGGATATGCGTCGTGGCGACAGTAGATGTTCAGCAGACCTCTCGGAATCTCGGTTCTTAGACTCTAGAAACCTGCCACATCACGGCTGAAAGGTCGATTCTCACGATAGTCGAACCGGGGCAATCAGCGCCCATTGGTTTTTCGAACGATTCACATCCGACAGATATCGTCGAGGAACCCGATGGAGTCAACTGCACTGTTCGACCGGGCCATCGTATTACTCCTCCAGTTCCAGCAAGCGCGTGTGGACGAGCAGGGATATTCGGCAGCGAGGTCGGCAGCGCGCTCCCACAACTCCCAGGTGCACAACCGGTCATCAGGCGGGCAGATCGTCGAAGAGCGAAACTATTTCATCGCTTTGAGAAGTATCAACCGATGATGAACGAGGTTCTGCACCGTTTCAAGCGCCCGTTACTGTATCTGATGGGCCCGGCGTACGTCGTCGCGGGAGTTTTGCATTTCGTCGTGCCGGAGTTGTACGTCCAGATTATCCCACCGTTCTTCCCGGCAGCGCTTGCGCTCGTCTATCTGTCCGGTATCGCCGAAATAGCCGTCGGGGTGGGGCTATTGCTTCCCCGAACTCGACAGCATGCAGCGTGGGCGACAGTCGCGTTACTCGTTGCGGTCTTTCCGGCAAACGTCTACATGGCGACTCACGGGGTCGTCATCGAGGGGATGCCGGGCGGCGGCGACCCCTCAGACATCGTTCGCTGGGGTCGACTCCCACTCCAGGGCGTGTTGATCCTCTGGGCACTCTGGTACACCCGGCCTCCGACCGAAACAGATCATCGTTGAGGCTGCCGAACGGCGGTTCCCTGCAGGGATTTCGCACCCGGAAGGGGTGCTTTCTGTCTCCCATACGTGCCGTTAGCGAAATCTATCGACCGCGGGTTGCCACAGTCCGGGCAGTCGTCGTTCAGGCCGTGCTCGTGCGTCCCGTTACTCAGCGCCGCGCTCCGCAGTCCGCGGCTTCGAAGACGCCTCTGCGATCAAACGCTGATTGAATGCGAGTTCACACAGCTACTGTAAGCCGGACGGGAATTCAGAGAGACTTACGCGTTTGTCGCAATAGATCCGGCGTTTGAACACGACCGACGGCAAATAGCAGAAGCGATGAGTTCCGCCGAGAACACCGACGACGAGACGATATTCCGAGAGACCACTGAACGGTTCTGGCTCCTGAGGCTTGTCACCGAAGTCCGGGAAGACGGGGTGAACGTCCGTCTGCATCCGGTCCAGCGCTCGTTTCGTCGGATCCCGGCAGCGCAGATTCGGGACGTGAACGCCACTTCATACGCAGGGACGACGTACGGCGGATGGCACTGGGGCGTACGGCGCACACCGAACGGGAACACGGTGTATCGACTTCGAGGAGGACAGGGGGTTGAAGTGGAACGGACGAACGGGGAACACTGGTTCATCGGATCGCAACGCCCCACAGAACTCCAGTCAGCGATAGAGCGTATCTGCACGCCTGACGAGTTCTAGCCGTTCGGTTCGCAGTTTGCCCGTGAGTTCGACCGCTCGAAGTTAGTTCATTACTTCAGACTTGACAGTATAACTACTTCGAGAATCAATGTAATTGTGTATGTCTGACCAAGACTGCAACTGCGCCGATGTAACGGTTGATACGGCGACTGATCAAACCCCGAACTCGAACGGTTGGGTCGAAGAGCGGCCAGTAAAGACTGCACAGCTACCGGTAGACGTTGCAGGGAACATGAGTCGGTTCTTCGGTGAGTCGATCGAGGCGTTCGACGATATGATTTCGGCGATCCGTACCGTGACCGAAGGGGACGGGATCGCCGTCGACGAACTCTGCCACGTCGACGGGGAAACGCCACACTCCGCTGAAACCGCCGACGAGACGTACTACTTCAGGTGCTTCTACGACGGAATCGCCCTCGCACATCTCGTCGACGAACCGGTCGAGATCCGAACGGAAACGCCCACGAACGAGCCGATCGAGATGCGGGCGTCGCCCGAGAGGGATATCGATGTCACTCCGTCGGATGCCGTCATGTCTTTCGGCGTGGCCACGGACCGAGATATCCCTGCCGGCGATGTCCCCACTACGGACGAAGTTTACGGGGCAATCTGCCCGTACGTAAAGGCGTTCCACACCCGAGAGGACTACGAAAACTGGGCGGAGGACGTGGCTGCGACGACAGTTGCCATTCCCCTCGAATCCGGAGTTCCTATCGCCGCTTCCCTGACGGCGAGCGCGTCCTCTGAGGTCGCGGGATGAGCATCGCGGGCGTCGCAGCGCTCGTCACGCAAACCGTGCTCGGACTCGTCGGACTAGTAGCGGGCGGTGCGAAAGTCACCCATCAGGAGAAACAGGTCGACGAGTTCCGCCGATACGGATATCCACAGTGGTTCCGAATCGGCACCGGCCTAACGGAGATCGGTGCCGGGATCGGACTGATCGCGGGACTCGTCTGGACGCCTGAACTAACGGCGGTCGGTGCGCTTTTGCTGAGTGGAGTCACGGCCGGTGCAGTGGTGACTCACATTCGAATCGACGACCCACCGTCGAAGACCGCCGTTCCCGCGGCCGTGTTCCTTCTGTCGGCGGCCCTACTTGCGACTCGCCCTCTGTCCCTGGTGTAGATCCGGGAAGTCAGCCCTCACAAACTGACCCGTAAATCATCCCTCTTGTGCTTTTTCTGCCCACTTGAGAAGGGGATCTAGGTGCTGACACAGTTCTTCACCGGTGTCCGTGAGTTCGTATTCGACTCGTGGCGGGATCTCCGCGTACTGTTCGCGAGCGAGGATCTCGGCCTCGACTAGGTCGTCAAGTCTCGTCGAGAGCGTCGAACTACTCACCCCGTCGAACGTCTCCTCGATCTCTCCGTATCGTGCCGGGCCGATAGCGCCGACCACGCAGATGAGTTGCATCGCGTAGCGACGGCTCAGGAGATCCATTACCCCGCCCAGTGGACAGAAGCAGTCTACGTCAGTATTCGATGAACCGGCCCCGTCGACCGCTGAGTCAGGAGTATCAGACATAGCTTTCGTTCACCACACTTCGTACTATGATTCGTCATTGACAGTATAAATAGTTCAGTGTTCAAAGTATAGCCGTATAATGGAACAGAGCGACGCGAGACGAGAGATCAGATGTACGCTAACGGAGGACGAAACCGGAGCGATCAGAGCAGGTTCGGACACGTCTCATCGGCCATTACCTCGGGTCCGAAGTGCAGACGGACGGCGGAGAGATCCGGTTCGAAGGAACCGACGAGGCACAGATCGGGCAGTCTTCCGTATCGGCGTCGGTCACGTGTAGTGTTTCCAGATAGTCGACGATGTCGTCGGATTCGTACATCGTCACGCCCCGCTGGTGATCGACGAGGAACGGGATCTGATCGTCGCCTCCGAGGGTCCGGAGTTGGTCGCGCGTCTGTTCGTTGCGCGTCTCGCCGGCGCCAGAGCGAGGATTGTGAACGACGTACGAGAGGCCAAGTTCGGTCAGGGTCTCCCGCACGGTTTCGGAGTAGCCACATCCCTCTGCCTGGTAGAGTTCTAACATTGGTCGTGTGAATGGGGTCGGTCGCTAGAGCGGGTGATCGACTCGCTCGAACAGTGGGGTAAAACGCACCTCCAACCCCCAGAAAGCGAGGTCGAATCCGCGTGACAGTTCAGGGACGCACGCGGCTTTCGAATCCCGATGTATGACATATAGGTAACAAAAACCAGTTTTGGCGGAGGTATTAATGGCTGTTACTCGGATATTCGTCACGGCATGCGAACCGAGCCAGACCGAACGGACGTCCGGACGAGCGCCGAGAAACTGTTCGATAGGTCGTCTCGATGTTCCGGACGAGGAGTCAAGACTGAACAATCACACCGCCGGCTGGATCCGACAGTCCGGGTGGGAGTTCGTTGTGGAGCATCCGGTCAGTCGGGAGGCGCGCACCCAGAAACACCGCCGACTGAACGGACGGCGGTAGAGCAATGACTGCCGACGGGATGCCCCGGGTCGGCGTCGGAACCTACGACCTGGAACCGTCGACCTGCGCCGACGCCGTCGAAACGGCACTCGACATCGGATACCGCCACGTCGATACCGCTGAGATGTACGGGAACGAGTCCGCGGTCGGACGCGGCCTCCGTACCGCGGAGGTCGAACGGTCGGACGTGTTCCTCGCGTCGAAGATCCACTCGAAAAACCTGGCGTTCGACGACGTCATCGACCACACACAGGAGTCGTGCAAGCGCCTCGGCGTCGAGAGCCTGGACCTACTGTACGTCCACTGGCCGATACGCGCGTACGACCCCGAGTCAACGCTCGCAGCCTTCGACGAACTCTACGACCGGGACGTGATAGACGCCGTCGGAGTGTCGAACTTTACGCCTTCGCTGCTCGCGGAGGCGCTCGACCGGTTAGAGACGCCGCTATTTGCACACCAGGTCGAATGCCATCCGCTTCTCCAACAGGACCGCTTGCGGCGACGCGCACGCGAAAACGGTCACTACCTCGTCGCCTACTCTCCACTGGCGAAAGGTGCCGTGACTGAGGTCCCCGAACTCGTCGAAATCGCGGAGAAACACGGGGCCACGCCCGCGCAGATCAGCCTCGCGTGGCTTCTGTCCAAAGAGAACGTCGCTGTGATCCCGCGGTCGTCGTCCGAGTCGCACCTGCGAGAGAACCACGAAGCGCGTCGGATCGAACTCGACTCTGCCGACGTAGCACGGATAGATGCCATCAACCGGACTCGCCGCCAGGTCGATTTTGACGGCGCGCCCTGGCGGGGATAACACTGGGCTACCGTTCAGTGACTACTATATCACGCGGTACGGCATACAGCGTCGCGATCCGGACAGGTCTGAGCGCCCACACTGCCCGTTTTCCGTTTCACCGTCGAACGTCGAGACATGGGTAGCCTGTCAAGCGCCGTGAGCACGGGAAAACAGGTGTTCTCTGAGTTCTCGCAGAAGAACGTGACGTTCATGGCTGCGGGAATCGCATACAACGCGTTCGTCTCGCTCGCGCCGATGCTGCTCATACTGCTGTTCGTCATTTCGGTCGCGGGGAGCGGTCTTGAGGAGCGGATCGTTACGCTCGCGCAGGACTCGCTGCCCGGTCCCATAGCCGACACCGTCGAACAGATCTTTCGGGATAACTCGGGTGCCTCCGGAGCGTCGGTCGTCGGTCTCGTCGTGCTCATCTGGGGGACGCTAAAGATATTTCGGGGGCTCGACACCGCGTTTTCGGAGATCTACGAGACGGAGACAGTGAACTCCTTCGTCGACAAACTGATCGACGGTCTGGTCGTCTTGGTGGCGATGGTCGTCGCGATCCTGGCGACGGTGGGAGTGACGGCCGTCTTCGCGCGGTACTCCGACGTGGTCCCGTTCGTCGGTTACCTGACGCCGATCGTTCTCGTCGTCGGGTTGGTCGTCGCGTTCCTGCCGATATTCTATCGCTTCCCCGACACCGACGTGGAGTGGGACCACGTGCTGCCGGGCGCGGCGTTCGCCGCGGTCGGGTGGGCCGCGTTTCAGGCGCTGTTCCAGGTGTATCTCTCCATTACGGGCGGGAGTTCGGGGAGCTTTTTCGGCAGCGTCATCGTCATTATCACGTGGCTGTACTTCTCCGGACTCGTGTTGCTTCTCGGCGCGGTCATCAACGCTGTCCTCGGCGGGCACTCGTCGGGCAAGGCCGGCGGCGTCGGACAGGGTGCGGCCGATTACGAGACGGACCGAGAGGAGACGATGTCTCGTGAAGAGTTCGGCGACTACCTCCGAGACCTGCGGAACGAACTCGTCGGTCCCGACCAGACCGCGGGCACAGCGTTTCCGGAGACCGCCCGCCGATACACGCGACCGGACTCAGATATAACGGTCATCGAGCAGTCGTTGGACGACGGGGACGGCCGAAAGCGGGAAGTCGCGTTCCGCTGGCGGGCGTCCGACGACGAGTCGGCCGAGCAGTCCACCCCGGCGACCGACTGAACAGACACGCACCGCGCGGGGGCTCTGTGCCGCTCTGACGCGACTACGTCCGGCATAGAACTAAAGGGGTGTCGAGCGGCGTCAAAGCGTTGACACTGGTTCGGTCGTCCAGCGCCCGAACGTGGAACTGCGGGAACGACGGGTGGGTGATCGCTGACCTATATGTGAACCCAGCACGCAGTAAAGACGAGATGGTCGGTAACCGAACAGGCGACGAAACAACGCTCGCAGCGATCCGCGAGGCCGATAGCCTCGCCGATCTGCACGGACTCATCGGGGTGAACTCTGACCACGATGCGTACCTGCGCGCGAAAGAAGAGTGGGAAGCAGCCAAACGCCGCCAGCAGGCAACCCAGGGTCGGTCAGACGGTATCCCAGGAAGGTGCGTCGTCGTCGACGGTACCGAGTTCCACGTCCACGGAGTCACACACGCCGGGACACCGCAGGAGCGGACGTTTCTCCGCGACCACGTCTCACGGTTTCTCGAACGGGGTGCAACCGTCTACTGCGAGCAGGGGATCAGGCAGATGTATTTCAGCGATTTCTCCGGCGTCTGCGAGATGGACGACTACCGGTGGGCGATGAACGAGTGTTCCGAACTCGATGGCGAGTCACCGCTCGACGACATCCCCGGCATGGACTTCGGATCGCTACGCGAAGACGTGACTTCGGTCGCCTCGGAGTTTCAAGCGGCCGTCTTCTCGCTCATCGAGTCCGGTAGTGAGGTGTACGGCGAGCGATTCGAGCGAGCGCTCGGTGACGTCGCCGCAGGGTTCCTGATGAACCACGGGGACCTCGCTATCGCCGACGATTTCGAATCGTACGTACTGAGCCGAGAGGCCAGCACGAACCCGGAGAAACTCGACGAACTCCAGCGCTACTACCACCGGACGTTCCTCCCGCAACCGCTGGAACGCGAGTGGCTTCGACGGCACGACCCCAAACTGGAACTCGTCTCGCACGCCCGCAACGAGCGGATGGCCGACTACGTCGTCTACCACAACGAGGACGCCGAGGAGGTGCATCTCATTGTCGGCGCGGCCCATCAGCCAGGGGTCGTCTACTATCTCGAACGGTACCGCGAGGGCCGGGAACTGCCACCGGAGTTCGAACTGTTCTGACGCCGCGGCGCTTCACTCGACCGCCCTGACGTCTATGTCCCCGTTCGTCGTCGTTATCTCGACCCGGTTCTCGCCGTCGCCGATCGACGCGGTAACCGGCGACCCCGACCGCTCGTCACCCTCGACGGTGATGTCGCCGTTTTCCGTGTCGGCTTTCACGGCCGCACCGGGCGAGGCCGGGACCGCTACGTCGACATCGCCGTTGGTTGTGTCCGCGGTCACGTCGCCGCGAACGTCTCGGAGGTCGACGTCGCCGTTCGTGGTTTCGACCCGGACGTTCCCCGCGGCGCTGGTCACGTTCACGTCGCCGTTCGTCGTCTCCGCGGTCACGTCGCCGTCGATATTCGCGAGCGTTACGTCGCCGTTGACGGTGTCGGCGTCGGCCGCGGCCACGCTCGACACGTCGATGTCCCCGCTTTGTGAATTCACGCGGACCGAACCGACCTGTTCGGGGACGGTTACGTCGAGGTGCATCCGCGGTTTCGGACCGAGACGGAACCGCGGCCCGTCCCGCTCGGCGGCGAGTTCAAGCGTCCCGTTTTCCCTCGACGCCTCCAACTGGACCGTCTCTAGGTCGTCGTCGCTCGCGCCCGTCTTCCTCGCGCGAACCGCGACCGTCTCCCGGTCGGCGCTGTCGATAGAGACGTCTCCGCTTTCGGTCGACACCGCGAGACCTGACACCTCTCCGACGTCGTACGTCTCTTCGACCGTGGTTTCCGCGCTCCGCTCGAACCCGATGGCGATACACCCGCTCAGAGACGCCGCCACTGTCGCAGTACACGCGGCAAGAAGCCGTCGCCGAGACGTTCGACCGTTCATAGCTACTGTAGCGGCCGACCGCCACTTAACCGGTTCCGTTCTGAAGAGTGACAGATCGGCTCGCGGCGCAGTTTCGACGGGGACGGACTGACCCGGTTGCCGTTCCGTATCTCTGGTATCCGCTTTCACGGATTCGGATCCTTGCCGGTGAAAACTGTCGCGGGGACGTTCCACGAACTAGAGGAGTCACTGAAACGATTTACACGCTGATCGCTTCGCTGTCGTGCGGTCAAGTGTACATTGACTTTCAGTGACTACTGTAACTGCAACTGGCTCCGACAGCCAAGAACGAAACGACCGTGACGTAAGGCCAGAGACTGGACGTGGGTTGCGTTCGTTGAGTGAGTTGCGGGACTACTGCGATCACGTGAGAATTATAACGACAGATGTCAAATCAATCAGGTATGACCTCTGAGACGAACGGCCCGTTGACGAAACACGGGATCGCTTCGTTTGTCCGCGAACTGATCAGCGTGCGCACCCTCGTGATGCTGCTCGCCGGCGTTTTAGCGGGCTACAGCATCAGCGTTCTCGGCGAGGACGCCGTCGTCGTCCCGCTCGTCGGGTCTGTTCCCGGTACTGTGTTCGGCGTTGTCGGAGTGGCTGTCGCTCTCGCCGTGTCTCAGCGGGGAGACTGCTACGATGACTGCGGTGAGAAAGCGTGTGGTTGCACTGACGAGTGCGGCGACAGTTGTTCGTACGACCCCTGAGCCCCCTCTGGATCGAGACGGTGTACTCCGTGCAGTCGTCGGGTTGCAATCTCGGGACGTCAGATGATCCCGAAGTGTTGCGCCGTCGCGATAGACAGGATCGCGGCGAGCAGTATCAACAACTGTACTCTGGAGGAGACGCCTTTGCGAAATCGGAGAGCCCAATCCATACACTACTATCGGTGGTTCCGCTGTAAATTTCTTCCCGTTTTGGCAGAATACAGCGGTTGCATCGACAGTAGCGCGGCATTTGTTCGGTTGCTGTCGTCGGTAGCTGACTGGAAAATGACACCTCGAACTGACGGGGGGAGAGTCGAACGGATGCGAACGCACTGCGACGGGTATCTCTCTCACATCGCCAGCCAGGGGTAGATACTGAGCAGCGTACCCACGACCGTCAACAGCCCGCCGAACGCGAGCGGAACGAGGCCGCCCCGCTTGCCCTCCCGAATCAACTCCGTTTCGGACTTGTCCGAGAGGACGAAATCCCCAGAGTCCGTCGGCTCGTCGATCACGTACTTCCGGTCGCCCCAGTCGGCCTGCTCCTCGCGGGCCGTCCCGAGTACGTAGACTTCTTCGTCCGGAGCGATCACCCCTTCCGAGTAGCGCCGACGCTCACCGAAACTCAACGGGCCGAGTTCGCGCCGCGTGGCCTCGTCGATATCGTCTCGGGTTTCGAGGAACCGCCGGATAGGTTCCGGGGGTTCGTCCCCGCTGCCGACTTTGGTCCGGGTCCGCTCCACGTTCAACCCGCCGTCAGCGGGGAGTTCGACCCGGACCTCGGCGGTGCCGTCGTCCACGGCTATCGGCACCGCCGTCTCCTCCTCGTGGACGGTTTCCCAGTTTCCACCGCCCTGTCCGCTGCTTTCCCACTTCTCGACCTCGACACGGGTGGCCAGCGCGTCCTCGGTCCATATGGGCGAGTCGAATACGTTCGCGTCCTCGGCCGGACGGGCGGTCCCCTTCACTTCGACCGTTCCGGGCCGGACGTTTCCGATCCGCGTCGTCTCGGTCGTGGCGATCCGTTCACTCCGGGCCCGCTGCTTGCGGCCTTTATTCATCGTATAGAGACCGACAGCCAGAAAGGGCAGGCTGAACCCAGTCCAGCCGAGTTTCACGATCAAGTCCTGAACCATCATTCAAAATGAAAACACTGGAAAAGTATAACTACCAGTCACATATCGTTGCAGGCCTCGTCCGACTCGTGTCTTTTCTCGTCGGAGCCGGATATCATCGGTTGCGGTATCGGCCGTCACTATACCCACCAAAACGATTATACATCGAAAGTGATGTGTCGGCGTATGGTGTTTTGCCAGCACGAGTACCTCTACGTAACCGCGGAGGCGATCCATCCCGGTACGACCGTCCACTACGACTATCGCACCGGTAGTTCGCTCGCGACTGTGATCGAGAAGACCGACCGTCACATCACCCTCAGCAGCGAGGACTGTCACGGGAAGTTCAACTACGACCAGATAAACTCGCTCATCGACGAGGGCCGACTACGTGTCGTCCTCGACGACGAGAGCCACGTGGATCCGGAACACATCCCCGGCCAGTGAGACGCGGCACCGCGCGACTACCGTTCCCGCAGTTCCTCCTCCTCTTCCTTGCCCGGCCAGGTGACGCCTCCGAGGAAGGGCACGCCCGTTCGTTCCGCCGACCGGGAGATCATGTGCGCGCCGGTCGGCACCGTCAGAAACAGGAACACGATGCCGATGAGCGACGGCATCCCCGCGGTACCCGGCCCGAAGTAGACGAATCCGGCGAGGAATATCGACGCCGTGCCGAGCGTCGTCGGTTTGCTCGTCGCGTGCATCCGGTTGTACACGTTCGGCAGGCGAAGCAGGCCGATGGTCCCTACGGCGAGGAAGAAACAGCCGACGGCGATCAGCGCGACGACGAGCGCCGTACGGATCACTCCGACCATCGTCTTTCCCCCGGTCTTCGTTCGTCTTTCTCGTCTGTAGCGTGCATCTGTTTCACTCTCGTCGTTCGATGATATCGCCCTCGGTCACGAACTTGGCCACGATGACGGTCGACAGGAAGCCGATGATCGCAAGCACCAGGCTTACCGTTACGAAGAGGCCACGCCCGGTTTTCAGCGCGAACAGGACGGCGATGGCGACGACGTTCGTCGCGATGGCGTCCAGCGCGACGACGCGGTCCGGAACGGTCGGACCGCGGATCACGCGGTAGCCACAGAGGACGCACAGGCCGCTGACGACGACGAGACCGACGTCGGCGGCCAGCGTCACCAGTTCGGATTCAGCGGCCACGGTCTTCACCTCCGTCGCCCTCGTCCCCGTCGCGATCGGTGCCGTCTGCGTCCGTTTCCTGGCGTGGGCCGTCCCAGTCCTCCTGGACGATCTCGCTGGCCGTAGACGGCGGGCCAGACTCCCCCGCCGGATAGACGGCGATCTCCGGGGCCGGGTCCGCCGGAGTTCGCTCCTCGTCGAAGATGACCAGCGCGTAGTCTTCCCACTCGCGGATAGGTTCGACGATACCCTGCGGGTCGCGTCCGTCTATCACGTGGACGTACAGGGCGTTCGCCTCCGAATCGTAGTCCAGCGTGATCGTCCCCGGCGTGATGGTGATGCTGTTCGCGATGGTCGTCACCCCGAGGTCCGTTTCGACCCGGAGCGGGATGAGTATGACCTCCGGTTCTATCGGGAGTGACGGGTCGAGCACGCGGTACGCCACGTCGACGTTCGCGACGACGACCTCCTTGAGGAACGCGCTGACGTACAGGGCGACGTACGGGACGGCCCGCGTCGTCCGCCCGAGATCGACCGTGTCGTCGTACAGGCGGCGGAAGACGTACGCGATCGGCAGACCGACGCCGAGGCCGAGCAGGAACTGCCCCAGAACGGCGTCGACGGCGAGTTCGACGCCGCGGACGAACAGCCACAACACGCCGAACAGGACGCCGACGACCGGCCATCGCCGGGTCACGCGTGGTCACCTCCGGACCAAATCACGACCCGTCACCTCCCGCTGGGTCGACGACGTCGACGTACCCGTTCGTGTCGACTGCCGCGTCGGCCGCCGCCGACGCGAAGCGATACACCGGGTCGAACCCGATTCCCAGGAGGATAATGGCCGCGGCGACGGCGACGAGAACCGCGACCTGTCCGCGGTCGACCGTGGCGGCCTCGACCGACGGGGTTCTCGGTCCCCAGAAGCTCCCGACCCACGCGCGGGTCGTGTAAAGTATCGTGAGGAGCGCGCCGAGTAGCAACACCAACAGGACCGCCCCTGAGCCGACAGCGGGGTCCGCAGCGTACCCGTCGGCCGCGGTCGCAAACACGAGGAACTTCCCGAAGAAGCCGGTCAGCGGTGGGACGCCGACGAGCGACAGGCTCCCGATGAAGAAGGCCCCGGCGAGGGCGGGCGAGCGGCTCGCGAGGCCGCTCAGTTCGGCCATCCGGTTCGTTCCGGTCGCGCTGCGGACGGCGGCCGCCGAGAAAAACAGCAATCCCTTCGCGAGCGCGTGGTGGAGCGCGTACACGAGCGCCGCGACGATCCCGAGATGTCTGAGTTCCTCGGACCCGGCACCCGCCGCGATGGCTACCGGGACCGCGATGAACCCGACCTGTCCGATGCTGGAGTACGCGAGCATTCCCTCGATGGTGTCCCGGCTGACCGCTCCGAGCGCGCCGACCAGAACGCTGGCGACGCCCATGATCAACAGGCCCGGAGCGAGGACCGAAAGCGGCGACCCGTCGGCGATCCACGGGACGCTGGCCGACGCCGACGTTCCCGAGAACACGGTGAAGTAGAGCCGAATGATGGCGTAGATGCCGACCTTCTTCGACGCGCCGGCGAGCATCGCCGACACGGGCAACGGGGCGGCCCGGTACGCGCCGGGGACCCAGAACTGAAACGGGACGAGACCGGCCTTGAGCGCGAACGCCGCGAACAGCAGCGCCGAGAGGCCGAACACGGGAGCGGGGTCGATACCGTACGCGCCGGGGTCGGCGAGTCGTTGCGCCATGTCCGCCATGTTGAGCGTTCCGGTGGTGGCATAGAGACCGCCAACGGCGAGCAGGAGGAAGACGCCGCCTATCACGTTGAGGACGAGATAGCGGAACGCGGCGGCGGTGTGTTGCGCGCCGCTGTAGAACGCGACCAGCACGTAACTCGCCATCAGCATCACCTCGAACCAGACGAAGAGGTTGAATAGGTCGCCCGTGAGGAAGGCACCCGCGATACCGAGCAACAGCGAGTGAAAGAGCGGGTGGTAGAACACGCGCTGGTTGTCGACATCGATGAAAAGCACTGAGAGAACGACCGCGGGAAGCCCGACTGACGCCGCGACGACGAGCATGAACGCTGACAGCGCGTCGGCCACCAGGGTGATCCCGAACGGTGCCGGCCAGCCGCCGATCTGGTACGCAACGGCCCCCGGCGCGTTCGGCGCGAGAACCACGCCCCACGCGACGAGGGCGACGGCGACGGCGTAACCGACCCCTCCTGCGACGCTCGCCGCCCGCTGGAGTCGCGGCCACCGACGCAGCGAGAGCGTGAGCACGATGCTTACCAGTGCGACGAGTACGGGCGCGGTGACGAGTTGGTCCGTCATGATCACTGCCACTCCTGGACGTCCATCGTCTCGTTTTCCTGATACGCGCGGTACGTCAGCGCCAGCGCGAACGCCGTCGTGCCGAAGCTAATGACGATAGCCGTAAGCACCAGTGCCTGAACCAGCGGGTCCGCCGTCTCGGGGACCGACTCGCCGTGGCCCGAGAGAACGGGGACGACGGAGTTCCCGCCCTCCGAGACGCCGCCCATCGCGATCAGGTAGACGTTCGCCGCCTGCGAGACGACGGCGACGCCCCAGACCACGCGGACCAGGTCGCGGCGGAGCAACAGGAAGGTGCCGAGCGCGAACAGGCCGCCGACGGCGGCGGCGAGGACGACGCTCACCGGCTCTCACCTCCTGTACGGCCGACCGCGGGACCGACAACAGTCGGAGGAACAGTAGACGAGGTCATTCGCCACCCACCACCGAGAGTATCGTGAGCAGTCCGCCGACGACGACGAAGTAGACGCCCACGTCGAACACAAGGGCGCTTGCGAGCTCTATCTCGTGGTATATCGGTACGTGCTCGACAATCGTGTACGTCTGCGTCAGGAACGGTTCGTCGAAGGCGAGCGCCGCCAGACCGCTCCCCACTGCGACCGCGAGGCCGAACACGAACGTCCGCTTGTACGCCGTCACGCTCCGGTGTTCGAATATCCCGGCACCGGACTCGACTTCGCGGCCGAGCACGCCGATCTCCAGGTAGTCAAGCCCGTACGCGACGTAGATGAGCGCGAACGCCGCCGTCGTGAGCACCCCGCCGATGAATCCGCCGCCGGGGAGGTTGTGACCCTGGAGGAGCAGCGAGACGGCGACTACGAGGACGATCGGCACGACGATACGCGCCGTGGTCTTCATGATGGTCGTCGTCACCGCCGCTCACCTCTGTTCCGCATCGTTATCAGGACGAGGACGGAGATGGCGGCGATAGTGACCACGAATATCTCACCGAGCGTGTCGAATCCGCGGAAGTCCACGAGTATCACGTTGACGATGTTCGTCCCGCCGCCCTCGGGAACCGCCTTCTCGGCGTAATACCCCGCGACAGCCGTCTGCTCGTCGTCCGCTCTGCGCCCTGCCAGAAGCACCGTGACGAACGCCGTTACGCCGACGAGAAGCGACAGCGCGGCGTCTCTCGCGACGACGAACCGCTTCACGTCCGCGTAGTAGGCCGGCAGTTCCTCCAGTACGAGAAGGAAGATGAGTAACACCAGCGTCTCGACGACTAGCTGGGTCAACGCCAGGTCCGGTGCGCTGGCCATGATGTAGAAGATGGCGACCATGAACCCGAGAATCGACAGCGTGAGAACGCCGGCCACGTGCGACGGCGCGACGGACACCGCGACGCCGGCGACGAGTGCGACCACCAGAACCAGCGTCATGGCGAGCGGGACGTCGAAAACGGACATCGCGGGCCACTGCACCGCCGCCGTCGCGTATCCGAGCAGGGAGAGACCGCTCGCCGTCCCCAGACACCAGACGACGTACGTCCGCAACAGGCCGTTGTGTACTCGCGACGCCGTGAACGAACTACCGAGTTCTACAGCCGTGAGCGACTGGTCGTACAAGTGGGTCGGTCGCAACGCGTCTCGGACGTTGACCACGGCCTCGATACCTCGTCCGAGGCGGTCAGAGTACGGATACGCGGCCACGCCGCCGACCACCGTGACCGCGGACATGAGTACCGGCGGCGTCAGATGCGACGGGAGTCCGGCGTGCATTTCGTGGGCCTCGGCGGCGGTCGCGTCCGCGGCCGCCTGAACGACGACATCGACGGCGGTTTCCGGGGTGACGCTGACGACCGCCGCGAGAGCGGCGAGGACCGCCGGTGGACCGACGAGGGCGACCGGGGCGCGGTGGACCGACGGGAGCCCCGACGGACGGTCGCCGAAGAAGATAGAGAGAAACCGGAGCGAGTACACGACAGTCAGGACGCTCGCGAGTACCGCGACGACCGGGTACGCCCACGCCAGTCCGCCGGCGGAGTGGCCCGCTTCGTAGGCCGCCTCGAAGAGGAGTTCCTTCGAGTAAAAGCCGTTAAACGGGGGGATGCCGGCCATGCTCAGCGCGGCGACGACGGTAACGGCCGCGGTGACCGGTAGGTCGCGCCAGAGGCCGCCGAGGTTCGGAAGATGGCGCGTCCCGACCTCGTGTGCGACGACTCCGGCGACCAGAAACAGCGCCGCTTTGAACAGCGCATGGTTGAGCAGGTGGAACGCCCCTGCTTCGGCACCCGCGGCTGAGCGGAAGCCGAATCCGGCGACCATCAGACCGAGGTGACTCGCCGTCGAGTACGCCAGCAGGCGCTTGATGTCGCTCGCTATCACGGCAAGCGCCGCACCGACGGTCATCGTCGCCAGGCCGAGCGTGGCGAAGAGAAGCGTCCACTCGACGCCGAGAAAGAGCGGTCGAAGGCGTCCGAGCACGTACACGCCGACTTTCACCATCGTCGCGGAGTGGAGGAACGCGGACACCGGCGTCGGCGCGACCATCGCGTTCGGCAGCCAGAAATGGAGCGGCACCTGCGCGGACTTCGCGGCGGCGGCGACGCCGATCAGGACGAGCGCCGGGACGAACAGCCCCTGTTTGCGCAGCGCCGTGCGGACGGCCTCGTCGTTCGCGAGCATCCACGCCAGGTCGAACGTCGCGGCTCCGTCAGTGACGACGGCGAGCAACAGGAAGCCGGCGAGCAGACAAAGTCCGCCCCCGACAGTCACCACCATCGCCATCCGCGCCGAGTAGCGCGCGGCGTCCTCCTCGGTGTTGTGGCCGATGAGGACGAACGAGCAGACGCTCGTCAGTTCCCAGAACAGGAACAGGGCGGCGAGGTCCGCCGCGAACGCGACGCCGATGATCGAACCCATGAAAGCAAGCAGCGTCGCGTAGTATCGGGCCAGATTGTCCTCGCCGTGCATGTACGCGGCGGAGTAGGCGAAGACGAGGACGCCGACGCCGCTTGCCAGCAGTGCGAACAGGAGCGCCCACCCGTCGACCCGGAACCGCATCGCTATCTCCAGGGACGGCACCCACGGCACCGCGACGGTCCCCTCTCGGCCGATCTGCGAGGCGACGAGGCCGAAGCAAGCGAGCGCGACAGCCGCCCCCCCGTAGCCGGTTCGCTCACCGAGCACCCGGTAGGCCAGTGGGGTCGCTATCGCAGCGACGAACGGAAGCAGTACCGAGGCAAAGATAACCTGTAGCTCCGGTTCCACACAATACGTCACCAGAGGGTTCGCCTTATCTGTTGTCTTCGCGGAACGGCGAGGCCGACGGTCGCACCGGCCCCACCCCGGTTAGTCGTTGTGAACCGGGAACGCCACGTTGACCGTCGCCTTGTACTCGGTTATCTCGCCGTCCTGTACGTCGGCCGTCCAGTCTTCGACCTCGATACCGCTGATGTCCTCGACCGATTTCTGTGCCTCGCGGAACGCTTCTTCCGCGGCGTCTTCCCAGGACGATTGCGACGTTCCCATCACCTCGATGATTTTGACTGCGGTCATGAGTTCCAGCGTACCACGTCCTGACGCTTTGTTTCTTTTCCAGTACTGGAAACTGATCACTGTTCGGACTGCTTTCTCCCAAACGCGGCGTTTGTGGGTGGTAAACGGCACCTGGCAGTTGATATGTGGCGGGTAGTAAGGGCGTAGATCGCGCGACTGTGACCGCACTGTTCCGATCAGAAAGCTTACCTTATCCGGTACGTGATTCGGTTTCAGAACTGATAACTAACCGTACCGATGAATCGACGTTCGTTTCTCAAGCTATGTGCACATACCGGAACTGTCGGAACGCTGTTGGAACGGTATGGCTCCGACGACGGGTCCCTCGACGTGCGAGTGTGGCTCTCGGAGCGCGCCGCGTCACGGGGGCCAGTCGCGGAGCGAGCGACGGGGTATCTGGACCGAACGCTTGGCGCAGTCAGGGACGACGTGACGGTGACGGCCGGCGGGACGGTGTCCGTGTCGCGCGAACACGGCTACGACGTGGTCGTAAGCGGGGAATGGCCCGGGAAACTCGCCGTCGGGGCGGCGGACGGTGACGTGTCTCCGGTCGACGACGTGAATCTGCTCGTCACAGACGGGCCGATGGACTCGGCTCCAACCGGGGGCGGACGCGCCCACATCGCCGCGGTCGGCGGTGCGCGCTACCTGGCCGCGATGCCGCCGGTGTCGGACGTATCGCCGGTCGTCCGATACTCCCGACCGGCCCGGGTAATGCAGGTACTCCTCCACGAGGCCGGACACGCGCTCGGCCTAACGCACGACCAGGGAAGCGTCCGAACGCACGGAGACGCGGCCGTGGCCACCCCGATGATAGGCAACTACGCATGGACCGAGGGATACGACCCGTCGACGGGGGCTTGTGGGACCGTCAGCGGTCTCGACGCGGACCGGCGACGCCTCTCGTTTCTGTTCTCCGAATGCGCGGCGAACGCCATTGACGCCTACGATGGCGGACTCAGCGTTCCCTCTCTGTCAGATCTCTGATCTGGGAACGCGTAAACGAAGGTTGTCCCTTTCGGTCCGATAATAAGCAACGAATTATAAAACGGGTTCGCGTGTTCTCTCCGAGTATGGCACTCATCGATTCGCTAATCGTGTTCATCGTGAGCCTGCTGATCGGTGCGCTCGGCATCTACGTCGGCGCTCGGGTCATCGCCGACTACGATGATTACACGTACGCTATCGTGACAGCACTGATCGGAGCGATAGTCTGGGCCGTCGTCGGCTTTCTCGTCGGATGGATCCCGCTACTCGGCCCGATCCTCACACTGCTTGCGTATCTGGCGATAATCAACTGGCGGTATCCCGGCGGGTGGGTCGACGCGGCGCTCATCGGCCTCATCGCGTGGATCGCCGTGCTGGCCGTGCTGTACGTGTTAGCGGCGGCCGGCCTCACCACCTTCGGCGCGGTCGGCGTTCCCGGGGTCTGATCACTCGGCGGCAAGGCCGAGTTCGTCGTTGACCAGGTCCACAGCGTTTCTGACGGCACCGACGGAACTCAAGTAACCAGCGCCGACGCTCGCTTTGAGCGCTATCGCCGCTTTGCCAGTCACGATAGACGGGCCGATCTGTGCGACTGCGCCGTCGCCGACGCTGACCAGCCATCCCGGCGAATCGAACGCGAACTGGTCGAGACGGGGAGCGAAAACGCCGTCGTCGTCGGCGACGAGTCGACGCACGTTCTCGGCGACTGAGCGGGCCTCGCGGATAGCCGACTGGGCGCTCGCGGGCACGGCCTCGCCGTCAGCGTCGACTACTCTCGCGGCGTCGCCGAGGACGAACGTCGAACCGCCCAGACGGAGTCGCCCGTCCACCTGCGGCCTGTCGCCGCCGAGCGCGTCGGGACCGCGGATGCCGCCCGTCCAGGCGAGGGTGTCGTACGGGACCGATTCGCCGCTTACGAGTTCGACCGCGTCCTCGTTTGCGCTTGCCACAGCGGTTCCCGTCCGGACCTCGACATCACGCGCCGTCAGTTCGTCTCGGACGGCCCGCCGGAACGCCGACGGGAACGACGGTGCGACCTCGTCCATCTGTTCGAGGAGCGTGACGGTGACGTCCGCCCCGTCGGCTTCGCGGGCCAGCGCCGAGAGTTCGCCCGCTAACTGGATACCGGAGAGACCGGCCCCGCCGACAACGGCCCGCCCGCCGTCCGTCAGCGTCGCCATGAAGTCCTCGCGGATCCGCTCGGCGTGGGGCAGACGCTTCAGCGGCGTCGCGTGTTCCTCGACGCCCGGGAGGCCGTAAAACTCCGTCTCCGCGCCGAGACACACCGCGCCGATGTCGTAGCCGACCGTCGACCCGTCGGAAAGCGTCGCTTCGTTCGCCTCGGGGTCGATATCGGTCACGCGGCCCCTGCGGACCCGCGCTCGTTCGACGACATCGGTCAGCGGTACGCGGATGTCGTCGGCGACGGACGGACGACGGACGGCCCGGTGGAGTTCGTGCTGGACGAGATGGTGGCCGGAGTCGTCGACCAGAAGGAGTTCGACGTTAGAGGGAAGTGCGTCCTCCAGTTGGCGCACGAGCGATACGCCGGCGTAGCCACCGCCGAACACTGCGACTTTCATCGCCGGATCGTTCGAACCGGACGGTAATGGGTTCCGGGGTCGGAACGCCGGGACTGCTTGCAGGGGAGATTCGCGGCTACGGTTCGAGACCGTACAGCGCGGACCGCACGAACACGAGCACGGGGATGATCTCCAAGCGCCCGACCCACATGTTCAGGAGGAACATCGCCTCGGTCAGTGCCGGCATGTTCGGCCCCGTGATGCCCGCGGAGAGGCCGACGTTGCCCTGCGCGCTCGCCACTTCGAACAGTGCGCTGGCGTAGGACGCGTCGGTGGCGTTCACGAGGACCAGACTGCTGACGATCAGCAGGATAACCCAGAGGATAGTCACGATGGCCGCTTCGCTGAACTCCCGTTCCATCTGGCCGCGGCCGAGCACTCGGTCGCCGATGCGCGCGTGGACGACCGCCGACGAGGGGAGGAACACGCGGGAGAACTGCCACTTGATACCGCGGGCGACGGTGTACCCGCGGACGATCTTGATCCCGCCGACGGTCGACCCCGCCGCGCCGCCGAGCACCATCGCGACGCTGACGACGAGTTTGCCGCCGGGGCTCCACTCACCGATGGGCGAGGACTGGAACCCGGTGCAGGTCAGCGCGCTGATCCACTGGAACGTCGAGTCGCGGACGGCGTCGGACGACCCGTCGAACGCGGCGGACGAAACGGGGTCGACGCCGAGGTTCTGAAGCGAGAGGGCAACGACGCCGGCGCCGAGCAGGACCAGCAGCCACCGCGTCTGCAGATCCGAGAGGAGCAGGCGCGGGTTCCGTCCGTTCAACACGCCGTAGTGGATAGGGAAGGCGATCGCGCCGAGCGTCATGATCGGCAGGAGGACGCCCTCGATCAGCGGGGAGTCGTACGTCGCGATCGAGTTGTCCGTCACGCTGAACCCGCCGGTCGCGAGGCCGGTCATCGCGTGGTTGAGCCCCTGCCAGAACGCCGTGAACACGGTGTAATCCTGCGTCCAGTAGATCGCCAGAAAGAGCGCGATGACCGAAAACAGCGTGTAGATCAGGAATATCCCCCAGACGGTCCGCACCGTCGAAACGACGCTCGGGTGGATCTTCTCCTCGCGCGTTTCGCTTCTGTACAGCGCGTAGCTTCCGCTGCCAGGCCGCGAGAGGATTGAGACGGTGAGGACGATTACGCCGACGCCACCGACCCACTGGATGAGCGAGCGCCACCACTGGAGCGCGTAGGGGAGCGACGGCTCGTGGACGGCCATCGTCAGGCCGCTCCCGGTCCACCCGCTCATGCTCTCGAAGAAGGCGTGCAGCGGGTGCTCGAAGTATTTCAGGCTGGATTCAGAGTACTCAGCACCCGCCGGGACGTAGCCGGCCGCGACACTTTCGGGCGTCAGATGGGCCGTCAGCAGGAAGCCGAGCGCACCGAACAGCGCCGTCGCGAACCACCCTCCGGCCGCGATCACCATCCCGTGTTTCATCCGGGGGTCCGGCGCGTCCGCGAAGGTGAGCCGTGCGCCTCCCCCGACGCCGGCCGTGATCCCGCCGGCGATCAGAAAGGCGAGCGCCGCGTAGAACTCCCGGAACGCGAGCGCAACGACGACGGTGAGAGTCATCAACACTGCCTCGATGAGCAACAGCGACCCGATGTCGCGGCTGATCGTCTCGACTGCCCGCGGAATTCGGCTACCGTTTCGGTTCATCTACGCGAACTCGTGGTCCTCGTAGTGACCGAACGTGTCCGTTACGTCGGGTGTCGCACCGTCCTGCGCGTACACAGTCAGCATGTCGCCGACCCGTATCTCGGTGTTACCGTGGGGTGTGATCGGGTCCGCATCGCCGTTTCGCTCGACGGCGACGATGAGAACGCCCTTCGGTAACAGCCCCTTCGAGCCGGCTGATGACAGCGTTTCGCCGGCGATGGGTGCGTCGTCGTCGACCGTGATCTCGAACACTTCGGCGGTGTCGCCGACCCGCATGTAATCCTTGATAGACGGTCGTTTGACCGCGCGGTAGAGGGAATCGGCGATGAGGCTCTGTGGGTTCTCCATCGTGTTGACGCCGATCCGCCGGAACAGGTTCATGTGGGCCGGGTCGTGAACGACCGAGACGATCGCGGGAACGTCTCTCTCTTTTCCAAGGAGACAGACCATGATGTTCGTGGCGTCCTGATCGGTCGTGCTGATCAGGGCATCGGCGCGGTCGATGCCGGCGTCTTCGAGCGTCGCCATTTCGGTCGCGTCGTCTTCGAGGACGAGACAGTCGAAATTCCGCGCCGCCTCGTCGGCTTTCGCTGCGTCGTTCTCGATGACGACGACTTCGTTCTCGTCGTTCGTGGCGATATCGATCAGCGGATAGCCGATATTACCCGCACCGACGACGATGATGTACATTCGATGTCGGCGTACTCAGTCCCCTCGTGAAAATCTATCGTTTGCCTATTCGGGCGTCTCGTAGTCGCCGCCGTACTTGAGGAAGAAGAAGGCGAGTCCGAGCGTCGACAGCATCGCGGCCATCGTGGCGATCCCCATCGTCAGCGCGCTGTCGGGGAGAGACGGGCCGCCACCGCCGCCGCTGGCGGCGGGGTTCTGGCCGGATTCGTTGACGGTGATCGTCGCCTCCATACCGAGCGACGCGTGGGGCTTGCAGAAGTAGGCGTACTCGCCCATGACTTCGAAGGTGTGTTCGTAAGTGAACCCCTCGTTCTCGATGGGTTCGTGGCCTTCCCAGTTGGCGTCGTCCGGTTGGTCATCAACGAGGATGTTGTGGCCGTCGGAGGTCCATTCGAACACGACCGTCGTGCCCGGCTGGATGTACAGTTCGGCCGGATCGAACACGTTGTCCCCGGTAAGTTCGACGGTTTCGGTTCCGCCCCCTCCACCGCCACCGCCGGCAGTCTCGTTTCCGTCGGACTCGTTTCCGTCTTCCTGGCCCGCCGCAACCCCGGCGGAACCCGCAGCGGCCGTCGCGCCCGCGCCTGCCTTGAGAAAGCCGCGACGGGACAGTCTCGCGTTCGCGTCGTCTACTGACATACCCGGGCCTAAGCGTTGGCCCGTACTGAATACTTTGGTTTTGCCGTCGAATCGGACGCCCCATTCGTGTAGCATTCGAGCGCTCTCAGTTTCACTGCTCTGAGCGAAAGCACGGGCGAACGTATTTTTTCTCCGGCGGGAGAGCTGCGGGAAGACGCTCGACGGCGGAGAGACGCCCGGCCAGTATCGCTGGGACCTGACGCCGCTGTTCGAGAGCGAGGGCGGCCTCACAGCCGAAACCTTCCGCGAGCTCCTCCGAGCCAGCGGTTCCGCGCACCCGACGGAACCGTTCACCTCGGGAAGCCGAAACGCTTAGGCGGAGTCCCGGTGGAAAGCCAGACATGACCGAGTGGATCGGCGACACCTTCACGAGCGATGTCGGGTGGGACCATCTCGAAACCCTGGTCGATGTCGGTAACCGCATGGCCGGCAGCGAGGGTGAACACCGTGCCGCGGAGGCGACGCGCGACGCGCTCGACCGTGTCGGCGCGCGGAACGCCCGTCTTGACGAGTTCGAGATACAGGGCTGGACCCGCGGCGAGAGCGCGATACGGGCCGACGGCACCGAGCAGAACTGCATCGCGCTGCCGCGCAGCCCCGCAGGCGAGACCACCGCCGAACTGGTCGACCTCGGATACGGTCTCCCCGAGGACTTCGACGACGCGGACGTCGCCGGCAACGTGGTGATGGCGCGGAGCGACGTGCCGGACCACTACGACCGCTACGTCCACCGCCGGGAGAAGTACTACCACGCGGTCGAGGCGGACGCCGCGGCGTTCGTCTACCGCAACCACGTCGAAGGGTGTCTACCGCCGACGGGCTCCGTCGGCACCGCGGACGACCCGATCGGCGAGATACCCGCGGTCGGCGTCTCGAAGGAGGTCGGCGCGCGCCTCGCGCGGCGGTTCAAGGGCGAGGACGTGACCGTCGAGGTCGAGGCCGACGCATCCGGCGCGACCAGCCAGAACGTCCACGCCGAACTCGGCCCCGACACCGACGAGGAACTGCTCGTCACCAGCCACGTCGACGCCCACGACATCGCCGAGGGCGCGATGGACAACGGCGCGGGAACGGCCGCGGTCGTCGAAGTCGCCCGAGCGCTCGCCGCGCGCGAGGCCGAACTGGACACCAGAGTCCGCTTCGTCGTCTTCGGCGCGGAGGAGGTCGGACTCGTCGGCTCCGAGTACGAGTCGGAGCGGGTCGAACGCGATACCGTCCGCGCCGTACTCAACCTCGACGGCGTCGTCCGCGGTCGGACCCTCGCGCTCTACACGCACGGGTTCGACACGCTGGAGACGGCCGCCAGGGGCGTCGCCGACCGCTACGACCACCCCATCGAAACCGTCCCCGAACTCGGCCCGCACAGCGACCACTGGCCGTTCGTCCAGTGGGGCGTCCCCGGCTACCACGTGATGAGCAAGACGGGCGACGACGGGCGGGGTTGGGGCCACACGTACGCGGACACCCTCGACAAACTCGAACCGCGCGACCTGCGCGAGCAGGCCGTCCTCCTCACCGAACTGGCGGTGGCACTCGCCGACGAGGAGTTCGACGCGGAGCGCAAGTCGGCAGACGAGATAGCCACCGCACTGGAGGCACAAGACCTCGCGGAAGGGATGAAGATCACGGGCGACTGGCCCTACGACGACTAACACTGTCGACCGACACTGTTCAAGATATCCGGACGGTCCGGGCTGTCCGGAGTTCTTCACCGACGTACAGCCGACAGTATAACCGAAACCTGCAGCCTTTTCTCCCCCGGGCCGCTACGGTTCGGCAATGGTGCGGGTTTCCAATGGCCAGTGACCCAGTCGCAGTCGTCGGCGCGGACGCCGACCGACTCGCCGACGATATCGACTCGTACACCGGCGTGGAGGTGAGCGCCGGTGCGGCGGCGGCCGACGCCGACGTGGTTCTCGCCAGCGGCGTCTCGGCGCTCGCCGACCTCGTCCGCGCCGGCACGGACGCGACGGTGCTTCCGGTCGACGCCGGGGCGGGCGTCCGTTCGGTTCCGTCGGCCGCCGCGGACGAAGCGATCGCAGACGTCGTCACCGGGGAATACGAGACCGCGACGCGGCCGGTGCTCTCCGTGAGCGTCGACGGCGCGGATCCCGTTCGCTCGCTGTTCGACGTGACTCTCGTCACGTCGGAACCGGCCCGTATCTCCGAGTACTCGGTGACGGCTGGACCGACGCGAGTCGCCGAACTTCGGGCCGACGGCATCGTGGTGGCGACCGCCGCCGGCAGTCACGAGTACGCGGAAGCGGCGGGTGGGCCGGTGCTTGACCCGGAGACGGACGCCGTCGCTGTCACGCCCATCGCGCCGTTCGTCACAGGCGCAAAACGGTGGGTCGTCCCGCACGACGACGTTACCCTCTCCGTCGAACGGGACGAAGGCGGCGTCTCGCTGCTCGTCGACGGCCGCAACGCCGGGGCAGTTCCACACGACACCGCGGTCCGCATCGCCCGGACGGACGCACTCAAACTGGCCGTCGTCGAGGCTAGTCGGTCGTTTTACTGACGAGAGAAACTGGAGCGGTCAGACGCCGCGGTCCGCGCTCACACGACGCCGTTCCAGAGCGGTTCCACGAGGTAGAACAGGCTCTGGTACGCGATATAGGAGAGCACGAACAGCGACCCGACGACGGCTGCTTTCGGCTTGTCGAGCGGTTTCTCCCTGCGGGCCTCGACTTTCCGTGCCTCGAACTCGAAGAAGTCGGTCAGGAAGGTACCTAACACGAGCATCGAGAGTATCATGCCGCCGTGGTGTTCGATCGTTAAGTAGTAGAATGCCCCGAGCACGAGCAGGACGTTCGCGAGTTCGTGCGGTACGTAGCGCGTGATCGCGTCCGCGCCGTCCCGTGCCTGACTGACGTGTGTCCGGTGAGCCAAAATCCGCGTAACCATATTGACTATCACCAACCCCAGGATGAGAAACTCCACCTGTATTTTGGTGAGAGCGTCGATGGGGCCGAACATCGATGACGGATCCATACGTCAACCTGTGTTGTTGGCGCATTAGTGTTTTTCCAATCGCTCGCCCGACGAGTGACTGTCAGACCATTGACGATGAGAACGGAAGAGAACCCCGGAGTCGGTCGTTTCGCGGCCGCAGAGCGGCTACTCGCTCGCGTACGCGGCGTACAGCTCGCGGCCGACGGGAATCACGACCCAGAACGTCAACGCGCCGAGGATGGCGAACCAGAACAGGCCGTCTTTCAGTTCGAGAGCGATAGCCGTGTACGTATCCGGATTAGCCGGATCCGGTGCGAGTAACTGTGGGTATTCCTTTGCCTCGAACGTAGGCGTGTTGAACCACCCCGCGAGCACCATCCAGATGAGCCCCGCACTGGTGAGGATCCCGAATCCTTTTGCGAATTCGTCAGCCATTATCTGATCTTTCGTCGTCGTCGTCTTTAGCGTTTCCCATTCCCGCCGCCTGGAACCGCGTGGCGAACGCGTACACGCCGCCGCCGAACACGATCGCCGCTAACCCCGCGAGGGCGAGCGGCACGTTCACCTCCGACAGCGCCACCGTTGCACGATTGGTCGCCGAGTCAAGCAGAACGAATCCGACGATGACGCCGAGCATGGCAAACAGCGTCGAGAACACTGTTACCGCCTTGTACAACCGCAGCGGTACGGTTATCTCGCGCGCTCCGCCCTGCTTGTTGTCGTCCGTCGGATCGGGCGAAGTCATGAAAAAATGAGACCGTTATTTCGGCGGCCGGAGCCGGTAATACCGGCGGTTGAGGTCGAACATGTACCCTTCGCGCATCGACTTCAGCACCGCGTACGATATCAGCGTCGCCACGATGGGCGCGAGGAACGTGATGTCGAACAGTAGGTGCGTGTCGAGTGGAAGGAGGTTCTTGATCGCCAGTGCGCTGATGGTGATGGCGAAGACGACGCCGCCGACGCCGACGGCCCCCCAGAACGGCTGTTCGACCGGTCGACGGGCGCTTCCCTTGTTGAGGAACGGGACGATGGCGATGAATCCGACCACGACGATGTTAGCGACGACGCCGTACGTACGGTCGGCCATCAGCTTCTCGCCACCTAAGATCGAGAGTTCGGGGTTGAGCGGCCCCAGCTTCAGCAGGCCGAACGACCAGTAGAGATACCAGTCCGGCAGGATGATCTCCGGCGTGGTACTCGGGTCCGCCACTGCCATCATCTCCGGCGGTAACGTCGCCGACAGGAACAGGATCATGCCGACGAAGAAACTCGTCAGCGACAGGTTTCGGATGAGTTCGTGCGGCCAGGTCGGGAAGCCGAGCACGTCGCGCTCGACGTAACTCGACTCCTGTCTGAGGTCCTGGTCCTCTCGGCGCGACCGCTCGAAGTACTCGTACGTGAGGCGGGACAGGCCTTGCGTGCGCTCCTTGCGCTCTCGCCAGGTCGGCACCTCGTCGTCGGGTGCGACGATGCCCGGCCCGCTGCCGTCCGTGCGTGTCTCGGTGTTTTCGTTGTCGTCTGCCATGGTTTTAGTGTGGTTCTGCGATGCCTTGCATCCACACGATGCCGATGTGGATGGCGATCAGTGCGGTCACGACGAAGGGCAGGAAGAACACGTGCAGGATGTACATCCGTTGCAGCGTGGGCTGCCCGAGCGTGAATCCGCCGAACAGTAGCTGTGCGGCCCACTCGCCGATCAGCGGGATCGACAGCGCCATCTCGACGCCGATCTGCCCGGCCCAGAAGCTCAGCTGATTCCAGGGGAGCAGGTACCCGGTGTAACCGAACACCATCGTCAGACTGATTAGAACGATCCCGATGAGCCAGTTCAGTTCGCGGGGTTCCTTGTACGCGCCGGTGAAGTAGACGCGGAGCATGTGCAGGAACACCGCCGCCGTCATGACCTGCGCGGACCAGCGGTGGATGCTCCGGAGCATGTAGCCGAAGTTCAGGTCCGTCATGATGTAGATGACCTGTTCGTACGCTGTCGCGGTTTCGCCGGCAGTCGCCGGTGCGAAGTAGAAGCCGAGCAAGGCTCCGCTCACCGCGGCGACGACGTACGCGATAGTCGAGAAGAACCCGAGCGAGTACAGCGGATACCAGTACCAGAACTTGTTGTCCAGATTGTACTGTTCCGTGTGACTCTTCGGCATCTGAAGGTTCGACTTGTAGTAGAGGTTCTCTAGAAGTTCCAGATAGTCGACGATCCGGAGCCGCTCGTCGAGCCACATCAGCGAGACCAGAAACGTCTTCTCGACCGGCGTCAGGTCTTTCTCCTCCATCCAGGCCTCGTGGTCGTGCTCGTCTTTCTTTTCTAAGCTCATGTGTTAGTCCTCCGCGGGGACCGGGAGCGCCGTGAAGGTCGTTTCGACGATCTCGAACGGGTCGTACACCGACTGGTGGCACGGGCAGTACACGTCGTCCTCCGCGTTAAACTGAGACGCTTGCTCGCTCGTCTTCCAGCCGGGGACGCAACAGAAGTGCGTACACTTGTTCAGATACGCCATGAAGCCCTTGTCGGTAGAGGCAGCCAACCAGTCGTTTTCCTGTGCTTTCTCTTCGATCCGTTTGCTCCTGATAAGCGTCACCGGGATGGTATTGGCGTTGTCGACATCCTGAGACCGCCAGGTCACCGCAGCGGGCTTGCCGAGGCCGCCCGAACCGATGCTGTTCTCCCAGTTCTCGTAGCCCTCGAAGTCGGAGACCTGCACGCGGTCGCCACCCGACACCTCCTCAGTCTGCCAGCCGTACGTCGGCGGCGGTGACGAGGAGTAGCGGAAGAAGTTCTCCTGGTCGGCCTCCGGTTTGAGTCCGGAGTATGACTGGACACCGCAGTACTGGAACCAGCGGGAGGAGTAGGTGACGTCGGTGCCCTTGTAGTTCTTGGTCTGAGTGATCGTGACGGTCTGGCCCTGTTGCTCGATCTCCGTTACCTCCGGCCAGACGCCTTTGATCTCGCCGTCTTCGATCTCGATGGGGATCTGGGGCATCCCGCGCGGTGCGGGACCGTCCGTGTTTTCGATCGCCATCGCCGTCGTCGCGCCGCCCCCTGCGCCGCTCTGCTCGGTTGCAGAGTTGACGGCGACGGCACCAGTGGTGCCGACTCCAGCGAGCGCTGCGCTACCGACGACACCTTTCACGAAACGGCGACGGTCCGATTCGACCGGATACTTGTCTTCGTCTTCTGGCATAGTTACTTTTTGTAGTACGGGTAGACTGCGCGTTTGACATGCTCCCATGCGTTCCCGCCGAGTTCTTCACCCTCAGCGTCCTCCTCTCGGACGTAGAGGTCCTCCCACTTTCGCCGGCGCTTCTTGACGATCATCACGTCGGGGAGAAACTCCTTGCGGTACAGCAGGAGGATAAAGGCCAGGTCGATGAAGATGACAGCGAGGATGAACCCGAGGTACATGTTCCCCGTTTCGACGTATCCCCAGCCGTTGACCAGACCGTACGTGAAGAGTCCGACGAACACGACTTCGATGACTGTCAGCAACACGATAGCTATCGCCGATGCGGTGCTCTCCCGCGCCGGTTCGTAGCGGTGAATGTCGCCGTATTTGCTTCCTTCTGATGACATGGTTTACTTCCTGTTGGGGCTACTCGTGTTCGGCGATTCGCCGTATTTCAGCACGTAGAACGAGAACACGAGCGACATAAAGATCGCGAGTATCGTCGCTATGCCGACGAAGTGCGCCTGAAACGGCACGCCGAGTTCGTGCGGGTCGACTTCGCCACCACCCTCGCCGCTGGCGGCGGGGTTCTGGCCGGACTCGTTGACGGTGATCGTCGCCTCCATACCGAGCGACGCGTGAGGCTTGCAGTAGTAGGCGTACTCGCCCATGACTTCGAAGGTGTGTTCGTAAGTGAACCCCTCGTTCTCGATGGGTTCGTGGCCTTCCCAGTTGGCGTCGGCCGGTTGGTCTTCGACGACGATGTTGTGGCCGTCGGAGGTCCATTCGAACACGACCGTCGTGCCCGGCTGGATGTACAGTTCGTCCGGATCGAACACGTTGTCCCCGGTGAGTTCGACGGTTTCGGTTCCGCCCCCTCCACCGCCACCGCCGGCAGTCTCGTTTCCGTCGGACTCGTTGCCGGCAGTCTCGTTGTCGGAAGACGTGGTTTCGTTCCCGTCGTCTTCTTCCTGCGCGACGGCCGGTGGCGCCACGCTGGCGACAGCGGCGGTACCTGTCACGCCGCTGGCTGTTTTCAGAAAGTCCCGCCTGTTCATACGCCTAGAAATTCAGGATTCAGTTCGCTTAAACCCACCGATGCTCACTCCCCCGCTTGCTATCGGTTCGCGGCCCCATACCGCCGTCTGGCGGTTCATTCGCTCTCGTTAGAATCGTCCTTTCCGTCTTCCAACGGGAGGAAATCCGGATACTCGCCGGACTCCAGACCGACCGCCCGCAGACGGTCGCGGTACTCCTCCGCGCGGAACCTGTCCGAGAGGCGTGCGTTGGCGACAGTCGTGAACAGCACGAGACTGAAGAAGAGAAAGCCGGCGGCAGCGATGACCGCCAACCCCGTGATATCCGCGAACAGCCACGCGCCGATCAGAACGAGGCCCGCGAGCAACTGGATGACGGCGATGAGTTGCAGCATTAGATTACCGAGTTCGCCGCTCCCCTCGGCCACCGATTCGGGATCAGGAAGTGAAACGCCCCCTTCCGGCGGTTCCGGCGGCGTGTAGCTCTCCATCGAGCAGAGCGCGATAGTCGGTTTGACGTCGCGAAGGACTGTGCCGAACCCCTCGACGGTGCCGTCAGGATACACCAGTGCGTAGCCGTCGTCAGAGTACGCGAGCAACCGCTGCTCTCCGTCCTGCTGTCTTCGTTCGAGAACGGCGAACACCTGACGGTCGGCGATCTGACTCGCCAGGTCCGCCTCGACCCGGTCGAGAAGGTCCCGGCCGGTGATCCACGTGTCGTCGTCGAAGGCGGCGTCCCACTCTTCGGGACTCATTTCGGCCATGTCTTGCGGCCCGAAGTCGTCGAAATCGTACCGCTCTTCCACCTGTTCGCGGAGTTCGGCCTCCGAGATCTCCGCCGTTTCATCGCCCCCGACTGACTGTTCGCCCAGCGAGTCGTCCGCGTTTGACGCCCCGTCCGTTGCCGGGACGGCGGCCTCACGGTCGTCCGGATCCTCTTCCGGCGACGATGGGGAGTCGGCCATTATGCGGCGATCGGTCCCCCACAGGCTTATACTGTTGGTTGTCCGACGACCGTCTCGGTCCCAGTGGCTGTAATCGAGACTATCTCGCTCTCGCCGGTTGATACTGTCGGCTGTAAGTACGTGAAGACTGCGAGGCAAGTATGGCCGCGTTACTTGCTTACACACCGTTTGCTGTCGAACCACTGTTCGATGAATTACAGCCGACAGTATGAGGCACTCACGTACGTTTTCGGTGCCGATCCATCGCTACGCAGGTACTTTCGGTCGTTTTAACGCGTCCCCGTCCCAACCGCGGCCTATGGCGTCGGATGTCTTCCTCGCGACCGTCGCAGCCGCCCTCGTGACGCTCAGCTTTCCGTTTTATCTCTACGGGGCGTGGATTATGATCGACACGGAGACGGTCACCTGGGGGGTACTCATCTACCATCTGAAGTTCATCGTTACCGGTCTCGTCCTCAACACGGTGCCCGTCGTCGTCTGGATGGTTCCGCGACTGTGGGACCAGCTCGGCGGCTTCGCCGCGGCTCACGCGTTCTTCGGGTTACAGGCCTACGCGATGCTCCTCGTTGCGCTTACTGGTATCGTCCGTATCCTGCAGGCGAAGCGCCAGTCCGACCTGTACGCCGAACCGAATCAGGACGTCTCGCTCTCAGACATCCACGAGCACGCCGACGACTGGCGACGCCGACTTCGCGTCGGCGTGTTCGGCTACGTCCTCTTCTGGCTCATCGCGTACGCGCTAGGTGTCGCTCGTTACCTCGTCAAGTATCAGGTGTTCTGAACCGGATTCCCGCTCGTCTGAAAAAGCGGACGGCGAAACGGCCTCAGCTCTGGAACGGCCCTTCGTCGCGGTGGTTGTCGCGGTTCTTCGTTGTCCCGCGCGCACCCGTCGTGACGGATCGTCGAGCCTTCGTCGATGTCCCGCTTGTCCGCTTTCCTCGGTGCGACGACGAGCCACCTCCTGTTTGACCTCGGCTTCGTCCTCGGCCCCCTCCGCTTCGGCGTTCTCCTCCTCGTCTTTCTCCCGTGCCAACGTGACATCGCGCTCGTGCGGGTGCCCTTCGTCTCACTCGACCGGAGTCTCGTCGTCTTCGTTTGCCATTGTGTGTCTCCCCTAATCCGGGGGTGGCCGGACCGCTGTTTATGACTGTGGTCGGGGTCAGTGAGGCGAAAAAACCCCCGACGGTAGCCCGGTCAGTTCCAGGGTTCGCCGCTCGCCAGGTCGACCTCGCCGTCGCCTTTCTCCGACGGGCAGAGGTCCGCGACCACGCAGTCGGCGCAGTCCGGGTTCTGCGCCGTACACGTCGCCCGGCCGTGGTCGATGAGCAGGTGGGTGAACTGCTGCCACTTTCGCTCCGGGACGACGCCCAGTAGGTCCTGTTCGATCGCCTCGGGGCGCTCTTCCTCGGTGATCCCGAGTCGCTGGCTGATCCGCTGAACGTGCGTGTCGACGACGATCCCCTCGACGATGTCGTGGCCGTGCTGGAGGACGACGTTCGCCGTCTTCCGGCCCACGCCTTTCAGTTCGGTCAGTTCGTCCATCGTGTCCGGCACCGCTCCGCCGTGTTCCTCGACGATGGTTCGACAGGAACTCCTGATGTAGTCGGCCTTGCTGTTGTGGTAGGTGATCGAGTCGATCAGTTCGTTTATCTCCTCGATGTCCGCGTTCGCGTACTCTTCGGGGCCGTCGAACCGTTCGAAGAGGGCTGCGGTCTCCTTGTTCACGCGTTCGTCGGTACACTGCGCCGACAGCATCACCGCGATGAGTAGCTCAAGACGGTTCGAGAAGTTCAGCGAGATCGTGCTGTCGGGGTACTCTTCCTCCAGTCGTTGGATCACTTCCTCGGCCTGCGCGTCGCGCGGCGAAAGCGGCGTTCCCATACGTCACCCTCACAGCGCCTCGTTCCTAAGCGATCCGGTACTTCGGCGTCAGACACGGCTCACGGCACCGGTCAAACTATCGCCCCCGTTCTGACACCTCCGCATCCGGGAGGTTTAAGCGGGGCCACTACACCGTGGTGTAGTATGAAAGCGACCGCGAAGGCGCATCCGATTCAGGGGATCGTCAAGTACCACGGGATGCGAGACGAACGACTGCGTCTACCGTACCACGACAGCATCAGCGTCTGTACGGCACCGAGCCACACCAAAACGACCGTCGAATTCGACATCGATTACGAGGAAGACACCTACGTCGTCGACGGCGACGAGCTGGAAGGCCACGAGTTCGACCGCCTCAAACGAGTCGTCGAGGAGGTGCGCGACCGCTCCGACGCCGCGCACGTCGTCTACCCGGTCCGCATCGAGAGCGAGAACTCCTTCCCGTCGAACGTCGGTCTCGGCTCTTCCTCGTCCGGGTTCGCCGCCGCCGCGATGGCGCTCGCCGACGCGGCCGAACTCGACGCTACTCGGCCAGAGATATCCACCATCGCACGCCGCGGGTCCTCGTCGGCGGCCCGCGCGGTCACGGGCGGGTTCTCGCACCTCTACGCCGGACTCAACGACGACGACTGTCGCTCGGAGCGCATCGAAACACCACTCGAGGACGAGGTAAAGACGATCATCGGTCTCGTCCCGTCGTACAAGGAAACCGAGGAGGCTCACCGAGAGGCCGCCGACAGCCACATGTTCGAGTCACGCCTCGCGCACATCCACGAGCAGATCGGCGAGGCCCGGGACGCCCTCCGCGAGGGGGACTTCGAGCGTACCTTCGAACTCGCGGAACACGACTCCCTTTCGCTCGCGGCCACCACGATGACCGGTCCCGCTGGATGGGTGTACTGGCAACCGGCCACGCTCAAGATATTCAACGCCGTCCGCGAACTCCGTCAGGAGGAGGATATCCCGGTCTACTTCTCGACGGACACCGGAGCGTCGGTCTACGTCAACACCACTGACGAGTACGCCGAACAGGTCAAAGAGGTCCTCGAAGACATCGGCGTTCAGACCACTATCTGGGAGGTCGGCGGCCCCGCACAGGTGTTAGCGGAGAGCGAACACCTCTTCTGAACGGCCGTTTTCTCCCGGCCAACGGACGCCGTTCGGTCAGTCACTGCGTTCCATCAGTCGGGGCGTTCCGATCAGACTGCCGGCGGCCCTGTTTCAGCTACGGTAGCCAGTGACAGCCATCACACTCGAACGTCTGCTATCGGGCGATCACGGTGTGAACCGTTTCACTGGCGACTACAGTTCGCGGAGATGTCCAATCGATCCGGAACTGGTGGATGGCTAACAGTATCAACTCCGCCAGTAGCCCGACGTGAGCAGTACCAGAACTGGGATTATCTCCAGCCGTCCGATCCACATCAGACCGACCATCAGCAGCTTCGACGATGCAGGGAAATCAATGTAACTCCCCATCGGGCCGACCATTCCCAACCCCGGACCGATGTTCCCAAGCGTCGCCGCCGACGCCGTGACGGCTTCGACCACTGATAGTTCGAGGCCGACGCGGGAGGCGTCAACGGCGAGCAGCAGCGCGCCCATCAAAAAGAGCACGAAATAAAGCAGGGAGAAGGCGTAGATCCCTCGCAGTGCGCGCTCGTCCAGCGCCTTCCCGGCGAGGCGAACGGGGGAGACGGCCTCGGGGTGGACGGTGGTGAACAGTTCTCGGCGGATCGATTTGAGGATCACCAGCCAGCGGATTATCTTGATCCCGCCGCCGGTCGACCCGGCGCTCCCGCCGACGAACATGGCGAACACGAGAACGTACTTGGCCGGGCCGCTCCAGGCCTGGAAGTCCATGCTCGCGTACCCCGTCGTCGTGACGATAGAGACGATATTGAACGCCGCGTGGCGTACTGACGACTCTCCCTGGCCGGCGACTTCGACGGGGTTCGACGGACCGAGCAGCGTCGGCCCGACGAACAGTATCACCGCGGCGATGGCAGAGAGCGCACCCATAGCGCCGGCGTAGAAGCGGAACTCGCTGTCACCGAACAGATTCGAGGACTCGCCGCGAACGACGTGCCAGAACAGCGCGAAGTTGGTTCCGGCGACGACCATGAATGGAATGATCACCCACTGGACGACCGCCGAGAACGCCTCGATGCTTCGTGCCTCCGGCGAGAATCCGCCGGTCGGCATCGTCGTCAGCGGGTGCGCAACCGCGTTATACAGTGTCATGTTCGGCGCGTGGCCTGCGAGATGGAGTCCGTACAGCAGCAGGAATTCCACGACCGTGAACCCGAGGTAGACGAGCCACAGCACCCGGGCGGTTTCGGCTATTCGAGGCGTGAGTTTCTCGATACCGGGCCCGGGCGCTTCCGCGTCCATCAACTGCGCACCGCCGACTGAGAGTTCGGGGAGGATAGCGACCGCGAGAACGACGATACCCATCCCGCCGAGCCACTGCGTCTGCTGACGCCACAGCATCAACGCTCGGGAGTGGGTGTCGAAGGAGATGTCCCCCATCACGGTCGCTCCCGTCGTCGTGAACCCGCTCATGCTCTCGAACAGCGCATACGACGGTTGCGCGACGGTGCCGTTGCCTGCGATAAGGTAGGGGACGGCACCGACGAACGCGACCGTAAGCCACGTCAGCCCGACCATCAGGAACCCTTCGCGCGCACCGAGATCGGGGTCGTCGTCGAATTGCTCCAGTGACCAACCGAACAGCACGGCGAAGAGTATAGTCGCTCCGAACGTAACCAGCCCATCGCCGTACCACAGAGCGACCAGTAGCGGCAGTAGGAGAGCGACTGCGAGATATTTCACGACGGTTCCGACGAGACTAACGCTCGCCCGCCAGTCGACGCGAACGTTCATAGGAGTGGAGAGACCTCGTCAAGTACCGTCGTGTCGACGAAGACGACCACGTGGTCACCCCGTTCGACGACCGTATCCCCGCGCGGCGTGATGAACTCGTCGTTGCGAGTGATGGCGCCGACGACGACGCCCGACGGGAACTCCGCGGTCGCCTCGCTGATCGGCTTCCCGACGAGAACACTCTCTTCGTCGATCTCGACCTCTAACACCTCCGCACGGTCTGCCTCGATGAGCGCGACGTTCTCGGTGTGTTCCTCGCGGGTGAACCGAGTTATCTCCTCCGCGGTCACCTCGCGGGGGTTGACAGCCACGTCGACGCCGACTGCTTCGAACACGTCGACGTAGTTTCCCGCTTCGACGACGGCGATGGTACGACCGGCACCCAGTCGTTTCGCGAGCAGGGAGGCGAGCAAGTTCTTCTCGTCGTTGTCGAGCGCCGCGACGACGATGTCCGCCTCGTCGACGTGTTCGCGGCTGAGGAAATCGATGTCGGTCGCGTCGCTTTCGAGTACGACGGTACCCGGCAACGCCTCCGCGATCTCTCGGGCCCGTTCCGGGTCGCGCTCGATAAGACGCGGTTTGATCCCTCGCTGTTCGAACAGGCGGGCGGTCTGAAAGCCGATCTCGCCGCCGCCGACGACGACGATCTCGTTGGCCTCCTCCAGAGCGGGGTCGGGCGTCAACGTTGCGGCGAACTTGCGGACGCTCCCCGGACTTCCGATGACGACGACCTGGTCGCCGGATCCGATCACCGTATCACCGCGGGGGATCGTCACCTCGCCGTTTCGGAGAATGGCGGCGAACGTGAGCGACTCGAAGCGGTCTGCCTCCTGTACGCTCTGGTTCGCGATGGGGCTCTCGTCGGCGACCTCGAACTCGGCCATCTGAACGCTTCCGTTCGAGAACGTGTCTACGTCCTGTGCGCCCGGGAGACCGGCGATCCGGACGATAGTCTCGGCCGTGAGAAGGTCGACGCTGACCATGAAATCGACACCGAACGCGCCGGGTGAGTTCTCCCACGTTCGCAGCAGCGAGGTCTTCTTAACGCGTGCGATGGTGAACGCGTCCGATATCGTCTCGGTCGTCGAGCACGCGACGATGTTCGTCTCGTCGTTGTCGGTGCTCGCGATGACCATGTCGGCGTCCGACGCGCGGGCTTCCGTCAACGTGTCCAGAGATGTCCCGTCCCCTTCGATAGCGAGAACGTCCAGGTCGTAGGTCAGCGACTCGACGCGCTCCTCGTCGGTGTCGATCACGACGACCTCGTGCGACTTCGAGAGACTCGCGGCGATGCTCGACCCGACTTCTCCCGCACCGATGACGATCACCCGCACGTGTGGGGCCTCCAGACCATTTTCGAATCCGTTACCGGGGCTGCCGCAAGAGATTTACTATACGTCGCTCGGTGCGCTATGGATCCGCAGATCCACGGGACGACGTTCACCCTCAAGATCCGTAACGATGCGTTCGACCACGCGTTCGGCCTCCCCCTCTATCTTGGGTGCGACTTTCCCGACCAGCCAGTCGAACGAGACGAACCGGGGCAGGCCGAGCGACCCGCCGCGTGCGGAGTCGGCGTCGAAGTCGACCCGCAGGAACACGCGCGAGGCGGTTTCGGCGTCGGCCGGCGCTTCGTCGGCGACTTCCTCGACTCGCCAGCGTCCGTCCGCGTCCAGATCCCCGACGATGGTCCAATCGATACCGTTCGGCGGGTCGGTTTCGACGACCCGCGAGCGAGCGGTGTAGCTCAGCTTCCACCAGGCGAACATCAGGTCGTACTCGGTCCCCGGTGAGCCGTCGCCGTGCTGGCGAACCTCCCGAAGGTACTCCGAGTAGTTCGCGTACCGCGGGAAGTCGGTGAGGAAGTCGAACACGTCCTCGGGCGGCAGGTGAATCACCGTACTAACCTCGACTGTATCCACGCTACCGGCTACCGCAGAACGGTAAGTAAGCCTTGCGCCGGTCGCTTTTATGATCACGGAGAGCCGACTGCGGGCGAGGCGGTCCGACCGTCGATCCGGGTTCTACTTGCCTACTCGCGTCCCACACACTCGCATGCACAGAGACGTTCTGATCGTCGGCGGGGGCGTCGCGGGACTCTCCGCGGGCATCTTCACTGCCCGTGCCGGCCTCGACACGCTCGTCGTCTCCGACGGAGAGTCGATCCTCGAACGTAACGCCCACCTGGAGAACTACCCCGGGTTCCCCGCGGGCATCGACGCTCGCCTGTATCTGCGCATGACCCGGGACCAGGCCGAACGCGCGGGCTGCGAGTTCGCGGAGGGTCGCGTGACCGAGCTAGCGGAGCGAGAGAACGGGTTCGCTGCGACGGCCGAGAGCGGCGACCGCTACACCGCCGACCGCGTCGTCGCCGCCTCGTGGTCCGACGTATCGTATCTGCGCGAAATAGATGTCGGGGTGATCGACCGCGGCAGCAAAGCGTTCGCGGACGTAGACGAGTACGGCCGAGCCGATGTCGACGGTGTGTACGCCGCTGGCCGGCTTGCGGACGAACCTCACCAGGCCATCGTCGCCGCCGGCCACGGCGCGAAAGTCGGCCTCGCCCTCGTCCAGGACTCCGAGAGCAACTTCTATCACGACTGGGTCGCCCCGGAGGGCTACTTCACCGAGCGCGGTATCGACCTGCCGCCGGCCACGGAGGAGATAGACGAAGCGGAGCGCCGCGGGCGCGAGGCCGAGAGCCGCGAGGTCCTGCGCGAGTACATCGCGGAGCCGCTGGACGCGGAACCGACGATGCATCCGAGCGTCGACGACGACGAAGACTGAACGTCAGACGACCCGTTTCGAGTGGGACCGAGCCCTGACGTTTTAACCGCCGGTATCACGAAACCGGGGACGATGCTTTCGGGAGTCAACGTCGCGCTCGGGGTTACGGGCTCCATCGCGGCGGTCAAAACCGTCGAACTCGCGCACGAACTCCGCCGGCGCGGCGCGAGCGTCCGCGCCGTGATGACCGACAGCGCGCAGGGGATCGTCCACCCCTGGGCCGTGGAGTTCGCCACCGAGAACAACGTGGTAACGGAGATCACCGGCGACGTGGAACACGTCGCGCTCTGCGGCCGCGACGGGTGGGCCGACGTCTTCCTCGTCGCACCGGCGACGGCAAACACGGTCGGAAAGATGGCGGCCGCCGTCGACGACACGCCCGTCACGACGTGTGCGACGACGGCGCTCGGCGCGGGCGTACCGGTCGTCATCGCACCGGCGATGCACGAGCCGATGTACGACCATCCCGGCGTTCTCGACGCTATCGACCGCGTCGAGTCCTGGGGCGTCGATTTCGTCGACCCCCGCGTCGAGGAGGGGAAAGCCAAGATCGCCACCGAGGACGCTATTGCGCTCGCGACGGCTCGCGCTGCGACGCCGAACCCGCTCGCTGGCGAAAGCGTCGTCATCACCAGCGGCGCGACGGCGGAGGCCATCGATCCGGTTCGGGTACTCACTAACCGCTCGTCCGGCCGGACCGGACGCGCCGTCGCCCGCGCGTGTCACGTTCGCGGTGCGGAGGTGACGCTGGTCCACGCGGCCGTCGGTCCGCACGCCGTCACTGCCGAAAGCGTAGAGGGCGACGGGATCCCCTACGCTGACCTCCGGGAGGTCGAGAGCGCCAACGAGTTACTCGACGCGACGCTCGACGCCGCCGCCGGCGCTGACGCCCTAGTCTCGGCGGCCGCCGTCGGTGACTTCACGGTCGACGCTAGCGACGAGAAGATCCGCTCCGGCGACTCGATCACGGTCGAACTTGACCCCACGCCGAAGGTCATCGACGAGGTTCGGAGCGCGAACCCGAACCTCCCTGTCGTCGGGTTCAAAGCCGAAACGAGCGGCGACGACGAGGCGATGGTCGCCGCCGCGCGCGAGACGCTGGACCGCGTCGGGCTTGCCTTCGTCGTCGCCAACGACGCGAGCGTGATGGGCGAGTCCGAGACGCGAGCGCTGGTCGTCCGGAGCGGCGAAACGAACGAGTTTTCGGGTAGTAAGGCGGGCTTAGGGGTCCGAGTAGCAGACGAACTGGCAGAAGAGGTATCGTGAATCCGCGGCCGTAAGCCCGGGGAGAAACGCGCAAGGCGAAACCGTCGCCTCGGTACGGTCGTCAGACGTACCGTGAGTGCGGCACGGGCGAGTTGTGTTCGAAGCCGGTGTCGCGGCCGAACACCCGGAGCGTCCCGTTTCTGACGAGTTGACCGAGCCACTCGTACGTCAGATGGTCGTAGTCGAGTTTATGGTCCGGGTTGCGCTCCCGGTCGCCGCGGTCGGAGATAGACTCGCGGATCCAGCGCACGACGATGCCCTGCGGTGTGACTTCGAGCACTTCGAACCCCTCGAACTCCCTGCCCGCCGGGTCGTCCCAGAACCAGAAATCGCCCTCGTCGACGCGGAACCCCTCGGCCGATCGGGTGCCGGCGGTCGGCTGGTCGTACCGGACACAGACAGACGTTGCGAGTCCGAAATCTCCTTTGAACGTTGCTTCGTGTGGTTCGGATATCGTTACGGCGACCATGTGTTCACTAAGCACGGATTACCAGCGGGTGTGTATATATGATTTTGCGCTCTTCGTGCGGGATACTTACCAGTTACGTCCCACCGCATTCAGCTCGCGATGCGGCCGATCGGCGAAGTAAGGAACGATTAGCGGAGTAAGCGGAGATTACGCGCCCTGCAACGCGGGATAGCGGACCATCGGGCCTCCCTCGGCGTAGAAGAATATAAAAATAGTTTTCCATCCGGTGGGTAAGGGTACAACGAGTAGCGACTATGCAACCGAGACACTGGAGTAGAGCGTCGGATCCGGGGGTACCATGACGACGGGTCCGAGCGGTCGTATTCTCGTTCCTATCGGCGAATCCGTCACACTCCGGAAAACGGTCGCCTACGCCGTCCGCGAGGCCAGGGAGTGCGCCGAGGCCGGCGAAGCGGCGACCGTTCATTTCGTCTATCCGATCACCGGACGCGTCGCCGACCCCGAAGAGTTCGACGAGCCGGAATCGCTCCTCGATCGGGTCGAAGTGTGGGCCCGGGAGGATCTCGGCGACGAGGACGGTAGCGCCGAAGTCCGAATAGAAACCGCCGTCCAGGCCAGCGACGTGTACCTGTTCAGCCCGATCGACTACGCCCGGACGCTGATCGACTACGCGGCGGAGAACGACCTGGACCGGGTCATCGTCGACCCCGAATACACGCCCGCCGGAAGCGCGCCGATGGTGCAACCGCTGGAGTACGAACTGTCTCGGTCGGATTTGACTATCGAAGAAGCACCGGTCGAGCGAAAGACGCGACGGGCGCGGCTGGTTCGAGGCAGCGACCTCGCGCAGTTCGCGACAGTGTTCGGCGCGTCGTATCTGTTCTATCTCGTCATCGGCGGGTTCGCCGGCACGTTCGACTACGTCACCGGCGCGTTCAGCGCCGCAGTAACGGCCGCACTGCTATCGCAGATCTCGCTGAGCGAGGCACCCGACTCGCGGACACCGCTCCGGGCCCTTCGAGCGCTCGTGTACGCGCCGTACCTCCTCTGGGAGATAGCGAAGGCGAACGTCACCATCGCCTACGTGGTCCTTCATCCGCGCCTGCCTATCGATCCGGGGATGGTGGAGTTCAAAGCGGCCGTCTGGGACGACGTTCCCGTGACGACGCTGGCGAACAGTATCACCCTGACGCCCGGCACGTTGACCGTCGACGTTCGCAAGCGACGGTTCTACGTCCACACGCTCACGACATCGGCTCGTGAGGACCTGCTAGACGGGGGTCTGGAGCGCGCCGTTCGGTTCGTCTTCTACGGCCGTCAGGCCACGAACATCGAGAGCCCAGCCGAACGCCGCGCGGACGAGGAGGTGACCGAGGAATGAGCGGGTTATCCCCGCTCGTCAGCGACGTTCTCATCGCCGCCGCAGGCGCGTTCGCAACGCTCGCGGTGGTCGTACTCTATCGGGTCGCTCGCGGCCCGACGATGCAGGACCGCGTGATAGCGGTCAACGTCATCGGGAGCAACACCGTCGTCATCATCGCACTGCTTGCGGCGGCGTTCGACGAGCCCGGATTCCTCGACGTGGCGCTCATCTACGCGCTGTTGAACTTCCTGATGAGCATCGCCATCTCCAAGTTCACCGTCGAGCGGGGGGAGATCATATGACGCCGACCGACATCGCCGTGATCGCGCTCTCGGTCGCCGGGATATTCTTCGCCATCGTCGCAGCCGTGGGCGTGCTCCGTCTGCCGGACCTCTACACCCGCGCCCACGCCGCGTCGAAAAGCGATACGCTCGGCGCGGTGCTCTCGCTCGGCGCGGCCGCGCTGGCGTTCGGTGCCGGCGTACCGACGGTCAAGACCGTCCTGTTGCTCGTGTTCATGTTCCTCACGAACCCGACCGCCGCCCACGCTATCGCTCGGGCGGCCGAGGACCAAGACATCGAACCGTGGACCGCTGACGAGGAGGGTGACGCGTGACGCTGACCCTGCTCGAAGCCGCGATCTTGCTGTTCGTCATCGGGAGCGCGGTCACCGCTGCGCTCCTTCGGGACGTACTGGGATCGATCATCGCGTTCGCCGGATACAGCCTGGGAATCGCCATCCTCTGGGTGTACCTCCAGGCACCGGACGTGGCGCTGACGGAGGCGGCAGTCGGCGCCGGCGTGATGACGCTCCTGTTCCTGCTCACCCTCGTTCGCACCGTCCGGCCGCCGAGCGACGAACTGTTAGAGTCGGTGGGGTGGCGCGGCGCGACCGCCGGCGGAGCGCTCGCCGCAGCCCTCCTGACGACCGTGCCGTCGCTGCCGGCTATCGGCGACCCGGACGCGCCGGTCGTCGCTGGCGAGGTGACGCAGTACTACCTGGACAACGCGTACGGTGAGACGGAAGTAGAGAACGTCGTCACCGCAGTGCTGGCCGCCTACCGCGGGTTCGACACGCTCGGAGAGGCGGTCGTCGTGTTCGCGGCGGGCGTCGCCGTTCTCGTTGTCCTCCGACAAGGTGAGTTCGTATGAGTTCGAACGACCGCCCTCCGTACGTCGAGAGTACCATCATCATGACCACCGTCAGGTTCGTCGCTCCGTTCGTGCTGACGCTGGGGCTGTTCATCATGTTCCACGGCGCAGAATCGGCAGGCGGCGGCTTCCAGGGCGGCGTCGTCGTCGGAACCGTCATCCTGATGCTCGCGTTCGCGTTCGGCATCGAGGCCGTCCGGGCGTGGCTGAACCCGACCGCGATCCTCGGGCTCATCGCGAGCGGCGTTCTGGTGTTCCTGGCGATAGGCTTCGGATCGGTCGCGCTCGACGGGGCCTTTCTGGAGTACCACGCCTACGAACAGCTAGGGATCCATCACGCCAGCGGCTACGGTATCGAACTCGTCGAGCTCGGTATCGGCGCTATCGTGACGGGCGTCATCATCGGTCTGTTCTTCGTCATCTCCGCCGGCTTCGACCCCGCGGAGGGAGAGGAGGAGGATCTGCTATGATAGAGGAACTGCTACTGACGAGATACAACTACGTCGTCGTCGTGCTGTTGCTCGGCATCGGGACGTACATGCTGATAGAGAACTCCAACCTCGTGAAGAAGGTGATCGGGATGAACGTCTTCCAGACGGGCATCTTCCTGTTTTTCATCACGTCTGCGTACGTCGAGGGAGGTGCCCCGCCGGTCGTCGAACACGGCGGCCATGGCAGTACGTACGTCAGCCCGCTGCCGCACGTGCTCATCCTGACGGCTATCGTCGTCGGCGTGAGTCTGACGGCGGTTGCGCTCGCGCTCGTCGTCCGGATCTACGCGGAGTACGGCACGTTAGACGAGAACGTGCTCCGGGAGGTGCGCGCCGATGAGTGACGTCGTCCCCCTGCTCGTCGCCGTGCCCATTCTGGCGGCGGTCGCGGCGCTCGTCCTCGGCCAGTGGAACGAACGCGTGTCCTGGGGCGTCGCCTTCCTGGCGAGCGCCGTCCAGGTCGGGATGGCTGGCCTGCTCGCGGCCACGGTTCTCGGCGGCGAGACGGTCCGGTACGAGGTCGGGAACTTCGGCGTCCCGTACGGCATCGAACTCGTCGTCGACGGCCTGTCGGCGTCGGTCGCTCTCCTCGTCGCCGTCGTCTCGCTCGGCGTCCTCGTCTACTCCCGAGTGGCCGGACCGCGCACGCCGGCGTTCCACGCGGAGTACCTGCTGCTCGTCGCCGGTCTCTCCGGTATGAGCGTCACCGGCGACGTGTTCAACCTGTACGTATTCCTGGAGATCACCGGCCTCGCGGCCTACGCGCTCGTCGCGAGCGGCGACTCCGGCCGGGCGGCCGTCGGGGCGCTGAAGTACCTGCTCATCGGGACGGTCGGCGCGTCGCTGTACCTGCTCGGCGTCGGCTACGCGTTCATCGCCACCGGAACGTTGAACATGGCCGACCTCTCGGAGCAGTTGGCCGATGTCGGCTACTCGGACCCGCTCGTCCTGACTGCGTTCGCGCTCATCGTCACGGGACTGGCCGTCAAGTCCGCGCTGTTCCCGCTTCACACCTGGCAGCCCGAGGCCTACGCCAGCGCGCCCGACAGCGTCAGCGCGTTTATCTCGGCGCTGGTCTCGACCGTTTCGGCGTACGCCATCGCGCGGATGGTCCTCTCCGTGTTCACCGTCGGCTTCTTCGCCGCGAACCCGGTCGCACAGAACATCGTTGTCGGCCTCGCCGGGCTCAGCGTCGTCGCCGGCAGCGCGCTCGCGGTGACTCAGACCGAGGTCAAGCGGATGCTCGCGTACTCCTCCGTCTCCCAGTTCGGCCTCGTCGTCGCCGCGTTCGCGCTGGCGACGGAGTCGGCGCTCGTCGGCGGAACTATCCACCTGCTCGGGCACGCGATAATGAAAGGCGGCCTCTTCCTGACCGCCGGCGCGATAGCGATGGCGACCGGCGCGCGCCACGTCTCGGAGTACCGCGGTCTGGCGTCGCGGCGGCCGTTCCTGGCCGGCTCGTTCGCCGTCCTCGCGCTTGCGATGGTCGGCGTCCCGCCGGCCGTCGGCTTCGTCGGCAAGTGGTACATCGCGCTCGCGGCGGTGCAGGCGGAGTCCTGGTTCATCGCGGCGGTCATCCTCGCCAGCACCCTCCTGACGCTGGCGTACTTCGCGCGCCTCGTCGAGCGGATGTACTTCGCCGGCAGTCCGCCGACGGCCCCCGAAACGGCGGAGACGCCCGGACCGACGACGGACGCGGCCGTCGCTGACGGCGGATCCGACGGTGGTGACGCCGCGGCGTCTACCGCCGTCGCACCCAGTATCGTCGCGCTCGTCGCCATCGTCGCGGTCAGCGCAGTCGCGCTCGGATTCGTCGCCACCGAGTTCGCACAGATGCTCGAACAGACCCTTCCCGAACTGCTCTTACCATGACTGAGATCCACTCAATCCGACCGCTCGCCGCGGTTCTCGTGTCCACGCTCGCTATCGTCGGAATCCTCGCGTCGCACCGCCGACCGAACGTCCGCGAGGGGTGGTCCGTCGCGGCCGCCCTCGGAACGTTCGGCGTCGTCGCCAGCATGGTTCCGGGCGTCCTCGCCGAGGACGTGTACGTCACCGAACTGGGAACGTTCGTCTTCGGCGTCGACTTCGCCCTGCACGCCGACGCGCTGGGAACGCTCTTCGCGCTGCTCGCGAGTTTCCTGTGGATCATCACGACGTTCTACAGCATCGGCTACATGCGCGGCCTCGACGAACACAACCAGACGCGCTACTTCGCCTCGTTCGCGGCGAGCGTCGCCGCCGCCGTCGGCGTGGCGTTCGCGTCGAACCTGCTCGTCCTCTTCGTGTTCTACGAGCTACTGACCGTCGCGACGTACCCGCTGGTCACCCACGACGAGGACGCGGAGGCCCGCGCGGCCGGCCGGAAGTACCTCACGTACACGTTCGGGGGCGGCGTCGCCGTCCTCGCCGGCATCGTGCTCGTCTACTGGCTGGCCGGTACCGTCGCGTTCACGCCGGGCGGCATCGACGGACTGGGCGCCGCGGATCCGATGTACGCTCGCGCCGCGTTCGCACTGCTCGCGGGCGGGTTCGGGGTCAAGGCGGCGCTGATGCCGATGCACTCCTGGCTCCCCGACGCGATGGTCGCGCCGACGCCGGTTTCGGGACTGCTTCACGCCGTCGCCGTCGTCAAGAGCGGCGTGTTCGGCATCTCGCGCGTCGTCTTGGACGTGTTCGGCCCGGAGACTGTCGCGGACCTCGGGGTCGGCGTCGTGCTGGCCGCCGTCGCGGCGTTTACGCTGCTGACGGCGAGCGTCATCGCACTGCGACAGGACAACCTCAAGCGCCGCCTCGCGTACTCGACGGTGAGCCAGCTATCGTACATCGTCCTCGGACTCGGCGTCGGGGCGTACGACAGCACGGGGTTGGCGTTGACCGGCGGACTGCTCCACATCCCCGCCCACGCGTTCATGAAGCTCACCCTGTTCTTCTGTGCGGGGGCCATTCACGTCGAGACACACACCGACGACATCAGCGACATGGCCGGGATCGGCCGGAGGATGCCGCTGACGATGGCGGCGTTCGGCGTCGCCAGCCTCGGGATGGCAGGCATTCCGCTCCTCGCCGGGTTCGTAAGCAAGTGGTACCTGTTGCTGGGAAGCGTCGAGGCGGGGTACGCCGCCTTCGCCGTCGCGCTGTTGCTGTCGGGCGTGTTGAACATCGCGTACTTCTGGCCCATTGTCTACCAGGCGTTCTTCCAGACCGCGGCGGACGCGGACACCAAGCCGCTCATCGAGAACCCGTTCGGCGGGAAGTCGACGCCCTCGGCCGTGGCGGACGGGGGACCGTCGTCGGACGACGACCGGCGGAGCGGCCCCGCTTCCGACGGCGAGTCGGACAACGGCCCGAACGCCGGGATCGCGGACGGTGAAGAGGAGTACGCCGTCGACCGGTATCCGAGCGATCATATGGAGAGTGATCCGCGAGCGGTGGAGGACCGCCAGGGCGAGGAACGCGACGACGAGAGCGACGAGCGCCCTGACGCCGGTCGCGAACACCACGGGTACGACGAGAAGGACTCTGACGCCCACCACAACCACCACGGCGGGCCGCCGGTCGGCGGGTGGGAGCGTCGCTCCGTTCGCACCGAAAGCACGTGGTTCATGCTCGGTCCCATCTCGACGGCGGCCCTCGGCGCAGTCGCGCTGGGAGTCGTGCCGCACACGGCCGTGTTCCTGCAGATCGTCGATCTGGTCGTGACGGGGGTGATGGGCTGATGGTGGAGTTCACCGCCGTTCCGCCCGCCGTGCCGGTACTCGCCGTTGCGCTCCTCCTCCCCTGGCTCTCGCGCCGGGTCGGCCACGCCCTCGGCGCGCTCGCCACCGCTGTCGTGATGGCGTGGACGTATCTCGTCCCGGCGGGGGCGTATCTCGACGTGACGTTTCTCGGATTCGAAGCCGTCCTGTTCAACGTGGACGGCTTCTCGCGGCTGATGGGGATCATCTTCGGTCTCATCGGCACCGCCGCGGTGACGTACTCGTACTTCAGCGACGCCGAGAACGTCCAGACCGCGTACGCGCTGACGTACGTCGGAACCAGTCTCGGGGCCGTCTTCGCCGGCGATTGGCTCACGCTCATTTTCTTCTGGGAGCTGATGGCTATCACCAGCACGCTACTGGTCTGGGATTACGGCGGTCCGGCGGTGCGGGCTGGCTTCCGGTACGCCCTGTTGCACGGCATCGGCGGAAGCCTACTGATGGCCGCGATCGTCTGGCACTACGCGGAAGTCGGCACCTTCCTGTTCGGATCGCTCGGGGGAGTAGACCACGCAGCGGGTATGGCCGGTGTCGTTCCGAAGGTACTCGCGGCCGTCGGGATCGGCGTCAACGTCGGCTTCGTCGGTCTGCACGCCTGGCTGCCGGACACGTACCCGCGGCCGCATATCGCCGCGAGCGTGTTCCTCTGCGTGTTCACCACCAAAACCGGCGTGTACGGCATGTACCGCGCTTTCCCGGACGGCCACCTCTGGATCGCCTACATGGGCGGCGCGATGGCCGTCTTCGGCGCGTCGATGGCGCTGCTCCAGAACGACATGCGCCGCCTGCTCTCCTACCACATCCAGTCGCAGGTCGGCTACATGGTCGCCGGCGTCGGTATCGGCGGGGCGCTCGCGACCGCGGGAGCGTTCGGTCACGTGTACAACCACATCCTATACAAGAGCCTGCTGTTCATGACGGTCGGCGCAGTCATCTACCGGACCGGAGAGGAGAACCTGAAGAAGGTCGGCGGACTCGCCCGGGAGATGCCGCTGACCTGCCTCGCGTTTACCATCGCGGCGCTCTCTATCGCCGGGTTCCCCGGCTTCAACGGGTTCGTCAGCAAAGGGATGGTTGTCACGGCGGCCCATCACGAACATCTCGACGCGCTGTGGTATCTCCTCCTGATCGGAGGCGTCGGGACGTTCATGTCGTTCATCAAACTCGGCTACTACGTCTTCTACCACGGCGAGCGAAGCCACAGCGTTCCCGACGCTAACCGCGGCCAGCAGGCCGCGATGCTGTCTATCGCCGCGCTCTGTGTCGCATACGGCCTCTACCCCGACGCGCTGTTCGGCATCCTGCCAGGCCACGGCGCGGAGGAGGCACACCCGTACACGATCCCGCACATCCAGGAAGTGCTGGTACTCGCCGTCATCGCTGTCGTCGGGTTCTTCCTCCTGAAGAAACCGCTGGCGAAACTGGCGGGCGTGCCGGATGTCGACTCGGCGTACGAACCGCTGACGTTCTACGCCACGCGCGCCACGGTCCGGTTCGTCACCGAAACGTACGCCGCGGTCGACCGCGCGGCCGTCGCCGCCGCCGAGGTCGCGATGGACACCGCACGCGACCCGCGGCGGGTGACGCGGTACTTACCAGGCAGAGAGGAGATCGGCTTCGATCCCGAACAGGGCCACGTCCCGATGGACACCACTATCGGAACCAGCGTCTTGATCCTCACTGTCGTACTAACGGCGGTGCTCGCAGTGCTTCTCGTCTGACCCGTCTCGGCATGTCGGTCGCCGGATTCTCGACCGGATTCGGCGTGGTTTATCAGTGTCCGACTACCAGTGTAGGTCATGTTAGACGACTCCGGGGACGACCACGAGGACCCGTTCGAACTGGAAGAGGGTCCGCCCCCAGAGGAGGAACTCGGTCCCGACCTGCCTTCCGTCGACGGACCTGACGTGCCGTCCGTCGATGCCGAGTACGAGGACGTTCCGTCGGACCTGCTGTGGTGGTTCTGGATACTCGTCATACTCGCTAACGCGTGCGTACTCGCGTTCAGTCTCGGAATCATGTTCGTCGCCTTCCGCGGGAACTGGAATTTCGGCGGCCGTCTGATTCTCGCCGGCGGCCTCATCGCCGTTCTCGCTTGGCGGGTCTACACCCGCTACGATCAGCGAGAAGAGTGATATGAATATTACACATATCCGATAATGTGATAATATAGTGACATCTGTTGACGGGAATAGCTTATGTAGGAGGAAGGACTGGTCGGACGTATGGTACACTGTTCGACGTTCCCCGGATCGCTCCGCCGCCGGTCGTCGATGGTGTCGACACAACAATGGCAAGCGAATCGATGAGTAGCGGCACGGAGATAGCACCGTCCGACTCGTCCACCGACGAGGACGACAATGATCTCTCCAAAACGGAGATATTCGACGTCCTTCGGAACCAGCGGCGTAGATACGTCCTCCAGTATCTGAAGCGAAACGACACGCCGGTAGAACTGGGCGACCTGGCGAGTCAGGTCGCCGCGTGGGAGTACAATACGACCATCGACGAAGTCACTTCGGCGCAACGAAAACGCGTCTACACGACGCTCCAGCAGACGCACCTCCCGAAACTGGACGAGACGGAAATTGTCGAATACGACTCTTCGCGCGGCACCATCGAGAGCACCGAAACGACCGACGATCTGAACATCTATCTGGAGATAGTGCCCGGCAACGAGTTCGCCTGGCGCGAGTACTACCTCTCGCTCGGCGCTGTCAGTTGCGCGCTCGTCGCCGCGCTCTGGGGCCATGTCTATCCGTTCACGCTCGTCTCGAACCTCGTCTGGGCGACGGTGATCGCGGTCGTCGTCACGTTCTCCGCCGTTGCACACATCTACCACGAACGGAACATGCGTCTCGGCGAACGGGAGGTCCCGCCCGAACTCGGATTCGAATCCGACGACTAGGCGAGGTTCGTCCGGATCGATGCCAGTTCCATCCGGTCGTGATCCGGCTTTCCCGTCTCTCACCGCGATAGCCGCGACCGTTTCTCCTGTACCGCGATAGCTGCGTCCGTCTCTGCCTGCTCCCGCCGCTCGTCGTTCAGACCGGCGCAGAAGCGAAAATTACGAACTCACGGACTGGTATGGGAAGTGATGTTTCACCGGATTCTGTGAAGACAACATCCAGTATTTTTTACTGGGTGGCCGAGTAGCCCCGATATGGATCAGTTACGGCGGTCCCTGCTCGATGCGCCGATCATCGAAAAAGACGGATATCACTACTTCGTTCACCCCATCAGCGATGGGGTCCCGATGCTCGAACCCGGGCTACTGCGGGAGATCGTCATCAAACTCATTCGGAAGGCCGATCTGGAAGACGTAGACAAGATCGTCACCCCCGCGGCGATGGGGATCCACATCAGCACAGCGGTGTCGCTGATGACGGACATCCCACTCGTCGTCATTCGCAAGCGCCAGTACGGCCTGGACGGCGAAGTGGCGCTGTTTCAGGAAACCGGGTACAGCGATAGCGAGATGTACATCAACGACGTCGACGAGGGCGACCGCGTTCTCGTTCTCGACGACGTTCTCAGTACGGGCGGCACGCTAAACGCTATCCTCACCTCGCTGGAGGATATCGGCGCGGACGTCGTCGACACGGTCGCCGTCATCAAGAAGGCCGGGCCGAACAAACTCGACGACACCGACCACCACGTGAAGACGCTGATAAACGTCGAGGTGCAGGACGGCGAAGTCGTCATCGTCGACGGCAACGGGGACAGTTAGGACCGGAAGAAGCCGACAATCCGTTCGAACCTGCGTGGGACTTATTCGCTTCTCCGTGGTAGTACACCCGATGACATCGGTACTGTTTGTCGTCAGTCAGGAGGGGTACTGGGGGGAAGAATGCGCGACGCCGTTTTCGATGCTATCGGACCGGGACGTCGACATCGACGTTGCCACGCCGAGCGGCGGGAAACCGGTCGTCGACGACCGGTCGATCGACCCGGACACCGTCGGCGAGGACACCGTCGAGGAGGTCATGGACGTTCACAACGACGACCGGATGGCGAATCCGAAGCCGCTCGCCACCGCGAGCGCGGACATGTACGACGCAGTCGTGTTCCCCGGCGGACACGGCGCTGTGTGGGACGTGAACCAGGACCGACACGCCCGCGCGCTGCTACGCGAAACCGTCGAGAGAGATGACGGCGTCGCGCTGGTCGTCTGTCACGCCGTCGCCATCCTCGCGTTCACGCGCGACAGCGACGGTGACTTCCTCGTCGAGGGCCGCGACGTCACTGGGTTCCCGAACGACTGGGAGAAAGACATCGTCGACGAACACGACAACATGCCCGACGGGCGCAAACTGCCCTACTGGGTCGAGGACGAGGTGAAAGCCGCCGGCGCGAACTGGGACGCCGAACTCGACGCCGAGGAGAGCGTCACCCACGACGGCGACCTGATCACCGGCCGCGGGCCCGAGTCCTCGCACGCGGCGGGAACCGCGCTCATCGAGCGTCTGGGCGTCGAAGCGAATTGACGCGGCGGAGCGGAACGGTAGCGGCGGTTTTCGTGTCTGAAGACCCGGTGTCAACGCTCCGACCGCGCCGGCAGCCTCACAACAGTCCGACTGTGGCCGTCGACGCAGTGGAGACGCTGTATCCGAGCACAGCGACGACGAGGACTGCGAGGAGCACCGACATGAACAGGTAGTGGATCGGAAAGTCCCGTTCGATAGTCGCGTACAGTCCAATGCCGACGAGACCGGGCGCGAACCCCAGGAGGAACAAAGAGACGACCCCGATGCCCCACGTGAAGTGATAGTCGCCCGTTACGTGGTCCTGACGGAGACCCATGTATAACAGATAGACGAGTCCGACAGCGGCCGTCACAACCCCGAGTCCGAAAAGCCAGACGGGGTACGGAGGTCCGGAAGCCATACTTCGTAATCACCAGTAGTTGATAAAAGCCCGTTGCCTCCGTGACTTCACGAGACGCTCGACGATGAAACGCCTCGCTGGAGGTGTGAAGTCACAAGAAGTAGCGGGAGGTAGATTTGAACCTCGGTCGTTCCGCTGCTCCACTCCCTGCTTCAAATCTACTCGTCGCATTTTCCAGAATTCAGCGGTCGCTCGGCGATTAAACGCCTCGCTTGAGAGTTGAATTCTGGAAAAGTAGCGGGAGGTAGATTTGAACTACCGGTCTGCGGGTTATGAGCCCGCCGGAATCTCCTGGCTATCCCATCCCGCTACATTCTCGTAACGCGGTTCGCTAGTTAAGGGTTGTGATTCGGTCGCCGTGTGGGAGTTTCTACCTTTCCCCCTCACGAACCTGCCACGTGAAGAGACTCTCCGCGACGTAGTTGACCAGCAGGCCCGCGGCGATGCCGAACAGGTTAGCCACGAGGAACCAGAGTTCGACCCCTGCGACCCCGATAGACACGTCGATACGCCGATATAGCTGCGAGAAGACGGCGGTGGCGACGACGACGCCGCCGGCGCGGACGAGATTAGACGTGAGGAACCGGCGGACGAAAGACGCGACACCGGGCGCTCCCTGGTCTGCGAACGTCCAGTGTTCGTTGACGAGAAACATGAGAACGATCGCCGTCTCCGCGCCGGCGAGTTTGGCCAGTTCCGGCGCGACACCGAAATGGAGTAGCGTTCCGAGGACGACGTTGTCACAGACCGCTCCGAACGCGCCGACAGACACGAACTGGCCGAAGCGGACCCCCGAGCGGAGCGCACGCAGGCGAGGGCGGATGGCATCGATCATGGGATCACTCGTTATCGGGCGAGAACCGGTCGACGAGCGCGATAGGGTCGTCGACCGTGCGTGCGATGGCGGCGTGGAAGCTATCGCCCCGAACGCGGCGGGCGCGGTGGCGGGCGCGAAAGAGCGCGCGGCCGAGTTCGAGCGCGGTTCCGACGGGCGAGACTGTCGAGTTGGGCATGTCCTCCCAGGTGACCGGCACCTCGACGATGCGGTGGTCGAAGGCGGCGGTCATCGCGATCAGTTCTACGTCCCAGGCGAAGCCCGGTTCGTACAGATGGCTTCGGACGTCCCGCCAGGCGTCGCGCGTGATGGCCTTCGCCCCGCACTGGAAGTCGTAGAGGTCGGCGGCGAGGAGCCGCCGGGCGACCCAGGCGAACACGTCGCCGAGTCGGCGGCGCGCGAACGTCTGGTGGCCGCGCACGTCGGCGTCGGGATGGCGACGGGAGCCGACGGAAAGGGAGGCGTCGCCCGCGCGAAGCGGTTCGACCACATCGGCGACAGAGGTCGCCGGCGTGCTGCCGTCCGCATCGGCGAACGCGAGGATGTCGGTGTTCAGGCGCTCGAACCCGAACGTGATCGCGCCGCCTTTCCCCCGGCGCGTAGCGACGGCGTTGACCGTCGCCGGAAGGTCCGTCAGTGCGTCCCGGACTCCGGCGTCGGGGTCGTCGAGTTCGACGCGGAGCACCTCCGGGTCGAGGCGCTCGTCGAGCGCCCGGACGTACGACCGCAGGACGTCGATGTCGGGGCGGTAGGCCGGCACGACAACGCCGAGGGACGGAGGCATCTACCAGCATGAGGCGGCCGGGATGAGTAAAATGATTCGGTAAACGCCCAGCACCGAACGCCTATCTATCGCCCGAACGACTGTGACAGTATGACACGCGTTGCGCTCATCGCACACGACGACGAGAAACCGGAACTCATCGACCTGGCGACTGAGTACGACGAGACGCTGGAATCGTTCGAACTGATCGCCACCGGGACGACCGGCAAGCGTGTGATCGAGGAAACGGGCCTCGACGTCGAACGGAAGGCGTCGGGTCCGCTCGGGGGCGATATGATGATCGGTGCCGAGGTTGCTGAGGGACGCATCGACGCGATCATCTTTCTGCGAGACCCGCTGACCGCGCAACCTCACGAGCCGGATATCACTGCGTTGCTACGGATCTGCGACGTCCACGACACGCCGCTCGCGACGACGCGCACCTCCGCGGAGTACGTCCTCGACGGTCTGCGGCGGGAGCACAGACAGGGTAGCAACAACTGAAACGATTCATACACTGATCGCCCAGCCGTCGTGCGATCAGATCTCCATCGACTGTCAGTGGCTACCGTAGCGTACCGTTCGGACGACGCCTCCTTTCACGGTCAGATATAAGATCGACCCGTACCGATCACTGGTATGAGTGGTCGAGTTCAGTCGATTCACACTGCGCCAGAGCAAGGGGCCGAACCGGAGTCGCACGGGCGAGCGGAGGCTGTCGCCGACGCCGGCCTCCGAGGCGACCGATATTTCGTCGAAGAAGGCACGTTCGCCGAACGGTCGGGAAGCGACCTGACGCTCATCGAACACGAGGCTCTCGCCGCCGTCGAGCGCGACTACGGGATCGAACTCGAAGCGGGAGTGCACCGGCGAAATATTACCACCGAAGGCGTTCGGCTCAACCACTTCGTAGACCGCAGGTTCCGCGTCGGCGAGGCGGTGTGCGTCGGGACAGAGCTGTGCGAACCGTGCTCGTATCTGGAGCGCCGCCTCGAAACACAGGGCGTCCGCGAGGCGCTCGTTCACCGCGGTGGACTGCGGTGTCGGATCATCGACGGCGGCCGGGTTCGCGTCGGCGACGACGTTCGTCCCCTGTAGCGCGTAACTGTCAAAACCGACGGATAAATGCGAGTAGAGCACCTTCAGGCAACTATGACGGGCCAGATAGTCGGTAGCCTACAGGACCAGGCAACCGTTGCGGAGCGCGTCGACACCGGCGACGCTCCCGATTGGGTCGCCGACCACTGGAACTCGTTCCGGGACGGGCTGTTGGGCGAGCGGAACGGTTCGCCGTTTCCCTGCTTTTTCGGGGTCGAATCAGTCGAAAACGGAGACCCGCTGTACACCGCAGTCCCCTCGACGACTCACAAGGACGCGCTGCTCGGTCTGGGGCGGACGCTGCTCGATTATCTCGATACCTATCAGGACCACAGCGACCGTGCGTCGCTGGTCGCGTTTTTCAGGCCACCTGAACGGGAACTCCGGGAGGCGAAGTATCACGAGCGGCTGTGGCACATCCTGCAGTTTCTCCACGTTCACGACCCGGAACCGTGGCCAGAAGATATCACGACTGACCCCGACGACCCGTACTGGGAGTTCTGCTTCGGCGGCGAGCCGATGTTTCCGACCTGCCGAGCGCCGTTCTACGAGAAGCGAAACAGCCGGTACTGTCCGGTCGGGCTGGAGATCACCTTTCAGCCGCGAGCGCTGTTCGAACAGCTGAACGTAACCCCAGAGACGGAGGCGGGGCGACACGCCAGAGACGTGATCCAGGGCCGTCTCGAAGAGTACGACGGCGTCTGTCCGCACGCCGATCTCGGCGACTGGGGCGTGGAAGGGGACCGCGAATGGCCCCAGTATATGCTGTCAGAGGACTCGGACCAGGCACCGGACGAGTGTCCTATCGACGTCACCCGCGAACATCCGAAGTCGGAGTTGTTGCTCGACCCTGCTCGGCAGTCTGAAGCCGCAACGCTTCCCGGGGGCGACCACTGATGTTCGGGACCAGTGAGCAACCGGTTCTCCTCCTCGTTGATTTCCAGCGGGGGTTCGACGACTCGCAGTGGGGGACGCGCAACAATCCGGACGCCGAAGGAAATGCCGCCCGGTTACTTGAGACGTGGCGCGAGCGCGGACTCCCCGTCGTACACGTCCGCCACGATTCCGCGGAACCGACGTCACCGCTCCGCAGTGACGAACCCGGGTTCCGGTTCAAGCGAGGACTCGAACGGCGCGACGGCGAGGTCGAGTTCGTCAAACGGGTCAACGGCGCGTTCGTCGATACAGGTCTGGAATCGTGGCTACGCGAGCGGGGGTACGAAACGCTCGTCGTCTGCGGGCTGACGACAGACCACTGCGTATCAACGACGACGCGCATGGCGGAGAACCGCGGGTTCGACGTATACCTCGTGCGTGACGCGACGGCCTCGTTCGGGCGGACGCTCGACGGCGAGCGGTTCGACCCGGAAACAGTGCATCGCACCGCCCTCGCGCATTTGCAAGGGGAGTTCGCGTCCGTCACAGAGACCGACGCAGTCGTCGAGGCTGTTTCCGACCGGGAGTAGCGCTTGTCCGAACGTGTCCGCCCGGTCGGATGAACTCGGCCGGCGCTGTTCGGAACAGACCACCCGCTGACAGACGGCGAGTACGGTTATCGGCACGGGCCCGACCACTAAGAGAAAGGGTTTACACGGAGGCCTACATTCTCCGGAGTGATGCAGTACGTCGCGGTCCTCTCGTGGATTGCGGTTTATGTCGCCCTCGGCGTCGCCGTCGGGCGTCCGTTCGTCGCGCTGTACCGGCGACTGTCGAACGACGAAGCAACCGGTCTGGCGCTGAGTGCAGTCGCCGTGGCGGCGCTCTGTTACTGGTTCGGCCTGTCGCTTCTGGCGTGGCCGGCGTTCGTCGCCGCCGTCGGCGTGCTCGCGCTCTGTGCCGGCGTGGCCGCGCGAACGGACGCGCTCGACGACTGGGTACGGCACCTCCAGCCGGCGCTCGTCGGGCTGGCCGTCGTCGCGCTTATCGCCGGACTGACCGGCGCGTGGCCGGACGAGCGCGTCGCCCGCTACTTCCTCCGTCTAGAGACCGGATACATCGCTCGCTGGTACGTCGCGTTCCTCGGCCTCGGCGCGCTCGCGCTCCCGGTCGCCGCGCTCGTGTTCGACCGGTTTGCCGACCGAGGCGCGGGAATCGCTCTCCCGTTCGCCCTGGCGCTCCTCGGCGTGGTCGGCTACTGGGTCGGACACGTCACGTTCGGGCCGGTCGCGCTGGCCGCCGGGATTCTCGTCATCGGGGTCGGCTCCGCGGTGGCATTGCACCGGGGTGTCACTGTAAACTGGGGGGTGTACGGGGAGATAGTCGTCGTTTTCACCCTGGCTTTCGGCCTCCTCGTCGCTCTCCGGGGGGTCAACCCGGTCATCGAACCCGGCGGCGGCGAGAAGTTCCTCGACTTCGGACTGCTGAAGTCGCTCCTCCGGTCGAGCGCGCTCCCGCCGGAGGACATGTGGTTCGCCGGCGAACCGGTGAAATACTACTACGGCGGCCACATGCTCGCCGCGCTACTGACGGAACTAACGGCGACGCCCGCGCGGTACGCGTACAACCTCGCGCTCGCCGGCGTCTACGGGACGCTCGCGGCGACCGTCTACGGACTCGCACGCGCCATCGCGGCTGCACGCGAACGCTCGCCCCGGACCGCCGGTGCGTTCGCCGTCGTCTTCGTCGCGGTGGCGAGTAATCTCTCGACGCCACTCCGACTGCTGGTGTGGAAACTACCGGGAGCGGCCGGAGAGCTGCTCGCCTCGGTCGCCAGTCTAGAGGTCGCCCAGCGCCCGAGCGTCGCCGCCGGCCCGGATTCGTTCTACTACTGGACGGCCAGTCGGATCATCGACCGGCGGGTCGTCGATGGCGACCAGTGGCATTTCATCAACGAGTTCCCCTTCTTCGCCTTCCGCAACGGCGACCTCCACGCGCACATGGTCAGCACGCCGTTCCTGTTGCTGATCGCGGCGCTTTTGTTCCAGTACTGGCTCACCCCGGCCGCGGAGAAACGCCGTCGCCGCGCGCTGGTCTTTCTCGCCGTGCCCGCGTTCGGCGGTCTACTCGCCGTCATCAACACGTGGAGCTTCCCCGCAGTGGGCGGCCTGACGTGGATAGCGCTGACGTTCGCGCCGGCCGACCCGGCGTCGCTACTCCCCCGGCGCGCCGAGGCGGCGGTCGACCGGCTCCGCGGGGGTTCCCCGCTCCGCTCCGAGGGGGTCCGCGTCGGAACGGCCGTCGCCGCGGCCGCCGCCGTCACGGCGCTGGGCGTGCTGTTCGCGCTTCCGTTTTTCACGGGGACCGCGAGCGGTCGGAGCGTCGGCTTCCTCCCAGAGAACCGGAGCAACGCGGCGGGCCTGTTGGTCGTCCACGGGGCGTTTCTCGCAGTCACCGTGACGTACCTGCTCGCCCGTGACGGCATCGAGGACCGGTTACCGACGCTGTTTGCGGTGACCGTCGCCGTCCTCTTTCTCGTCACGGCTCCGTACGAACTGACCGCCGTGGCGCTGTTCGGTCCGGTCTTGCTGGTCGCCTGGATACTGCTTCGAACCGAGAGCGACGTCGGATACGAGACGGCCCTGCTCGTCGGCGCACTGGGTCTGGCGACGCTCGTCGAGTTCGTCTACGTTGTCGAGGAGGCCGGGCCCGGTCGGCTGAACACTGTGTTCAAGATCTACATACAGGTGTGGATACTCTGGGGGACCGCTGCGGGCGTCATGCTCGCCGAACGGGCACCCTTGGTCGCGGCGATCCGGGCTCTGTGGCACCGTGCGGCGACGGCCGTTCCGAGCGCGGGCCGCTCGGCCGGCGGAGCGGCAGAAAAATCGTCAGACGGCGGCAGCCCGACCGTCGAGGTGACGGCCGGCGGCGCGACGGCGTCGCTGCTCGCCGTCGTCCTGCTGGTGTCGCTGTCGCTGTACAGCGGCTTCGTCGTCGATACCCAGTTCGAGAGCGGCACCGAAGACCCCACGCTGGACGGAACGGCGTACGTCGCCGACCACCACGCGAAAGAAGCGGCCGCCATCGCGTGGCTCGACGAGCGGGAGGGTCAGCCCCACATCGTCTCTGCGCCGGGCACGTCCATCTACGAGTGGGCGAACCCCGCGTCGAGTCTCACCGGACTGCCGACCGTCGCCGGCTGGAACCACGAGGTCGGCTATCGCGGCGCGGAACCGTACCGACAGCGCGTTGAGGAGGTCGAGACGATCTACACTGGGTCCGCCGCCGACCGCGCCGCACTCCTCCGGAAGTACGACGTCACGTACATCTACATGGGCCCGGAGGAGCGCCAGCGCTACGGGACGCGGGACCTCCACGAAGACCCGGGAATCACGAAAGCGAAGGAGTACCCGTTCGTCGTCATCTTCCGGGTGGACCAGTCGGAACTGCAAGAGAGCACTGATAGTTCCGTAGCGTAGAGTGTTGCCGCTGTTTCGACCGAGCGAACGGCTCAGACAGAGAGGTCGCTTTTGGCTTTCACGACGTCTAACGCCTCGGATTCGATCCGTTCGACGTCGAGCCAGTGGGGGATGTAATCGCGCGTCTCGAAGGCCTCTCGCTCGTCCTCGGTTCCGATGATACACCAGATCTGCGGTTCTTCGGGACCGTGCCACTCGCCCTGCCGGTTGATCTGAAAGACGATCTGCTCCTCGCCGTCGTACTCGATGATGGCGTCCTTGCGGATCCCCGGGTCACCCGACACGATGAGTCGCTTCATGCGCACGTGTTCGGAGGATATCCCATTAAGCGCTTCGAAGGGGCGCAATTGTAGGAGCGTTTCCAATTCGTCACACTCCAGACCACACGCAATCGTGCTATCAGTGCGTGAAAACGCGACTGTACGCCCGACACCTGACGGCGACGTGACCGCACGTCTGCACCGTTGGCCGACACGAACCAAACGGGTTTTAAACGACGCTCCGTAACTGCCCGTAAGGTAGATATCTATGGAGATGCCTCGACGTTTCAACACGTATTGCCCGCACTGTAACGAACACAACGAACACGAAGTCGAGAAGGTCCGAGGCGGCCGTTCCACCGGTATGAAGTGGGACGACCGGAAGCAGAAGGAAGGCGAGAAAGGGATCGGGAACCGCGGTCGGTTCTCGAAAGTCCCCGGTGGGGACAAGCCCACGAAGAAGACGGACCTGAAGTACCGCTGCGGCGACTGCGGCCAGGCCCACCTCCGCGAGGGATGGCGCGCCGGACGACTCGAACTTACCGACTAAACCATGCCAGGAAGCTTCCACACCGTACGATGCCCGGACTGCGAGAACGAACAGACCGTCTTCGAGAAGGCCTCGACCGAAGTGTCGTGTGCCGTCTGCGGTCACACGCTCGCACGGCCGACCGGCGGGAAGGCCAACTACGAGGGCGAGGTCGTCGACACCGTCGAGCACCGCGAGTCGAGCAGCAAGTCGGACGCTGACGAGGCGGTCGAAGCACGATGAAGTTCAGCGGCTGGCCCGAAAACGGGGAGCTCGTCGTCGGCAAGATAGACGAGATAGAAGACTTCGGTGTCTTCGTCGACCTCGAGGAGTACGAGGACAAGCGCGGTCTCATCCACATCAGCGAAGTCGCAAGCGGGTGGATCAAGAACGTCCGCGACCACGTCCGAGAGGGCCAGACCGTCGTCTGCAAAGTGCTTGACGTCGACACGGAATCCCAGCAGATCGACCTGTCCCTGAAAGACGTCAACGACCACCAGCACTCCGACAAGATACAGGAGTGGAAAAACGAGCAGAAGGCCGACAACTGGATGGAACTGGCCTTCGGCGAGGACATCGACGACGAGACGTACGGCGCTATCGCCAACGAACTGCTCGCAGCTCACGGCAGCCTCTATCAGGGCTTCGAGCAGGCCGCCATCCACGGCGAGGAGGCGCTCGAAGAGACCGACCTCAGCGACGACGAACTGGACGCGATAGTCGAGACGGCGCGGGAGAACGTCTCCGTCCCCTACGTCAAGGTGACGGGGTACGTCGACCTCGAGTGTCCCGACGGCGACGGCGTTGACGCCATCAAGGAGAGTCTCCAGGCCGCCGAAGGGAACGGAGAGGTCCCCGACGAGGTCGACCTCGAAGTCACCTACGTCGGCGCGCCGGAGTACCGCATCCGCGTTCAGGCCCCGAACTACAACACGGCCGAGGACCAGCTAGAGGCGAGCGCACAGCGCGCCGCCGACAGAGTGTCCGAGTTCGGCGGCACGGGTAGCTTCCACCGCGAGCGTCGCTCCGACGACGAATGAGGTCCGACATCCGGGTGTGTTCGACCTGGGAGACCGAACACGACCGCCCGGTGTACACGCTCTCCGAAACCTGTCCCGACTGCGGAGCAGACGCGGTGAACTCCGCGCCAGCGCCGTTCAGTCCCGAAGACCGGTACGGCGAGTACCGACGCGCTCTTAAGCGGCGCGCCCGCGAGTAAGCCGTATGGACGAACTCGATATCGAGACGGTCGACGAGGTCGAACTATCGGACCCCGTACTCGTCGAAGGGCTGCCCGGCGTCGGGCACGTCGGCAAACTCGCCGCCGAGCATCTTCTCGAAGAGCTCGATAGTACGCTCGTCAGGCAGGTGTACTCCGAACATTTCCCACCGCAAGTCGACATCGACGAGGCGGGCATCGCCGAACTGACCTGCGCCGAGTTCCACGCCATCGAAGTCGGGAACGCGTCGGAGACGCAGGCGGACGATGGTGACGGCGATATCGGGGGCCGGGACCTTCTCGTACTCACCGGCGACCACCAGGCGCAGGACAACATCGGTCACTATCGGCTGTCGTCGGCGTTTCTCGACATCGCCGACGAGTTCGGCGTCTCCGAACTGTTCGCGCTCGGCGGCGTCCCGACCGGCGAACTCATCGAGGAGTACGACGTCCTCGGCGCGGCGGCCAACGAGGACCTGAAAGACGACCTCGAAGGGGTCGGTGTCGAGTTCCGAGAGGACGAACCCGCCGGCGGTATCGTCGGCGTTTCCGGCCTGCTGCTCGGACTGGGCCGTCGCCGCGAGTTCGACGCCGCCTGCCTGATGGGCGAGACGAGCGGCTACCTCGTCGACCCGAAGAGCGCCCGGGCCGTCCTCGAAACGCTCGAAGAACTCCTCGGATTCGAACTCGACTACGAAACGTTAGAGGAGCGCGCCGACGAGATGGAGGAAGTCATCAGCAAGATCCAGGAGATGGAACAACAGCAGTCGATGGACGTCCCGACCGACGAGGACCTCCGGTACATCGGATAGAGCGCCGTTCGCGACGGTCGCAGCCGCCGTTTCTCAGATCCCGATTATCTGTCGCCCCAGCTCTAACCCGGCCTGGGGGACGCGATACAGTATCAGCCCGGCAGCGACGAGTTCGACGCCTGTCACGATCACCGTCGCTATCTCCGCGTGGTCGCTGCTGACGGCGACGCCCGTCGGGAGGCCGTACTCCTTCGTGTACGGGTAGAAGAAGGCGATGCCGCGCTTGCTGCCTGCGAGGTCTAACACGTAGTGCGTGAGGATGCCGATCCAGACGAACTCCAGATTTCCGAAGAAGTACGGAAAGGCGACGAACCCGCCGAGCACAGGGAGGTTGTGCAGTGTCTTGCGGTGTTTTCCGAACGCCGTGTCGACGTCGGGGAAGAGCGCACCGAGTACGACCGGGATGCCGACCTCGACGATAGTGATAAACGTCCGCTCGTCGCCGATCGGTTCGAGCAGGTAGCCGAGACCGATGCTGAGAAGTATCGCGTTCAGTACGTGTCCTCGCTTGTTCATGACGGTACCCGGAGAGTCACAACCGGACGGGCACAAACGTTTCCCTTACTCGACGGATCTGCCGCCCGCTCCGTCGAGTTCCGCGGACAGGTCCGCGAGCGTTTGCTCGACGGTCGACTCGCGGACCGCCGCGCGGTCGCCGTCGAACCGGTGGCGCGTCGCGGTGGCGTACGAGGTTTCCGTCCCCCACTCACCCGCGTAGGCGACGCCGACGTACACCGTCCCGACGGGAGTTTCCTCGGTTCCGCCGGTCGGGCCGGCGACGCCGGTCGTCGAGAGGCCCCAGGTCGCATCGGTCTTATCGCGGACACCGCGGGCCATCTCGCGGGCGACCCGCCCGCTGACCGCGCCGCGTTCGTCCAGTGATTCGCGTGAAACGCCCAGCAAGTGCCGTTTCGCGTCGTACGCGTACGCGACGATTCCGCCCTCGAAGTAGTCGCTTGCGCCGGGGACGGCTGTCAGCGCCGCGCCGACGAGACCGCCCGTACACGACTCCGCCGTCGCGACGGTGTGGTCGGCCTCGCGCAGGCGGTCGCCCAGGCGTTGCTCGATCGACTGCTCGCTCATGCGTGAGTGGTCGGCGGGCGGGCAGTTAAACGGTGTCCCGGTCGGTGTACGTCCATCGCTCGACGATAGTCCCCTGACCGTCGAACCGATGGAAATCCGCGAATCCGAATTCGACGGTGTCCCCGCCCTGTTCTCCCTCGAACCGCCCGCGGACGGCGACTATATCGCCATCGGGAACGACAGCGTGAACGTCGTGGGTCCCGTTTTCCAGCGCTCGCTCGTCGAGGTAGAACCGTCGGAACTCCTCCATCCCCTCGATCGGTTCGTTCCCGGGACGGTCGTATCTGATGTCGTCCGCGAACAGCGAGAATAGGTCCTCGTACGCTTCGTCGTCGACGTAGCGGTAGTACTCTCGGACGCGCTCCGGCCGTGCGTTTCCCATGGTCCGACAGTCGACTGCGGAGGGTAAAGATTCCACGGACGGCCCCAGACCGTGGGTTCTCGGTGTCTCAGTTACTCGGCGGAAATCGACGGCGTCGTCGTCTCGACGGCGTTGATCCGTTCCTCGGCGTACTCCTCGGCGGCGTCGAGCACCGTCGTTTCGCGCGCCTCCGCCCGTTCGATCATCTCCGACAGACGGTCGCCGATAGCGGCCGCCTCCTCGTACGCTTCCTCGCGCGTGCCGCCGAAGTGGTCCTTGGCCACGGTGATTAGCCCGCCCGCGTTGATGACGTAGTCGGGGGCGTACAGGATATCCAGATCCCGGAGGTCGCTCGCGTGTCGTCGTTCGGCGAGGACGTTGTTCGCAGCGCCGGCGACGATGTCGCAGTCGAGTTGCGGGATCGTCTCGTCGTTGACGACGCCACCGATCGCACAGGGGGCGAAGATATCACACGACTGTTCGTACACCGCGTCGGATGCGACCGTATCCACGTCGTGTGAGTCCGCGAACGCCTCGACGTTCTCGCTGTCGATGTCCGAGACGGTCACCGACGCGCCGTCTTCGAGCAACGCCTCGGCGAGCGAGCGGCCCACTTTCCCGAGACCCTGAACCACGACGTCGAGGTCGGCCGTCGTCTCCGTTCCGTAGACGTGTTCCGCGCAGGCACGGATCCCGTGGAACACGCCGTGTGCCGTGATCGGCGAGGCGGTGCCGAGACCGTCGCTCGCGCCGACGACGTGGTCCGTCGTTCGCGCGACGACGTCCATGTCCTCGACCGTCGTGTTGACGTCGACGGAGGTGAGGTAGCGACCGCCCATGCAGTCGACGGCCCGGCCGTACGCTTCGAGGAGGTCCTCGGTCTTTATCTCGTCGGGGTCGCCGATGACCACCGCTTTCGCGCCGCCCAGCGGGAGGTCCGCGGCGGCAGCCTTGTAGGTCATCGCCTCCGAGAGTCGCAATACGTCGGTTAGCGCGTCCTCCTCGGTGTCGTAATCGAGGATCCGTGTCCCGCCGAGACCCGGCCCCAGGGTCGTGTCGTGAACGGCGATGATGCACTGTAATCCCGTCTCAGGGTCTGAGAAATACGACACCTGTTCGTGGCCGGCGTCGCCGATCGAATCAAATACCATATCATATAATCGTTTTGCTTACCGTAAAAATTCTACCGACTTCAGTCGTCTCTCAGATGCGTTCCGGCGATCGTTACTGGGGGGTTCCGCAAGCGGTTTGTCGCCTCTTGGCCTGTATCGAACTATGAACCCGTCGGAGGTGGCATGATCGCTATGGAGTACGAAACGCCGCTGTTTTTCCACATCATGCAGTACGCCGCGGACGCGGAGGCGAGCGACCGGACGTGGACGGCCGCGGGCGATGCCGCGGCCGCCGACGTCATCGACATGGTGAGCGGGAATCCCGACTGGGAGCCGCCCGCGGCGCTCCGCGAGGGCCTGCACGAGTACGCCGACCTGAGCGGCGACCGGTTCCAGTACCCGCCGAGCGAAGGCCTGCGGGAGTTGCGAGAGGAGGTCGCCGCCAGGCGGAACGTCGACGTGGAACAGGTGGTCATCACCAACGGCGCGGGCGAGGCCAACTACCTCGCGATGGCCGCCGCGCTCGAAGTCGCGGACGGGGACGAAGTCCTGCTCACGGACCCGGTGTACCCGTACTACCCCGGCAAGACGACGATGCTCGGCGGGGACGCGACGTACGTGCCGGCGGACGAGGACGGCACCCTCGACCCCGAGGCCGTGCGCGAACGGGCGGGCGAGGAGACGGCGATGATCCTGGTCAACTCGCCGAACAACCCGACTGGGAGCGTCTACGACGCCGAGACGATGGGCGAACTCGTCGACATCGCCGAGGCGGTCGACGCGACGCTGATCAGTGACGAGGTGTACGACCACTTCGACTACTCGGGCGAGTTCACCACGGCGCTCGATTACGACTCCGACCGCCGCATCGTCACTAACGCCTTCTCGAAGTCGATGGCGATCACCGGGTTCCGGGTCGGTTACGCCGTGTTCCCGCACGATATGGTCGATCGGGCCAAGGGACGGCACATGCTTGTCAACGTCGCCGGGAGTCGTCCCGCTCAGTACGCCGTCCTCCACGCCCTCCGGGAAACCCCCGCGGAGTACTACGCCGAGAACCGCCGCACGCTCGAAGGACGGATAGGGACGTTCACCGCGGCGCTCGACGAGGCGGGTGCCGACTACACCCGTCCGGACGGTGCGTTCTACGTCATGGCTCGGTTCGACGGCTTCCCCGGAACGGTCGACAACGTGAAACGCCTGATAGACGAGGCGGGTGTGGCGGGGATGCCCGGTGAGACGTTCGGCACGCGCCGCGAGGAGTGGATCCGCTTCGCGCTGGTCACGCCACACGTCGAGGCGGCCGCGGAGCGACTCGCCGAGTACTTCGACTGAGAGGAACTGCTGGAAACCAGTTCGGTAGTTCGCCGACCCGGCGTCGGCGAATACCGGTACACAGTTCGAACGGCCCTTTGAGAGGGTCGCTCCGATTAGACTGCCTTTGCGCGGAGAGAGGCAAGGTTGTCGGCGGCGTCCTCGGCCGCGTTAGCGACCTCGTCCATCGTCACGACGAGTTCGCGGACCGCTAGCGCTTCGGCCGTGGTCCCGCCGTCGAACGCCCGCCGGATCAGATCGTACTTGGTCGCGTCGCAGTCGCGTTCCAACCGCCGGACGGCGGAGAGCGTGTCTTCAACGTCAGCGACCGAGTTTTTCTCGAACTCCGTCTCGTCGGGTTCGTCGAAGACGGACCCCTCGAACACCGCGGCGAGGTGCCGCGTGGCGTCGTGTGCCTGCCACGACATCTGCCGGAGGCCCGCGAGGACGGCGTCGTCGAGGTCGGGCCGCATCGCCGACAGTTCCTTCGCGACCGTCTCGGCCGTGGAGACGACGCGGTCCGCCGCGACGACTACCTCCACGAGGCCACCGGAGAACAGGTAGGGTCGGGCGAACGACGGCGGCATCTCGTCTGTGACGGACCGCCTGATGTCGGCCACGAGTTCGTCGCACCGCGACTCCAGGCGACACAGGCGATCGACCGCCCGGTCGAACGCCGCCGGGTCGGTGCCGTACGTTTCGGCCGCGGTCCGGAGCAGGTCCGTACCGTCGACCAGTGCGCTCAGGAATTCGGTGACGGTGTCTGCAAGTGCGTCGGCGTGGACGGTCTCAGCCATCACACGAAAGAGCGGCCGGCACGTACCTCGTCGTTTATATTATCAGTCCGGGCCGCACCGGTTGGGAATAGTTGACATCCAAGCCGTCACCGTGACAACGCTTAAGCCCCCGTCCTCGCTGGTTGTATCCGATGCCTGACCCGATCGTAGTGGCGCTTCTGGCGCTCGTTCTCCTCGTCGGTCTGGCCGGTCTCGGCCTCGCGTACCGGACGCACGGTCGACTGGGAGACGTTGCTGAGGCCGACCGGATCGACGAACTGGAAACCCGCATCGCCGACGCGGAGGCGGCCGCGTCCGACGCCGCAGAGACCGACGAATCGCTCGACGCGGTTCGGTCGGCGGTCGACGAGCTGTCGGCGAGCACCGCGGACTTCGACGACGTGGCGGACCGGATCGACGACCTCGAAGCCGAGATGTCACGGGTCGACGACGTGGCGGCGGACGTCGAGCGCATGGACGACCTGTCCGACCGCCTCGCCGACGTCGACGACGGATTCGACGCGTTACGCGAGCGCTTCGACGGATTTGAACAGCGGTTCGACGAGGCGGAGAGGCGGTTCGACGAAATTGACGGACGACTCGGTGATGTGGAAAGCCAGTACGACGAGATCAACGGGCGACTCGGCGAGATGGATGCCCGATTCGACGATGTCGACGAGCGCCTGACGACCGCGGACGACACCGCCGACAGGGTCGCCGACGTGGAGACGGAACTGGCGTCGCTGTCCGATTCAGTGCCCGACGCGACTGCGCTGGGAGAGCGTATTGACGACCTGAACGCGCGTGTCGACGAGGTCAGCGAGGAAGTTGCCGACGTCGACACGGCCGATGCAGACCGTCTCGCCGCGATAGAGGACCGACTCGACGGACTGGCCGACGAGGTCGCGGCCGTCGGGGAATCCGAAAGCGACGGCACCGGCGATGACGCGCTCGATGACCGCCTCTCTGCCGTCGAGGCCGAACTCTCCGCGCTCGACGACCGCTTCGGAGAGGTCGAATCCGCGGTCGCGGAGGCGGAGACCCGACTGGCGACGCTCGACGGGGCGGTAGACGACGTGCGCGAAACCGTCGCCGACGAAACCGCGGCGGTCCGGAACGAGGTCGACACGGTCGCGGACACCGTCGACGAGACGACCGAGCGCGTCGACGCTACCGCCGAACGCGTAGACGGCGTGTCCGACACTGCGAGCGAGGTTTCCGAGCGGATGGACACCGTCTCCGGTCGCGTGGACGACCTCTCCGGCGACGTGGCCGAGGTGACAGATGCCGTGGGCGAAGTGAGCGGCGACGTGGACGAACTCTCAGGTGACGTCGACACGGTGACGGACGCCGTGGATGACCTCTCTGGCGACGTTGACGGCGTGTCCGGGCGCGTAGACGAGACGGCGGACCGCGTCGGGGACCTGACCGACCGGATCGCCGCACTGGAAGAGACCGTCGCCACCGTCGAGGAGAGGGTTGTCGCGGTCGAGGACCGCGTCGGCAACGCGGACGACGAGCGGAGCGTGGCCTCGCTGGCCCCGACCGTCGAGCGCGTCGCGGAGGAGGTTACGGCGCTCGACGACCGACTCGACGAGTTGGAACCGGCCGCGGAAACGGGAGGCGGCGAGTCGGACGCCATCGACCCGGAGCAACTCGACCGCATGGAGAAGACGCTGCTCGAACTCGACACAGAAGTGTCCGCGCTGGGCAATCGCCTCGACGACGTGGAGGCTCGGACCGACGAGACAGCGGCCGAGAGCGTCGATGAGGACGAGCCAGAGAACGACCTGGACGAACAGTTCCAGCAGTTGCTGGAAGAGAGCGACGACGAGAACCCGCTCTCCGGGTCCGGCGGGCCGACGGTAAAGCGGGAGTCGGACCTGGACGAGTAACCGGGAAGTACACAAGCGTTCGACGGCTACCGCCCGGTATGAGTTCTATCGACGTGGAGCCCGTCGACGACGTCGAGGAGGAGGGCGGCGACGTCCGCGAACGCGAGGACGCGACCGCCAGGACGCTCGACCCGGACGCCGACTACGTACTGTACGGCGGTAAGGGGGGCGTCGGGAAGACCACGATGGCCGCGGCGACGGCGCTGGCGAGCGCTCGCGGCGGTACGACGACGCTCGTCGTCTCGACGGATCCCGCGCACTCGCTTTCGGACACCTACGAGGCCGATGTCCCGTCTCGACCGGCGCGGATCCGCGACGACGTGCCGCTGTACGCCGCGGAGATAGACCCCGACACCGCCATCGAGGACGGAACCGCGGCGTTCGCCGGCGGCGCGGGAGGGGACCAACCGCTGGGCGGACTGGGCGAGATGCTGGGCGGAGAGGGCGGCCCGATGGAGTCGCTGATGGGCGGCGCAATGCCCGGCGCGGACGAGGCGGCGGCGATGCAGACCCTTATCGAGTATCTGGACGACGAGCGCTTCGACCGCGTCGTGGTCGACACCGCGCCGACGGGCCACACGCTCCGACTGCTCGAACTGCCCGAGGTGATGGACACGATGGTCGGCCGGATGCTCTCGCTCCGCGAACGTCTGGGCGGGATGATGGACGGCGTCAAGGGAATGTTCGGCGCTGGCGGCGTCGAGGAGGAAGACGTCGAGAACGGCGTGGACGACCTCCGAAAGCTATCGGAGCGGATCGAACGACTGCGCGCGACGCTTCGGGACCCGGAGCAGACCGATTTCCGCGTCGTGATGGTTCCGGAGGAGATGAGCGTCTTCGAGTCCGAGCGCCTGCTGGCACAGTTAGACGAGTTCCAGATCCCCGTCGGAACCGTCGTCGTCAACAAGGTGATGGAAGACCTCGCTGACGTGACGAGCGAGGTGGACGCCGCGCAGTTCGTCTCGCCGGACCTCGACTCCTGCGAGTTCTGCCAGCGCCGCTGGGACGTTCAACAGGACGCGCTCGCCTCGGCACAGGACGTGTTCCGCGGCCACGACATCAAGCGCGTTCCGCTGTTCGCGGACGAAGTTCGCGGAGAGGAGATGCTGCGTATCGTCGCGGCCTGCCTGGACTAGCAGTGGGCCGGTAGAACGACCAGTTACTCGACGACCAGCACCCGCAGGTCGTTCAGGTTCGTCCCGGTCGCCCCCGTCACGAGAAGCGCATCGCGGGCATCGAGATACGGATAGGCGTCGTTCCCGGCGAGGGCCGCCCGCGCGGACGCCGCGTCCTCAACCGTCGCCTCGTCGACGAGCGCGCCGGCCGCATCCGTCGCCCCGTCGCTCCCGTCGGTGTCGACTGCGGCGACAGCGATTCCGCTCTCGCTCTGGGCAGTCGCGACACTGTCGAGTTCCAGCGCCGCGCTGACGGCGAACTCCTGGTTCGGACCGCCCTCGCCGTCACCCCGGACCGTCACCGTGGTTTCGCCGCCAGAGAGGATCGCGGCCGGCGGTTCGACGGGATCGCCGGTCGCCAGCGCCTCCTCCGCGATAGCGACGTGGGTCTTTGCCGCCTCTCTGGCCTCGCCGCGGACCCGGGAGGAGAGAACGAGCGCCCCGTAGCCACGCTCTCTCGCGGCGTCGCGGGCCGCGTCGAGCACCGTCGTCCCGTCCGCGATACCGTGGTTCGTCACGCCGGCGAACAGCGGGTCGTCAGGGCCGGGCGTCTCGGCGGTGTCGCCCGCCGCTCCGCGTTCCAGGCGGGAGGTGACCGCCGTCGGAGCGTCGACGTCGTAACGCGCCAGCACGGACAGCGCCTCCTCGAACGTGGATCCGTCGGGCGAGGTCGGGCCGCTCGCGACGACGCTCGAGTCGTCGCCGACCACGTCGCTCAAGATCAGCGACACGACAGTCGCCGGGGCGGCGCGGCGGGCCAACTGGCCGCCCTTGATCTGCGAGATGTGCTTGCGGACGGCGTTTATCTCGCTGATCGTCGCGCCGCTGTCGAGCAACGCGTCGGTGACGGACCGGAGGTCCGCCAGCGAGACGGCTTCGGCGGGCGCGGGCAGGAGCGCACTGCCGCCGCCGGTGACGGCGACCAGAACGAACGTCGCCTCGTCGGCCTCGTCGGCCAGCGCACACACTTCTCGTGCGGCCTCCACGCCGCGTTCGCTCGGGACGGGATGGTCGCCCTCGCGGACCGTCACGGACTCGGTCCCAGTCGGGTCGTCCGTCACGACGACGCCGCGGTCGATGCGGTCGCCGAGTGTCGTTTCGAGCGCCGCCGCGACGTGCGCAGCGGCGTTGCCGCCGCCGAGAACGACCACTTCGTCGTACTCGCCGATGTCGTACGTTTCGTCGGCGACCCGTAGCGCGTCGCCGTCCAGCGAAACCGCGTCGCTGACGACGGTGGCGGGGTGGCCCGCCTCGATTCCCGCCTCGACGCAGTCGAGAGCGAGGTCGCGAGCCTCCGTCGTCGCCAGACCGTCGCGTCCGCGGATCGCGGGTCGGTCGCCGCCCCCGCTCACGACCGCACTCCGGCCAGTTTCGAAACGAGGCGGTACGCGGCGTCGCGCCACTTGGCCGGCAAGACGCCGGCGTACGCGAAGAAGTTCGCGAACGGCCCGACAGGGTACCGCGCCGCCGGTTCGGTCGAGCTCGCGGCGTTGAGGATCACTTCCGCGACGCGCCGCGGCGGCACCGCTGCCGGGCCGCCGCCGCCGATCGCCGCCGTGTCGTCGAGGATCCGATAGAGGGAGTCGTACGCGCTGGTTCGATCCAGTGTGTCCACTTCGTCCTCGACGCGTTTGGAGAAGTTCGTCTCGACCGGACCGGGTTCGACAAGCACTACGTCGACGTCGAATGACGATACCTCGGCTCGGAGCGCGTCACTCATCGCCTCCAGTGCGAACTTCGACCCGCAGTAGACGCCGTTTCCGGGGTACGAGACGCGGCCGGCGAGGCTGGAGAGGTTGACGATGGTGCCGTCGCCTTGCTCTCGCATGTGGGGGAGCACCTGCCGGGCAAGCCGGTGCGGGCCGTACACGTTCACGTCGAACTGGCTGTGAACGTCCTCGACCGAGACGTCCTCGACCGGCCCCATCTGTGCGTATCCGGCGTTGTTCACCAGACAGTCGATGCGACCCCAGTCGTCTATTATCTCCTCGACGACGGCCGCTATCTGGTCGTCGTCGGTCACGTCGAGGGCGGCCGTCTGGCACCCGGCCTCGGCCAGGTCCGTCACGTCCGTGATGTCTCGCGACGTGGCGTACACTCGCCAACCCTCGTCCAGAAAGACCTTCGCCGTTGCCCGTCCGATTCCGGACGAACACCCGGTGATGAGCACGGTTTCCTCCCGCGTGATGGACTCGTCGACGACTGCGTCGGACTCGTCTACGTCCTCGCTTGCCATGGACGGAGTGTCTATCGGAAAACAGTAAAACTAGGCGGTTTCTGTGGCGCTCGGCCCGGTTGTTCGCGACAGTGCCGTTCGCGTGGCCGCTCCCGGTCCCGTTCCGTCCCCCTCGACGCAGCACATTGCTGACCGCTCACCGAACCTCGTCTTTGACCTCGTCGGCGTACTTGTCGGCCAGTCGCGTCGGTTCCGGAAGTTTGTACTCGCCGCCAACCCCTTCGACGAAGTCGGCGGCCGTTTCGGCGCTGACCCGGTGTCCCGGGCTGACGTACAGCGGATTGATCGACGCGTTTCCGGACTCGTACTGGCGGGACTGGACGGCGTAGCCGACGACCGTACCGTCGGGCGCATCGACGTTCCCGTCGGCCTCGACGGCGACACGGGTCCCCTCCGGAAGGCCGTCGAGTGGTCCGCGCGGCGTGCCACAGAGCAGACTCTTTGCGACGCCGACGCTCGGCAGGTCGAGCATCACCCCGATGTGCGTGGCGAGGCCGGCCTGCCGGAAGTGGATCCGGCCGCTACCGTCGAACAGCGCGAGGTCGGGAGTGACGGACAGTTCCTCGAAGGCGGCGAGGATCGACCGGCCTTCGCGGAAGGAGAGCAGACCAGGGATGTACGGGATTTCAAGCGGCGTCGCGGCGTACGCACGCTCTATGACCTCGCCGCCGCGGAGGGCGACGACGGCGCTGACCGCGCGCTCGTCGAGGAACGCCTGGTCGACGCCGACGACGACAGGTGGCTCCTGTCCGGCGGTCGCCAGCGGCCCCTCGGTGATAGTCGCCGGGTCGAACGGTAGGTCGTCCGCGAAGACGGCGGCGTCAGCGATGTCGCGCTGGAGGGCTTCCATCTCCTCACGGGAGAGCGATGCGTCGGGGACGAACTCGGGGCGAACTGGAGTCATCGTGGGTCAGAACGGGCCGCGACCGCCGCCGCGGCCGGGACCGCCCGGCCCCCCCGGCCCGCCGCCGCCGAACCGCATCCGACTCGGCTGTGTCACACCTTTGCCCTTGACGTGCTGGCCGTACGTCAGGCCGATCGCCAGGCCGACGAGGTGCGCTGCGTTCGCCACGTTCGCGCCGGCGAGACTCGGTCCGACGATGCCGAGAACGCTGATGAGCGCGTAGCCGCCCGTGATCACCCAGATCGGGACGGGGATAAGGAAGTAGAGGTAGACGCGCATGTCCGGGTTCAGGATGGTCAACACGCCCATGATGGCGAGACCGGCACCGCTCGCGCCGAGAACCGCCGTCGGCGTGCTCTGTACGATCCCGAGTCCGACCTGAGCCATGCCGGCGGCGATGCCGCTCACGATGAACAGCAGGGTGAAATCCCTGGAACCGACGTAGCGCTCCACGTGCTGGCCGAAGAAGTAGATCACGATGCTGTTGACCGCGATGTGGTAGAGGCCGCCGTGAGAGAGGATCGAGGTGAACCAGGTCCAGACGTACTCGGGGTGTTGGGAGGTGAGCGTGAATATCGACCGATAGAGTTCGAACTCTTCGGTACCCCGGATCCAGACTGCCGGTCCGAGCATCGCTTCCGTGATCTTCTGGGCTGCGAACATGATCCACATCAGCCCCAGGAAGACGAACGTCATGTTGCCCCGGAAGTAGCTCATCGGGCCGCCGACACCGGTGTTCAGACCGAGTCGGTCGGTGATACTTTTCGAGCCACCGCTCTGGCCCCCCACGCTGTCGTCGAAACCGCTGTCGAAGACGCCGTCCGGATCGCCCCAGTCGTTCAGGCCCGGACAGCCGTGATTCTCCGGCAGGCGGTGGTCGGCGCAGTACGTCCCACCGCAGTGCCGGCAGTTATACGGCATGTTTTCGTCTTTACCACACTGATCACACGTCGCCATTGTGGAGGGGTTAGTCCGGGCCGACAAAAGGGGTTTGGGTACGGCCGAAACGTAGGTTTTTGCCGGTCGCGGCCCCTACGCCAACGTGTGAAAGAGTTCGAGCGTAAACAGCTCCTCGCGACGGTCGACCGCGAGGGAGCGACCGTCGGCGCGGACATTCCGGACCGCATCGCGGTCCAGGGCGAGGAGATAGACCTCCGCGAGTTCGTCTTCGAGATCAAACGCCGCGAGACGATCCCGGCGGGCGAGCGCGAGCGTGTCGACCGCGCGAAGAAGAACCTCCGGCGCGAGCGACTGCAGCGAAAGCAGCGCCTCGAAGACGAGGATATATCCTACGAAGAGGGAGAGCGACTCGTCGAGAGCATCATCGGTATCGACCGGGCGCTGAACGCCCTCGAAAGCCTCTCGCCGACCGACCTCGAACAGGAAGAGGAGACGAAGGAGATGGCCGACCGGAAACGCTGGATGAACTTCCTCAAGCAGGCGTTAGGGCAGAAAGATCCCAACACGCGACGGAGTAACCTATGAGAAACGACGAGATAGCCGCCCGCTTCGAGGAGATGGCGGACCTGCTCGAAGCCAGAGACGTGGAGTACAAGCCCCGCGCCTACCGGCGAGGCGCGGAGAACATCCGAAACCATCCGCGACCCGTCGCGGAACTGGCCGCCGAGGGGTCCGACGCGGTACAGGAGATCGAGGGCGTCGGCGAAGCCCTCGCCGACAAGGTCGTCGAGTACGGGGAGACGGGCAGCATCGAGGAACTAGACGAACTACGCGACGAACTCCCCGTCGAGATGAACGCACTGACGCGCGTCGAGGGCGTCGGGCCGAAAACCGTCGGAACGCTCTACGAGGCCCTTGGCGTACAGACGCTCGACGACCTCGAACGCGCGGCGAGCGAGGTCGGGATACGCGAGGTGAGCGGATTCGGCGAGAAGACCGAACAGAACATCCTGAACGGCATCGACTTCGCCCGGTCGGCGACCGAGCGCCAGCGGGTCGGCGACGCGCGACCGCTCGCCGACGAGGTGCTCGAACTTCTCAGAGACCACGAGGCGACCGGCCGGTGCGAGGTCGCCGGGTCGATCCGACGCTGGAAGGAAACTATCGGTGACGTGGACGTGTTGGTCGCAAGCGAGGACGACCAGCGCGTGGTCGACGCGTTCGTCGACTGGCCCCGCGCCAGCGAGGTCATCGAGGCCGGGTCGATCAAGGCGAGCGTCCGCGCCGAGGGCGTTCGGATCGACCTCCGTGTCGTCGACCCGGCGGAGTTCGGAAGCGCACTCCAGTATTTTACCGGGAGCAAGGAACACAACGTCCGCCTGCGGAACTACGCGATCGACCGCGGCCTGAAACTCAACGAGTACGGGGCGTTCGATATCTCCCAGACCGAGGACGACTCCGACCAGCGAGCGGGCGAACGCGTCGCCGGCGAGACGGAGGAGGGGATGTACGAGTCGCTCGGCCTCCCCTGGATACCGCCGGAACTCCGCGAAGACCGCGGCGAGATAGAGGTTGCGGCGGCAGGTGACCTCCCGGACCTCGTCACCGTCGGCGACGTTCGCGGTGACCTGCACACGCATACGAACTGGTCCGACGGGGCAAACACCGTCGACGAGATGGTCGAGGCGGCCGCCGCGCGCGGCTACGAGTACCACTGCGTCACCGACCACGCCACCGGCGCGGGGATGGTCGGTGGCGTCGGCCTCTCAGATGAGGAACTGCGCGAGCAGATGGCCGAGATCCGGGACGTCGCGGCGGACGCAGAGATAGACGTGCTAGCAGGCGTCGAAGCGAACATCGACGCGGACGGCCGGATCAGCGTCGCGGACGACGTACTCGCGGACCTGGACCTCGTCGTCGCGTCGCCCCACAGCGCGCTCGACCAGGCGAAACCGGCCGCGACGGACCGGATCGTGGCCGCGATCGAACACCCCTCCGTCGACGTGATCGGGCACCCCAGCGGACGGATGATAAACCGCAGAAGCGGCATCGAGTTCGACGTGCCCGCCGTCGTCGAAGCGGCCGCTGAGAACGGCGTTGCGCTCGAAGTGAACAGCAACCCCGCGCGCCTCGACCTGTGGGACGCCGCGGTCAAGCAGGCTGTCGACGCCGGCGCGACTGTCGCGGTCAGCACGGACGCCCACAGTCCCGGCGAGTTCGGCCTGGTCCGCTACGGCGTCCACACCGCCCGTCGCGGATGGGCCGAACCTGGGGACGTGCTCAACGCACGCGATGCGGACGGTCTGCGCGAGTTCCTGGACTGACGCGACGCCGGATCCGATCAACTATGCGACTCGCTCTCGACGTGATGTGTGGCGGTCTCAGGTCCTATCTCCGGATGTGCGGACACGATACGGCCTACGCTCTCGACCGCGGTATCGAGTGCGACGACCGGTTACTCGCGCTTGCCCGGGCGGAGGAGCGAACGCTCGTCACTCGCGATGTCACGCTTGCGGAACGCGCCGGCGACTCCCTCCTGCTTCGCGAGACGGCCGTCGAGAAACAGTTGTGCGAACTAGACGCGGCGGGCGTCGACCTCGCGCTCACGGACGTGCCGGAGCGGTGCGGCCGGTGTAACGGTCGTCTCGAACGAGTCGAGGACGACACTCCCGAGTACGCGCCGCCCCCGGACGAAGAGCGCGTCTGGCAGTGTACGGTCTGTAGCCAGTGCTTCTGGAAAGGGAGCCACTGGGATCGAGTCGAGAACACGCTGGCGTCGCTGTAGGGGACGGGAGCTAGTTGTTCGGTTCCCACTGGTCGCAGGCTTCCATGTCGTCCATCCGCTCCCCGTAATACTGGCAGTACGGCTGCATCCCCTGTCCCGTGCGGACGTACTCGAAGTGCTCGCAGTTGCCGCAGTAGGTGTCCGTCAGTTCCGTCGGCGACGGCCCGTCGTCCATCACTTCGCCGTCGTCGGCCGCGGGACCGCCGGCACGCCCGGAACCGGCGGTAGTCGACCCGCCGTCGAGCGGTGACGTGATATCACTGGCGGCCGACCCGCCGTCGCTCGTGGGGGTCGCGCCGGCACCGGTGCTATTTCGAGTTCCGGACCCCCGAGATCGGGTCGTCTCGCCACCCGTGCGCGTCGAGGCGGTCCGGTTCGTCTGCGTCTCCACGTCGCCGTCCGGTGTCCCGCCGAGCATCCCGACGCCGCCGAGTCCGCCGTCGAGTTCCGAACGGTCGACCTCGACGACTTTCGTCTCGCCCTGTTTCGTCACTTCCAGTTGTACCGTTCCGCCGGGGTCGTTCCGCCGTTTGAGCGTCGCGATACCCGCGAACAGACAGCCGATCAGGGTGATCACGCCCAGGAAGTAGACGGTAGTGACGTGCAGGGTGAGGTCGTCGCCGTACCCGGCCCAGTGGTCCGGATACGCGTACCAGAACAGGGCAACGCCGAGGGCAGTGACGCTCGCGCCGATGGCCGCCGCGGCGCGGATGCGCGTCTCCGCCGGAAGGACGGTGAACACGCCCAACACGACGGTCGGAAAGCCGACACCGCCGAGGACACCGGCGATGAGTCTGCTCTGGAACTGCGAGACGCCGACCCCGGAGAGCGGGTTCGCCGCACCGACGACCATGCCGACGACAGCGAGTACCGCCCCCACGAGAAAGAGTCCCGTCCCCAGATACAGGCGACGAACGCTCTGTACCTCCCCTACGTGCCCCTCGTAGACATCTTCGAGGCTAGCCATATCACCCTATTTACACGCCTCACACAAAACACTACGTCAGACATCTGTCGACGGAAGCGAAAGGACTAATCGCTGCGCTTTCGAACGCAGGAACATGGCTGACGACGACGAGGAAAAAGAGGAAGCGCCCGCCGTCGAAATCGGTGACGGCGAACCCGTGGAAGGCGCTCCGATAGCCCGCGTCGCCTCGCGACTGACCTGGCCGAAAGAGCGTAGCGAGATAGACCGCCTGGAGGGCGAAACCACCATCCGGACGCCGGACGGGCCGCAGACGCTTTCGGACGTCCTTCCAGAGACGTCGACGACGTACTACGACCGACGGCAGGGGTTCGTCGACGAGATAGAGAGCGTCGTCGGTACCGGCCCCGTTCCAACCGCCGACGAGTAACGTGAGCGTCGACGCCGTCCGCCGCTTCGCCGTTTCGCTTTCCTGGGTGCAGAAGTCGTTGCTGTTCGGTGCCGTACTGACTGTCGCGTGGATGCAGACGGTCGAGCCCGGAATAAACAGGCGCGTCGTGCTGGACACGCTGCTTTTCATCGTCGGCCCCCTTGCTCTGGGGCTGAGTCACGGCCGGCAGATCGGCTGGCGCGTCGACCGAACCGCACTTCGAAACACAGCGCTGCTCGCGGCGTTCGTGCTCCCGTTTTACCTCGTCGGGTCCTCGCTCCCATCGATACGCGGGTTCTACCCGATGTGGGAGACGACGACCGCACCGGGGGAGTTCCTCCCGCACGCTATCAAACTGTTCGTCCTGGCGCTGGCCACCGAGACGTACTACCGCGGTCTGCTTTGTGTCGGCGTGCGCGACATCGGATTTGCGAGCGTGTTCATCAGCCCCGTCGTGTACATGATCCATCACTTTCACAAGCCGCCGATCGAGTTCCTCCTCTCCGGACCGACGGACGTGCTGTTCGGTGCGGTCGACTACAAGAGCAACTCCATTCTCCCGTCGGTGGTGGCCCACGGTGCCGGCCTCGTCTTGCTCGACTGGCTGGTGCTTCATCCGCCGCTGCTCCCGCCTGAGACGGTAGTGCGGTGGCTTCGATGGATACCGCTGCCGCTGTAGCCGGGCACCGCGTCGCTCCCGCCGTCGTTTTGCCGGTGGCCCGCCAACGGTCGTCTATGACGCTTCCGTACGACCCAGAGACGCTGACCGACGAGGACATCGGCCGCAAGCGCGCGACACTGGAGATGGACCACGAGGAGGCGGTCGAATACGTCCGCGAGACGTTCACCGACGCCGGGTTCGGGGTCCCCGCGGAGTTCTCGCCGTCTGAGCTACTGAACGAGAAAGTCGATGCGGACCGCGACCCCTACTACGTCCTCGGTGCGTGCAATCCGGAGATGGCCGACCGCGCGCTAGACGAGACGCTGGAGATCGGCGGGCTGTTCCCCTGTAACGTGATCGTCTGGGAACGGGATTCGGGCGTCCAGCAGGTGTACCACGTCAGCATCATGAAGATAGCACGTTTCGTCGGGATGGCTCCCGATGACGAAGCCTGGGCCGACATCGTCGCGGAGACGGGCGAGATGGTCGACGAAGCGTTCGCGAACCTCTGATAGGGATTGGTGTAACCGTAGACCGGGATTCGCCGACGTGACCCGCGAACTATCGAACTGACTTCCAACAGTCCCCGCGGGTTCCGGGCGGACCGCTACTCGTTCCGGTCGGGGCGCGGCAGGTCGCTGTTGGCCGGCCCCTTCATCACCGCTCCGTCGTAGGTAAACCGAGAACCGTGGCACGGGCAGTCCCAGGACCGTTCGCCGTCGTTCCACTCCAGTAGACAGCCCATGTGCGGACAGACTGCGGACACTTTGTACTCCTCTCCGTCTCCGTCGCGGTACGTGCCGACCACCTTGCCGCCCTCTCGCGTGACCGTCGCGTCGCCCGGCGAAAGCGAGACGACGCTCGTCAGCGGTTTCGTCGCCCAGTCGCCGACGAACTCCCTCGCGACATCCGCGTTTTCTGTCACGAGTTCTTTCGCCTGCGAGCGCACGTCGACCCGCGAGGGATCGAAAACGTTGGCCCACGGGTTCGGCTCGCCGGTGATCAGGTCCGAGAGGATCATCGCGGCGACCGTGCTCCCCGTCATCCCCCACCCGCCGAACCCTGTCGCAACGTAGAGGCCGTCGGTGTTCGGTCCGAGCGGGCCGATGTACGGGATCCGGTCCGCGGTTCGGTAGTCCTGTGTCGACCACCGGTACTCGAACGAGCGAACGTCGAACCGCTCGCGCGCCTCGCTAGCGAGCTCCCGGTATCGCTTCTCCGTACTGCCGCCCTGGCCGGTTTTGTGATTCTGTCCGCCGACGAACACGAACGCCTCGTCGCCGCCGGGTTGAGTTCGGACGGAAAAATACGGCTCCTCGTCGCGGTAGTGCATCCCTTCCGGTGGCGATTCATTCAGGCGCGCAGCGAGGACGTACGACCGCTTTGGGAACTGTCGAGCGAAGTAGAAGTTGTGGTCGAAGACGGGGAAATGTGTGGCGACAACGACCGACTCGGCGCGCACGGTTCCGCGTTCCGTCTCGACCGTACAGGGGTCTCCGTCGTTCACGTCGGTGACGCGCGTCTCTTCGAAGACGTGGCTTCCGTCGCCTGGAACGTCCTCGACGAGATCGAGGAGGTACTTCCGCGGATGGAACTGCGCCTGGTCGTCGAAGCGAACCGCACACTCGACATCGTAGGGAAGGGGAGTGTCCTCCACGAACTCGGCGTCGATCCCGGCTCGCCTCGCGGCCGAAACTTCCTCTCGCACTGATCTGCGCTTCTCCGGCGAGGTGACGTAGGTGTAGGCCGACTGTCGCCGGAAGTCGCAGTCGATGTCTCGTTCGTCGACGCGTGACGCGATGTCCTCGACGGCGGCCTCGTTCGCCTCCGCGTAGGTGCGCGCCGCGTCCACGCCGACGTCCGAGACGAGATGGTCGTAGATCAGGCCGTGCTGGGACGTCACCTTCGCTGTCGTGTGGCCAGTTACCGCCTCCACGACACGGTCAGCTTCGAGGACCGCGACCGACTGTCCTGCTTCCTGCAGATGCGTCGCTGTGGTGATCCCTGCAATGCCGCCACCTACGACCGCCGTGTCCACGCGTACGTCGCTGTCGAGCGGATCGAAGTCGGTCTCCGGCGTGGTATCTAGCCATAGCGACAGCGGTTCCCCGGGTAGCGATTCGAGTCCGTCCTCTTCGTCGGTAGCAACCATTGAATCCCCCGAACACAAGAATAGTCCACGTGAACCGATAAAGACCGGTTTCAGAAGTCCGACAGCGTCGCCTGCAGGCCCGCAACCATCTCCGACTTGCGGCGGAGTGCACCGAGTGACACCGGGAGTTGCGACGCGACGGCGGTGACAGCCTCGTGGAAAGTCTGGGCCTCGCCGTGTTCGGTGTCGAAGGCGTTTCGTATGCTCTCACGTATCTGCCAGACGCCGACGGGCGCCCAGTAGTCGTCGGACACCTCGCGGAGGACGAGGCATTTCGCCTGTCTGCCGATAGACTCTAGGTGTTCGAGGACGCCGAGACGGGAAGCGTAGTACGCCCCCGCCGTCTCGTCGACGTATCCCGAGCGGCCCTCGTACCCCTCCGACGCGCTGGCCATCCAGGTGTCTCCTTCGGGATCCGGGTTCCAGATGCTTCCCGGTGCCTTCATCTCGACGAGTTCGAACTCCCACTGACCGGGCGCGAGGAGCACCCAGTACCGGTTGCCCATGTACTCGTTCTCCCAGACCTGCGGCTTGTCGATGCTCGGCGCGTCCCGGATCCGGCCCCGGAGATACTGCCCGACGGTGTCGTCGACGGCCGTGATCGACCATCGGGTCGGGACGAGACGGCGGTTCTCGCCGCGGCCGAGCGCGCCCGCCGAGAGGATCGTGTTTATCTCGTACACGTCGAACCCTCGGCGATAGAGATAGGTCATCGCGCCCTGGGCCTGCCAGTCGTCGTCTTCGAGAGTCTTCTCGACGGCGCGCGGGACGTGCGGGTTCTCCGCGAGGTCGACGGACTCGGCGCTGGCGTTCGGCCCGGTCGGCGTGGCGACGCCCTCGCCGAGGTCGAAATCTATCTCGGGACGGTCGTCGAGGCCAATCTCCACGTCGACCGGTCGGTCCGCGATAGCGACCTCGCGCTGGGTTCCGACGAACCCGTCCCAGACGTCCTCGACGTCGACCTTCGACTGTCGACGGGAGTTGAGCAGGTTGGTGCGGCGCTGGAACACGTCATCGATACCGTAGCGTTGCTCGTACCAGTTGGCGTCGGTGACGAACTCCTCGGCGTCCGTCTCGTGGTCCACGGGCGAGAGTAGCCCAGTCGAGACGCTCGGATAGTTCGAGCGGCCGACGAAGATGGACGGCGAAGTGCTACCGAACATCGCGTCGCCCTGAATCGTCTCCTCGAACCGAGATTCGAACCCCTCCAGATAGTCCGTGATCTCGTAGGACTTCTCCTCGGCGAGCTGACGCTTTCGGACGGCCGCGTCAGGTTCCAGATCCTCGATGAAATCGTCAAGCCGCATTCACCGGTCCTTGGCGACTGACGACCATGAATCTTTACCGTCTGCCGTCAGTCCCTGACCGTAGTCTGGACGGTGACGACGAGCGCGCAGTTACAAGTCGATAGTACTGATGTGGCGAACAGGCGGTGCCATGCTCCGCGAGGCGACGGCACCGCACGACCGCTGATCGCCTCGCGACGACAGTCACGTCACGGGCCGTCTGGTCCCGCCTTCGAAGATAAACCTGTGGTCTGCGCCGACCGACAGCGGGAATCAGCGAGCACTGACCGGCCGGTAGCAAGTCCTTGAGAACTGGAAGCGACGACGATGGGCGAAGTTAGCTGTGGATGCCCATCGCTTCGATCTGCTCTTGATACCGGTTGCGGATAGTGACCTCAGTTACCTGTGCGACGTCGGCGACCTCGCGCTGGGTCTTTTTCTCGTTACACAGAAGCGACGCCGCGTAGATGGCGGCGGCCGCGTAACCGGTGGGCGACTTACCCGAGAGCAGGCCTTCCTCGGCTGTCGTCTCGATTATCTCGTTTGCCTTGGTCTGTACTTCCTCGCTGAGTTCGAGTTCGGAACAGAAACGGGGAACGTACTTCTTGGGGTCGACGGGTTTCATCTCCAGACCGAGTTCCTGGGAGATGTAACGATACGTACGGCCGATCTCTTTTCGTTCGACGCGGGATACCTCCGATATCTCTTCGAGGCTTCGGGGAATTCCTTCCTTGCGGCACGCCGCGTAGAGGGCACTCGTCGCGACGCCCTCGATGGAGCGGCCGCGGATGAGGTCCTCCTTGAGCGCGCGTCGGTAGATGACGCTTGCGACCTCCCGAACCGAGCGCGGCACACCGAGTGCGCTCGCCATGCGGTCGATCTCGCTCAGTGCGAACTGCAGATTGCGTTCGCCGGCGTCTTTGGTCCGGATGCGTTCCTGCCACTTGCGCAGGCGGTGCATCTGACTGCGTTTCTTCGAGGAAATAGAGCGTCCGTAGGCGTCCTTGTCCTTCCAGTCGATAGTCGTCGTCAGCCCCTTGTCGTGCATCGTTTGTGTCGTGGGTGCTCCCACGCGGGACTTCTCCTGACGCTCCTGGTGGTTGAACGCCCGCCACTCCGGACCCGGATCGATCTTCTCCTCCTCGACGACCAGACCGCAGTCCTCGCAGACGAGTTCTCCCCTATCAGAGCTCTTGACGAGGTTTTCGGACTCGCATTCGGGGCACTCTCGTACACCCTCTTGCTCCTCAGATTCCTCCGTCTCAAGCTCGCGCTCCCGCTGGCGGGTGGACCGTGTCATCGCACTTTTATAGTAGTATGACCAACGGACTTAAACCCTCGGTTAGTCCCCTAGATTTCATGAAATGTCTAGATCGATGTATAACGGGAATCGCGGGAATACGACGGGGTGTATTCGCCGTCATCTCTCGATACCGGAACCGTTAAATTCGGGATCGCTTCACCTTCGGTCAATGCCGGTTATCGAGTGTGACGTGGCGGCCGCGCGGGAAAAACTGCTCGACGCGGGTGCAAAAGTCGAAGAGGGAAACACCGATCACGAACGGTGGCGTGCGTCACACGGGGGCGCAACGGCGATCGCGTACGAGGACAAGATAGTCATACAGGGGTCCGACCCACAGGACATCGAAGCGGTCCTGCGCGACGAAGGGGGCCGCGCGCACGTGTACTCGGACGGTGCGAGCCGTGGGAACCCCGGTCCGGCGGCGGTCGGATGGGTGATCGTTACGAGCGACGGTATCGTCGCCGAGGGGAACGACCGGATCGGCGAGACGACGAACAACCGCGCGGAGTACGAGGCACTGATCCGAGCGCTCGAAGCGGCGCGGGAGTACGGGTTCGACACCGTCGACGTGCGCGTCGACTCCCAGTTGGCCGTCAAACAGGTTCGCGGCGAGTGGGATACGAACGACCCTGACCTGCGCGAGCGACGCGTTACGGTCCGCGAACTGCTGGACAGGTTCGAAGACTGGTCGCTCCAGCACGTTCCTAGAGAGGTAAATGAGCGAGCGGACCAACTCGCAAACGAGGCGCTCGACGATGCCTGAACTACCGGATAGCGTCATCGAGAACGCAACGCGGTTGACTCGCCGTGCGCGCGAATCTATCGACGAGAGCGAGGCTGACGCCTACCGCGAGGACCGCGACGAACGACTCGCGGAGCATGACTTCAACGCGCGTATCCGTAACGAGGACGCGCGAGACGTCCTCGTTCTCCACCCCGACGAGTGGGTTTCGGACGGGAAGATCCATCCGGACCGGATCGAAGACACCGACCGCGCAGTGGAGATCCAACTCGACGGCGCGGACCATCCGGACGATTGGGACGCCGTGGAGGAACACAACGCGGAGGTCGTCGAACGGGTCCGTGAAGCACACGGGGACGATCACGCGGCGAACGTTCGTGCGTTTGCGGATTTTATGGGGAACTACTACGCGCGTCCGCTGGAGTCGGCGACGGACGAAGAGATACAGGAGTTCCTCGACGACTACTATCCGCGAAACGTGTGGCCGACTGAGGCACAGGCGGCGGTCGTAGAGCAGTCGCTACAGATCGCGTTCGACGTCGAAGAAAAACGGATGCCCGGAACCGATTTCTAGCGCTTTTCGTCGACGAGATCCTGAATCTCGTTTGCGGTCTCGTCGTCCGTGACGACCTTCGACAGCGTCCAATTTAGCTGGTCGAGGACCGCCTCATGTCCGACGTCTGTCAGACCGTACTCGTTGGTACGTTTGTCGAGTTCGCTCTTTTCGACCAGCCCGATCTCGACTAGTTCGTCGAGGTTGGGGTACAGACGCCCGTGGTTCACTTCCGACCCGTAGTAATCCTCGAGTTCCCGTTTTATAGCGAGACCGTACCGTGGCTCCTCTGCCAGTATTACGAGAATGTTCTGTTGGAATGCGGTTAGGTCGCGAACGATGCCCGAATCGTCAGTGATTGTCTGTGCCTCTGACATAGGTCGGTAAATGTCACACAACTATTTAACACTTCTTAACTATCACCTTTGTTATCATTTAGGACGGACCCACCGCACAGTAAAACGACACGCATCAGTACCGATTACTGGGTATTGTGTCTCTGGGTATCTCTCAGGTCACTCAAACAGTTTGTGAACGCGTCCCGTGGATTTCCGTCGGGTCGTCGGAACTCCGAGGGAGTGTCGAAAGTACTTTTTGGCCACCGGTTCGATTCGCCTCCGTATGACGAATCTCTGGGAAGACATGGAAACCGGACCGAACCCGCCGGAAGAGATCTACGCCGTCGTCGAGTGCCTCAAGGGCGAACGGAACAAGTACGAGTACGACAAGGACGTACCCGGCGTCGTTCTGGACCGCGTGCTCCACAGCAACGTTCACTACCCGTCTGATTACGGGTTCATCCCGCAGTCGTACTACGACGACGAGGACCCGTTCGACGTTCTCGTCCTCGTGGAGGACCAGACGTTCCCCGGTTGTATAATCGAGGCCCGCCCCGTCGCTCTGATGAAGATGGACGACGACGGCGAGCAAGACGACAAGGTCATCGCCGTCCCCACGGAGGACCCGCGCTGGGACCACATCGAAGATATCGAGGACATCCCGCAACAGCGACTCGACGAGATAGACGAGTTCTTCTCGACGTACAAAAACCTCGAGGAGGGCAAGAAAGTCGAGACGCTGGGCTGGGAGGACAAGGCCGCGGCGAAAGACGCGATCGAGCACGCGATGGAACTCTACGAGGAGAACTTCTAAACTCACTGCCGGAACCGACCGGCGATTCTCGGGGACGTTTCTGACGACCGCGAACACACCCGACCCGTTATTCGGCCGTGTCGATGTCGAGGAGTTCGTTCACCATACAGCGACAGGCGACGCCTGAGGCGAGCAGACCACCGCCGAAGAGCGCAACCAGCGCGCCGACGAGCGGCTCCCGGAGCGCGACCGCCGCAACGACGCCGACGAACGCGAACACCGACCCGAACCCGATCCGCGCGAGGCGGTCGTTACCCCCGACGTTTCGTTCGAGCCTACCGTCCCTTCGCTCCGCCGCAACAAAATACGTTCGAGTTATCGCCTCGCGATCCGGGATGTGTTATGATTATGAGTAATTTTTTGAGGGTGGGACCACTGGTATCGAACACGATGGCCACTACTAGCGACGTCGATGCTCACGGCGCTCCGGACGAATCAGACGCCCGGAGCGGCGATAACGTCGGCATGAATCACCCTACCGTCGTTCCCGAAAACTTCGACCTGGAGACGACGGACTGTCCCCGCTGCGGTCGGCCGCTCGCTGACCACGAGTGAGTGCGATAGCCGTCGGTCGTCCGGGATCAGTTTTGTTCGTCTAAACGGGCTGTAACGCCCCGTATTTCGATCCGCGCTCCGCCTCGGTCGCTCTCAGTGGCGCTGCAGTTCCAGCCGTGCGCGTCGGCGATCTGTTTTACGATCGCCAGGCCGAATCCGGTGCCGTCCTCCGCGGTCGTGTAGCCGCTCTCGAACACCTGATCGAGTTTCGACTCGGGGATCCCGGGGCCGTCATCGGCGACGTAGAATCCGGTCGTTCTGCTACTCTCACCCAGAGTTCCGACCTCGATTCCGACGAACTGTTTCTCGTCACTGAGGTCCGAGCATCCGTGTTCGATGGAATTGCGAAAGAGGTTCTCCAGAAGGCGGGCGAGGCGGTCTCGGTCCGCGCTGATCGTCACGTCGTCGACGATGCGAAGCGTTCCGTCCGCCGTATCGACGTTCCCCCACGCCGCCTCTGCAACGGACTGCAGGCTGACCGGGGTCGGGTCAGTAACGCCCTCTCCTTCCCGAGCGAGGGCGAGCACGTCGTCGATGATCGCCTCCATCCGGTCGAGCGTGGCGTCGACCTCTTCTAAATGGGAAACGTCCCCCGTTGTTCGGGCGAGGTCGACGTAGCCGTCGGCGACGTTCAACGGGTTGCGAAGGTCGTGAGAGACGACGCTCGCGAACTCGTTTAGCTGCTCGTTGCGCCGCTTCAGTTCCTGCTCGCGTCGCTTGCGGACCGTGATATCACGGACGAGAAACAGCCAGCCGACGTGGCTACCTCGGCTGTCGTCTATCGTCGTCGCCTCGATGTCGTAGTGGCGGCCGTCCAACGGGAACTCGGTGGTCTGTTCCTCGCCGGTCTCGACGATGTCGCGGTACAGTTCGTACGCTTCGGGTAACGGGCTAAGGAGATCGCTGATGTCACGTCCGACGAGTTCGTCCGCGCCAGACGTCCCCTCGGCGAGTTCCCTTGCGGCCGGATTCACGTCGACGATGCGGTGGTCCCGGTCGACGACGTACACCGCGTCTTCGACGGTGTCGAGGACGCGGTCCCGCGCGATCGGCGCGAGGTCGATCAGTCGGTAGCGCGTTATCGCCAGCGTGAACAGCGCGTTCGACGCGACGAATCCGATCGGCGTGGTATCGAACGAGACGACGTTTAGCAGTGTGGGGAGGTTGGCCGCGGCGGGCGAGAGAACCGCGGCGGCAAGCACCACGATCTGTCCCCGGTAAAGCGCGCGGGACCGGTAGAGCATTTCGAACACGAGGACGGCCACGAACAGCGTGACCCCGTAGGAGTACGCGACGTGGATCCAGAAGCCGATCGCCCGCTCTACCGAGAAGCCAGTCACCGCGGACGGGTCGGCGACTATCGACGCGTAGAACACGTTTCCGGGGTTTACGAACGCGAGGAACACCACGGCGACCGGATGGATCGAGAGCAGGGCGACGGTTCGGCGCGTGACGAGATGCTCGCGTCCCGTGTACTCCAGCGCGAACAGGGCGATAGAGGCGACCATGGTAACGACCCCGACGAAATAGAACCGACCCAACAGGACCGAGAGGTCGGGGTCCGAAACCACGGACGAGAGGAAGAGCCCCGCGGACCACCACGCCGCGCCGGCAATACTGCCGAACAGCGGGATCGCCCCCGGCTTCTCGCGGTGCTGCCAGACGACCCATCCCAAAACCACGGTTAACGACGTCGAAACAGCGTAGAGCACCTTCACGTACGCCGCGTCCGGTACCATAATCAGGTATATATACCCGTTCTGATAAAATTCATGGCCGGCAACGGCCACGCTGTACGCCGACTCTCCGGTCGACGACCGTCGGAACGGCGTGTAGCGCCAGCAAATTTGGACGGTACCGCCGACCGACGGCGGAATTCGCCCTTGAAAAGAAGGTTCTTATGGCCGTGCATTGGTAGAAGAGATATGGGCCTCTTCGATAGAATCCGCGGTGACGACGACCCGCGCGTCGCCTTCTTCGGCATCGACGGCGTGCCGTACAGCATGCTTTCGGACCATTTCGACGAGTTCGAGAACCTGGCCGCGATAGCGGACGAGGGGAGCGCCGGCCCCATCGATAGTATCGTCCCTCCCGAGTCTAGCGCCTGTTGGCCGAGCCTGACTACCGGGAAGAACCCCGGAGAAACCGGGGTATACGGCTTCCAGGACCGCGAGATCGGATCATACGACACCTACGTCCCGATGGGTCGCGACGTGCAGGCCGACCGGGTCTGGGACCGAATTCAGGAGGCGGGCCGCGACGCGACAGTGATGAACGTCCCCGTCACGTTCCCGCCCCAGCGAAACGTCCAGCGCATGGTTTCGGGCTTTCTCTCCCCCGGCATCGACAAGGCGGCGTACCCCGACGATCTGGCCGAGTTCCTCCAGCGCATCGATTACAAGATCGACACGAACGCGAAACTCGGCCACAAAGACGACAAATCGGACTTCATCGAAAACGCACACGCGACGCTCGACGCGCGCTTCGAGGCGTTCAAGAACTACATCGAACAGGACGACTGGGACCTGTTTTTCGGCGTCTTCATGACGACCGACCGCGTCAACCACTTCCTCTACAAACATTACGAACGAGACGGCGAGTACAAAGAGGAGTTCCTCGACTTCTACCGCAAACTCGACGAGTATCTCGGCCGACTCCGGGAGATGCTCGACGACGACGTGACGATGATGGTCGCCAGCGACCACGGGTTCACCAGCCTCGACTACGAGGTCCACTTCAACGAGTGGCTCGAACAGGAAGGCTGGCTGGAGTATGCGGAGACCGACCACGAGGAACTCGACGACATCGCCGACGGGACGAAGGCGTACTCGCTCATCCCCGGTCGCTTCTACATCAATCTCGAAGGACGCGAACCGCGCGGAAGCGTCCCGGAGGAGGAGTACGAGGACGTCCGCCAGGAACTCAAGGAGAAACTGGAATCACTCGAAGGGCCGAACGGGAACCCCGTCTGTGACCGCGTCGTCGAGAAGGAACACGCGTTCCGCGGCGACCACGACGACATCGCCCCGGACCTGACCGTGATCCCCAATTACGGCTTCGACCTGAAGGCCGGGTTCAAAGGCCACGACGAGATATTCGACACGGGTCCGCGCAACGGGATGCACAGCTTCGACAACGCGACGCTGTTCGTCGACGACCCCGAAGCCACCATCAGCGAGGTCGACCTCTTCGACATCACGCCGACTATCCTCGACCTGATGGACGTCGACTACGAGCGCAGCGAGTTCGACGGCGCGAGCCTGGTTTAGCTGGGTTCGGCCGCGCGTGATCGGGCGAATTCGGCGTTCAAGTGGTCGATCGCCGCCCACTTGTGTCCCTCCGGGACGAACACGAACGGGATCGTTCCCTCGAACTCCCGGTCCCCGTACAGTCCGGTTTCGGCGACCGAACGAGTCGACTCTCGATGTGCGATCGGGATGTCCATCAGCGCCCCCGGTTCGTACTCCGGCACGTAGGATTTCTCTATCCACACCTCGTGAACCGGCAGGTCGAGCACCGCCGCGAGGTCGGTTTCGAGCGCGTCGGCGTTGCGGAGCAACCACTCGGAGAACGCCTCCATGTCGTCGGTGACCTCGACTGATTCGTCGTATCCGACGCCGTGTTTCCAGCACGACTCCGGGAAGCGCCTGGCGCGAAACCGCTCGTGGAGATCGGAAAGCACCGAGTCCGGATGCTCGCGGGCCGTCGCACGTATCCGCTCCATCGCATAGTAGTCGTCGACGTAGTCGTCGAGTATCTTGTCCGCGGTGATAGGTCGCTCGTCGACCAGCGTGGCGAACTCGTCGAGCATCGCCCGAAGCAAGACGTTAGCGTACACGGACTTGTGGTGCTGGGTCACCCACATGTACAGCGCCACCCGCCCTTCGAGATAGTTGCCGACTGTCGACAGCGCCTTGTCCCGAAGCGCGAGTCCGGCGTCCGGAACGGCCGTGTAGGCATCGATCATCCGCGCCGTGTCGACGCTCAACACCTCCGCGCCGGTCATCCGACTGTCGCGAATGATGTAATCTAACCTGTCGACGTCGATAGGCGAGTGCAACACTTCCGCCGCGACCCCGAAGTGACGGTCGCCCTCCCGCTCGTAAGTGAGGCTGTATCCAAGAATGTACGCACACACTTCGAACGGGTCGACACCGAGTTCCCGGAGGTCCGCCGAATACGTCGTCAGGATCACGAGACACCCGAGCAGTTCGTGGGGGCTGGCGCGGCGAAACGGCCCGTCCGCCCTGCCCACGTCGATGCCGGCAGCCTCGAACGCGCCGACGAGTCCGGCATCGTCGAGACGGCTCCGGAGGTCGGCAGCGTCCAGATGGTGTTCGCCCAGGTGCGACAGCGGTGGATGCCCCACGTCGTGAAGAAGGGCGGCGCACTTGAGCGTATCCTCGACTGCGTCGAGGTGAGCCTCGGAGGCTCCCGCCGCGAACCGGCGCTGGGAACGGAGGCTCTGGAACACCTGCTTGGCGAGGTGGAACACGCCAAGCGCGTGTTCGAACCGAGTGTGATTCGCGGAGGGGTACACCAGATACGTCGCCGACAGCTGTCGGACGTGTCGCTGCCGCTGGAACGCGGGTGTGTCGATGAGACGCTTCACTATCGGTTCGGCAACCTCGACGTACCCGTGTACCGGGTCCTTGAACTGTTTGCTCGACATGTGGCGGTCCATTCGGTCGCTCTCGGCGGAGAGTGAAGCGCTCACCTCTCCGTTCGACCGTGTATTTCCTGTGTCTCAACAGCCCCCGCCGCTTGAATCTTGTGCGTTCAGAACAGGTCGTCAAGTTCGTCGCTCTGGAAGGCCTCCGCGTGGTCGGCCGTCTCCTGTAGCTGTCGCTCCTGGGCCTCGCGGGCCCGTTCCATGAACTCCTCGATGCGCTGACCGCGCTCGACGCCGCCAAGCAGGACGAGCGACGCGAGATGGTCGCTGTCGAGGGGGAAGTCGCCGCCGCGGACCTGCATGCTTCCGGTCTCCTCCTCGACCCAACTTCGCGCCCGTTCGACACCTTTCCGGGGGATCCGTTCGGACTTTCCGGCGACCACGAGCAGTGCGGAGTCCGCCGTCACCGCCTGGGGAAGACTGGTCCCCGTCAACAGCGCCTTGCGAGTGACGCTCGTGACGGTGTTTACGTTCTCGCCGCTGTCCTCGCTGGCCTCGGCGCTCGCGTAGCCGAGGGCGGCGATACCGCCCTCGCGGAGCGTGTTTATCACCTCGCTGGAGTCGACGACGCTCTCCGCGACGCCGTCGACGGCTTCGCCGGAAGCGAACAGGAGGCCGACGCGCTGTGCGATCGCTTCGTTGATGGCGTCGAACGCCTCCTCGACGCTCTCGCCCGCGCCGTGCCAGGCGTCGTTGTCGACGAGCACCGTCGCGTTGGCTTCGCGGACTAGCGTCTTGAGCGACCGGCCGGCGTTAGCCTGGTACATCGCGCCTTCACCGCGCCCGGGGAGGACGCCGAGCGCGTAGATAGGCATACTGTACACGCGGTTGAGTTCTTTCGCGAGAACCGGCGCACCGCCGCTTCCGGTGCCGCCGCCGAGGCCCGCGACGATGACGACGGCATCGGCCTCCGCGGTGATGCGGCCGTCGATGTTGTCCATCACTTCGGTCACGTCGGTCTGCATGATCTCCGCGCCGAGTTCGTTGTCTCCGCCGACGCCGTGGCCTTTCACGCGGTCCTGGCCGATGAGAACGGTGTCGAGGTCGAGAGACTGGAGGTCCGTCTTCGCGGAGTTGACTGCGAGCGCTCCGCGAACCGCATCGAATCCCATCCGTTGGTCAAACTCGACCAGTGCCTGGGTGAGCTTTCCCCCGGCCTGGCCGACGCCAATCAGGACGACTTTCATACGGTTTCCTTTTGCAGGGTCAATAGTTGAACGTTCCCCCTTCGGCGGCGTCCCGCTACAGGTTTATCCGGGAAGGGGAGACCACCCGTATCCATGCCCGACGACGTGGAAGAACGGCTGGATGCGGTCGAACGCGCACTCACGGAGACAGATGCAGACCTCACCTCGCTCGCGGCCGACGGCGAGGTCGTCGAACAGGTCGACAACCTCGCGGAGCGGTTAGACGCCGCCGAGGACCGGATCGAGGAGCTAGACGCCGCAGTGCAGGCGGTCCGCGGCTACGTCGGAAACGTCCGGTCGGTGAACGAAGACGTCGAACAGCGCGCGAACGCCGCGGTCGCCGGCGTCGACGCGCTGGAAGCCCGCCTCGACGACATCGAGGCGACCCAAAACGATCAGTCGGGCGGCGAGAACCGACGGCGAACACGCAGCGACGGACCACTGATCGACGGTAGCAGTGCGCCGGCTGGCGGCGACAGAGCGCCGCCCCGCCACGAGTGTGAGGGCGGGAGTCGATCGTCGGAACCGGCGGGCACGGCTCCAGCGGGTTCCGCCGAAGACGGCGTCGCCAGAAACAGCGAACGGCGTGGACGCGACAGCGGCATCGTTGCCCGCCTGCGAGACGCACTGTGACGGTTCGAGTCGTTATCGCGGCCGTCCTCGCTACCGCGCTCGTCGCGGCGGCGCTGCCGGCGGTTGACGCCGGTCGCGAGCGAGCGAGCGACACGCATCTCCAGGGCGAGGTCGACGAACTCGAACGGAGCGCCGCGGCGTTGCTCGAAACAGAGGAAACGGCCTGGACCGAGTCGAACGCGCCGCAACGGACCGTCACGGTGCGGATCCCCGAACGAGGCTGGTGGCGTGCGGGCGTCGACTTCCTCGCGATCCGCGCTCCGCCCGACGGCTCGGCGCGCGGGAGAGTCACGTACGAGGTCGACGGCCGGCGGGAACGTGTCTGCACGCTAGACCTCGCGATGCGTCCCCGCAACGGTCCGATAGACATCCGACGGGCGGGCGAACACGACCTACGCCTTCGCCTCGTTCGGGACGACGGGAACCGGACCGTGGTCGTCGACCGTCCGAGGGTTTAGATACCAGACCGCGGGGACGGTGTCGCATGGAAGCGATCTTCGACCGGTTTCGCTCGGACGACGAACGCCCCTGCGGGTGTCGACCGTCGTTCGAGGACGACCGTCTGATCATCGATTCGGGCGAATGCGACGGCGACGGACGTCTCGCCGACGAGACGGACTGTCGCGAGACGGCGGTGACCGCGCTGACGGACCGGGATGCGGAAACAGTCGTGACCAGATCCGACGGCGTCGAACGGGCCTACGAGGACGAGAGCGCGGCCCTGTTGGTCGCAGCCGGTCGCTTCGCGGAGACGGTCGCGTTCCGAGACGGCGCGCTTGCCGACCGTACAACGGCCGATCCGTTGCGAGCGGCGCGAGACGCCGAGGTGCGGACGGACCCGATCAGCGACGCCGCCGCCGAAACCGGTCTGCTCGAACTGGCGACCGGAGTCGAGAGCTACCAGGCCGCCCTTCGCCCGTCCGTGGGCGTCGTCGTATCCGGGTCGCGGGTCCAGTCGCGACCGCCGGGAGGCGCTCGGCTCGACGATGGGTACGGGATAGACACCGAGGGGAGAGTCAGGGTGTACGCTCGGGAGGACGATGCCCTCCGAACGTACCATCTGACGCCGGTCGAGGCCGATCTGTCTTCCGATGCAACGGCGACGCTCGCTGACGCGTACGAGGCGCTGGCGACTGGAACCGTTCGTGGCGGCGACCGCGCACCGGGTCGGGCCGTCAGACGCGTCGCCGGGGAAGACGCTCCGACGGCGACGCTGACCGCGATCCTCCGGAAGCACTCCCGCGGATTCGGCGTCCTTGAAGACCTGTTCGCCGACCCCGCCCTCTCGGACGTGTACGCGACCGCGCCGGTGACCGAAAACGCGCTCCGCGTCGTCGTCGACGGTGAAACGATGCGGTCGAACGTCCGCCTCACAGCGGACGGTGCGGCCGCGTTAGCCTCACGGTTCCGTCGAACCAGCGGCAGAGCGTTCTCGCGAGCCGCTCCGACCCTCGACGCAGCGGCGGAGACGACAGACGGGGAGCAGATCCGGGTCGCCGGCGTCACCGACCCGGTCAGCGACGGCGTCGCGTTCGCGTTCCGCGACCACGGCGAGGACATCTGGACGCTCCCGGGGCTCGTCGCGAACGGAACGTTCACGGCCGGAGCCGCCGGGTTGCTCTCGCTCGCCGTCGCGCGTGGCGGGGCCGGTTTAGTCGCCGGCGCGAGAGGCGCGGGAAAGACGACAACGCTCGGAGCGCTCCTCTGGGAGATAGCGGCAGAGACGCGCGTCGTCGCCATCGAGGACACGCCGGAGTTACCAGCACGCGCCCTCCGGCGTGCCGGGCGTGACGTGCAGGCGATTCGAACCACGGTCGACGACGGTCCGGGGATCACGCCGACCGCAGCGCTCCGAACCGCCCTTCGTCTGGGGGAAGGCGCGCTGGTCCTCGGCGAGGTACGCGGCGAGGAAGCACAGGTGCTCTACGAAGCGATGCGCGTCGGCGCGAACGAAAGCGCCGTGCTCGGCACCATCCACGGAAGCGGCGGAGAGAGCGTCAGAGAACGCGTCGTCTCTGATCTCGGCGTTCCCGCCTCGTCGTTCGCCACGACGGACCTCGTCGTCACGGTCGAAGCGTACCGGGAGGGCGACGGACGCGCCAGGCGAGTGCGAGCGATAGAAGAAGTGATCAACCGCGACGACGGTGTCCGGTTCGCCCCGCTGTACGCCGTCGACGGCGATGAACTTGCCGCGACTGGGCGGATCGATAGGGGAGAGAGCCATCTCGTCTCTGCGCTCGCCCGACCGGACGAGACGTACGCGGATGTTCGGGAGCAGATCGCGACCCGCGAGGGCCTCCTCGCTCGACTCGCGGCAGAAGAGCGAACCCGGCCGGCGGACGTCACCCGAGCTTACGCCCGTCATCGGTCGTCTGGACCATGCTGAGCGAGCTACTCCGAACGCTCGCTCGGTGGTCGCCGTACGGCGGGACCGCGAGCGACGACCTGCGCCGGTCGCTCGGGTTCCTCGATGCGACTGTCGACGCGGACACTGTGGTCAGCGCCGGATACGGCGCGGCGCTCGTCGTTGCGGTCCTCGCAGCGCCAGTAGTTCTTCTGGTTCCACCCTCCGTTCGGCCGGCCACGGTCGTGTTCGGACTGGCGGTCGCGTTGGGCGTGGCCCACGCGGTCCACCGCGGCCCGGTCGTTCTCGCGGCCGCCCGTCGAACGGCCGCGTTAGGAGACGCGCCGGGGATCGTCGGGCGAGCGGTGTTGCGGATGCGGATCACGCCCGCCCCGGAGACGGCGACGGCGTTCGCCGCGCGGACCGGACGTGGACCCCTCGCGACGAGCCTCCGAGCGCACGTCCGGAGTGCGGCGGGGACGCCGCGAGCGGGCCTCGCCGGGTTCGCCGACGAGTGGGAAGAGTGGTTCCCGGCACTGGTTCGCTCGACGCACCTGCTCACGGCGGCGGCGAACGCCCCGCCGGGGGAGCGGTCGCGGACGCTGAACCGCGCCCTGACTGCGGTACTTGACGGGACCAGAGACCGGATGGCGGCGTTCGCAAGCGACATCCACGCGCCGGCGACCGGACTGTACGCGTTCGGCGTCCTGTTACCGCTCGCTCTCGTCGCCGTCGTGCCCGCAGCGAGTGTCGCCGGCGCGCCCGTCTCTCTCCCGTTGTTCGTGGTCGTATACGACGTTGCGCTTCCGCTGGTACTCGTCGGCGCAAGCGGTTGGTTGCTCCTCCGTCGTCCCGTCGCGTTCCCGCCGCCGGCGGTGACGCGGTCACACCCGGACGTGCCGGACCGGCGGTGGCCTCCACTCGCGTTCGGGACACTCACAGGGGTCGCCGCAGCGGTTGCTGCCGCGGCGTTTCTCTCGGTCTGGACCGCCCCGATAGCACTCGTCGGCGTGGGCGTCGGCGCGACGCTCGTCGCCTGGTACCGGCCGATAACCTCGGTTCGAGCGCACGTCCGGGCAGTGGAATCAGGACTCGTCGATGCGCTGTACCTGATCGGGCGGCGCGTCGGTGAGGGCGCTGCGGTCGAGACGGCCATCGAGCAGGCTGGCGACGAACTGTCGGACGAAACGGGCGAGGTGCTGACCGCCGCCGTTCGAAGGCAACGACAGGTCGGCGTGGGCGTCCGCGAATCGTTTCTCGGTGAGTACGGAGCGCTCGCTGACGTGCCGAGCCCGCGGACTCGAAGCACCGCCGCGCTCCTGTCGCTTGCGGCAAGCGAGGGGCGGCCGGCCGGTCAGGCCGTCGTCGCGATGGCAGACCACGTCGAGGAACTCCAGTCGGTCGAACGCGAGGCCCGACACGAACTCGCCCGAGTGACCGGTACGCTCCAGACGACGGCGAGCGTCTTCGGGCCGCTCGTGGCGGGCGTCACCGTCTCACTGGCCGGCGGGATCGGCGGGAGTGACCTCGGAGGGACGGCGCTTCCGCCGGCGGGCCTCGGCCTCGCTGTCGGCGTCTACGTTCTCTTCCTCGCTGTCGTTCTCGCTGCAGTCGGAACAGGTCTCGAACGCGGGTTAGACCGACCGCTTGTCGGGTACCGCGTGGGGAAGTCGCTGTGTGCTGCTACGCTCGTCTATCTCGCCGCGTTCGCTGTCGGGGGACAACTGGTCTGAGGGTTTAAGAGGGATAGGGCGGCGAAGGCGGGCCATGTTCGACACTCCTGTCGACACGTGGTACCTAACTATCGGCGTCGCGCTGGCAAGTCTGGCGTTTTTCGGCGTCGCCACTGAACTCCCGTCGCACGCCCCGCCCGACGCGTCCGGAGCGGCCGACACCGTCGACGCCCTCGCCGCGTCGGACACGTCGGGAACGGCCGAACACCCGATATCTGCCGACCGTGTTCTCCTCGGGCCGTTCAGGATCGCTTTACGCGGAGACGGTGGCACCACCCGTGCGACGTTCACGCACGGGCCCGTGGCTCCAGTGTCCGACGGGTCGAAACTACAGGAGGTGTTACGTGGGGCCGACCCGTCGAAGGTGTTCGTCACACAGGCCGCCTTCAGAGGGGAGGTCGCCGAGAGCAGGAGTCGGGAGGCGACGTGGGAGAGCGCCGACGACCGAATCATCGTCAGAAACGTCACCTGGAGGGGTCTCCATGTCACACTGGTCGGCGCGTAGGGCCCAGACGGAACCGCTGGCCGTCCTCGCTGCGTTGTTCGTCGTCGGCACCGGTCTCGCTTTGTACGCCGGTGCAGTCGACACGACGTTGGGCGTCGAAGAGGACCGTGGCGCCGATCCGACGCTTCGTCGAGTGTGGAACGCCGTCTCGGAGGCTGGCGTACTCGCACCGGCGAACCTCTCGGACGGCCTCGACGCTGCCCCAGACGGTCGGGAGATCCGGATCACCGTGACGGGCGGGGCATCAGTGTCGACGCAGAACAGAACTGACTCGGCCGGCGAAGACGAAGGCGAGATCTGGACTGCTGGCCCCGAAGCCCCGCCGGACGCGGTGTCGGCGTCACGGAGCGCGAGCGTTCGCGTCGGGCCGGGTCGGATCCGGGCTGGTCGCCTCCGCGTGGAGGTGTGGTCGTGACCGACCGCGGCGTCAGTACGGTCGTCGACGCGGTGCTTTGCCTGTTGCTCGTCAGCGGTGCTGTCGCGACGCTCGCCTACGTGCCGGCGGACACCGACCCGTCGCGTCCGGACACCGCCGACGAGACGGCCGACGTTGTCGGATCGAGCACAGCGCGAGTAGACTACACGCTCGCGACCCCGAACGGAGACGTAGAACGGTCCACACAGGGAACACTCGCCGAACTCCTCGCCGATGCGGCGGTGGCGAACATGACCGTCTATGGTCACCAACTTTCGGACGATAGCGACGCGTTCGAGCGAGAGGTGACCGCCGTCGTCGAAAGCGCAGTCGCCCGCCCGAACGTCTCAGTCACGGTCCGGGCGACGTGGGAACCGTACCCGAATTCGCCGGTAAAGGGAACGGTGACTGCCGGCGACGTGCCACCGCCGAACGCGGACGTCCACGTCGCGACGCTCACGGTTCCGTCCGATTCATCTACTAACCGGAACGATGCCGTCAGAGCGGCGAGCGACGGGTTCCGAGGAGTTGCTCGCGTGACGGCACGCGGCGTCGTCGGTGCGCTGTTCCCGCCGGAGGAAGCGTCGGTGTCGTTACAGGACCCCCAGACGAAGCGAGCGACAGCGGAACGGTACCGCCGCGCAGCGACGCTGTTCGACTCACGAGTAGACAATGACGACCCGGAACAGGTCCGGCGCACGAACGAGCGCCTCACCGCTGCGCTGGTCGACCGGACGGTCGGTGATTTCACCGATCAGTTCGACACGCCGCAGTCGGCCGCGGAGGCCGTTTCGGTGGGTGAAGTACGAATCGTCGTCAGGACGTGGGAGCGATGAGACTGGCCGAAGACCGACGTGGCCGCGTTCCGTTCGCGCTGATCGGCGTTCTGTTGCTGGTCAGCAGTGCGACACTCGCCGTAACGATGACGAACCGGGACCGGGGACACTCCGATATCGACGCCGCCGCAGCACTCGATCGCGGAGACGCCGCCACCCAGACCGTTATCAGGGATTCAGTTGCCGATGCGAGCAGACGCGCGGCAGCTAACCCCGTCGTAACGCCAGCCAATACGACGTACGGCCGCGTTCTGAACGACTCCACGCCGTTTCGCGACTACCTCAGAATACGGATCTATCGGACGGTGAACTCCCGTCTCGACACCGTCGACGAACGCGTTCGAAGCGTCGATGTCCGGGCGTCGCTCCCGCCAGTGACCGATGCAAGCACGCTCAGGGAAGCCAAGCGGCGCGTCTCAGTCGAGCGCGACGGGGAAGGGCGACTCGACGTCGTTATCGATGGTGTCACGCTCGTCGCCGAGCGCGACGGCCAAGAGATATCGAGCAGGGTGCGTTCAATCCGAGTGACGGTGCCGACGCCTGCGCTGTTGCTTCACGACAGAGTCGAGCGGTATCAGACCCAACTGAATCGAGGGGCGCTCGACGGGACTGGGTTCGGACGGCGCGTCACTGCGAGGCTCTACGCCATGACCTGGGCCCGCGGGTACGCCCAGTACGGCGGCGGTCCGATCGGTAACGTCCTCGCAAACCGACACGTCGAACTCGCGGCGAACGGCGCGGCGCTGCAGACCCAGCGGGACGTATTCGGACGCACGGATCCGATGGGGCGGGTCGGTCTCGCACGCGGTACGGCGCGGGTCGGAATCACCGATGCTCTGGTTGGAACCGATACGGGGGGCAAAGAGTGGGTGAACTACGTTCTCGGAGAGGGGGACCCGCCGAACAGTTCCATCGCCGGCCAGGTCGACAACGCGTCGAACCGACTGTCCCCGTCTACGGCGATGACCGTCGGCGTGAACCGGACGGCCGACGTAGCGATGTACGACCTGCTAACAGGCACCAGCGGCCCGGATATCGGGACTGTACTCGATGAGAGTTACACGGCAGAGACACGCCTCACGACGATGGTCGACACCACGTACGCGGATGTTCGGCCGCGGACGGAGCCCCGCGGGGAGGGGTGGCAGCTCAACGGTACGTCGACCGAAACGACGTACGACGTCGAAACCGGCCGTGCCGACGCGCCGAACGTGGCGGACGGTTGGCACGAACTGATGACGTACCGGAAGGTAGTGGCCGAGCGCCACGTCGCTCACCGCGAGTGGACGCGCGACAACGAGACGAGAACGACCGTCGACCGGTGGACGACGCGTCATCGCGTCGGACTTCGGGTCGTCGGAACACACGCTGCCGGTGGTCGGGTGCCGGACCGCCCGATCGCTGCCGTCCACGAACGCGGCGGCGCACTGAACGGCCCTAACCTGGGATCCGTTGCGAGACAGGGAGTGGAGCGGCTCGTAACTGATAGCGGCGGTGCGAACGACCTAGCGATAGCGGCTGTCGAGAACGAAGGCGTCGAAACGGGCACCGCTGTCGTCGGCGATAAACCGCCTGGTCTGGGCGACTGGGTGTACGACGACCTGCGGAGCCTTCGCGACCGGATCAGCAACGTCACCGTCACTGTCGAACGAGGGGCGCTCGGCACGCGAGCGAACCCCTCCGGGGATCTCGCCGCGGAACTCCGATCGCGGCGTTCCGACCTCGTCGACGCGCCGAACCGGTACGACGGGGTCGCCGACAGGGCGCGGGTGGCGGCACGCGCCGCGTACGTCGACCGTACAATAGAACTGCTCGACCGACAGGCGGACGCCATCGACGAGACGCAAGGCGAGTTCAACGACGTGCTGGACAAACTGGGTTCTGTGACTGGCGACCGCCTCGACGACCTGATCGCTGCCCGAGAATCGGTCACACGCCCCGGTCGGCATCTCGTTTCGTCGGACGGCGGGGCGATGACGGTGCGCGTCGACGGCGCGCCGTCGTATCTCACGGTCGAATCTATCGACGACGAACGCATACCGGCGATCCGACAGGACGGGTCCTACCACGCATTGGCCGTCCGGAACAAGAACGCGGTGACGCTCCCGTACGACGAGATCGGTGACCGGATCGCCGAGCAGTTCGTCGACGATACGACGCGCGTCAGCCTTCGGACCGCCGCACGGACGCTCCACGAGACGAACCGTGCCCTCGCCGCCGTCGACGACGAGGAACTGAGGGCCCAGCGTGACGACCTCAGAGACGCCGTCGAAACCGCACTGGGGAACGTCACGGACGAAACGGTGGCGGAACTGACGGCGGCAACCTCGCTGGACGAGGAAGCGAGTCGTGAGGTCGTCACGGGCGGCTACGACGAGTGGAATTCGACGGCGACGCTCGCGCTGGCGGTGACGAACGGGTCGGCCGCAAGACCGGTGGCCGACGCCGCCGCTGACCGGACTGCGACGCCTGACAGCGCCGCCTGGGCGGACCGGATCCGTACGCGCCTCGACGTGACGATGACGGACGCGACAGCGGAAACAGCCGTAAGGCCACCGGAAGGCCCGGTTCGGGACACCGCCGATGCGCTCCGTGAGACGGTCCGAACCCGGATCAGCGACGCCGCGAGTCGCGGCCTCGAATCGGCATCCGACCGCGTCGCGGACCGTCTCTCGCGGGCACGCGGAGCGGTCCCGTCGGGCGTCCCGGTCACGCCGATCCCGGGATTCTGGTACGCGACAGCGAACGCCTGGCAGGTCGACATCTCCGGACGGTACGCTCGCTTTACCGTCCGGACCGGTCGCGACGCACCGACCGCGCCCGGCGGCACCGTCGCGTACTCGCGAGACGGGTCGAAAGTTTCAGTCGATGTCGACAACGACGGGCGGCGCGAGCGTCTCGGGCAGTCGACGAGAGTGAACTTCAGCGCGGCGACGACTGTTCTCGTCGTCGTTCCTCCAGGCGGGAGCGGGGTCGGCGACGTGGACGGCGGGCGCGTCGAAGAATCTCCGGGATGGCCGAACGCAGGACACAACGCCACCGCGATGTGATAACCACTTGTACGGTGATCGCCTATCATCGGGCATGTTCTACGAGCAACGGATGGACGTCGACGGACTGACGCCGACGGACCTCCGGGCGGAGTACGAGTCTGACCTCGCCGGCGTCATCGAGACAGCCGGCGTCGACAGCATCGAAGCGGAGACCGCAGTCGAGCGCGCGACCCTGCAGGCGCTCGCAGACGGCGAGTCACCGTCACTGTCGCTGGAGGAGGCGTCAGCGATACTGGCGTTCGCGGACGACGCGCCTGACGCCGAGACCGTCCGGGAAATAGCCTGCGAGCATCTCCTGCTGGGGATGACGACGGGCGTGATGGACGTTGATGCTGTCTCCCGGGGACTGACGTTAGAGCTCGATCCGAAAGAGATCCAGCAGAAGATAGAGCGAAGAGCGCCGATGAGCTTCGAGGAGTTCGTCCACATCCAGCACGTCATCGCGAGCAACCAGCGATAGCGTCAGTTCGGCCGAACCATCCACACAGCAAAGCGATGAGGCCGTCGTGAACCGGCTCTGCAAGTTCGACCGTTCGCCGCGGTCGAGCAGTCGTAGCTTCTACGTATCGGGGCGCGAACTGTCACGCATGAAGGTCGCGATCCTCGGATGCGGATACGTCGGCCTCGAACTCGGTAGACAGTTGCGCGACTCGGGCCACGACGTCCTCGGCGTCAGACGGTCGGACCACGGCATCGACGCGGTCCGCGCGGCGGAACTGGACGCCGTTCAGGCGGACGTCACCGACGCCGGATCGCTCGAACGCGTCCCCGACGTGGACGCGCTCGTCTTCGCGGCGAGTTCCGGCGGTCGGGGCGCGGACGCGGCGCGCCGGGTGTACGTCGACGGGCTCCGAACGGCGATCAAGACGTTCGGCGAGCGACGACAGTCGCCCGAAAGGCTAGTGTACACCTCCTCCACCGGCGTGTACGGCGACCACGGCGGCGACTGGGTCGACGAAACGACGCCGCTCGACCCGACGACGGAGAAGACGAGAGTGCTGGTCGAGGCCGAGCGGATCGCCCGCGAGTTCGCCGACGAGTACGGGATCGACGGAACTGTCGCTCGGTTCGCGGGTCTGTACGGCCCGAACCGGTATCGACTCCGCCGCTACGTCGAGGGGCCGGTGACGGAGGGGTTTCTGAACATGGTCCACCGCGATGACGCCGCGGGCGCGGTTCGACATCTCCTGACGGAAGACCTGGCGCGGGGCGATGCCGTCGTCGTCGTCGACGACGAACCGGTCTCGAAATGGGAGTTCGCGGACTGGCTCGCGACGGAATGCGGCGTCGACCGCCCGGCGAAGCGAACCAAAGCGGAGCGATTGGCCGAGGACGACCTCTCCGAAACCGTTCGACGGCGACTGCAAACGAGCAAACGGTGTTCGAACGACAGGCTCCATGGTCTCGGGTACACGTTCGCGTATCCGACCTTCAGGGAGGGGTACCGGAACGCGGTCGAAACTTACCGGAAGGAGCAACTGTAGGGGAAAGTTCTTGGTCATTCATAAAGAGCCAGAAGATATGAGGTCGCTGAGAGGAAGGCCGTCCGCTCTGCAGGTCGAAGCCGTTCAGGGGTGGGTGGATTCGCTGAGCACGGTCGAACTCGCCCTGATCGCGGTGGGCGTCCTCGTTGCACTGATCGTTGTCGGGTTCGCTATCTCGTGGCTTCGACGGACGCCCGCGGAACGGTTCAAGCGCGCGCTGGCGGACCGCGACCACGTGTCGGTACTGATGCATCCGAATCCGGACCCGGACGCGATGTCGTCCGCGATGGCTGTGGCAGATCTCGCGGACGTGGTCGACACCGAAGCGACGCTGCAGTATCCCGGCGAGATCCGCCATCAGGAGAACCGCGCGTTCCAGACCGTTCTGGAACTCGACTTCGAACGCGTCGAACGCGCCGGCGACATCGCCAGCGACGACGTCGTTCTGGTCGACCACAACGCCCCGCGCGGGTTCGACGGGTCGTCGGCGATCGAACCGTTCGCCGTCATCGACCACCACCCGGGGAACGGCACCGGGGACGAGTTCACCGACGTCCGAACCGACTACGGGGCCTGTGCCACGATACTGGCCGAGTACTTCGAGATGCTCGAAGCGGAGACGAACCCCGATAACGGCGAGAGCGACGCGGACATAGAGGTCTCCGAGCAGTTAGCAACTGGACTTCTCTACGGGGTCCAGTCCGACACGAACCATCTGACGAAGGGGTGTTCTGCGGCCGAATTCGACGCCTGCGCGTACCTCTACCCGGGCGTCGACCAGGGGGTTCTGGACCGTATCGCGAACCCGCAGGTCAGTGCCGACGTGCTGGAGACGAAAGCCCGCGCCATCTACGACCGCGAGGTCCGACGGTCGTTCGCCGTCTGTGACGTGGGCGAGGTCCCGGTCGTCGACGCTATTCCGCAGGCGGCGGACGAACTAACCAGTCTGGAAGGGGTGACCGCTGTCGTCGTCTTCGGCGACCACGAAGGGACCCTCCACCTCTCGGGCCGGTCGCGGGACGACCGCGTCCACATGGGTGAGGCGCTTCGAGCGGTCGTCGATGACATCCCGATGGCAGACGCGGGCGGGCACGCCAGAATGGGTGGCGGACAGGTGTCGATCGAACACATGGCGGGGATCGGTCCGTCGGAGGGCATCTCGCGAGACGAGTTCGTCGACCGTCTGTTCGGTGCCCTCGACGGCGAAGTGTAGGCGTTCAGCCTTCGAAACCAGTGACCCTTTTCCTCGCCCGACCGTACCAGGTGACATGGCCACGGGAAACGGGACCTGGGAGTACCGGGACAGGTTCGGCGATTCGTTCGGGCGGACGTACTTCCGGCGGTACGGTGACGGCGTCGTCTCTAGCATCGGCGTGGGGACGTATCTCGGCGACCCGACCGACGACGTCGACGCCGGCTACCGGGAATCGATCGTCACTGCACTGGAGCGCGGTAGCAACGTCGTCGACACCGCGATCAACTACCGCTGTCAGCGGAGCGAACGCGTCGTCGGCCGAGCGCTCGACGACGCGGACGTCGACCGCGACGCCGTGCTCGTCGCCACCAAGGGCGGGTTCGTCCCGTTCGACGGCGAGAAACCGGTGGACCCGGGTGCGTACGTCCGGGAGGAGTACGTCGACACCGGCCTGATCGAACCGGACGAACTCGTCCGGGGGAGTCACTGCATCGCACCGATGTACCTCGACGACCAGGTGGACCGCTCGCTGGCGAATCTCGACGTGGACACGATCGACCTGTACTACGTCCACAACCCCGAGACGCAACTGCGGACGCGGTCCAGGGAGGAAGTGTACGACCAGTTGGAGTCGGCCTTCCGTCGCCTCGAACACCGGGTCGACGAGGCGGATATCGACGCGTACGGCGTCGCGACGTGGGACGCCTTTCGTGTTCCGCCGGACCACGAGAAGTACCTCTCGCTGCCGGAAGTAGTGTCCCGGGCGCGCGCCGCCGCGGACGACGCGGACAACGCCTCGACGGGGCTGCGCGCGATCCAGTTGCCGTTCAACGTCGTGATGGCCGATGCGTTCACCGTCGAGAGTCACGATTCGCCAGAAGGTCGGCAGAGCGCGCTCCAGTTCGCCCGGGAAGCGGGCCTGAACGTCTTTACGAGCGCGAGCCTCGCTCAGGGGCAACTGGCTGACGATATCCCTGAGGAGGTAGCCGATCAACTGTCCGGAGACACGACGGCCCAGCGCGCGATCAACTTTGCGCGGAGCGCACCGGGCGTCACCTGTTCGCTCGTCGGGGCGAGTTCGCCCGAACACGTCAAGGAAAACGTCGACGCCGGTACGTTCGACCCGCTCGGTGCTGACGCGTTCGACGCGGTCTTCGAGTGACCGTCGCAGTGACCGGAGGTCCGTCAGTGAGAGTTAGATAGAAGCGGTCGGAGTTTCGTCGGACCGGGACGTCCCGTCCGTCGACGGTGAATCAAGACGTTACAGTTCTTTCCACTCCCCGTCACACTCGGGACAGGACCGCACGGTCCCTATCTCGGAAGGGTCGTTTTTCGTCGTGAGGTCCTGCTCACACGCCTGGCACTTCAACCGTCCGTACGTGTCTTTGACCAGGTCACCGTCGCGAAGCGCCTTCCGAACGGATTTCATATTCGGAACGTATGTGACACCCTGTCAAAAAACCACCCCTGAACCATTCGTTTCGAAAGCCTTGAAGCGGCATCTGATGTACTCTCACTCGTGCTATCGAGCCAAGGGAAAGCCCGGTCGTTTTCGGGGCGCGGACGGCTGTTCGGGTCGCTGTGTACCATGGTGTTTCTCGTCAACATCGCCCGCGTGGTGTTCGCACCCCTCGTCGAACCGCTGCGAGCGGCGTTCGGGTTTTCCGGCGGAACTATCGGCCTCGTCGTGACGATGGCCTGGGTGGGAAGCGCCGTCCCGCGGATGCCCACCGGATACCTGCTCACGAAGGTGCCGCGCCACACGGTCGTCCTCGGATCCGGCGCGTTACTCACCGTCGCCGCCGCAGTGACCGCCGTCGCGGATTCGTTCGCGACGCTGGCCGCGGGCGCGTTGCTGATGGGGTTGACGAGCGGCGCGTACTTCATCGCCGCCAATCCGCTCGTGAGCGAACTGTTCCCCGACCGGGTCGGCCGCGCCATCGGTATTCACGGGATGTCGAGCCAACTCGCTGCCGTCAGCGCGCCGCTGGTAGTCGGCGGCGTCCTCCTTGTGACCGACTGGCGCGCCGTGTTCTGGCTCATCGGCGGCGTCGCCGCGGCGACGACCGTCGTCTTCTTCCTGATCGCTCGCCGTGCGGAGATGCCCGAGGCCGGCCGCGACGACAAGGACTTCGTCGGCGCGCTCACCCGGCAGTGGCCGATAATCCTCACCGGCGTCGCGATAATCGGCGCGACGGGGTTCGTCTGGAACGGCGTGTTCAATTTCTACGTGACGTACCTCGTCGAGGTGAAAGGGCTGTCCGAAGCGGTGGCGCGGAACGTCCTGACCGGCGTGTTCGCCGCCGGGGTGCCGGCGTTCGTCCTCACCGGTCGCGTCGCCGAGCGGGTCCCGTACGTGCCGCTGATGCTGACGATCCTCGGGGGGTTCATCGCCAGTCTATTGGCGCTGACAGCGGTCGGGTCGCTGTGGACGGTCGTCGCTGTCAGCGTGATTCTCGGCTACGTCGTCCACAGCCTCTTTCCCGCGCTCGACATCTACCTGCTCGACTCACTGCCGGACGAGAACAGGGCGAGCGCCTACGCGCTGTACAGCGGGACGATGATGCTCGTACAGGCGACCGGGAGCGCCGTCCTCGGCGCGCTGACCGACGCCGGGTTCGCCTTCGACGCGCTGTTTCGCCTGTTTTCCGTCGGCCTGTTGGCTATTCTCGTCGTCCTGTTCGGTCTGTACGTGACCGAACGGTTGCCCCGCGGTGCGTCGCCGGTGTGAGTCGTCGGCGTTTTCATCCCGTAGTCCAAGGCACGTGTGATGGAGTACGTTCAGGAGCGGGTCACGACGCTGCACGCGTTCGACGACCCGTCGCCGGCGGCACCGACCGACAGGGCCGCGGTCGTCGTACCGATGACCGACCGGGAGTACGCGGGCCTCGCCGCCGAGCGCGTGCTGTCGACGCTCTCGACGGTCGACCCCAAGCGTATCGTCGTCGCGCTACGAGCGCCCGCGGAACGCGTCCCGGAGTTCGCCGCGTGGCTGTCGTCGTTCGACGCGCCGGTCGACCTGCTGTGGTGTAACGCCCCCGCCGTCGAGGCGGTGCTAGACGACGCCGGGCTAAACGACGGGTTCGGGAAAGGCCGAGACGTGTGGCTGGCACTCGGCGTCGCGGCACGGTCCGCGGAGTACGTCACCGTCCACGACGCCGACGCGAAGAGTTACTCGGCGTCGCACGTGCCGCGCCTGCTCGCCCCGCTCTCAGACGGGTACGCGTTCTCGAAGGGGTACTACGCCCGGGTGGAGAACGACCGACTCTACGGGCGGCTGTTCCGCCTGTTCTACGCGCCGCTGGTTCGGACACTCGCCGACGCGCACGACGCCCCCGTCCTCGACTATCTCGGCGCGTTCCGGTACGCGCTGGCCGGCGAGTTTGCGCTGACTGCCGACCTCGCCCGGTCTCTGCGCCCACCGCGCGCCTGGGGGCTGGAGGTCGGGACGCTCGGCGACGCGTTCGACGCCGCCGGCTTCGAGGGCACCGCGCAGGTCGACCTGGGTCGCCACGAACACGACCACCGGGCCGTCTCGGGCCCGACCGGCCTCGCCGAGATGTCCCGACAGGTGGGGGACGCGCTGTTCCGCGTCGTCGAGGACCACGGCGTAACGCCCGACTACGACACGCTGGCCGACCGCTACCGCGACGTCGCGGCGGAGTTCGTCCGGCAGTACGCCGCGGACGCCTCGTTCAACGGCCTCTCGTACGATCCAACCGCCGAACGCGAGCAGGTCGCCGACTACGCCGACGCCGTCCGGGAACCCAGCCTGGACGACCGCCTGCCGGCGTGGTCGGAAACGGCGATAGAGCCCGGGACCGTGGCGAACGCGTCCGCTGAGGCGATAGACCGAGTTAGAGCTGAGACCCGCTGATAGGGACCTTCGACAACGTGGGGTGCTGTCCGTACTCACCGCGACGTAAAGCCCGAACGCTCATCCCGGGGTAGCCGCATACCCAGCGTATGGACCTGACGCACGACGAACTCGCCGGTATCGTCGATCTTTTCGGCGCGCTGTCTCGGGACGAACTCCTGAACGCGCTCTCGGAACTCGCCTACCGCGAGGGCAGGGAGTTCGACGAGACAGAGAGCGCAGCGGCGGTCGACGAGGCCGTCGACGGCTATCATCTCGTCGAGTACGACGACCTACTGGTCGCCGGACCGACTGCGTTTCCGACGCTTCCCGCGAACGCCGAAGACCTGCCGCACATCATGGACGTCGAGGAGCGGACGGTCGACCGCGAGGCGCTGGGCGAACGAACGCGAGAGCGACTCCGCGCGGACGCGGACGCCGCGCTCGAGGACGGCGACGGGGACCGACTGGAGACGCTGATCGACGTCAGTTACGACGTCGAGGCGTGGTCGCCGGTGTCGCTCGACGAGATGCGAGCGGACCTCGACCGGCGAGGATAAGAGGGACCGGCCACGTACTTCGGACGAACGGCTATGCAACTGGACCTGGACCGTGTCACAGAGTACACGCCGCGGGCGGTGACCGGCGAGAAGTACGACGCCGCGGTCCTCATTCCCGTCGTCGAACGCGACGGCGAGGCACACCTCCTGTTCACGAAGCGGGCCGAACACCTCGGCGAGCATCCCGGCCAGATGAGTTTCCCCGGCGGCGGCCGCGAACCCGAGGACGAGGACCTGCAGGCGACCGCGCTCCGGGAGGCCCGAGAGGAGATCGGACTGGACCCCGAGGAGACCGAAGTGCTCGGCAGGATCGACGACATCCGGACTGTCACCGAATACTCAGTGACACCGTTCGTCGCCCGGGTCCCGGACCGCGAGTACGAACCCGACGACGGCGAAGTGGCGGAGATCGCGGTCCTCAGCGTCGCCGACATGCTCGACGACGCCAACTACGACTACGAACGCCGGGAACACCCCCACTACGGCGAGGTCGTCATCCACTACTTTCGCGTCGACGGCTACACCGTCTGGGGTGCGACCGGCCGCATCGTCGTCGACTTTTTCGAACTGACCACCAACTGGCGTGCGCCGGAACGGATCGACCCGAGTTCGCGGGTCTGATCTCGTGTCCGATCCGACTCGTGGTCAATCCGGTCCGAGTTCCGACAAAAGAGGATGTGCAACAACGTGGGCGCGTTGGCTGACACCTGACGGCTCCCGTCGCCGGCCAATCTTCGTACGGAACGATACCCTTTTGCGAGTCCCTCTCAGAAGTGGCTACATGGTCTCACAGACGATGGGTCGCGTTCCGCACGGGCGATAGTATTTCTAACCGGCGTTCTACGGGTGATCGACGATGCTGACTGGGTCCGAGTCAGCCACCGCGACGGGACTCGACGCCATTGCGCTCAAGCCGACTGAGTGCGCCGTCGAGCGAGCGAGCGATCTCCCGTTCGAAACAGTCGCGGTCGACTACGAGGGCCGCGAACACCTCCCGGACGCCGAAACCCTTGCGTCGCTCGCCGAGGGTCACGAGGTGTTTCTGACGACACCGGTACGAGCGGACGGTTTCGACCCGCTCGGCGACGACTCGCTGACCGACTGGATACCCGAGGGCGTTCGTCGCGTCCTCGTCGCGGGCCACCCGGCCTACCTTTCGGAAGCGGAGCGGAGTCGGGCCGTCGCTCCTCGCCTCGGAACGGCGAAAGAGCGCGCGAACGACGCCTGGGTCGGGACGGAGAGCGTCGAACGCATCGCACTGGCGGCAGGCGGCCCCCAGTACGAACTCCTCTCGCGGTCGACTACCCGCGACCTCCGGGCGCTCCGCGCGGCGGGACTCGACGCGGACGTGGTCATCTACGCGCCGACCGTACTGACCGACGACGAAGACGCCGTCCTCGACGCTGTCGGCGACTACTCGGCGCGACGCAAACCCGTCGCCCGCGCGCTTCCCGACGGCGCGGCTACCGACAGCGAGGCGACGGGACGCGCTCGGGACGTGTTGCTGCGGGCGACTCGCGATTACGCGCTCGTCGGGACGCCCGAGACGGTTCGTGAGCGCGTCGCCGAGTTGAAAGAGGCTGGTGCGACGACCGTCGTGGGCTATCCCGCCCGCGGGGTCGACGCGTTCGAGAGACAGGCGTAGCGACTCCGGTCGAGAGTCACAGGCCGAGACGAAAGAACGGCGACGCAGTCGGCTCGTTACAGCGATAGCGCGGCGAAAGACCGCGCGTTTACTCGAGGTCGAAGCGGTCGAGTTTCATCACTTTCTCCCACGTCTCCACGAAGTCGCGCACGAACTTCTCCTCTGCGTCGTCGCTTCCGTAAACCTCCGAAATGGCGCGAAGCCGGGAGTTCGAACCGAAGATGAGGTCCACGCGGGTGCCCTTCCACTTGAGTTCGCCCGTGGCACGGTCGCGCCCCTCGTACACGTTTTCGGCTTCCGAGGCAGGCTCCCACTCCGTGCCCATGTCGAGCAGGTTCACGAAGAAGTCGTTGGTCAGCGTCCCCGGCCGGTCTGTGAAGACGCCGAGGTCGGACTGCTGGTAGTTCGCGTCAAGCGCGCGCATGCCGCCGACCAGAACCGTCATCTCGGACGCAGTCAGGTTCAGTAGCTGCGACTTGTCCACCAGCAACTCCTCCGCCGGATGGTCGTACTCGTCTCCGAAGTAGTTACGGAACCCGTCTATCTTCGGTTTGAGCGCGTCGAACGATTCGACGTCGGTCTGTTCCTGGGAAGCGTCGGTTCGTCCCGGCTCGAACGGGACTTCCACGTCGTACCCGGCGTCCGCCGCCGCCTTCTCGACGGCTGCGTTGCCGCCCAGAACGATGAGGTCGGCGAGCGAGACTCGCGTCTGGTCGGACTGCGAGCCGTTGAAGTCTTCCTGAATCCCTTCGAGGGTCTCCAGTACGGTCGACAGCTGCTCCGGTTCGTTCGCCTCCCAGTTCCGCTGGGGTTCGAGGCGGATGCGCGCGCCGTTCGCTCCGCCGCGCTTGTCGCTGTCGCGGTACGTCGACGCCGACGCCCAGGCGGTCTTGACCAGTTGGGGGACGGACAGGTCCGACCCGAGGATCTCCTCCTTGAGTTCGGCGACCTCCTCGTCCCCGATACGGTCGTAGTCGGCTTCGGGGATAGGGTCTTGCCACAGCATCTCCTCGTCCGGAACTTCCGGGCCGAGGAACCGCGTCGGCGGCCCCATGTCGCGGTGAATCAGCTTGTACCAGGCTTTCTGGAACGCCTTTCCGAACTCCATCGGGCTCTCCTGGAACGTCTCCATTATCTCCCGGTAGTCGGGGTCCCGCTTGAGGGCGATGTCGGTCGTGAGCATCATCGGCGTGACCCCTTCGTCCGGGTCCTGTGCGTCCGGTGCGGAGTCCGCTAGCTCTTCGCTCTTGGGGGTCCACTGCCAGGCACCGCCGGGCCCCTTCTCGGGCTCCCACTCGTAGTCGAGCAGGTTGTTGATGTACCCCATGTCCCACCAAGTCGGGGACTGCGTCCAGGGCCCCTCGATACCGCTGGTGGTGACCTCGCCGTCTTCGGTGGCATCGTTCTGCCAGCCGAGTCCCTGGTTCTCGATGGGGGCCGCCTCCGGTTCGGGGCCGAGTACATCGTCGGGGTTGTCTGCGCCGTGGACTTTCCCGAACGTGTGTCCGCCGGCGATGAGCGCGGCCGTCTGTTTGTCGTTCATCGCCATCCGGGAGAACGTCTGACGGATGTTCTTCGCCGAGGCCTTCGGGTCTGGCTGGCCATCAGGGCCCTCCGGATTCACGTAGATGAGCCCCATCACGGACGCGCCGAGGCCCGTATCGAGTTCTCCGGGGTCGTCGAAGCGCTCGTTCGCTTCCCACTCCTCCTCGGGGCCCCAGTAGACGGAGTCGTCGGGCTCGAAGGCATCCTCGCGCCCGCCGGCGAAGCCGAACGTCTCGAAGCCCATCGACTCGATGGCGACGTTCCCGGCCAGGACTATCAGGTCGGCCCACGAGAGTTTGCGACCGTACTTCTGCTTGATCGGCAAGAGCAGCCGGCGCGCCTTGTCGAGGTTCGCGTTGTCGGGCCAGCTGTTGAGGGGCGCAAAGCGCTGCGTACCGCCGGATGCGCCGCCGCGGCCGTCGCTGGTGCGGTACGTGCCGGCGCTGTGCCAGGCCATTCGAATGAACAGCGGCCCGTAGTGGCCGTAGTCGGCCGGCCACCAGTCCTGCGTCGTCGTCATCAGCTCTTCGAGGTCCGACTTCACCGCTTCGAGGTCGAGTTTCTGGAACTCCTCGGCGTAATCGAAGTCCTCGTCCATCGGACCGACTTCATGAGAGTTCTGGTCGAGAACCTCCAAGTTCAACTGGTTCGGCCACCAGTCGTGATTACGCCCTCTCATTATCCGGCTACCTCCGTGGTACGTACCCGGTTAACCTGGGCCGTCTGCTCCAGGTAGTCGTCCATACGCATCGACCCCTCGGGGCTGGCAGTGCGGGAGTTCTGGTCGTCCGGCACTGGCTCGCCGGAGTTCGTCGTCAACGCGTCTCGTACGGCGTCGAAGTTCGGGTCGCCCATGCCGTGCTTTGGGGTATTGTCTAACATTAATTACTTCTCTCGAAAGATGATTGGACTAGACGATAATAAGGCTTGGGCGCGCGGCGCAAATCTCCGGAATGCGCGGCGAAAGCGACCAATTCCCACGGGGACCGTCGACCCGCCTAGTGACAGCTTTAGGTGGGACGGCAATTACGCTCTTCCGGTTAACAGGTCGGTCCCCAACCGAGCGTCCCTTTCCGCTGTGGAGGCGCGTTCGCCGCTCGTTTTCCTGCCGTTGTCGGGAGCGGTGCGACACTTATTTTCCTCCGTGAACTCCCGTCGACTATGTCCACCGCCACTCACCGGTGTACCTGCGGTGCAACCCTCCAGTACAGACAGGACATGCGGAAGGAGCAAGGCGGCGTCTACCCGACCTGGAAATGCAAGGACTGCGGGACGCCGGTCCCGGGGACGGTCGCCGAGCGTATCAAGCACCAACATCCATCGTAACGCCCGCAGTGTCGCTCTCCGGCGGTACGCGTAAGTGGACCCCGTCCGACCGCTACGTATGGCCAAGCACGTTGCTGTGGTCGGCGGCGGTGCCGTCGGCACGACAGCCGCCTACGACCTCGCAGAGCGCGGAACGGACGTCACGCTGTTCGAACGCGAGGAGATAGCCGCCGGCAGCACGGGTCGCGCGGCGGGGATCGTTTACGACGCGTTCGCCGACAGCGTCGACGCTCGCGTCGCCGACCGCGCCGTCGAGCGCTTCCGCGAATTCTCGGGGGAGGGCGACTTCTCCTTCGAGGTGACGCCGTACGTCTGGCTGGCACGCGAGGGCGACGAACGCCGCGCGGACGCTATCCGTGAGCAGGTCCCCAGAATGCGATCCCACGGGCGGGACGCGGCGCTGGTCGACCCGGAAGAGCTGTCTGCGGAGTGGCCGGCGCTGCGGACTGACGACATCGCTGTCGCCGCCGTCGCGCGAAACGCCGGGCGGGTACGCCCGGAGACGTACCCGCCACTGCTCGCCGAGAAAGCGCGCCAGGCCGGCGCGCGGATCGAAACCGGCGTCGAAGTGTCACTCACGGCCGACCCGCCGGGTGTCACTACCAGGTCGTCGAAGACAGCCCAGGGCGGCGGCGGTTCCGCCGAAGGCGACAGTGAGCACCGCGCGTTCGACGCGGTCCTCGTCGCCGCCGGGGCACAGACGAAACGGATCCTGTCCGAAGCGGGGATCCCGGTCGCGCTGAAACCGTACCGCGTACAGGCGCTAACGACGGCTGGCGGGCCGAGCGGTCGCTCGAACGAGGACGGTCCGGCGGTGCCGATGACCTACGACGCGACAGGCGAGTTCTACCTTCGGCCGTACGGCGACGGTCTACTCGCAGGCGACGGGACCGAAGAGGTCGAAAGCGACCCCGACGACTGGAAACGGGACGGCGACGACGCGTTCGTGTCGTCGATGCGGGACGGCCTCGCACATCGCGTCGGCGTCGACGCCGACGTGACGGACGCCTGGGCCGGCCTCTGTACCGCGACGCCGGACCGCAACCCGTTGCTCGGCGAACTCCGCGACGGGATCTACGTCGCCACCGGGTTCCAGGGCCACGGCTTCATGCGCTCGTCGGCGCTCGGCGAAGTCGCCGCCGAAGCGATACTCGGCGAGGGGGGCATCCCCGACTACGATCCGACTCGCTTTACTGGCGACGAGGAGTTCGACATCGTCGAAGGAATGACCGTCTCCGAGTAGTTGCGCGTCAGTCGCGGCAGTAATTACGCGTCAGTCGCGGCGTCGGCGGTTTCGGAACCAGTGGTGCCGTCTCCGCCGACGGGGTCGGATTTCGGCAGGCGAACGCGGAGTTCTCCCGAACCGGTGAGCGTCGCCGTCGACTCGCCGGGGACGACATCGGCTCCGTCGGGCAGTTCCGCGCGGCCGTCCAGCGAGAGGCCGCGGCCGGGGAACCGCATCTCGTACCCCTCGCGGTACTCCCGGAACCGGTCGATACGGACCATCACGGCGTCGTCGACGAACCGTACCTGAACGTCGCTGCTCGTGGTACCCGGTGCGTCGAACACGACCAGAAACGCCTCGTCGCTTTCCAGTACGTCCGCCGTGAGCGACCGCGACTCCTGAAGGCGACTGGCCGCCCGGCCGACTCGCTTGACGACCGAGTCGCTGACCGACTTGCCGATCTCACGCAGTGTCATCTTGTTCCGAATGACGGGCCGCAGACGCCTAAGTCTGACGCGTTCTCCGAACGCGAGCGGCCGTCGCCGCCCCGCTCACAGTTCGATCAGCTGCAGGCTCTCCGTCTCGGCGCAGTACGGACAGACGAGGTCGTCGACGCTCAGGTCGTCGGGCACGTCGTAGGTGTAGTGGTTCTCGAACATGTCGAGTTCGCAGTTCTCGTTCGTGCACTTGATCTCCTCGGTCTTTGGCATAGATCAGAGTAATCTCGGTACGGGGAAACCGTTTGCGGCAGGGTATGGCGTTGCCGACGCCCGGACCGAGAGTCTCGGACTCTGCCGGATGCCACACCGCCGTTTCCGCACCGTTTTACCCGTCGAGCGTCAACGGAGACGTATGACAGACCCCGCCGACCTCTCCGTGACCATCGTCGACGGTTACGTCGACGAGCCAGCGCATTTCGGGGTCCCGCCGTACGTCTCGACGTACCCCCGGTACACCGCCGGCGCGCTCGTCGACGCGGGCGTCCCGTCGGAGAACATCACGTACCACACCATCGACGAACTCCGCGACGACCGCCACAAGTGGCGCGACGTCGAAGAAGCGGACCTGCTCTGCTACACCGGGGGGATGACCGTCCCCGGGAAGTACGTCGGCGGCACACCGGCCGAACCCGACGAGGTGCGCGAACTCGCGTGGACCGCCGACGGTACCTCGCTGATGGGCGGTCCGGTCCGCTTCGGCGTCGGCGACGCAAACGAGGGCGCGAGCGAAACCGAACGCGACGATCTGGATTTCGACTTCCTCGCCATGGCCGACGTCGAGGCCGCGGCGTACGACATCGTCTCGAACGGGCTCGAAGGGTTCGAGGACCGCTACCGCGGCGTCCCCGAGGAGACGCGCTGGGCGCGCAAGGGGGCGTTTATCGTGGAACAGCATCCGAACCACCCCGACTACCTCATCGCGGAACTAGAAACGTCTCGCGGCTGTCCGTACCGCTGTTCGTTCTGTACGGAACCGATGTACGGCGACCCCGATTTCCGTCCGCCCGAGAGCGTCGTCGACGAGGTGGACGCGCTCTCCGACCGCGGCGTCCAGCATTTCCGCCTCGGTCGCCAGGCCGACATCCTCGCCTACGGCGGCGACGGCGAAGCGCCGAACCCGGACGCGCTCCGCGACCTCTACGGTGGCATCCGCGATGTGGCACCCGACCTCGAAACGCTTCACCTGGACAACATGAACCCCATCACGGTCGTGAAGTGGCCCGAGAAGGCCCGCGAGGGTATCCGGGTCATCGCGGAGCACAACACGCCCGGGGACACGGCGGCGTTCGGTCTCGAATCCGCGGACCCGCTCGTACAGGAGGAGAACAACCTCAACGTCTCCGCCGAGGAGTGCTTCGAAGCGGTCAAGATCGTCAACGAAGAGGCCGGATGGCGGCCGGGAGAGGGGAGCGACGCGACGGGCCCCTCGACCGGCGACGACGCTCCGAACCGCCTTCCGAAACTCCTGCCCGGTATCAACCTCGTCCACGGACTGAAAGGCGAACGGAAGGAGACGTTCGAGCACAACAGGCAGTTCCTCCAGCGCGTCTACGACGAGGGGCTGATGCTCCGCCGCGTGAACATCCGTCAGGTGATGGCGTTCGAGGGCACCGATATGGCCGAGACGGGCGCGGAACTCGCACAGGACCACAAGCAGCAGTTCAAGCAGTACAAACAGGAGGTCCGTGAGGAGATAGACAATCCGATGCTCCAGCGCGTCGCCCCGCCGGGAACCGTCCTGCCGGACGTCACGCTGGAGTACCATCAGGACGGCAAGACGTTCGGCCGGCAACTCGGCACCTACCCGCTGCTCGTCGGTATCCCCGGCGAGCGAGAACTCGGCCGGACCATCGATGTTTCCATCGTCGGCCACGGCTACCGTTCCGTCACCGGCGTCCCCTACCCCCTCGATGTCAACAGCGCGTCGATGGACGAACTCAGGGCGATACCGGGCGTCGGCAGGAGCAGCGCGGGCGACATCGTCGTTAATCGTCCGTACGAGTCGACGGCCGAGGTCGGGGTAGACGCCGACCTGGGCAAGTTCGCGACGGTGCGGTCGCCGGAAGGCGCGGACTAACACCGTCTCGACAGGTGGGATCGCTCGCAACGAAACTTATTGGAGTCGCTGTGGTGCTTCCGCCAAGGGAATGACTGACGGAGATATCTTCAGACAGCGACGGCTAGACAGCGACACCGTCCCTGAGAGGCTGACGCTCGCCGTCTTCAACTCCGACTGTCCGGACGACGTGGTAGCGGCACTGGGCGAAGAGCTCTCCGCCTTTTTCAACGTCGAATCGGTGACCCAGGGCGAGACGCTCAGGGACACCGGAACGGAGTTCGCCGTCATGCACGACGACGTGTTGATCGACGGGCCGATCCTCCACGGCGACCGGTCGGTCGCGGACGTCGACGGGACGGTGATGGGTGCACAACCGGCGGACACCGTCTTCATCGCGGACTACGACGACCGGGAGGGGATGCGAACGCTCTCCCAGCGCATCGAGAAGAAGGCGTGGTGGGCCGGCGACGGAAAACTGTACGCGACGGGCCACCAGCGCCTCTCGATGATGGACGACCAGTGGAACCTGTACGAAAGTATCGCCGACGCCGGAGTGGACGTGACGGTGTTCGACCAGCCGGAGTGGACGCCCGGAAGCCGAGAGGCCCTCACCGTCCGCCCCGAGGGAAGCCACGCCCTGACGGGCACCTGGCTCGTCATCTTCGACGGCGCTGGCAACGATGCGGCGAAAGGCGCACTCGTCGCGACGGAACGCGGGTCGAACACGTACTACGGGCTCTGGACCGTCGACCCTGCCGTCGTCGACCACCTCCAACAGCGCGCGCTCGAAGTCGAGTCCCAGTCGCAGAGATAGCGCGAACGGCAGAGGTGCTACGAGGACAGTGTGACTGCCGAACTACCGCGAGCAGCGTGGGGGTCCCTAGCGCCAGTCGTACAGTTCTACGACCCGGTCATGGCGGTCGGCGAGACCGTTTGGATTCTTCGCCGCGGTGCCGTCGCGCGAACGGGCCGCGAACCCGTCCTTGCAGCCGCGGAGGACACCACCCATCACCGTTCGACCGTTGCCGAGCCAGGCGCTCAGTTCGACATCGCCGCGGAACACGTCCTTCGCGACGCCCGCGGCGTCTCTCAGCGCGAGCCCGGTCATTCGGCGGATCGTGCTGTGGTGGACGCCGTAGTTCTTGCAGAGCTGATAGGCCACCGACTGGTGGCGCCACCCCCAGTCGTACTGCGTTCGGCCGCCGTCAGCCCCGTACTCGCCGCGGACGCTCATCTCGGGAGCCCAGGTGACTGACCGGTCGACCGCCGCGAGTCGATGGGATACGTCGCGGGCCCCGCCGGTTTCGAGGTACTCGTCGAACCCGTCGATAGCCTCGATAGCGTCCCGGTCGAACACGACGTTGTCCCCGTTACAGAAAGAGACCGAACGACCGGCGTACGTGCGGGTCTCCTCGGACTCGGTCGTCATCCCGGCGCGCAGCGTGCGGTGTGTCGGTCCGGTAACGGCGTCAGCGCCGTCAACGAGCGCGTCGGCGGCAGCCTCGTACCAGGACGGTTCGACCGCCAGCCGGTAGCTTATCAGGCCGACAGCGTCACCCGTCGCGACGCCGATACCGGCGTTCCGGGCGACGTTGACGTTCCGGTCCGAGAGTTCGAGGAGGACATCTACGTCTTCGCGTTCGCGGATCATACCGGTCGTCCCGTCCGAGGACGGGCCGTTGACCACGATAGTCTCCGCGGCCGGAACGTGGTCGTTTATTGCGTCCAGGCTCCGTTTCAGTTGCTCTCGGCCGTTCAGTGTCGGGACGACTACCGAGAGCTCCATACCACCCTGTAGGAGAGTGAATGATTAAAAGATCACTGGATACCAGCCAAGGCGTTCACACGACCGACGCGTTCCAGTAGGAAACGGAAGCGAGGCTGTCGCCGACTGGTGATCGATGGACTGCGGTGTCCAGCGACCGAAACGCGCTGGCCATGCTGTTCGGTATCTTCCTGTAAAAGCCGTAGGGAAGAACGAAATCGTGTTCGTCGCCAACGAGCGTTAGACCGGCCCGGTCGAGCAACGAGAGCACCTCCGTTTGCGAGTAGAGCCGCGACCCCATCGGCAACAGCCAGTTGTAGACGCTGCGGCTGCTAAATCGGTTGAACGTGTCGAAAAACACCTGCTCCTTCGAGACGCGACGCATCTCGCTGAGAAACGCCGCAGGGGTGTCCGCGAGGTGGAAAAACCGCATCGCGAACACCGTGTCGAAGTGGTCGTCCGGGAACGGAAGGCGCCCGGCGTCGCCCCGCATGAATTCCAGCGACTCCTCGACGCCTGCCGACTTGGCTTTCTCCCGGCCCTGCTGGAGCATCGGCCCCGAGATATCGAGTCCGACTACGTCCGCACCGCGCTCCGCGAGCATCACGGTGAACCGGCCCGTTCCACAGGCGATTTCGAGAACGCGCTTGCCCTCGACAGGTCCGATAGCGTCGAGAACAGCTTCCTTCTCGCGACGGTCGATGAGTCTTCCCCCGCGCGAGAAACGCTTTTCTTCGTACTCCTCGGCGACATCGGACTCCTGGTACCACTCCTGTCCCTTCACGCTGTAGTGAGTTCTCGTTCCATAGGATAAAACGGTACTGGAGTCGTTCCGACTTACTGACCGAAATTCCTTGTTATTCGGTACCGTAGATCGGCGTATGCCGAAATGCACCACGTGCGGTACGACTCACGACGTAGACAGTCTCGTCAGGCACGAGCGAGGGAACCTGCTTCGCGTCCACTGTCCCGATTGCGAATCGCCGATGGGCCAGTACCGAAACCCGAGCGGCCGTTAATCCCCGCCGGAACGGACCGTCTCGGGTCGTATCCGTATGAGGACTCGTTCACCCGACTCCTCGCCGTGGTTTGGATATTCGTCGACACCCATGTACCGACGTGCGAGTTCGTCGATATGGTCGACCGCACCCTCAGTAGTGACGGCATCGACTGTTCCGGTAACAGAGAGATAGCGGTACGGGTCGTCGGGGTCGAGCATCGACAGCGCCACTGTCGTCCCTTCCTCGACGTTCCGTTCCTTTCGTCGCCCTCGCGCCGTATTGACGAGCATCGACCCCGCTTCTTCGTCGTAGTCGACCCACACTGGAGAAACCTGCGGTCTCCCGTCGGGGTCGTCCGTCACGAAATGCCCGAACGTCTTCTTCTCGAACAGGTCGCGGTGCGTCTCCGGAATCTCGCTCATACATATCGTCTCTCGGCAGGCGAAACAAAAGTCTTCTACAACCCACCTATTACGATAATAATACACCTAATATTCTGTGCATTGTTAGGACCCCCATATAGCCAAGCTTTACTTACCACCTTTGTCGAATAGAGTCCATGAGCACCAGTACGCAGGAGGAGCGCTCGAAAGAAACTGATGACGAAGCCTTATCAGATTCAGAATTCCGCGACCGTCTCTACGAACTCCCGCCGAGTGCGAAACTCGTCGCGAAGGTCCTCGAATCCGACGCACCCCTGTCCCAGGGACAACTCGCCGAGGAGTCGTTACTGCCCGACCGTACCGTTCGGTACGCGTTGAACCGCCTCGAAGACGACGAACTCGTCAACTCACGGTACTCGTTTCAGGACGCGCGGAAGCAGGTCTACTTCCTGAACAACTGACTCTCTCACCCATCGACCGGCCAGCCTTTTGTCTTCGCCACCGAACGCCGGAGCATGACTGGAATAGAGCGGACTGCTGTCCCGTACGACCGCGCACCCGGCGGTGCCACGAACGCGTACGTGGTTGGGTCCGAGGATGCGCTGCTCGTTGACCCGGCCGGCAGGACCGACGAGTTAGACGCGGCTGTCGACGAGCGGTCCGTGGCTCACGTCGCCGTCACGCACGCACACCCGGACCACGTCGGCGGCGTTGCGCACTACGCCGACGCGCTCGACGCCACTGTCTGGTGTCGCGCCGGCCGCGAGGACCGGTTCGAGCGGACGGCGGGTGTCGCCCCCGATAAGACGTTTCGCCCGGGGAGATCGCTCCCCGGAACGGACGGCGCGACCGCTCTCGACACCCCCGGGCACGCGCCCGACCACGTCGCGTTTCGCGTCGGCGACACGGTGCTCGTCGGCGACCTCGCCGTGGCCGAGGGGAGCGTCGCCGTCACCGCGCCCGACGGGGACATGCGTGCCTATCTCATCGCCCTTCGACGGTTGCACGCACAGAACCCCGAGCGACTGCTTCCCGGTCATGGCCCGGCGATCAAGGCACCTCGTGAGACGTTAGATCGTCTCGTTTCACACCGCCGCGACCGCGAGCGCCGCATCGAAACGGCGGTTCGCGGCGGCGCGCGAACGCTGGTCGACATCGTCGACGCAGCGTACGAAAAGGACCTCACCGGCGTCCGCGAAATGGCGGTCCGGACCGTCGAGGCTCACCTGGAGAAACTGGCCGTCGAGGGTCGCGTCGAGTGGGACGGGGAACTGGCGTCCCCGAGGTGTAAGCCTCCAGAGCGGAATTTATAATAAACAATCGAATAGGTTCTTGGCGGGAGGACGCGTCAGTCAAAACGGTATGGACTTCACGTCGTACCCAACCGATCCCGAGGCCGTCGCCCAGCGACGGATGCCGGGCGACCTCCAGTCGTCGCAGACGAAACTCGTCTACTACTACCTTCGAGTCACGGACTGCGAGACGGTCGGCGACCTCTCCGCGGAACTCGACATGAAGCGGATGACCCTGTACGACGTACTCGACACGTTAGACGAGAAGGGATTGGTCCGGCGCGAGGACGAACGGTACCGCACGACGTGACGGGACCCGTTCGCTGACCGCACTCCTTTTGAGTACCCGCGAGTACGGACGAGCATGGAGAGCCTCGAAGCCGAACTCGACCGCGCCCGCGACCTCGACGTCGACGACCTCGCCGACGCCATCGAGTCGATCGGCTTCGAGTGCACCCGCTGTGGGGCGTGCTGCAAGGCCGACGAGGCCGACCCGCACACCGCGACGGTGTTTCCGGACGAGGTACGCGAACTGCAGGACGCCGAGTCCTCAGGCGACTCGACCGAACGGGACTGGCGCGACGTCGCTCGACCGATGCCGTACGGCCTGACGGAGACGGCGGACGGGACCGAAGGCGAGACGTTCGAGTGGGCGCTCCAAACCGACGGCTGCGGCGACTGCACCTTTTACACCGAAGACGCGGACGGCGTCGGCGGGTGTACAGTCCACGAGGACCGGCCGCTTATCTGTCGGACGTACCCGTTCAGCGTCGCGCTCGCCGGAACGAGCCAGCCGATGGGCGAGGCCGTCGACGAGTCCGGCCTCGTCCGCGCTCACGAGTGCGAGGGTCTCGGCCGGGACATTTCGCGGGAGGACGCCGAGGACCTGGCCGCGGCGCTGAAAGAACGGGCCGTCCGCGAACTGGACGAGGCGATCGACGTCCGCGACGAGTACGAACCGGCGGACTCAGCTTCGGGCGAGGTAGTAGTACACGACTCCGAAGGAGCGAAATCCCCCGACGGAACCCTGCGAAAGCGGTAAAAACCCCGCTGACCGGCGATACTTCTTTAATGTATGGCTCCAAGATTTATCGTGGAGGTCTAACCTTGGAAATCTCTGATGAACTCCTGTGTCTGTTCAGCGCCGACGTGACCGTCCAAGACGACAGCTACGTCGTGGAGGTCCCGCGTCGCGAAATCGAAACCGGTTCCGTGAAACCTGGCGAAACTTATCGCGTCGCACTCATCTCTAGCGAGGAAGCGGACGATTCCGATGACGCATCGACCGGTGCGCCGCCGGAACCGCAACCGCCCGTCGAGATCAACGAGACGCGCTACGTCGAGATCGAAGACATCGGCAAGCAGGGCGACGGCATCGCCCGCGTCGAGCGGGGGTACGTCATCATCGTCCCCGGTGCCGACGTCGGCGAGCGCGTGAAGGTCGAAATCACGGAGGTCAAATCCAACTTCGCGGTTGGCGAGATCATCGAAGAAACCTTCTGAAGCGACCGTTTTCCCGGTCGGGGCGCGCAAAGTGCGACCTCTCCCGGCAAAAAGCTCGGCCAAAAAATCCCGCTCGCTCACTCGTTTCTCTCGTTCGCTCACGGTGGCTCTGCGTGCGTAACTGCCTGACGGCCTGCTCTCCGCCCTCGCAAGCGAGGGTTCGGGAGACGAGAAAAACGGGTCCTCCGGCAAATCGTGGCCGGCCAGGACCCCGGAACGCACGCCCCGCCGAACTTCGGCGAGTTGTCGGTCGACTCTACGTCGCGGAGTCCGAACCGCGGTGTCTCCAACTGCACTGTCTCGAACCCCGCGGTGTTTTGCACTGACGGAACCGATCGTCTCGGAGAACTCGCCCCGCGATTTTTTGCCCAGTACGTGCCACAGAGGATCATGGCAGACGAAGCCACTATTCGACCGGCTGAACGTGGAGATATCGACGGTATCCAGCGGGTCGCACGACGCGCATGGGGCGGTGCGTACGGAGGAGTGCTTCCGGAGGACGCGCTGGACGAGATGTTAGCTGTCCACTACTCAGACGAGGTTCTCGGCCGGACGATAGCGTCCTCGAAGCGGAGCCTCTTCGTCGCCGAGGACGACGGAACTATCGTCGGCTACGCCTCCGGCGGCCCCTCGGATATCGACGTGGAGGGAGAACTCAGCATCTATCTCGACCCGGACTGGTGGGGACAGGGGCTCGGAAAGCGACTCCTCGACTGCGTGGCCGAGAGCCTGGCGGAGCAAGACGTCGAGCGCATCGAGGAAAAGGTCCTCGACGAGAACGAGGTCGGAAACGCGTTCTACGAGAAGCATTTCGACCGCGTCGGCCGAGAAGAGATCGAAATCGGCGGGACGACCTGGACGGCGAACGTGTATCGGACGGAGATCGCGTGAGAGACGGACGGCCGCTGTGGGGGCGTTACTGCTCGCTCTCGGCACCGAGCGCGTCGATTACTCGCGCCGCGTTTTTCGAGAACGCTCGGCGCATCTTGTCCTCGGAAACGTCGAGCGTCAGTATCTCCATGACGCCGACGTTGGGGTGAGTGGAGGGCGCGCCGCTGCCGAACAGGACGCGGTCGGGATGTTCGAGGAGGGCGCGCTCCAGTTGCTCGCGATAGCGAACGAAACTCGTGTCGAGGTAGTAGTCGTCGTAGCGGTTCAGCAGGTCGATGGCCTCGCCCATCAGGTCGCGGTTCAGCGGATGCCCGCCGAAGTGCGAGACGATGACGGGGAACGAGCGATCCAACAGAGCGTCCTCGATCACGTCTGGCGGACAGGATTCGCCGCCGTGGACGAGGACGGGGAGGTCGACGGACTCCAGTACGTCTAACACGTCGTCGTCGGGTAGGCCGTCCGTCGCGGGGTCGAGTTTGAACCCGTGGAATCGGTCGTCGTAGGCGTACTGTTCGACGTCGTCGGGGGAGATATGCCACTCCTCGCGTGAGGCCGCGAGATTACGGAGACGCGCTCCGGTCGAATCGCCGGGACTGCGCGGCCCGTTAATGCGTGCGAACGCGACGAACGGCCGTTCGACTGAGAGCCTCGCGACGGCGTTGTTTGCCTGCAGATATCGCTGGTCGTCCGGAACGTCCGGGAACACCACCGAGCGGACGACGCCGGCCTGATGCATCTCCCGCTCCAGGTTGTCCGGCGTGATCGCCCGGCCGCGAACCGCCGACTCGTCGTCCGTGTTCAGGCGCGCGTGACTGTCGACCACGCGGAACCGGTGTTCCAACTCTAACATCTATTCTTCATTTCCGTTCCACGGTATTTTTGAATACCGGTTGGTTTCTGACGCGGCCGCGGGGACACTCTCCACCGCAGACGGACCAGAGCGGCGGAAAGCCCCCGTCAGTGTCCCGTTCCCATCAGATCGCTAACAGAACTTTTATATAGAACCGCAAACGATTCCTCTCCGAGGATTCACCATGGCAGATTCGAACCCCCAGCAGCGCATGGGTGGACGGCCCATGTTCGTGCTGTCGGAGGACAGCCAACGAACACACGGTGAAGACGCGCAGCAGTCGAACATTTCGGCCGGGAAAGCGGTCAACGAGTCGGTCCGAACTACGCTCGGCCCCCGAGGGATGGACAAGATGCTCGTCAGCGACGGCGATGTCGTCATCACGAACGACGGCGCGACCATCCTTCAGGAGATGGATATCGAGCATCCCGCCGCCGAGATGATAGTCGAAGTCGCCGAGAGTCAGGAGGACGAAGTCGGAGACGGCACGACGACCGCCGCCGTCCTCGCCGGCCAGTTGCTCGCGAAGGCCGAGACCCTTCTCGAAGACGACATCCATCCGACGACGATAGTCGAGGGGTACCACGAGGCCGCCGAGATCGCGGTCGAAACCGTCGATCAGACGGCGCTCGACGTCGAGGTCGACGACGACCTGCTGGCGCAGGTCGCACAGAGCAGCATGACCGGCAAAGGAACGGGCGGCGTCGCCGCGAGCAGCCTCGCGGAGTCCGTCGTCGACGCAGTCCGTCACGCGGAGCGAAACAGCGTCGTCGACCGGGACGCCGTCACGGTCTACGCTCGCGTCGGCGCGAGTTCGACGGCGACCGAACTCGTCGAGGGGATCGTTCTCGAAGAGGATCCGGCGACCGACGCGATGCCGTCGGAAGTCGAGAACGCTACTATCGCCGTCCTCGACGTCGACCTCGAAGTCCGAACCGGTAACGTCGGCGCGGAGTTCTCGGTGGATTCAGTCGACCAGTTGACCGCCGCCCGAGAGTCCGAGGAGCGCGAACTACGCGAGTACGCGGAGACGCTCGACGACGCCGGGGTGGACGTGGTCTTCTCAACCGGCGACATCGACGACCGCGTCGCAGGCTATCTCGGCAAACGCGGCATTCTCGCGTTCGAGAGCCTCTCTGACGGCGACGCGCAGGGGATCGCCCGCGCAACCGGTGCGAGCCGGATCGGAGCGCTCGACGACCTCAGTGAGGAGGACTTCGGTACGGCTGACCGCGTCCGAACGGAGACGTTCGGCGAGGACGAACTGGCGTTCATCGAGGGCGGTTCGGCGGCCGAGGCCGTCAGCCTCTTCGTGCGCGGCGGCACCGAACACGTCGCCGACGAACTGGAGCGCGCGATCACGGACGCAGTCGACGTCGTCGCGGCTGCGGTCGAGACCGGCGGGGTCGTCCCCGGTGCCGGCGCAACGGAGATCGCTATCGCGGACGCCGTCCGCGACGCTGCGACGGGGACCGAGGGCCGGAGGCAACTCGCCATCGAAGCGTTCGCCGACGCGGTCGACGTGCTCCCCCGAACGCTCGCCGAAAACACCGGAATGGACCCGATCGACGCGCTCGTCGACCTGCGGGCGACGTACGACGCTCACGGACGAGCGGGCATCATCGCGACAGAGCGAACCGGTGAGATCGGCGACCCCGTCGAGGCGGGCGTCGTCGACCCCGCCGCGGTCAAGAGAGAGGCAGTCGAGTCTGCTGTGGAGGCGGCGACGATGATCGCTCGCATCGACGACGTCATCTCGGCGGAGTGACCGGCCGACTGTTCGGCGACGACACTACTCCTCGACGACGATCGTCCCTTCCATCCCCGCCCTCTCGTGCGGGACGCAGAAGTAGTCGTGTTCGCCCGCCGTCTCGAAGGTGCGGACGTACGACTGCCCGGACTGCACCGCACCCTCGCCGTTTTCCCACCCCTTGCGCGCGGCGTCCTCGCTCTCGAACCCGCCGGACGCCCAGTACGCGGCGTCGTCCGGAATGTCTGCCCCGTACGCGGTGACGCTGTGGGGTTCGCCCGCCGCGTGTTCGAAGGCGACGGTGTCGCCGGCGGCGACCGTCAGTTCCTCCGGTTCGTAGGCGACCCTCTGCATCGACACGACGTGGTCAGCGTCGTCCGGGACTCCGTCGACGACGTTCGGCCCGCCCGAGAGCGACTGTTCGTCGCCGTCGTCCCCGTTTTCGCCGGAGGATTCGTCGAGAGGGGCGTCGTCCGGAGCGCCGACAACGGCGAACTGCGCGCGGAGCGTCGCGTCGGCGTAGGCAGCGGCCGCCTCCGACGCGCCGTCACCCTCTTCTAGCGCGGCCGCGTAGTTCTCTAGAGCATCCTCGAACGTCTCGTACGCCTCGGCGTCAGCTGATTCGAGGGCGTCGTGAACGCGGGCCTCCTCGAACGCCGAAAACGCGTCCTGCATCGTCCGCGCGGCCGCGTCCGTCCCGCCGCCTCCGCCGTTCGTGAGGACGGCGTCGAGCGCGACGAGCGCGGCTTCGTGAAAGCGCTCCGCCGCCGCCAGTACGTCGCCGCCGCTCGACGCCGACTCGCCGACTGCGGCCAGTTCGTCCTCGAACGTCTCGTACGCCTCGTGGTCGGCGGTTTCGAGCGCTTCGTGGTACCCGCCGGCACCGGCCTCGAAGACGGCGAGAGCGTCCTCGGCAACCGCCGACGCCCGGTCGTGCTCGTCGAGTGCGGTCAGCGCGGCGGCGTCGAAGGCCCGTCCCGCGAAAAAGGACGTCTCGGCACCGGCGACGAGACGGTCGCCGCCGACGGCCGCCTCGAACTCCAATAGGGCGGACTGGACGCCGTCGTAGTGCGACTCTACGCCGTTATCGTTCTCCTCCTCCATCGCCTCGACCAACTTTTCGAGGTGGTCGTGTTCGAACCGGTCGTACAGCGATTCGTCCGTCTCCTCCATCGCCTCGTGGAACCCCGCCTCGTCCGCTTCGAACCGCTCGAACAGTCCACGGGCGACCGCGACGGCGGCGTCGGCCGCGCCGAGTCGGTACAGTTCGAGCACGTCGGCGAAGCGCGCGCGGAAGAACCCCGACTGGAGCACGGCCGCAGGCTCGCCGCCGACGAGGGCGTCGACGCCGGCCCGGAGGTTCTCGTCGACCGCCGCAAGCGCCTCGTCGGCGGCGCTCCCGTCACCGTCGGCGAGCGCAGACTGGAGGTCTCCCAGACCGTCCTCGAACCCCTCGTACGCGTCGTCGTCGGCTGCTTCCAGCGCGTCGTGGGCGTCGGCGGCCTCGAAGTGTGAGAAGGCGGCCTCGGCCGTCGTCGCGGCGGCGTCCGTCGCACCTTGGGCCGCCAGCCAGCGGGCGTCGGACGCCAGAACGCGGTACACCGTCAGCGCTGCGGCGTGGCCGAACGCCTTGCCGGGTCCGCCGAGCGCCGACAGTGCCGCAGCGTCGCGGCCGCGAGCGCCGAACGCGGCGAGGTGGCCGGCGTTCGCTACCTCCTCATCTGTCGCGTCGTAGGAAGCCGCCATCGCGGCCGAGAACGCCGCGTTCGCCTCCTCCGCCGCCGCCTCCGCGTCGCCTCCGTTCGCGGCTTCGACTGCGCCAGACAGCGCGTCGGCGAAGTCCTCTGCCCGGTCAGTCACGCCGGACGACTCGGCGTCGTCCAGGGCGGACTGTCCGACGGACGCCGCTGCATCGGTTCGTCCCGCGGTAGTAAGCGCCGCGACATCCGCCGCCCGTGCGCCGTACTGCTGGAGAGCGAGCGCCGTCGCCGCGTCCTCCCCCGTGAGCGCCTCCTGTGCGTCGGCGAGAGACTCGCTCGCCCGGTCGGCCGCGTCCCGGGCCCGAGCCACGTCGCCGTCTTCGAGGCCGTCCGTTCGGAGCGCGCCGAGTCCGCCTTCGAACCCCTCGTAGGCGTCCTCGTCAGTTCTTTCGAGGAGTTCGTGAGCGCCGTACTCGCCGCCCGCGTTCTCGAAGTCCTCGAACGTCTCGCCCGCGACGCGAGCGCCGGCAGCAGCGTCTCCCGCCTCGCCGAGCGCCACCGCATCGTACAGGCGCGCCCGGTACACGTTCCACTCCGCCGCAACGGCCGCTTCGGGGCCGCGATCCGAGTCGTCGGACCCGTCGTCTTCGGTGGGGTTTTCGTCGTCATTTTCGGCTTCATCGTCAGAACTAGAGCAGCCGGCCAGTCCGAGACCGATGCCGACCGCACCGATCGATCGCAACAGGTCGCGTCGCTGATGGCGCATATATGATTTAGGCCAGCCTAAAAGAATAAATCCACCGATCTTTAGGCCGGCCTAATGCAACGCGGAGAACAGAGGCTGGGATAGAGTCGGACGCGAGAATCGAGAAACACAGAAGACTACTCCCGTCGGCGGTCAGATCCCCCGAATCACCCTGGCCACACCGGTACTGGATTACCAGGGAAACGGTCAGTCGAACGTCAGGCGCACCTCGTCGCCTGCGGCGACACCGAACGCCTCGTCGCCGCGGCCCCGATTCACGTCTAACTCGACGTTACCGTGACTGCCGACCGTGACCAGCCACTGCCCCGGCGGCACGGCGGCGAACGTCTCGCCGACGGGCACCGACTGGCCGTTTACGCGCACCTGTTCGACGCCTTCGATCACGTCGCCCGGAACGTTGGTGATCGCATTGCCGAAGTCGTCCACGACGAGCACCTCGCCGACGACCGCGTCGTCCGCGACGGTCGGCTTGGGAAAAGAGAGGCCCTCGTACTCGTCGACGGGGGTCAGACGGTCGAGAGAGTCGAGGTCGTCGACACCGACTTCGTGGACCTCTGCCGCGGCCGGCGCGAACACGTCGCGGCCGTGGAACGTGCTACTGGCGGCGCCCTCGTCGTCGATCGCGAAGTACTCTACCCGGCTATCCTCGCCGAGTAGTTCCCGCGCTGCCGGGACCAGAACGCCGTTGTCAGGTCCGACCAGCACGTGATCGCCCGCTCGTGCGACCAAGGCTGTGCGTTCCGTGCCGACGCCGGGGTCGATAACGGCGAGGTGGACTGCCGGCGGGAACCACGGGAGTACCTCACGTAACCAGAACGCCGCCGCGCGAACGTCCTGACGCGGTAGGTCGTGGGCGACGTCGACGAGTCGGGCCTCCGTCCGCCGGAGTATCACGCCTTTCATCGCGGCGGGATACGGCGACCCGAAGTCGGAGGCGAGCGTAATCATGCTGTGTCGGTTCGGATGCTCAGTTCCCGTTGCTGTCCGTTTCACTCACGCGCTGTAAGCGCTCGATGCCGTTCATCTCCTCGACGACTTCGACGACGGGATCGGGAAGTAGCGATTTCCAGTTTTTCCCCTTGATCATCCGCTCGCGGACTTCCTGACCTTCCAGCACCTCCCGGTTGAACATGGGTGACTGACGCACTTCGACGCCCGCCTCCTCGAACAGTTGGATCACCAGCGGGTTGTTCGAGTACGCGACGTCGAACTCCGGACTCATGCTCTGGACGTGGCTGACCCACACCGAGTTGCGTTCCAGATCCTCGATGGGGACGGCGTAGGTCACGAGGTCGATGTCGACGAGCGACTTCGTCACCATCATGACCCGCTCGCCGGCGGTGAACGGGTCGTGTTTGCTGTGGGAGTCGCCGGCGCTCCCGATTCCGAGGACTAACTCGTCTACGTCCTCGGCTATCTCCTGCACCATGTTGAAGTGGCCGTTGTGGAAGGGTTGGAATCGACCGATGTAGAACCCCCGTATCATACTCAGTAGGTGCGACCTGTCGGTTTATAAGGGTGGCGAGTTCGGGTTTTTGTGCTATACTGCCGGTTGTAGGCCTCTGTGTATCGTTTTCGCCATTCGATGAACGAATGATAGAGGGGGGAAAGTATATCAGTTCTCCTCCCTTCGATTTAGCCAGTAAAGACATTCTATGAGTAACGACACGGACCCAGACGACGTTTCTCCCGAACCGGTGAACCGCGATCCCCGCGATGGGGACGAGGACCACCGGAACGAGGGAAGCGGCGTCGATCCAAGCCCGGACGAATCTTCGGCGCCCGGAGACGAGACAGACTCGCAAGTGTCTGATATCGGTACGGGTGACGAGGAGTCACAGACAGAACTCGGTAGTGAGGTCGACGCGGAGATAGCTGACGACGTCGACGAGGACGACCTCCTCGGCGGCCTCCAGATAGAGTCGACCGAAGACATCGACGTGCCGGACCAACTCGTCGACCAGGTGATCGGTCAGGATAACGCCCGCGACATCGTCAAGAAAGCCGCCAAGCAGCGGCGCCACGTGATGATGATCGGCTCCCCCGGAACGGGGAAGTCGATGCTCGCGAAGGCGATGAGCGAACTCCTTCCGAAAGAGGACCTGCAGGACGTTCTCGTCTACCACAACCCGGACGACGGTAACGAGCCGAAGGTCCGAACCGTTCCCGCCGGGAAAGGCGAGCAGATCGTCGAGGCCCACAAGGACGAAGCCCGGAAGAAAAACCGGATGCGGTCGTTCCTGATGTGGATCATCATCGCGATCGTGCTCGGCTACACGCTCCTTTCCCCCGCTAGCATCCTGCTCGGCATCCTCGCAGCGGGTGTCGTCTACCTCGCCTTCCGCTACTCCAACCGCGGCAGCGACGCGATGATCCCGAACCTCATCGTCAACGCCGCCGACGAGCAGACCGCGCCGTTCGAGGACGCGACCGGTGCCCACGCCGGCGCGCTGCTGGGCGACGTCCGCCACGACCCGTTCCAGTCCGGCGGCATGGAGACGCCCAGCCACGACCGCGTCGAACCCGGCGCGATCCACAAGGCGAACAAGGGCGTGCTGTACATCGACGAGATGAACACGCTGGACATCCGGAGCCAGCAGAAGCTGATGACCGCGATCCAGGAGGGCGAGTTCGGCATCACCGGCCAGTCCGAGCGCTCCTCGGGTGCGATGGTCCAGACCGAGCCCGTCCCCTGCGACTTCATCATGATCGCGGCGGGGAACCTCGACGCGATGGAGAACATGCACCCCGCGCTCCGTTCCCGCATCAAGGGGTACGGGTACGAGGTGTACATGGACGACACCATCGAGGAGACCCCCGAGATGCGGCGCAAGTACGCGCGCTTCATCGCACAGGAGGTCAAGAAGGACGGCCGCCTGCCGCATTACACGCAGGAAGCGATCGAGGAAGTCATCCTCGAAGCCAAGCGCCGCGCGGGACGCAAGGGTCACCTGACGCTGAAACTGCGCGACCTCGGCGGCCTGGTGCGGGTCGCGGGCGACATCGCCCGCGCCGAGGACGCCGACTTCACCACTCGCGACCACGTGCTTCAGGCGAAGCGCCGCAGTCGCTCCATCGAACAGCAACTCGCCGACGACTACATCGAGCGGCGCAAGGACTACGAACTCACCGTCTCCGAAGGCGACGTGGTCGGCCGCGTCAACGGCCTCGCGGTCATGGGCGAGGACAGCGGTATTGTCCTCCCCGTGATGGCCGAGGTCACACCCAGCCAGGGCCCCGGACAGGTGATCGCCACCGGGAAACTGCAGGAGATGGCCGAGGAGGCCGTCCAGAACGTCTCCGCCATCATCAAGAAGTTCTCCGACGAGGACATCTCGGAGAAGGACGTTCACATCCAGTTCGTTCAGGCGGGCCAGCAGGGCGTCGACGGTGACTCCGCCTCTATCACGGTGGCGACGGCCGTCATCTCCGCGCTTGAGAACGCGCCGGTCAGACAGGACCTGGCGATGACCGGGTCGCTGTCGGTCCGGGGCGACGTGCTCCCGGTCGGCGGCGTCACGCACAAGATCGAGGCGGCCGCCAAGTCCGGCCTCGATACGGTTATCATCCCGGCCGCGAACGAGCAGGACGTGATGATCGAAGACGAGTACGAGGAGCAGATCGAGATCATCCCGGTCTCGCACCTCAGCGAAGTGCTGGAGGTCGCACTCGCCGGCGAAACCGAAAACGACGGTCTCGTCGAGCGTATCAAGAGCATCACCGGTTCGGCCCTCGAACGGCAGGTCGGCCGCGGTAGCCCCAGTCCGCAGTAGGCCCGACCGTGCCTGACTGGGCGGTCTTGGCGAGCGAAGCGAGCACGACCTCGTCGCAGTTCGATGCGACGGCGTTCGCGGGTTTTTCGCTCGTCGTTCTTTCGCTTTTGCTGTTACTCTCCCGAGCGACGCAGTCAGCGATGACCGACGACAGCGATGCGGCCGGTCTCCCCACCGACGAGACGGAGTTTGTCACCCGGAAATCCCACTCAGAGTCACCGTCCGAACCGTCTCCCGGACCCGCACCCGTCGAATCCCCGGACGACCAACGCGTTCCAAGACCGAGCGTAGACGGTGACGGACAGGGAACGAATCCGGGGCTCGGTGGGGACGCACCGACCGAGCCACGGGCCCGTCAGTCCGACGGCGAGAGCCGGAACCCGTTTCCGCCCGGCACGCCGTCCCACGAGACGGCCCGGACTGACGAGGACGATATCGAATTCTCCACCGGGGCGTTGCTGGTCAACGTCGCGTTCTCGCAGGGGTTACTGGGAGCGTTGCTCGTAGGGGCGGCCTGGTACACGCAGATACCGATGTCGGCGCTAGGCGTCACGACGGCACCGGGGAATACGGGATGGCCCGCGTTGTTGATCGGAGTTGGCCTCGGTCTGACGCTCTACGCCGCGAACGAGGGGACCGCGATGCTGTTCCAGCGACTGGGTATCGACACGGACGACGGCCTCCGGGAACTGCTCGCTCCGGACTCGCTGACGGGGTGGGTGGTCCTGCTCGGGACCGTCCTGCCCGTGATCGCCGTCTTCGAGGAACTGTTGTTCCGGGCGGCGCTCATCGGCGTTATCTCGACGGGCTTTGCCGTTTCGCCGTGGACGATGGCCGTCGTCTCGACGGTCGCGTTCGCTATCGGTCACGGTATGCAGGGCCCCGGCGGTATCGCCGTCACGGGAACGCTCGGGTTCGTGCTCGCGGCGGCGTTCATCGTCACCGGAAGCCTGTTCACCGTCGTCGTCGCACACTACCTGGTGAACGCACTGGAGTTCGTCGTCCACGAAGGGGTCGGCGTCGACTGGACGTAGCCCGGATTCGTCGAAAGGCACTTCCGGCCGCTCTGAGTCGGTCCGAACGTGACTCCGCTGGACGAATACGCTGACGAGACCTCGTCAGTGAAGACTGTCGCGGGGCCATCCCCGCGAGATACATGAAACAGTTACGTCCGACAGGATATCTGAACGTCCGCACGCTGACGCTTGCGGTCGGCCTGGTCTATCTGGTCATCGCCGCGGTCGCAGTCGCAACGGGCAACGCGACGGCGGGAGTACTCACTGACCTGGCCTTCTCGCTGGTGATGGTCGCGTTCGGCGTACTGCTGCGCGTCCGCAACCCCGACGAAATGGGGCTGCGGGTCGCCGGTGGACTGTTCGTCCTCACCGGTCTCGTACAGGGGTACGTCCTCATCGTCGAGGACGCCGCCATCGGCGACGGCGGAGTGACGCTGCTCGCTCTCGCCGCGCTCTCGCTGTATCTCTTCGAGATGTTCGTGCGGCCGCGCCTAGAGTCCCTCTAGCGACCGCAGTCGCTGCTCGACCGGCGGCGGGGCGGCGCTCGGCCCGTCGCGCACGCGGTGGTCCGGAATCAGGAGCGGCGCGGGGTTCTCCGAAAGCGCCGTTCGAACCGTCCGCTGGTCGTCCTCCTCGTCGCCGCTGAGCCCCGGTGTCATCCGGGCGAGCGCTTCGACCGTCAGTTGCTCCCCGTACGGCACGTCCCGGACCGTCTCCAGTACCGCCCGCTGGTCGGTCGGAACCGTGAGCGCGACCTGAACGTCCGCGAAATCGTCCGTTTCGCTCTGGAGGTACGCGAAGACACGGTCGAGCAGTTCGTGTTCACCGCCCGCGTTGTCCTCGGGAGCCGAAGGGAACGAGACGCTCATAACCCGTCCGCTGGCGATACCTATCTGTACGAATCGCTCTAGATACGGCGATTCCCGCGCATAGATGCCGGCGTCTTCCATGTACCGGTGGAGGACCGTCGAGGCCTTGAACATTCGCCCGGTTCGAGCCGTGGCGTTGTTCTCCCGGGCCAACATACAATGCCGGTCCTGTGGAGTAGTACGGTGGGGGAGATACCGTATGCTACTGAGCGCCATCGTCAAAGGGTCATACTGTCGGACGGAACTGTTTCAGATATTCCGCGGGAACGTCCCCGCGAAATTCGCCACTGGCTTCCGTCCGTCAGTATCACTCGATGCGGTAGTCGAGAGGGCCGACGAATCAGGACGAAACTATCTGAGCGACGCGGGGGCATCACGATGACCGCGCGGCCGCCAGAGTCCGGCGACGAATCGCGGGACGTGGCGGACGTGCGGGCCGACCAGCCGACTGGCGTGGACGTTCACACCGCCGAACGAGTCGGCGCGGCAGCGATCGGCGGAGCGCTCGTCGCGGCCGGCATCAAACGGCGGTCGCTCGGCGGCGCGGTGCTTGCGGCCGTCGGCGGCTGGCTCGCGTACCGCGGGGTCAGGGGGAAACGTTCGACCGCACGGGGCGCGGATGCGAGCGGCGCGGTTCTCGGACGCGACGAGACCGGCGCGCCCCCCGAGGCGACGGAAGTCGAACGCTCCGTCACCATCGGACGGCCGGCGGAGGAACTCTACGAGATGTGGCGCGACCCGGAGCAACTGCCGCGGATCATGGCGCACTTCGCGGACGTGACGCCGACGGGCGAAAACCGCCAGCACTGGGAAGTTCGTGGGCCGCTCGGCCGGGTGATTGCGTGGGACGCACGAGTCGTGACGGACCGGCCCGGCGAACTCGTCGAGTGGGAGTCGCTGGAGGGGACGACGCTACCCAACGAGGGTTCGGTGCGCTTCGGCCCGGCACCGGACAACCGGGGGACGGAGGTGACGGTCCGCTTCCGTTTCGACCCGCCGGGCGGTTCGGTGAGCAACGCCGTAATGGACGCTTTCGACATCGTGCCCGGGACTATCGCCGAGAAGTCGCTCGACCGCTTCCAGAGCCTCGCCGAGACGGGCGAGATCCCGACGCTCGAACAGAACCCGTCAGGCCGCGGGAAAGGCGATATGGTCTGATAGGGGCTGTTCTAACTGTGGACTCACCACAGTCTCCGACAGCGTGAACCCATGCCAAAGAGGGAGCCGGGACCGACATCGACGTAGACCAGCGGGTCGTGACAGAACTGCAGGTCATAGGTGCGCTCGAACGATGTCCTCCTCTCGACTTCGAGACGTTAACATAAGAACTGGTATATCCTGTGTCTTACCCTGTTCTCTCATGCGGTCAAGAACCGAAAACCCATCTATTTCTGGCATCATAACGTCAAGAACAACCGCCTCCGGTGGCGAATCTGAATTCTCTTCTAAATAATTCCATGCCTTCTCGCCGTCCTCGGCTGTCTCCACGTCGAACTCCTCACTAAGAGAGATCTGGATCATCTCTCGAATGGATTCGTCGTCGTCAGCAGCCAGAATATCCGCGGACATACTAGCGAGATTTCTTCCCGCTTTCTTACGTACATTCGGTCGATATACGAATCTCCGTATCAATCTCCGTCATTCCGGCCGTAGAGGAGGGTATAGCTCCACAGAGTGATTGAGGACAGACACCTAGACCACCTCGATAGGAATGCTTAACATATTATTGGGCGTATATACCATAACTGTGCCTGGTCTTACGGACGAAGTGGTCGATTCAATCCAGGTCCTCTACGTGAACTCGGATTCCGCGTTCGCGGAGTTGGTCCAAACTAAACTGCAACAGACGCGCTTCGATATTGATTGTATTTCTGCGAAGGGTATCGGTGAGGCGCTTCAAAGCCTCGCCACGGAACGAATCGACTGTATCGTAACGGCGTATTCGCTCGAAGATTCGGACGGTATTGGGCTTACGAAGTCAATTCGACAGCAGAACGCTGACATCCCGATAATCCTATTTACCGGACAGGGTAGTGAAGAAATCGCGAGTGAATCGACTCGTGTCGGCGTATCTGACTACATTCCGGTTCGGTCGAATCGTGATAACTTCACACTACTTGCGACTCGTATTCAAACGCTATCACAAGCCGCACGACAACGACAGGCAGCCGAACAGACGAATCGACGCCTCCAACGAACGCTCGAACGGACAACTGACGCGGTTTACACCGTCGATACCGAGTGGCGTATCGAATACATGAACGGGACGATGGCCGAACGAGTCGACTGTGATCCGGACACAGTCATCGGGGAAACGCTCTGGGAGGAGTTCCCCTCGATCATCGGGACAGAAATCGAAGAGCAGTATCGAAAGGCAATGGAGACCGGCGAACCGGTTTCGTTCGAACACCATCTCGGAGAGCCGTTCAACTACTGGGTCGATGTGCGCGCCTTCCCAGACGAGGATGGACTCACGATATTCTCCCAGGATGTCACCGACGGGCGTCAGCGGCAACTGGAATTAGAACGAACAGAAGCCATTTGTCAGAACATCCAAGACGTCATATTAGTCCTCGAAAAAGACGAAACCGTTCGATTTGCAAATCCAGCCGCGGCACGGGTGCTGGGAGACACACAATCTGATTCGATCGAGGGGGCGCAACTCTGTACTCTCGTCGGTGATCGGATTCCGGAATCGGACGCACAGGCGTTTACTCGTGCGGTCAGTGAACTGCTACGCGAGATACCAGGGGCCGGCGGTACCACCGAGCCCTCCGATTCTGACCTCCGGATCGACATGTCGACGCCTACGGGACAGCGAACGTTCGACGTTCGACTCACGCCGGTTCAGACCAGTGAACGTCCGCAGGTAATCATCGTCGCCCGAGACGTCACAAGCCAACATGAGATCAAACAGGAACTCGAGCGCCAACAATTCCTGTTCGACCGCGTTCAGGATATCGCAGACATCGGTGTCTGGGAGTACTTCCCGTCGACCGGCGAGCTCACATGGTCTGACGGGGTCCGTCGGATTCACGGTGTCGACGAGGATTACGAGCCGTCACTCGACGATGCAATTGATTTCTATCATCCTGACGATAGAGAAACCATTACGACAGCAGTCGACCAAGCGACCGAGGACGGGGAAACCTACGATCACGACCTACGAATCGTTGCGGCCGACGGTGAGGTGCGTGACGTTCGGGCATGGGGAGAATTCGTCGACAACACACACCGTGGCGATTCAGCGCTTCGAGGCGTTTTTCAAGACATAACGGCACGAAAAGCGGAACGACGTGAGCATCGAGAACTCGCGGAGGAATACGAAGCGTTGCTCGAAACATCCGGAGATGCGATATTCCTGCTCGATGTCGATACCGCTAATGAGGGCCCGTCATTCACGTTCTCCCGCCTCAGTCCCGGATACGAGACCCAGACTGGACTCACAACTGAAGAGGTTCGCGGCAAGACGCCGCGAGAAGTTTTCGGCGACGAACAGGGTGCCGAACTCGAAGCCAATTATACTCGCTGCGTCGATCAGCGTGCGCCGATTTCGTATCGTGAAGAACTCGACATCGGTGACGATGCTCGGTTCTGGGAGACGACCCTCGCACCAGTCATTGTCGACGGCGAGACCGTTCGAGTTGTGGGTATCGCTCGGAACGTGACCGAACAGGTCAAACGAGAGCGTGATCTTGAAACGACGAACCAGCGACTGGAATCACTCATCGAGGCGACGCCACTCACCGTAATGGAAATCGACAGTAACGGTGACGTCATCCGCTGGAACGATGAGGCTGAAAATATGTTTGGCTGGTCACGGGAAGAAGTGCTTGGCGAGTTCAACCCGATCGTTCCGGACGAGCAGCAAGCCGAGTTTGCATCACTCCGGGAACGCGCCCTGAGCGGCGAGCGGATTCGTGCTAGGGAGATACAACAGGAAACAAAAGACGGAGCGGTTCTGGACCTGCTTTTGTCGGTCGCTCCGATTACTGGTCCCGACGGAGATACTACGAGCATCCTTGCCGTCTTGGAGGACATTACTAAACAGAAACAGTTGGAAGCCCGACTCCGCTCACTTCAACAGACCGCACAGCAACTTAGTGGCGCTGAATCAAGCGAAGAGATCGGCTCCATCGCCGTTGATGCGGCAGTTGAGATTCTCGGCCTCGATATTACTGGGATTTGGGAATACAACGAGCGAGAGGATGCACTCGTCCCAATTACGGAAAGTCCTGCAGCACGAGAACTGTTTGGCGATTCCCCTCGGTTCACCTACGGAGACGGTATCGCCTGGGACGCGTTCGAGTCGGGAGAAACCCAGGTATATGACGATGTCCGGACCGAGGGGGAACCCCACAACCCGAACACAGAGATCCGAAGTGAAATTCTCGTGGCACTGGGCGATTATGGGCTTATCTCGACGGGTGCAGTTTCCCCGCAGGTCTTTTCTGAGACCGACGTTGACCTCTTTCGGATTCTTGGTGCGACTGTCGAAGGAGCACTCGCACGAGCGAAGCGGGAAGCGGAATTACACCGACAGAACGAGCGTCTTGACCAGTTCGCGAGCGTCGTTGCCCACGACCTTCGAAACCCGCTCTCCGTCGCAATGGGGTTTCTCGAACTCGCAAAGGAAACTGGAAACGCGGATCATTTCGAAGAGGCGGCATCGGCACACGACCGCATTGAACAACTCATCGAGGACCTCCTTACGCTGGCACGCGGAGAGACGACCATCGAAGATGCAGAAGAGGTCAATCTCGATAGTATTATAACGGAGGCATGGGGATACGTCGACACTGACGAGGCAACGCTTACAGTTACAGATGAAGTCCCGACAGTGACCGGCGATGCAGGTCGTCTAACCCAACTCTTTGAGAACCTTTTCCGGAATGCAGTCGAACACGGTGGTTCCGACGTCACGGTTACTGTAGGTCGGCTGGCCGATGATAACGGATTTTACTTTGAGGACGATGGCAGCGGGATTCCCTCGGAGAGGCGAGATAAAGTGTTCAAGCACGGCGTCACGTCCAGCGAGGGGGGAACTGGCTTCGGACTCTCGATCGTGGCCGACATCGCGAAGGCACACGGCTGGGCGGTCTCGGTGACAGACGGAACCGATGGCGGGGCACGGTTCGAGTTCAAGAGGTCCAAATAGCTACCCGTTGTCAGTAATCCGAAATCAGTGTTCTGCGTATCCAAATTGATCGATATCGATGGACCTATCAATTCCTTCCCAAATGTAGCACCAACACCAATTTCAAAACTTCAGCTTGATCCGTCATTGCTGTGCGGTCGTTCAGATACAAGTCTAATATCGGTATCTTCTGCAGACTCACCCTCATCTGGTGTACAGGTTATGTAAAAATTAGTACCCTAATACCTCATTGTTGTGTCATCACTGTCGAGAGAAAGTTTCTTCTCAAAGTATGACTGGAGACTCCAGCGAGTGAATTCTCCATTCGGGAGTTGATTATGAGCATATCTACTGTCAGTATCGCTAGCGGTGAGATACGCGATCTATTCCCATCTATCTGAATCCAGGACGTTTACTGCCGCGCTGTTCCCGCAAGCCTTATGTACAAATCCGTCCGTTAATGTACGATGATGAACGCTGACGAGGTCGCACCGGCGGTTCGATCCATTCTGGACACCGCCAGAGAGCGTGGAGACGAGAGCCGAGACCGGCTCTCGGTCGACGCCCGGTCGCTGCCGGACGCGCTGGCGGCCGCCGAAGCCGACGACCGCGCGCCGGTGATAGCGGAGGTAAAGCCCACGAGTCCGACGACCGAGGGGAAGACGGAGGCGGACCCGGTCGAGTTGGCGACGGCGATGGTCGAGGGCGGCGCGGCGGCGCTGTCCGTACTGACCGAACCAGAGCATTTCGACGGGTCACCAGAGAACCTGCGGCGGGTCCGGGCAGCGGTGGACGTGCCCGTGTTGCGGAAGGATTTCGTCCTGCGCGAAGCGCAGTTAGACACGGTCGAGGCGGACGTCGTCCTCCTCATCGCACGGTTCGTCGGCGACGACCTGGCGGACCTGATCGCCGCCGCGCGCGACCGCGGATTCGAAGTTCTCGTGGAGGTCCACACGCGAGAGGAACTCGAGCGGGCAGTCGCGGCGGACGCCGATATCGTCGGCGTGAACAACCGCGACCTGGCGAAGCTAGAGGTCGACCTGGGGACGTTCGAGCGGGTCGCGCCCGCGGCACCGCGAGACGTGACACTCATTGCCGAGAGCGGTATAGCGACGCGAGACGACGTGACGCGGATGCAAGACGCCGGGGCTGACGGACTGCTCGTCGGCTCCGCGATCATGGACGGCGACCCGCGGGCAAACACGGAGAGACTAACACGATGAGTACGAGCAAGTTCGGAGAGTACGGGGGACAGTACGTGCCGGAGGCGCTGATGCCGGCGATAGAGGAACTGGAGGACGCCTACGAGCGCTACGTCCTCGACAACGAGGACGGCTTCATGGACGAGTTCCGGCGTCGGCTCCGGGACTTCGGCGGACGGCCGACGCCGCTCCAGCACGCCGAACAGCTGTCGGAGCGCTACGACAGCGAGGTGTATCTCAAGCGCGAGGACCTCGTCCACGGCGGCGCGCACAAGCTGAACAACGCGCTGGGGCAGGTGTTGCTCGCGAAGTACATGGGCAAGGAGCGGATCGTCGCCGAGACCGGCGCAGGACAACACGGCACCGCGACGGCGATGGCCGCTGCCCACCTCGGAATGCCCTGCGAGGTGTACATGGGCGAGCGCGACATCAACCGCCAGCGACCCAACGTGTTCCGGATGCGGCTCAACGGGACCGAGGTAAACCCCGTCACGATCGGCCGCGGGACGCTGAAGGAGGCGATAAACGAAACGATGCGCGACTGGGCGACGAACGTCGAGGACACTCACTACGTCATCGGGAGCGTCGTCGGCCCGCACCCGTTCCCGCGGATGGTCCGGGACTTCCAGTCGGTGATCAGCGAGGAGGCCCGCGAGCAGATCCGCGAGCAGGCCGGACGACTCCCCGATAGCGTCCTCGCTTGCGCCGGCGGCGGGTCGAACACGATGGGGGCGTTCCACGAGTTCACCCAAGACGCGGAGGTCGACCTCTACGCCGTCGAGGCCGGCGGGAGTTCGCTGGAAGTGAACGAGGAGGAGGGCGTCGCGCCTAACTCTGCGTCGCTGTCGACAGGCGACGAAGGCGTTCTCCACGGCGCGCGCACCAAACTCCTGCAAGACACCGACGGCCAGATCATGGAATCTCACAGCGTCTCCTCGGGACTCGACTACGCCGGCGTCGGCCCGGAACTGGCCCACCTCGTCGACGAAGACCGCGTCACGCCCGTCACCGTCGGCGACGACGCGGCGCTGGAAGCGTTCCACCGCCTCTCGCAGGACGAGGGGATCATCCCGGCGTTGGAGACCGCCCACGCGTTCGGGTTCGCCCACGAGAACCCGGAGAAACTCGGCGACGTGACGATCATCAACGTCTCGGGGCGCGGGGACAAGGACCTCGAATCGGTGATCGAGGAAACCGGGAAACGAGACATCGCCGCCGCGCCGGACATGGACGTGTTCACCGGAGGTGGACTGTGAGCCGCATCGACGAGGCGTTCGCGGACGGCCCCGCGTTCGTCCCGTATCTTGCGGTCGGGGACCCGGACTACGAGTCCTCGAAGGCGTACGTCGAGGCGCTGGCCCGCGGCGGCGCGGACGTGATCGAACTCGGCCTGCCGTTCTCCGAACCCGTCGCTGAAGGGCCGACCATCCAGGGTGCGGTGACCCGCGCACTGGAGGCGGGGATGACCCCCGAGACGTACTTCGAGTTCGTCGAGGAGTTAGACGTGGACGTGCCGCTGGTCTGCATGACGTACTACAACCTCATCTACCAGTTCGGCTCCGACGCGGGCCCGCGCCCGTTCGTCGAGCGCGCCGCCGAGGTCGGCATCGAGGGTATCGTCGTTCCGGACCTGCCCGCGGAGGAGGCCGGTCCGCTCCGCGACGCCTGCGACGACCTCGGTCTCGACCTCGTGTTCATCGTCGCGCCGACGACTGAGGGCGAACGACTCGAACGCATCATGGAGCAGGTGTCGGGCTACGTGTACGTCCAGGCGCGTCTGGGTGTTACCGGCGCACGCGACGACGTAAGCGACAAGACCGACGACGCGCTCGCCAGGCTGACAGAGTGGAACGTTCCCAAAGCGGTCGGCTTCGGCATCAAGACCGGCGAACACGCCGAGCGAATCGTCGCGGGCGGTGCCGACGGAATCATCGTCGGGTCCGCGCTCGTCGACATCGTCGCCGAGGGCCACAGGGAGGGCCGCCCCGCCGAGGACGTGGCGGCGGACCTCGAAGCGAAGGCCCGCGAACACACGGAGGGCGCGGAGTCCGGCTACGCGCAACGCGTGCCAGAACCCGAACACACATAACGCAGACATGATAATCATTCACACACCATGAGTTCCGGCATCGACGCGCGTCTCGACCGCATCGGGACAGACGGGAACTACGTCATCGTCCCGATGGACCACGGCATCACGCTCGGCCCGGTAACGGGCCTGAAACGCATCGAGTCGACCATCGACGCGGTGACTCGTGGCGGCGCTGACGCGGTGCTCACCCAGAAAGGTATCGCGCCACGCGTCCACGACAACAAGAACGGGCGGGGGTACATCGTCCACCTGAACGGCTCTACGACGATCGGACCGGACCAGGCTGACAAGCGCGTAACCGGAACCGTCGAGGAAGCGGTCCGGGCCGGCGCGGACGCCGTCTCCTTCCACATCAACGTCGGAAGCGACCACGAACCGGACCAGATAGCTGATCTCGGCGAACTCACCGCAGAGGCCGACCGACTCGGAATGCCCGTGTTCGCGATGGCGTACGCCCGCGGCCCCGGCGTGGACTCGAAAGACCCCGAAGCGCTTGGCCACGCCGTCCGCCTCGCCGAAGAGGTCGGTGCCGACATCGTCAAAACCGGCTACAGCGGCGACGCGGAGAGCTTCGAACGCGTCGTCGAGGCGACCCGCCTTCCGGTCGTCATCGCGGGCGGGAGCAAAGGCACCGACCGCGAGACGCTGGAGATGGTCCGCGGCGTGATGGACGCCGGCGGATCCGGGGTCTCGATGGGGCGCTCCGTCTTCCAGCACGACGACCCGGAGGGCATCGCGCGGGCCATCACCGACGTGGTCCACGACGACGCCAGCGCCGACGAGGCGCTTCGTGACTCCGGTCTGGCCGTCGAAGCGTAAGTTTCCCTACCGTTTTTCTCGCTCACGCTCGTACGCGTCGCCATGGGCCAGACGACCTTCGACTTCACAGACGAAACAGTGATAGTAACCGGAGGCAGTTCGGGTATCGGCCGAGCCATCGCGACGGCGTTCGGCGACGCGGGAGCGACAGTCATCGTCGCTGACCTGCGCGAGGAACCCAAAGACGTCGATGCTGACCTGCCGACGCACGAAGCGATCGAGGACGCCGGCGGGCACGCGGAGTTCGTTCGGACGGACGTGTCCGCGCCGGACGAAGTGCGCTCGCTCGTCGAGGCTGCCCGCGAATTCGGCGGCGTCGACGTGATGGTCAACAACGCCGGCGTCTTCGGCGGAGGGTCGATCCGCGAAACCGACCCGACCGAACTCGACCGACTGCTCGGGGTGAACGTCCGCGGCGTGTTCGTCGGCTGTCAGGCCGCCGCCAACGACATGATAGAGCGCGACGACCCCGGTGCGATCGTCAACACGGCGTCGATCAGTTCGAACCTCGCACAGCACGGCCAGGTTGCCTACGACACCTCGAAGGGCGCGGTACGGATGATCACCCGCGGCGCGGCACTCGAACTGGCCGAGGACGGGATCCGAGTAAACGGCATCGCGCCCGGCCAGATCGCGACCGAGATCGACGAGGGGTGGACCGAGGAAGCGGAGGGAGGCGACTTTCTCAAGCCGGTTCCGCAGGGCCGTGCGGGAAGGCCGGAGGACCTCGCCGGAGCCGCGCTCTTTCTCGCCAGCGAGCAGGCCGGTTACGTGACCGGCGAACTGGTCCACGTCGACGGCGGCTGGCAGATCTGCTGAGACGGCGGGACGGTCGCCGACCTGTGGGTCACCCGTTAATGCCGATTCCGCCACGTTCATGCCCGCCCCATTCGAGTGGTGCAATATGACACGATCAGTGTGGCTCAAAGCCGACGAGAGCGTCGGCGACTGGGATGCGCGACGCAGGCGGATCACCGCCGGTCTGGAGTCCGGCGTGGACTGGGTACTCGTCGACGAAGGCGACGTCGGGCGAGTGCGCGAACTCGGCGATGTCAACGTGGCCGCGTTCCGTACCGGTGGGGACGTGGACGTGATCGACGACCCCGAGTCCGAGGACGCGGCGGAAGCCGACGCCTACGTCGTCGGCAAGGACGGCGAGGGCGACGGGACGGTTGACCTACCTGCCGACTACTCCGGGTCGGCCGACCTGTCGACGCTGCGCCGGGAGGACGAACGGGCGAACGGCGCGTACGTCCGCATCTTCGACGAGGAGTACGAGGCGTTCGCCGAGGCCGCCGCGGACGAGGCAGACTACACTATAGTCGTCGGCGAGGACTGGACGATCATTCCGCTGGAGAACCTCATCGCCCGCATCGGCGACGAGACGGAACTGATCGCCGGCGTCACGACGGCGGAGGAGGCGAAGACCGCCTTCGAAACGCTGGAGATCGGCACGGACGCCGTGTTGCTTGACACCGACGACCCAGACCAGATACGTGAGACCGTCGCCGTGCGCGACGAGGCCGAACGCGAGACGCTCGACCTGGAGTGGGCGACCGTCCGCGAGGTCGAACGCGCCGGGAGCGCCGACCGCGTCTGCGTCGACACGGGGTCGCTGATGGACCACGACGAGGGAATGCTCGTCGGGTCGATGTCCCGCGGCCTCGTGTTCGTCCACGCTGAGACCGCCGAGTCGCCGTACGTTGCCTCGCGCCCGTTCCGCGTCAACGCCGGCGCGGTTCACGCGTACGTCCGCACGCCCGACGGCGGCACGAAATACCTCTCGGAGATCCGCAGCGGCGACGAAGTCCAGATAGTCGACACTGACGGAAACACTAGAGAGGCCATCGTCGGCCGGGCGAAGATCGAACAGCGCCCGATGTTCCGGGTCGAACTAGAAGCCGATAACGGCGACCGCTTCGAGACGCTCATACAGAACGCAGAGACCGTCAAAGTCGCCGCCGAGGACGGTCGCAAGGCCGTCACTGACCTAGAAACGGACGACCGACTCAAAGTCTACTACGAGGACACTGCCCGCCACTTCGGCGAGGCAGTCGAGGAGAGCATCATCGAAAAGTAGTCGACTCCTCCTCGCTCGGGTTGCCGAGACGCGTCGTACACCAGTGACAGAAGTCGATGTCCTCGTCGACTTCCCCGCCGCACTGCGGACAGTGGACCGCGTCCGGGTCGTACCGCGCCTGCTGGACCGAGATGACGAAGGCGTCGATCACGTTGAACAGTATCAGCGACAGCAGGACGAACTGCCCTTGAAGCGACATGCTCTCGACGGTCGACAGCATCCGTTCCGCCGACGTTCCGCCCGTCGCCGGGTCGGGGAGCAAAAGCAGCGCCGCCAGGATCCAGAGCGCCGACCAGAGTATCGCCCGCACCCACTGACGCAGGTACAGGTGTCCCAGACCGGGAAACAGAAGCGCGAGGCCGACTGCGACCGCTGACCGTAAACGACCCATGTTGCCCGCTCATACCAACCGGCCGATGGTTAAGCTTCGGGTTTCGAGCGCAACTGCTCGACCAGGTCACGAAGCGTCGCCAGGTCGTACTGGCCGGGCGCGGTCGCCTCGTCGGAGTGGACCGGCGCATAGCCAATACTGGATCCGTACACCGGTGCGACGGCCCGTGAGTGACGGCCGGGCTCACCCATCGCCATCGTCGCAACCTTCTCGCCCTGCGCGGTGAACTCCCGGGTGAGCATCAGCACCGTCAGCACGTCGGCGGGGTCGGTCGCCGTGACGGCTAGCTTGCCAACGTCGGCGTTGGCCACGGCGTCGGCGAGCATCTCCCGCATCTCGTCCGCCGTGGGCGTCCCGTCGAAATCGTGTAGCGACGCGATGGCGGTGGCGTCGTGGTCCCTGGCGTGCTCGACCACGCCGCTGCCGCCGCCGTGTCGCACGGCGTTCAGTTCCACGTCGACGGCCTCGACGATGTCGTACTCCGACGCCGTCGCGAGGTCGTCGAGGCGGCCGGCGTCGTCGGCTTCACCGCCCTCCCACTCGGCGCGGTTGGTGGCGATGATCGGGAGGACGCCGTCGTACGCGTCGAGTTGGTCCAACGGGTCGTCCGCGAGGTCCATCCGGAACTCGACGGCGTCTGCGTGTTCGCGAGCGGCCGCTTCGTCGTCGAGGTCGGCGGTCGCCGCCGCGAGGACGAAGGAGTCGAAGTTCATGGTTAGATCTGGGGCGCGTGCGGCAAAAAGGGGATGTTTCGCTGCAGGGTGTGCGTACGGCCCGCCGTGGTCGTCTTCCGAACGACTGTCTGTCGTCGCTGGACTCGGATCAGTCCGCGCTGTGGAGCGGTACGAACCCGCAGTCCGGACAGCCGTTGTGTTTGGTGGTCTGGTAGCTCAGTTCGCGACTGCAGTTCGTACACTTGTACTGGGGGTCAGTCATTACCAGAACACCAGTTGCGATGACGGATATACGTTTCGTGAGTCGAGTGCCCGCGAGACGCTGTCTCACTGTCAGGAACCATATATTCGATTCGACGGACCAGGAGAGAGCTGCCAGTGATGCGCTTGTCGGACTATGCGGGCCGAGACGGACCGCTCCGCAGGGCGGAGCGTGTCCGTCTACGGGGAAGGGCAGGCCAGCGGACGAGCGTGATTCCCGCGAGCGGTCTCAGTGAAAACCTTCGATTTCCGCGATGGCAAAAATACGCGGGTTTTGAGCACGACGAGTGAACGGCGCGAGCATAGCGAGCGAAGTGAAACGGGAGTAGTTTCGGTCGAGCTTTTGTCGCGGGAGCGCCGAAGACGCGCGACCGCAGCGCAAACGGCCGCTATGCCAGACCCAGACTCTCTTCGGCTTCGAGCAACTCGTGGTAGCGGTTGCGGATGGTGACCTCGGAGATGTCCGCGACCTCGCTGACGGCGGCCTGCGTGGTCTTCTCGTTGGTCAGCAGGGCTGCGGCGTAGACGGCGGCGGCCGCGAGGCCGACCGGCGACTTGCCGCTGTGGACGCCCTTCTCCTTGGCGTTCTGGAGCAGCTTTCGGGCGCGGTGTTCGGCCTCGTCCGAGAGGTCGAGCCCCGACGCGAACCGCGGGACGTAGCTCTCGGGGTCGGCCGGTTGGACCTGCAGGCCCAGTTCCCGGACGACGTAGCGGTACGTGCGGGCGACCTCGTTTTTCTCGACGCGGCTCACTTCGGCGATTTCGTCGAGACTGCGCGGCACGCCGGCCTGGCGCGCGGCGGCGTAAACGCAAGCGGTCGAGACGCCCTCGATAGAGCGGCCTGGCAGCAGGTCCTCTTCGAGTGCGCGGCGGTAGATGACGGACGCGGTCTCGCGGACGTTCTCCGGGAGGCCGAGCGCCGACGCCATCCGGTCGATCTCGCCGAGCGCCTGCTTCAGGTTGCGCTCCTTGCTGTCCCGGGTTCGGAAGCGCTCGTTCCACTTGCGAAGACGCTGCATCTTCTCGCGCTGGCGCGAGCCGAGGGAGTTGCCGTATGCGTCCTTGTTGCGCCAGTCGATGTTGGTCGACAGGCCCTTGTCGTGCATCGTGTTCGTCGTGGGCGCGCCGACCCGACTCTTCTGGTTTTTCTCCTGTGCGTCGAACGCACGCCATTCCGGACCGCGGTCGACCGAATCTTCCTCGACGACGAGACCGCAGTCGTTACAGACCGTCTCGCCGTGTTCTTCGTCGTTGACGAGCTGCCCCCCGCATTCGGGACACGACAGCGTCTCGTCCTGTGTTTCGGTCTCGCTTTCGTCCGCTTGGTTGCGTGCGCGTGTTCGGGTGTTCTCGGTCATTTGTACGAGAGGGCGGAAGCTGTCCGGGCAGGATTCGATGGAAAAATCCCGGAGGTGGTTCCTTGTACGGACTTTGGAACGACCTCATATAAACGTTTCGGTATTTCGAAGAGGTTACCGGTGAAACGGCTATCCGTAGCGGTTTGAGCGGTAATAAAGGAAAGATTCAAACAGGATGATCGACCCCGCAAACGGAGGTACTCGGCGTTAGTCGAGTGTCGCTGTCGGACGGCCCTGTTTCCGCCGTTTCGGGGACAACCCCACGACATTCTTCACCGACGAGATCCCGTCAGTACAGTATGCGCGTCAGCCTGGGAAGCGAGAACCCGGTGAAAGTCGAAGCGACCGAAGCGGCGTTTGCAGGCCTCGGCAACGTCGATATCGTTCCGGTCCCGGTCGAATCGGGCGTGAGCGAACAACCGCTCGGACACGGTGAGACGGTCGACGGTGCGAAAAACCGTGCCCGGCGAGCGCTCCGTTCCGGTGAGTACGACCTCGGCGTCGGCATTGAAGGCGGCGTCGCGACTATCGATGGCGGAAACGACCTCTTTCTCGTCATGTGGGCGGCCGTCACCGACGGCGTCCGGACGGGCCGCGGCGGGGGGCCGAGCCTCCGTCTACCCGACGACGTGGCAGAGCGCGTGCGCGCCGGCGAGGAACTTGGACCCGTGATGGACGACCTTCTCGACGCCGAGAACGTCGCGGAACGCCAGGGCGCAGCGGGTGCGCTGACGAACGGTATTATCGACAGGGAGTCAGCGCTGACCCACGCCGTCGCCGGGGCGCTGGGGCCGTTCGTCACGGACAAGTACGATAGTGATTACTGAAACGGTTTACACGCAGATCGCATCGCCGTCGTGCGATCTGGTGTACATTGACTTTCAGTGATTGCTATCGTCATTCGGTGTCGACTGTGGGGCTCTCGCGGGCCTCGGCGCTCTCTTCGACGGCCGTCGTCAGCGACACGTTGAGCGCGATCATCGACGCGAGGCCGCCGACCACGGTGACGGCGTTTTTCACCGCGTGGTCGACGATGGCCGCGCCGACGGCGACGGACCAGCCTATCGGCGTCAGACCGACGACCAGCACGGTGAACGCCCCTTCGTACAGCCCGACGCCTCCCGGCGAGAGCGGCAACACCTTGGCGAGGTTGCCCACGCTGACGGCGAAGAATCCGACGGCGACGAGCGTCGGAAGCGAGAGCGAGACGCCGTCGAACGCCGCCAGCACGACAATAGCCGTCACTACGTCAAGCCCCCAGATGAGGAGGCTGGTCGCGCCGACCCGAGCGAAGGAGCGACTGTCGCTCGCGACCGTCTGAACGTCGCCGGCGAACTGCTCTATCACGCCCGATACGTACCGCGCGTAGCTGTCCGAACTGAGGCGAGAGACGCCTTCGCGGACGAGGTTCCGGTCCGAGCGCGCGGTGGCGACGATGAGCGCAACGGCGGCGATTGCGGCTCCGCCGACCCCGGTTGCCACGGCGACTGCGAGCCGCCCGCTTTCGCTGTCGGTGCCGAGGACGGCCGACTGAAGTGTGCCCGCCTCACCGGTTACGACGAGACCGATCAGAACGCTGCCCGCGAGCGCCGTGATGGTGAGGAGGTCGAACACGCGTTCGACGGCCAACGACGCGAACCCTGTCGGGTACGGGATCGACCGCCGGGCCTTCACGACGTACGCCCGGACAGCGTCGCCCGCTCGGGCGGGGAACACGAGGTTCCCGGTCTGACTGATGAATATGGCCCCCGTCAGGAAGCCTATCCGTTCCGTATACCCCAGTTCCGTAAGGATATCGCGGTAGCGCGCCCCGCGGAGCGGCCACGAGAGCAGGTAGATCACCGCGGACAGAGCGACCAGCCCCCGGTCGGCGGCAGCCACGTGAGAAAGCACCGTCGACGGGTCGAGATACTGGGTCATCAGGGCTATCGCCACGACCGTCAGCAGCGTCCCAGTGACGACGGTTACGCGGCGGTCGATCCGGGGGCTGACGGCGACTTGCCACCAGGTGCGAAGGATCTGGCTCCCCATCCCGAACACGTCCCGGACGAGGTCGACTTTCGTGTCGCCTTTCGGCGTCCACTCGACGGGGAACTCCTTGATGCGGTAGCCCGCCCGCTGGGCACGGACGAGTACCTCGGTGTCCCAGAACCAGTGGTCGTCCTCCACGTCGTCGAGAAGCGCAAACAGTGCGTCCCGGTCGAACGCCTTGAACCCGCACTGATGGTCCCGCAGCGACGACGACAGAAAGCGGCGAACGAGGAAGTTGAACCCCTTGCTCGGTACGCCCCGTTTCGCCGGACGGTCGGCTTCCCGGCCGTCGATCCACCGCGACCCCGTCGCCACGTCGTACTCGCCCGATCGGACGCTCTCGACGAGTTCTTCGAGGTGGCGCATGTCCGTCGCCATGTCTGTGTCGAAATAGACCAGCGTCTCCCCCTCGGCGGCCTCGAACGCGCGTTCGAGCGCACCGCCGCGTCCGAGTCGCTCGTCGCTGTGGAAATGCCGAACGCGCTCGTCGTCGGCCGCGAGTTCGTCCGCGATCTCGGGGGTGCGGTCGTCACAGCCGTCCTCCGCGACGATCACCTCGAACCCGTCCCGCGGGAGAAAGCCCGCGAGCGCGGCCACGGTCGTCTCGACCGTGGAACGGATCGTCGCCTCCTCGTTGTACGCGGGGAGGACGACGCTGACTTCGACCGCCCGTCGATTCATTGTCGCCAGTCGCGGGCGTGCGACCAAGAACTTTCTGGATTCGGAGACGCAACGGGGCCGTGATCGCACTCTCTGCACCCGATTCGAATCCGGATCGTGTCGCCGCTGCTTCGGGAACTCCTCCTCTGCTTTCGGTTCGACTGCGCCGGTAAGCCCCGGTTTCCTTCCCGTACCAACCGGTCGCTGTTCTCGGTTCGGACGCCGATTACGGATGTTGATAATCGCAAGACTGCGGCGGATTAACCTCGTGTACCAAACCCACTAAGGGTGCAACTACCATCGGAGTAAGTATGAGCACAACCGCCTCCACGACCGCCGACCTGAACGACAAGCAGTCGCGCATCCTCCAGTATCTCCGCGAGAAAGCCGAGACGAAGACCTACTTCAAATCGCGACTCATCGGCGACGAACTCGACATGACCGCGAAGGAAGTCGGCACCAACATGACCGCCATCCAGAACGGAACGTGTGACGTGGACGTCGAGAAGTGGGGATACTCCTCCAGTACGACCTGGAAAGTCAGCGTCTAATAGGAACTGTCGTGATTCAGTTCGGTCTCTTCCCGACGGGGGTCGGCGAATACCGATACACAGTTACGACAAACCCTACGAACTGACGGTCGGTCACCGCAGGTCCCGCCACGACCGCTCGGCGGTCCACCCCCAAAACGGTCTCCGCTTTTTCCGCGCTGATCAGGCTCTCGTGTCCTGACAGCGACGCTCGTCGTTCCGCCTGGGTTCAGTCGTTCGGCTACGTCCGCACTCGGTAGCGTGGCCGTCGTGTCGCCGGTGACCGCCCAGAATCGCTCGTTGCTGTCGAAGCCGAGTTCGACGGCGCACCGAACGATCCGGACGGCATCGTTCAGCGGGGATACACGCCGGCGGTCTCCTCGCCGCGTTCCTCCAGTTCAGGTTGACTGTCCGGTAGCTGTCGGAGAGATGTGCGAGGACGGCCGGCCCGAGTTCCCAGTTTCCGCCGGTACGGCAACGGTGTCCTTCGCCGACGGTGTGCCGTCGAGCGGGAGAATTTCAGGGGTCGAACCGGATCAGGTCGTCCGCCGTCGCCGCGAAGGCGACCGCGTCCGCGTCGAACGAGTCGGCGTACCGGACGAGAAGCGTCAGCACCGTCTCGGGTTCCTCGACGGCGTACCCGTCCTCGCGTGATAGCAGTCCCGCAGTCTCCAGTTCGCCCGCGTACTTGCTGACTGTCGGACGTGAAACGTCCAGCGCGTCCGCCAGATCGGACCCGGTGGCATCAGGAGTTCGGAGGAGTTCGAGCAACATTCCGCGGGCCGTGTCCCGTCGGAGGTAGCCCAGCGCCACCTGTTCGAACTCCGAAAACCGGCCGGCGGGGAAAAACCGCCGATAGTCGCCATCTTTCCGGCTCTCGACGGCTCCGTTCGATTCCAGTTCCCGGAGGTGGTGCTGGGTTTCGCCTGTGCCTAGCTGGAGGTCGTCACGGACCTTGGAGAAGTGTGCGCCCGGCGTCGTCGTGAGATAGCCGGCGATAGCGTCGCGGGCGTCGTTCCGGTCCCCGTCGTCAGCGTCGTCTCGGAACCGCGTCAGCGGACTCGCCGCTCCGAACGCGGCGAACCGCCGAAGCGTGGCACGCTTGCTCTCGTCAACGTCGCGGGAACCGGGCATTCACTCGCTCTTGCACCGTGGGGCGTATAATGTCTTCGCTAGTCGTCAGTCGACTCGCCCTCGGTTCGTTCCTCGCCCTGGAAGTCCTTGTCCATCTCCTCTATGACCTTGTTGGGGTCGCGGATATCGGCCGGGTCCTGACCCTCCTTGATGGCCTGGGCCTCCTGCTCCATCGCTTCGACGTCCATCTCCGCCTCCTCGTCGATCTGGCCGAGGATCTTGTCGATATCGTCCAGACCGAGCATCTGCCGGGTTTCCTCGTCGAAGTCGAGGCTGTTGAGAACGTCGCCGTTCCCCTTCACGTCGCTGCCGGTCAGGTGCTTGCCGTACCGACCGACCAACGAGGTGAGTTCCTGCGGCATGACGAACGTGGTGGACTCGCCGTGTCCGATGGATTCGAGCGTCTCCATCCCTTTGTCGATGACGGCGCGTTCGCCCATCGACTCCGCCGACTTGGCGCGGAGGACGGTCGACACAGCATCACCCTGCGCTTCGAGGATCTGGCTCTGCTTTTCACCCTGCGCACGGATGATGTTGGACTGCTTCTCGCCTTCCGCCTCTTCGACGGCGCTCCGTCGTTCACCCTGCGCTTCGAGGATCATGGCGCGGCGGCGGCGCTCCGCGGACGTCTGTTGCTCCATCGCCTGCTGAACGTCTTTCGAGGGGTTGACCTCGCGGACCTCCACGCTCTCGACGCGGATCCCCCACTCGTCCGTGGGCTCGTCAAGTTCCGTGCGGATCTTCGAGTTGATCTGCTGGCGCTTGTTCAGCGTGTCGTCGAGTTCCATGTCGCCCAGGACGGCACGAAGCGTCGTCTGGGCGAGGTTGGAGACGGCGCGCTTGTAATCTTCGACTTCGAGAAAGGCTTTCTTCGCGTCCATCACCTTGATGTACACGACGGCGTCGGCCGTGACGGGGGAGTTGTCACGCGTGATCGCTTCCTGTCGAGGGACGTCGAGTGTCTGTGTCCGCATGTCGAAGCGGTGCGTGTTGCTGACGAACGGCGGAACGATGTTGATACCGGGTTCGAGCAGTTTCCGGTACTCGCCGAACACCGTCAACGCTCGCTTCTCGGTCGCGTCGACGATCTCGACCATGCTGTATACGGTGACGATCGCTAGCACCAGAAACAGCAGGGCGACGAGCGTCAGACTGGGCGTGAGCCCCGACTGCAGGATTGTCAGTGACGACATATTGTTACCTTAGGACAGGGACGTAAAAAGCGTTCCCGTGTTGAAAGGCGTTGACCGCTGACGTTAGCCCGTACTCTCTCGCTCGGCGTCCGTTTCGATGGAGTCCGTGTCTGAGCCGTCAAGATCGGTATCGTCGTCCGCAGGTGCGTCGTCGCCGATCGACCCGTCACCGGCGTCACCGCTCGTCGACGCGTCGTCGGGCGAGTCGCTCTCGCCGGCGCGTTCGCGGGCGAGTTCACGGTCTATGTTGTCACGTTGGTCAGTTTCGACCGACTGGACGGTGACGACGTTCCCGCCACCGGGGTCGACGACGATGACCTCCTCGCCCTCGTCGATGTCGCCGTCCAGGCTTCGAGCCCGGTAGTAGGGATTGAACCCGGCGTTTTTGAGTTTCACCTCGCCACCCGTTTCGGTCACTCGCTCGGTGACGCGACCGGTCTTGCCGGCGAGGTCGTCGGAGTCGCTCGTCTGGCCGGCCCCTTTGCCGCCGTAGAAGTCGAACTCGCGGTAGACGAACAGCGAGACCGCCCCGATAGCGAACACGAGACCGGCGAGAACGAGCGGCGACGCCAGACTGCCGAGCGCGAGACCGAGGAGTCCAGCCAGGAGCAGGGCGACACCGAGAACGATGAAATGCGCGCCCGGGGCGAACGCCTCCATGATGACGAGTATAAATCCTGCGACGGTCAACAGGAGGGGGAGACTGCCCTCACCGCCCAGGACCTGCAGTAGAGTCGGGGCCATGTCAGACTGTTAGAACCCCTGTTGATTAACAGTTTTGCAGGGACGTCCCGGAACTGGTGCGTCAAGCAGTCCGCGCGGGTCAGACGGCGAAAACCATCGCTACGCGGACGATGATCCCGATCGTAACGAGAGCGCCGAGGAGGACGAAAAGGGAGTTCTCGAGCGTCGGCGACCCCGGTTCTATCGACTCTCGGTTGTCGACGACACCGTCCTCGTCGACCTCGTCGAGTCCGAACTTCCACCCGTCGGACTCCCCGTCGCGGTCAGTTCGTTCATCGTCGGGCGCGTCGCTCCGCTCGTCGGGCGTGGTGGGTTCGCTGTCTCCCGCTCCGTTCTCGCCGTCGGACGCGGGGCTTCTTTCGTCGAGTGCGGCGTCGTCACCGCCGTCGGCTCCCGGACCTGCGGTCATAGCTGGTCGTTCCCCCGCCGGAGTGAAAAGTCCGCGGGTCGACACCGCGGTCAGCGGATTCGGTCCGCCTCTGCCGACGCGACGTCGCCCTCGTAGACGACGCCGCGCTCGGCGTCGAGCGTGACGACAGTTCCGTCGGGGACCTCGAGCGTCGCGTCGCTTATCATCGGGATCCCGAGTTCCCGCGCGACCATTGCCGGGTAGCCGGTCACGCCGGGCGAGGCATCCACCACGCCGCCCAGTTTCGCGGTGTCTCCGGCGAACTCGCCGTCGAACGTCTCGTCGAGCGTCAGGATCGCTCCCTCCGGCACCGACGACAGGTCCCCGTCCGCGGTGCGTGCGACCGGGCCGATAACGCGGTCGCCGACCACGCTCCGGCCCGTCACGAGCGTCTCGGCGGCGACGTGGACCTTGAGCATGTTCGTCGTGCTCGCGCCTTCGAGTTCAGTCATCATGCCCGAGAGCACGACGACCGTATCGCCGCTCTCGGCGACGCCGGCGTTCAGCGCCGCCTGCACCGCGTTCTCGATGACCGCGTCCGCCCCCTCGTCGGAGAGGGGCGCGTACTGGGCGTTGACGCCCCACGACAGCGCGAGTTGCCGTCGGACCCGGTCGTTCGGCGTCGACGCGACGACGGGGACGCCCGGGCGGAACTTCGCCGTTTTCAGCGCGGTGTATCCGGACTCGCTGGCCGCCACGATAGCGCTCGCGCCGATGTCTCGCGCGAGGTAGCGGGCCGACCGCGCGAGCGCGTCGGTGCGGGCGTCCGCGGCGGCCGGGACGCGCTGCTCGCGCAGTTCCTCGTACTCCGCGCTGCGTTCGACCTGCCGAACGATGCGGTCCATCGCCTCGACGACGCGGACGGGGTGGTCGCCGATGGCGGTCTCTCCCGACAGCATCACGCCGTCGGTCCCGTCGATGACGGCGTTTGCCACGTCGGACGCCTCCGCGCGGGTCGGCCGACGGGCGTGGACCATCGAGTCGAGCATCTCCGTCGCGGTGATGACCGGCACGCCCGCGTCGCGGCAGCTCCGGATGATGCGCTTTTGGATCATCGGCACGTCCTCCATCGGGCACTCGACGCCGAGGTCGCCGCGGGCGACCATTACGCCGTACGCGGCGTCGATTATCCCGTCGAGGTTCTCGACTGCACCCGCCCGCTCTATCTTGGCGATGATCGGGATGTCGGCGTTTAGCTCCTCCAGAACGCCGCCGACCTCGTACACGTCGTCCGCGTTGCGGACGAACGAGGCCGCGACGAAGTCGGCGTCACGCTCCGCGGCGAGTTCGAGGTCCCTGCGGTCTTTCTCCGTCACGACGTCGAGGTCGAGGTCGACGCCGGGGATGTTGACGCCCTTCCGACCGGCGAGGTCGCCGCCGTCGTCGACGCGGGCCACGACCGCGTCGCCCTCCACACGCTGGACAGTCGTCTGGATGCGGCCGTCGTCAAGCAGGATGCTGTCGCCGGGTTCGACGCCCTCGATGGGCAGCGAGAGGCCGACCTCCTCGGGCGTCGCGGTTTCGCCCTGAACGAACCGGATATCGCTGCCCGAGTCGAGGTGAACGGTGTCGTCGATGGGCGCGGTCCGTATCTCAGGCCCCTGGAGATCGACCATCACTGCGAGCGGGTTCTCCGTCTCGTCGTCGACTGACCGGACTCTGTCGACGAGGGCCGCGCGGTCCTCGTGCGAGCCGTGGCTCGCGTTGAGGCGGGCTACCGTCATACCAGCGTCCGCCAGATTCCGGATCGTCTCCCGCGAGTCCGACGCCGGCCCGAGGGTGCAAACGATCTTCGCGTTTCTCATGCGTTCCGGCTACGCCGTCTGCGTCAAAAAGGACGGCGTTCCGCGTGCCGTCGGGAGAACGGTTTTCCGCGTTGCCGTTGCAGTCCCGCTCATGCCAAAATACGCAGCGATGACGACGGTCACCGACCGCGATTTCCAGAACGTACAGGAGCTCGCGACGCTGTGGGGGGAGATCGCTGCAGAGATAGAGAACAACCACGACGCCGAGCTCAAAGAGTCCTACGCGACGCTCGGCGAGTACGATTTCATCGTCATATACGATGTAGAGGACCAGGACGACGCCTTCCAGGTCGCGCTGTCCATCGAGCGCCACGGCCTCGACACCCAGACGATGGCGATAGAGGATACCGATAACTTCGCCGAACTCGTCGACGATATCTGACGCCGCGGCCTCCCGAAACCTCCGAAGGCAGTATCGAAGAGCGTTTTCTCCGGTCCGGTACGGAATGCATTTGTTGCCCCGTTGAATTTAATTCGACCATGGAACGGACCTCCAGAGATGACCGTTCACCGACGCACTTCGGTGCGTCGTGCGGTCCACAGCGTCTCCAGTCGGGTGATAACCGATGACGAATGCGGCCATCGTCGCCGACGGACTCACGAAACGGTACGGCGAGGAAGTGGCGGTATCCGACTTGTCGCTGTCGATCCCGTCCGGGACGGTGTACGGCTTCCTCGGCCCGAACGGTGCGGGCAAGACCACGACGATGCGAATGCTAACGACGCTGACGAAGCCGACGGCGGGCACCGCGACGGTGAGCGGCGCGTCACTCACTGACCGCGCGGGAATCACTGAGCGGATCGGCTTTTTGCCCGCGGATCCGCCGGTGTTCGACGAACTCACGGGGCGGGAACACCTCCGGTACGTCGCCCGCCTGCACGAACTCCCCGAGGCCGAGGCGACCGACCGCATCGAGCGGTTGCTTGACCGGTTCGACCTCGCGGCCGACGCCGACCGTCGAGTGTCATCGTACTCGACGGGGATGCGAAAGAAAGTCGGCGTCATCGGAACGATACTGCACGACCCGGATGTGGTCCTCCTCGACGAACCGACGAGCGGCCTCGACCCGCGCGCCGCTCGGACGATGCGGGACACCCTCGCCGAACTCGCCGACAGGGACATGACGGTGTTCCTCTCGACGCATATCCTCCCCGTGGTGGACGAACTCGCCGACGAAGTCGGAGTCATCGACGACGGCGAACTCGTCGCCGAAGGGTCGCCCTCGGCGCTGAAACAGCGCGCGGAGTCCACCAACGAAGTGGACCTCGAAACGGCGTTTCTCGACCTCACTCGCGAGGACGCCGCCGCGGACGACGGCGAAAGAACGGTTAAACGATGAGTTCCGCGGGCGAAACCAAGTCGTCCCGAGACGGGGCGCTTCCGGCGATTGCCATCAGCGCCGTTATCGCCAAGACCGAACTCCGTCGGGCGGCCCGCAAGATACGCGACCAGGACGTCTGGCTCGCGCTCCTCGCGGTCGGCGTCCTGGGGTTCGTTGTCGTGTCTCCACTCGCGTTCGACGCGGCTCGGGACGTTGGCGCGTCGCTCGCGGCGGGCGACGACGGCGCTCTGACCCACGCACCCCTCGCCGCGGCCGCAACCTGGGTGTTCCTGGCGGCGTTCATGGTCGTCAGCGGCGTCGGCTCCTACGGAGAGGTAGACAACGCCGACGGAATGTTGACGATCCGGCCGCCCAAAGACGTCGCGGGCGGTCTCTTTCTGTCGAGTCTGGCCCAGTATATCCCCTGGATCGCCTACCCGGTCGCCGTCGTGTACGCCGGGCTGTCTGTCGGCGCGCGGACGCCGCTCCCGTTCGCCGGCGGCGTCGCGGCCGGTGCCGTCGTCCTGCTCTCGTCGTGTGCAGTGGGGTATCCGGTCGGGCTGTTCCTCAAAGGCGTCTTCCGGCGGTCCGAGACGCTCTCCCGGCTCAAGCCCGTCCTGGGCGTCGCCGCGGGCGCGATCTACTTCTGGCTCATGTTCAGCGGCGAGTTCGTCACCGTCGCCCAAACCATCGAACCGGCTGTCCTCGCCTCGCCGCTGGGATGGCTCGACGACCTCGCACTGCTCACCACGCCAGGAACGTCGGCGTCGCCGCTTGCGGCCGTCGGCGCGGTGTCGCTGGCCGCCGTCCTGTTCCCCGTGGGCGTCCTCGCCACCGTGAGGGCCGCGCGGTACGCGTGGTACGTCGACCGCGCGGAAGACAACGGCGCGCAGGCGACAGAACCCGAAGATGCGGGGACCGCTCCGGCAGGACGCCTCGGACGGCTGCTATCGACCGTCTGTCGGCGGCAGGGCACCGCCGGGGTCGCCGCCGTGACGCTGGTGCGAGCATACCGCGCGCCGATGCAGTCGCTGTTCGTCGCGGTGCCCCTGCTGTTCGCGTTTCCCCTGTTCGAGCAGTTGCTCACAAGCGGGTCGCTCCCCTGGTACGCGCCCTGGCTGGTGGTTTTCTACGGCGCGTGGGCGGCGGGTGCCGCGTCGCCGCTCAACGTGCTCGGCAATCAGGGCGCGACGCTACCGACGCTACTGACCGCACGGTCGGACGGCCGGACGGCGGTCCGCGGGACGGTCCTCGCCGCAGTACTGCTCGTCGCACCGCTGACGACGCTCGGGGCCGCCTGGACCGCGACCACCGCGGGGGTTCCCCGCGCGGAGGCGGTAGCCGTCACTGTCGCCGCTCCCGTCGGCGTCGTCGCTGGCTCCGTCCTGGCCGCGGGGTTCGGGGCGCTGTTTCCCCGGTTCGAATCGATCGATGTGACGGCTTCACGGTCGGCGGTCCTCCCGAGCAAGGCCGCGTTCGGCCTGTTCTCGTTGCTGCTGACCGTCGGTCAGGTCGGTGCCGTGTTCACCGCCTCGCTGACGGCCCGTCGAATCGGGAGCGTCCTCCTGTCCGAGCGGTTACCGTTCGGTCTCACACCGTCCGCGTCGACGCTCGAATCGGTCGGCTGGTTCCTCGTCGTCCTCGTCCTCGCGGCAGTCCCCGTCGCGTACCTCGTCGCGGCGCGGCGGATCGATTCGTACAGACTGTAACGAGTTAGAAAACGAATTTCAGCCGGCGTACTGCCGGATGCTCTACCGGATCTTCGTCCCCGGCTCGGCGTCCTCGTGGGTGGTGAGCAGGTCGGCCTGCTCGCCCGCCGCGAGCACCATGCCGTTGCTCTCGACGCCGAACAGTTCCGCCGCTTCCAGATTGACGAGGACGACCACGTCGGTCCCGGGCAGGTCGTCGACGTCGTGTAGTTGCTTGAGCCCGGCGACGATCTGGCGGGTCTCGGGGCCGACGTCGACTTCGAGGCGGACGAGGTCGTCTGCGCCCTCGATCCCCTCGGCGTCCTCGATGTGGCCGACGCGCATGTCGACCGATTTGAACTCGTCGAAGCTGATGCGGTCGTCGGCGAGCGGTTCGAAGTCGGCGTCCGCGCTGTCCTCGTCTGACATCTCGTTTTCGTTTTCCTCGTCAACCCTTTCGTCGCTTTCGGTCGCCTCCTCGACGCGCACTTCGAGTTTCTCGTTGAGGTCCTCGACGCGGTCGTCTTCGATCTGGTCGAACAGTTCGTCGGGTTCGTCGAACGTTTCGGGAGGCGCTTCGAGCGTCGCCTCGACCGTGGCGTCGCCGACGCTGCCGCTCTCGCCGAGTTGCTCCCAGAGGCGCTGGGCCTTGCCCGGCGTGAACGGTTCCATCAGGACCGCGACGGCCTTGGCGATCTGGACGCAGTCGCGGATGACCTGCTCGGCCTCGTCCGGCGATTCGTCGACGAGCTTCCAGGGTTCGTTTCGCTGGATGTACTCGTTTCCGAACCGCGAGAGGTCGACGGCCGCCTCGCTTGCCTTCCGCGGCGAGTAGGCGTTGAGCGCCCCGCGGAACTCGTCGACGGCGTCCTCGATACGCTCGCGCACCTCGTCCGACACGTCAGCGTCCGGCGTCCCCTCGTAGTTCCGGTACGCAAACAGCATGCTCCGGTAGAGGAAGTTGCCGACGGTGCCGACGAGTTCGCCGTTTACGCGCTCCTGGAACTTTTCCCAGGAGAAGTCGACGTCCTGCTGGAACCCGCCGTTCGTGGCGAGATAGTACCGCAGGAGGTCCTCGTGGAACCCCTCGTCCAGGTACTCGCGGGCCCACACCGCGCGGTTGCGCGAGGTGGAAAAGCCCTGACCGTTAAGCGTCATGAACCCGCTCGCCATGACGGCGCGGGGCTCGTTGTAGTCGGCGACGCGGAGCATCGCCGGCCAGAAGATGGTGTGGTGCTGGATGATGTCCCGGCCGATGATGTGGACGATCTCTCCGTCGCCTTTCCACGGTTCCTCCCAGTCGTACTCCTCTTTCCCGACGCGCTCGGTGTACTGCTTCGTGGAGGCGACGTACTCGATTGGCGCGTCGACCCAGACGTACAGCACGAGGTCCTCCTCGGGGCGAGACTCCGTCTCGCTTGCCTCCGAATCCTCACCGGATTCGGAGACGCCCGGATAGTCGATCCCCCAGTCGAGGTCGCGGGAGATACACCAGTCCTGCAGGCCGGACTCGATCCACTCGCGGGGCTGGTTCTGGGCGTTCGAGGTCCCTCCGAGGCGGTCGAGGAACTCGGTCAGGTAGTCCGAGAGCTCCGAGACGCGGAAGAACTTGTGCGTCCGGTCGCGGTACTCCGCTGGATTGCCGGTGATAGTGCTGACCGGATCCTCGATCTCGCCGGGTTCGAGATGGCGACCGCACCCCTCGTCGCACTCGTCGCCGCGGGCCTGCTCGCCGCAGTAGGGACAGGTCCCTTCGACGTAGCGGTCGGGAAGTGGCTGGTCGTTCTCGGGGTCCCATGCCACTTTGATCTCCTTCTCGTACACGTACCCTTCCTTCTCCAACTTCTCGACGATTTCGAGCGTGAGTTCCGTGTTCGTCTCGTCGTGGGTGTGACCGTAGTTGTCGAAGTCGACGGCGAACTTCGGGAACGTCTCGCGGTACTGTTCGTGCCAGTCGAGGGCGAACTCCTCGGGGTCGACGCCCTCCTGTTCGGCCTGGACGACGATGGGAGTGCCGTGCATGTCGGAGCCGGAGACGAACGCCGTCTCCTGACCGATCGTCTCCAGCGCGCGTGAGAACACGTCGCCGCCGACGTACGTCCGCAGGTGTCCGATGTGCAGGTCGCCGTTCGCGTACGGCAGCCCGCACGTCACCACTGCAGGGTCGTCAGTAGGGAACTCATCGTGGCTCATACTATGCTCTCTCTGCGTTGCGGGTGTAAAACCCGCCGATTTCGGTCGTCCGCCTGACCCCAGTGAACGCGTCGCTTTGCTATCGGCACCGGCTGGACGAACAGGCGCTTGCGCCGCGGAGCGACCGTTTACTGCCGGCTATCACTGTCTGTGTGTAGCCGGTGGCCCGGCCAGCGAACCCGTTCAACGACGCGCGGCCGACAGTGTCTGACCGGTCCGGTCGCGACACGCCACCCGACGGGGCCCGGCACGACGTGCGTATAGAACGATCACCCGCCTGTAGTCGGAACCGGAAGACGCCACATCGTTGGCGGACGGTCACAGGCCGAAAATAGAAACCGCGCTACCGGCTACCCCCATCGTGACGACCAGGCGACCGACGCTCCCGGCGAACGTCGCTACCGCGAACCGGTAGTAGTCGCGCTCTAGCACCGCGAACGCGTAGATAGAGATAGTGTCCGGAAACCCCGGGACGCAGAGCGCGAGTGCCAGCCCCGCGTACCCGTACTCTCGCGCCAGTTCGACGGCCCGTTTCTCCGAGTACTCGACTATCTCGAACCGGGACTGACGGAGGTATCTGACGACCGGGCCGGCCTGCTTCGCTTCCTGGCCAAGATGGAACGCGAGGACGCTTCCGGCCGCTTTGCCGATGGCGCTGACGAGGATGACGAGCGAGAACTGGACGGAGGACGGGAGCGCGAACCCCATCCCGGCGTAGCCGGGGATGAGAACGACCTCACTCGGGAGCGGGAGGACGAACGCGATGAGAAACGAGTAGAGCAGGATCAACAATAGACCGCTCACTCCGGTCGCTGTCCTGACAGCTGTTTCGACGGCGCTGAAATCGGGGCCGATCAGCTGAACTCTGACGGGTTCGAGGGCTGACGTGAGGAGGGCATCGACCGCAGGGCCGGCGGGGAACGTCACGTACGTGCGGTGTGAAGGGGACCCCCTAAGTATTGACGTTTCGTTGCTGACGAACCGCGTTCACGTCGTCGACGAACGCCTCGAGCATCTCCCGAGTGACGTGTGGCATGCAGACCACGCGGAGTTCGTCGTCGCCGGTCCGCGATAGCTTCCATCCGGCGTCCCGCAGCGCCTCGAACTCCGGCGTCGGCACGTCGGCCGACACCAGCGGTAGTTCCGGGTCGACGACGTCGTAGCCGCAGTCTTCGAGTGCGTCGGCTAACCACTCCGCGTTCGCCAGGGAGCGTTCGTACTGCTCGCGGTAACCGTCCGGCCACAGTTCCTCGATAGCCGCCGCCGCGCTGGCGACGCCCGCGCCGCTGCGCGTCCCCGTCAGCGTCGCCTGTTTGGTCAACTCCAGATACGGTGTATCGACGGCGAGCGCGTCGAGTAACGCATCATCGCGGGCGAGGAACCCGCCGGCCGGGATCGCCGCCTGGCCGAGTTTGTGCGGATCGATAGTCATCGTGTCGACCGGGGCGTGCGAGAAGTTCCACTCGCGGTCGGTAAACGGAAGCGCGAACCCGCCCCACGCGGCGTCGACGTGTAACAGGGCGTCGACCTCGCCGGCGACCCGGCCCAGCGCCGGAATCGGGTCGACTCGGCCGTACTCCGTCGTGCCGGCGACCCCGACGACGAGCGCCGTCTCGTCATCGACCAGGCCGCGGACGGCGTCTACGTCGGCGCGGTAGTCGTCGTCGAGCGGTGCCAGCCGCAGGTCCACGTCGAGGAGGCCCGCAGCTTTCTGAAAGCTGAAGTGAACGCTCTCGGGGGCGACGACGTTCGGCGCGCCGCCGGCGACGTTACGTGCAACCCTGAGCGCCTGAATGTTGGCCTCGGTGCCGCCGCTTGCGACGTAGCCAGCGGGGTCGTCAACACCGGTTATCGTCCCGAGCGCGTCGACTACTTGCTGTTCCAGTTCGGAAACCGTCTCGTACGTTCCGGGGTCGCCGGGGTTCGTCGCGAGGAAGCGCTCGGCTGCCTCGCGGGCGGCCGGATGCGGTTCCGTACACATCGAAGAGAGAACCCGGCCGAAGTCCTGCGGCTCGGCTCGCATGGGTACCGATACCCGCGACGGCCGTTTAGTGATTGCGTTCTCGCGCCTCGTCGACCCAGTCCGGTCGCGATACGTCGGCTGAGCCGTCGGTGTCGAGTTGGAGCGTGATGTCAACCACCACGGGCGTCCCGCTCTGGGACCCCTCGATGTGGACTGTCAGTTCGTGGATCTGCCCCCTCTCGTCGACGACCGCCCTCGCCTCGTAGGTCTGGACGGTCTGGAAGTTAGTGCCGATCCCTCCCCCCGAGAACTCGTTTGCCTGCAGTGTAACGAACGTCCGGCCGTCGCGTCGGTCGACGGACGTGACATCGAACTCGCCAGCGGCGAGGTATTCGTAGAGCAGGCTGTATCCGGAGAGCTGTGACCGGAACCGTGACGCGTCCCGGCGGTCGTACTGGACCTCGTCGTCCTGTTCGGTACGGACGTACGCCGTCGACCCGTTCGCCCAGATCGTCTCGTTCACCGTCTCGGAACCGTGCGTTCTCGCTTCGACGAGAAACTCACCGTCGTCAGCCATCGTGACAACGCGTGCGGAGCCGGTCGTAACGTTCCGGTTGTCCCGGATGAACGTCACCTCCTGGTTTACGGTGAGTTCGTATGACTCGTCGACCAGGCTTTCGTTGTGCGCCGACGACAGCGAACTCGCGTCTTCGAGACCAGACGGCGACACGCCCGGCGGGTGCGCCGACGCATCGTCGGGCCATGGTCCGTCGCCGAAGATACCGCCGCATCCCGCGAGAGCGACCAGCGCGACCACGAAAACGATAGCCCACGATCTCTCCATTACACGTTTCTCGCGCGCCGAGAGACAAAAAGAACGGGCTCCGAACGGTCAGGACTCTCCGTCCGGCGTTATCTGACCGATTCCAACATCAGTTTCTGCTCGACTCGTTTGACCTCGTGTTGCACGTCGCGAACTGCGTCGATGTTCGCCGAGATGGAACTGACGCCCTCGTTGACGAGGAACTGCACCATCTTCGGCTTGGATCCGGCCTGTCCGCAGATGCTCGTATCGACGCCGTACTCCCTGCAGGTTTCGATAGTCGTTCCGATGAGGTTGAGAACGGCGGGGTGAAGTTCGTCGAAGCGGTCCGCGACGTTCCCGTTGTTACGGTCGACCGCGAGGGTGTACTGCGTGAGGTCGTTCGTGCCGAAGCTAGCGAAGTCGATGCCCGCTTCGGCCATCTTCTCGACGCCGAGCGCCGACGCGGGCGTCTCGATCATCACGCCCCACGTTCGTTTCTCGGGATCGATCCCGACGTCTTCCATGAGCTTCTTCGTCCGGAGCACGTCCTCAGCGTCGTTGACCAGCGGGAACATCATCTCGATGTTGTCGTACCCCATCTCGTACAGTCGCCGGAACGCTTCGAGTTCGAGTTTGAACAGTTCAGGCGTATCGAGGCTGCGGCGGATACCGCGGTAGCCGAGCATCGGGTTGTGTTCCTCTGGTTCGTCCTCGCCGCCTTCGAGTTCGCGGAACTCGTCGGTCGGCGCGTCGAGCGACCGGGTCCGGACCGGGCGCGGGTAGAACTCCTCGGCCACGCGCTGGACGCCGTCGACTATCTCGTCGACGTAGGCGCGCTCGCTGTTTTCCTCGATGTATTTGGTGGGCGTCTGTCCGAGCGAGAGGATCATGTGCTCGATCCGAAGCAGGCCGACGCCGTCCGCGCCGGTGGCCGCCGCGCGTTCGGCCGCCTCGGGGATGGAGACGTTTACCTTGACCTCCGTCGCGGTCATCGGCTTCACCGGCGTCTCCGGGCGTGCGTCCTCGATCGGTTCCCGCTGTTTTTCCTGCTGCTCGTGGCCCTCCCTGACGGCCCCTTTGTCGCCGTCTAGCGTGACGAACTGGCCGTCGGAAAGCACCGTCGTGGCGTTGCTGGCTCCCACGACGGCGGGGACGCCGAGTTCCCGCGAAACGATGGCGGCGTGGCTGGTCATCCCGCCCTCGTCCGTGACGATGCCGGACGCCCGCTTCATCGCCGGCACCATGTCGGGCGTCGTCATCTCGGTGACGATGATGTCGCCGTCGCCCACCTTGTCGAGTTCGTCCAGTTTGCCGACGATACGCACCGCACCGCTCGCCGCGCCGGGACTGGACCCGAGACCGCTGACGAGTACGTCTTCGCGAGCGTCGGACCCGTTACTCGCACTTTTGACGGCCCCGCTCCCGTCCGTGGACGCCTCGGCCTTGGCGTCGGTCCCGATGTCGCCGTCGATACGGGACTCCTCGGCCTCGCCGATGTCGCCGTCGTCGATAGTTGTTATCGGCCGCGACTGGAGCATGTACACGTCACCCTCGTAAATGGCCCACTCGACGTCCTGCGGCGTGCCGTAGTGGTCCTCGACCCGTTCGCCCATCTGCCGGAGGCTGTCGAGTTCCTCGTCCGAGAGGACGCGCTGTTCGCGTTTCTCGTCGGGGACGGGCCGCTCGACCGTTTCACCGGTCTCCTCGTCCCGGACGTGCATCACTTTCTTCTCCGCGACGGTGATCTCCTCGGTGCTCCCGCTCTCGCGGTCGATGACGTAGTTATCCGGCGACACCGACCCGGAGACGACCGCCTCACCCAGACCCCACGCGGACTCGATTATCATTCGAGGGTCGCCCGTCGACGGGTGGCTGGTGAACATGACCCCGCTTTTCTCGGCGTCGACCATCTGCTGGATGACCACGGCGATGTTGACGGCGCTGTGGTCGAACCCCTGGTTCTGCCGATAGTAGATCGCACGCTGGGTGAAAAGCGACGCCCAGCACTCGCGCACGCGGTCGAGCAGGTCCTCCGCGGTGATGTTGAGGTACGTCTCCTGTTGGCCCGCGAAACTCGCGTCCGGAAGGTCCTCCGCGGTGGCCGAGGAGCGCACCGCGACGAACGCGTTCCCGTCACCCAGATCCGCGTACGCGCCGAGTACCTCCTCCCGGAGGAACTCAGGAAACTCCGCGCCAAGGATCAGTTCCTGTGCGCGGTCCGCGGCCTCGGACAGTGCGGCGGAATCCTCAACGTCGACGTCGACCACCTCGAACAGTTCTTCGTCGATACCTGCCTCCTCGATGAACGTCCTGTAAGTTCCAGCAGTGACGACGAATCCGGGCGGCACCGGCAGCCCGGCACCCGTAAGTTCGCCGAGTGAGGCTCCCTTCCCGCCAACGGCGTCGATGTCTTCGGCCCCGGTCTCCTCCAGTGACAATACTGGCATACTGTGTCCGAAAACACCACGACGCCAGTAAAGTACTTTGCGAACGGTGGGGAATAGTTCCAACTCGAAAGCGAGTACGTTCTTCGATGTCAGAGTTCCTACTCAGTATCGAGTACGTGTTCCGCACCGCGGATCCGCGTTGTCGTCCGGTCTACCGTGTCTCCCGGCAGTGTCTATCCCGACAAAGACGTTTTAACGGACGAGTACTGTCATATGTGATATGGATACGAAAGTGGCAGTGAGATGGGCGGCGTACTACCGCCTCCTCGCGTCGGGGTCGTTCGTCGTCGGTATGGCGATCGCCATCGCCGGGATATCGGCAGGCCTCGGTGAGTCCCTCGATATCCTCTTCAACGAGTTGGGGAACACGGGAGCGGTCGACGAGGCTCGGGCGGCGGCCAACGTACCGCTCGCCGCCGTCTCGGCGGTCGTCGGCGTTCTCGTCTGGCAGATCGGCAAGTCCGCCGCGTTCTACTGGACGATGTCAAGCGTCATCGACGAGGAGACGAGCGTCGTCGACCAGACGGTGATCCGAGAGGAGATCCGGGCCGCCGTCGACGATGGAGTTCACGGCGACACCGCCGCTGCGGAACCGAACGGCCGGCGCGATCCGTCCGGTCCGACCGGACCAGACGCCGGTGTGAGCGGGTCGTCCAGGCCGGGGGTTACTGTGAGCGAGACGACCGGAACGGAAGCTACTGTGAGCGGGTCGTCCGGTCCGGGAACTACCGTGGGTGAAACGACCGGACCATCCGCCGGTGTAAACGAGGAGATGGACGAGTCGAACGCCGCCGACGAACCCGACGGGGGGTCGCCGACCACCGGAACGCGAACGGGGACGCCGGCCGTCCACGGAGACGACGAGACAGTTCGAACCGGGACGGCGTCGGCAGATGCCGGTGCGGACGCCGAAGCCGGTTCGGCGGACAACGGCGCTGCCGGCGATGCTGGCGCGGCGACAGCCGACGACGAAACCGCGACCAGCGCCGTCGACACCGGCGACGCGACGAACGCGTTCGACGACGGCGACGCGGCAGCGGACGGTGTCGCCTGCGGCGACTGCGGGCACCGAAACAAGGAGTCGGTGTCGTTCTGTATGAACTGCGGAGCCGAACTGTAGCAGTCTCGGCCGATACGAGTCCGTTATTCCCGTTCACGCCACTCCTGACGGAGCAGCCCGTACTGTACCAGGTCGACGTATTCCCCGTCGACGAACCGGTCCTTGCGGATGCGGCCTTCCTCAGTGAACCCGAGTGACTCCAGCAGGCCGCGGGACGCGTCGTTGAAGTCGTACGCCCCCGCACCCACGGCGGGGTGGTCGTACGTCCGGAAGACGTAGTCGATCGCGAGCGAGACTGCCTCCGCGCCGTAGCCCTCGCCGTGGACTTCCGGAGCGAGCCAGTAGCCCAGTTCCGGACGCCGGTAATCGACGTCTCCGACGTACACTGCGCCGATCCGTTGCACGTCGTCCTCGTCCGGCTGTCCGGGGCCGGCATCGTCCGCGTCGAGACAGACGAGGAAGCTGTCGCTACCGTCGTCTTGGTCCGATACTTCGGTCTGCTCCCGGTTCCTGACCGGGTTGCCGGTCGGATACCGGATCTCGGGGTTCGCGAAGGCCCGCTGGTGGAACGGGATGTCCTCTCGTTCGATCGTCCGGAGCGTGACCCGCTCACCGCTCGTAACGCGTGCTCCAGGCATACGCACGGCGACGCCCGGGAACACAATACGCTTTCCGTGTCGGCCGCGGCCGGGGTACACAGATATCGCCGTCGTCCGCCGGATCGAGGAGTAGTGTCCGAAGCCCGGAGCGGGTTCCGTCGAGAAATACTCGCATCTCCGTGGTACGATTACCGGACAGGAACCTTATCCATCTCGAAGTGTTTTACGGTCCATATGAGCAAACGGGCTGAGGCCTCTGGAACGGCGTTCTGGGGCGACATAGACGACACAGAGGCCCGCGAACGCTATCAAACGCTCGTGAACGCGATCGGCGACGGGGTCTATCAACTCGATGCCGACGGTCAGTTCGCCGCGGTCAACGACGTTCTGGTCGAGATGACCGGATACGCGCGAGAGGACCTCCTCGGCGAACACGTCTCCGAACTCCTCGACGACTGTCCGGCCCTCGAACGCGAGATAGAGCGGATCCGCACCGATCCCGGCAACCGAGGCGAACGGTACGAACTTGACGTTCGAACTGCCGGGGGACAACTGGTTCCCTGTGAGGTACGGGTGAACCCGCTCGAAGCGGACAACACCGTACAGGGCGTCGTCGGGACCGTTCGCGAGCATGACGAACGGTCCCGAACGGGCGAGACAGAGAGCGAACCTGACGAACGGTCCCAAACGGGCGAGACGGAGAGCGAGCGCGAGCGAGAACTCGCGGCCCGCTCGGCGGCGAGAGAGAACACCGTCGACGGGGTCGCGATCCTCGACGAGAACGAGGAGTACGTGTTCGCCAACCAGGCCCACGCCGATATCTACGGCTACGACGACCCCGAGACGTTCCTCGGCGAGTCCTGGCGACTGTGCTACGACGACGACGAGATCGAACGTTTCGAATCAGAGGTTCTGCCGGCGCTTTTCGAGGAGGGTAGCTGGCGGGGCGAGGCGACCGCACTCTGCAAGGACGGCAGTTCGTTTCCGCAGGATCTATCCCTGACGGAACTTGACGATGGGCGATACGTCTGCGTCGTTCGCAACATCACCGAACAGACGGAGTACCAGCGGGAACTCCGTCGGAAAGAGCGCCAGTTCGAAGCCGTCTTCGAGGACCCGAACATCCTCGCCGGTTTGCTCGAACCCGACGGGACGGTGCTCGATATCAACCAGACGGCGATGGAGTACATCGACGCCGACCTCGACGACGTCACCGGCGAGGCGTTCTGGGAGACGCCGTGGTGGCAAGAAGACGACGGAGTACAGTCGGACGTCGAGCAGTGGGTCGAGCGCGCCGCAGGCGGCGAGTACGTCGATTTCGAGGCCGAACTCACACGGCCGGACGGCACGGAGTACGTCCTCAACGGCGTCTTCAGACCCGTCACGAACGACGAGGACGAGGTCGTGTCGCTGATCGTCTCGGACCGCGACATCACAGAACGCAGACAGCACGAACGCGAACTCGAGGAATCCGAGCGCCGGTACCGGACGCTCGCCAAGCACTTCCCGAACGGGGCCGTCTCCCTCGTCGGCGAGGACCTCCGCTATCGGACGGTCGGCGGGAGTCCGCTGGACGTGGCCGGGGTACCCATCGACGAGATAGAGGGGCAGTCGGTCCACGAGGCGCTCCCGGAGGAGTTGGCCGACGACCTCGCTCCGCGGTACGAGACCGCGCTAGAGGGAGAGTCGAATACGTTCGAGACCGAACTCGGTGACGGGGTCTTCCAGTTCCAGTTCGTCCCGGTTCGGGACGACGACGGCGAGATATTCGCCGCACTCGGGATGTCTCAGGACATCACCGAGCGCACGGAGCGCGAGCGCGAACTGGCAAGATACGAGACGATCGTCGAAACGATCGACCACGGGATCTACGTGAAAGACGATGACGGACGGTTCACGATGGTTAACGACGCGTACGCGGACCTAACCGGCTACGACCACGAGACACTGGTCGGCGAACACGCCTCGCTCGTCGTCGACGAGGACGCGATCGAACAGTCCCGAGAGATGCGGACAACGATGGACGGAGAAGGGACCGACCGAACGATGAAAGCGGTTATCCAGACGGCGGACGGTACCTCCGTCCCCACAGAGAGAACCTTCTCGACGCTTCAGGTTGGCGACGGCGAGGAGAGACACGTCGGCGTCGTTCGGGACATCACTGAACGGATCGAACAGCAACGGAAGGTAGAGGAGTCAGAGCGTCGGTACCGGACGCTCGTCGAGAACTTCCCGAACGGGTCGGTCGGACTGTTCGACCGAGACCTGCGTTACACCGCTGTCGGTGGACAACTCCTAGACGCGCTCGACATCTCACCGCAGAACCGCGTCGGAAGCCACATCTACGACATTCATCCGGACAGCCTGCTCGACGATATCGAGCCGTATTACCTGGCCGCACTCGAGGGCGAAACGAACACCTTCGAAGTCGAATACGGGGGCCGGTATCTCCACGCCAACACGCTCCCCGTCAGGGACAGCGAGGGCGAGGTCTCCGCGGGAATGCTCGTCGTACAGGACATCACCGAGCGACGGGAGGCCGAACACGAACTTCGCGAGAGCGAGGCGAAGTTCCGGATACTCGCGGAGAACTTAGAGGAGGTCGTCTGGATGGCCACGCCTGACGCCGAGGAGTTCATCTACATCAACCCCGCGTTCGAGAAAGTGTGGGAGATCGATCGGAAGAGCCTGTACGACGAGTCGCTGTCGTTTCTCGATGTGGTCCATCCCGACGATCACGAGCGCGTTCGGGAGGAGTTCACGGCGCTCCCGGAGAATGATTTCGACGGGGAGTTCCGGATCGTCCGCCCCGACGGCGAAATCCGCTGGGTCCACGCCAAAGGGACCAGAGTGTACGACGAGGACAGCGAGATCAGCCGCATCGTCGGTACTGGTCAGGACATCACCGAGCGAAAGGAGCGCGAGCGTCAGTTAGAGGAAAGCGAGCGGCGCTACCGGACGCTCGCCGAGCACTTCCCGAACGGTGCAGTCGGGGTGTACGACCCGGACCTCCGGTACACGCTGACTGCAGGGGCCGTACTCGGTGACACTCTGCCAAGCTCGAACCGGCTCGAAGGCGAAAGAATGACGGAGATATTCCCGCCGGACACAGTCGAGGATCTCGAACCGCTGTTCCGCGCCGCCGTCGAGGACGGCGCGACCGATAGCGCGAGAACCGAATTCGGGGGCCGACACTGGCAGGTGTGGGTGACACCGCTACGCAACGCCGACGACGAGATATTCGCCGGGCTAAGTTTCACCCAGGACATCACGGAGCAGGTCGAACGCGAAGCCGAACTCGAACGGACACTCGACCTGCTCGAGAAGACTGAACGTATCGCGGACGTCGGCGGCTGGGAGATCGACCCGCAGACGCAGGACGTGTTCTGGACCGACCACATCTTCGAAGTTCTGGATCTGCCCGACGACGGGGAACCACCGCTGAACGAGGCCATCGACATGTACCACGAGGACGACCAGCCGATCGTCGAGGATGCCGTCGAGGACGCGCTCGCCTCCGGCGACCCCTTCGACGCAGACGTCCGAGTCTGTACGGACAGTGGAGAGATGCGTTGGCTTCGGCTTCAGGGGATACCGGAGACCGTCGACGGCGACGTCGTTTCGTTCCGTGGGGCGGCACAGGACATTACCGAACAGGTCGAGCGCGAGCAGCGACTCGAAGAGCTGATCGACGAACTCGAAACGTCCAACGAGCGCCTGGAACAGTTCGCCTACGCGGCCTCCCACGACCTTCAGGAGCCTCTTCGAATGGTGTCGAGCTACCTCCAGTTGATCGAGAAACGGTACGCCGACGAACTTGACGAGGACGGCCAGGAGTTCATCGACTTCGCAGTCGACGGGGCCGACCGAATGCGCGACATGATCGACGGACTGCTCAAGTACTCTCGGGTCGATATGCGAGGAAACCAGTTCGAGGCCGTCGAACTGGAGGAAATCTTCGCCGATGTCCGCTCGGATCTCAAAGTGCGGATCGAGGAGAGCGGCGCCGAGATCACGGCAGACCCACTTCCATGCGTCGAGGGTGACGAGGGGCAGTTGCGTCAGGTGTTTCAGAACCTACTCTCCAACGCCATCGAGTACAGCGGCGAGGAGCGCCCTCGAATAGACGTCTCGGCCGAACGGAACGGTTCTGAGTGGGTAATATCGGTCAGCGACGAGGGGATCGGCATCGACCCGGACGACGCGGACAGGGTATTCGATGTGTTCCAGAGCCTCCACGCGTCGGATACCCACTCGGGGACGGGGATCGGGCTCGCGCTCTGTGAGCGCATCGCCGAGCGCCACGACGGGGAGATATGGGTCGACTCAGCGGTTGGAGAGGGATCGACGTTTTCATTCACACTGCCCGCCGAAAGCACATACAGTGAGTGAACAGAACTCTTCCGCTGACCGAGCAGAGATACTCCTCGTCGAGGACAATCCGGGAGATGTCCGGCTAACGGAAGAGGCATTCAAGGAGGGTCAGATCGCCAACACACTCCACGTCGCGACCGACGGGGTCGAAGCGCTCGATTTCCTCCATCAACGCGGGGACTACGAGGACGCGCCGTGTCCGGATGTGGTCCTCCTCGACCTCAATCTCCCGCGGAAGGACGGCGACGAGGTGCTCAAGGAGATCCGCAACGATACCGACCTGAAGCGCCTTCCAGTAATTGTTCTTACAAGCTCGGAAGCCCAGGAGGATATCGTCAAGTCCTACGAACTGCAGGCGAACGCGTTCCTGACGAAACCGGTCGACCCCAGTGAGTTCATCGAAGCGATCCAGTCTCTCCAGCAGTTCTGGCTCTCAGTCGTTCGATTACCGCCGTGCAAGCAAAAGTGACAGCGACTATCAGAGTGAAGGGGCCAGTCGCTCCGTCGTCCATCGACGCATAGCCGCGTTCCTCGACCGCGGCGCAACCGTCCGACGTCTTCTACGCCTCCAGTATGTCGTCGTCGTCGTCCGCGGCCGGCACCGACAGCGTTCCGTCTATCGCAGTGGCGGCGTCGCCGCCGACGCGGACCGTCTCGCCGACGCGGACCCGGACTCTGCCGGGGCGGTCCACGAAGTGGCCCTGTTCGAACACCATCTCGTCGGGCAGTTCGCCGTCGAAGGCGCTGACCTCACGAAGGTACGCGCCCGCCGCTCCGCTCGCCGTTCCAGTGACCGGGTCCTCGGACACGCCTGCCCCCGGTGCGAACATCCGCGCGTGCAACGTCGCATCCCCCTCCAGCGTGTCGAAGGTGAACGCGTAGAGGCCAGTCGCGTCGTACTCCTCGCAGAGTTCCTCGACGGCCGCCATGTCAGGGTCAGCGTTTCCGACGTGTTCGAGAAAGTTCACGGGGACGACGAGGAAGGGAAGTCCCGTGGACGCGACTGCCGACGGCATGTCCGCGCCGACGTCCTGGAGGGATCCGACCGGCACGCCGAGAACGGTCGCGAGTCGCTCGTAGTCGACGTCGACCGGACGGACCGTCGGGTCGTCCTGCGTCATCCACACCGCTCCGTCCTCGGCGACCTCGATGTCGAGGACGCCCACGTTCGTCTCAAGCGTGTGCGTGCCCGCCTCGATCACGCCGTCCTCGTGGAGATGCGCGTGGGCGGCGATAGTCGCGTGACCGCACAGGTCCACCTCCTGAGACGGCGTGAAATACCGCACCTTTCGGTCGGCGGGGCCGCTCGGGAGCAGAAACGCCGTCTCGCTGAGAGAGAACTCGCGGGCGATAGCCTGCATCTGTGCCTCCGTGAGGCCGTCGCCGTCCGGAACCACCCCCGCGGCGTTTCCCGAGAGCGGTTCGTCGGTGAAGGCGTCGACCTGCAGGGCGCGTACGCTGTCCATGCTCGTGGTGTCTCCCGGCCCCGACATGAATCTGGTGCGAGGGACCTAACGCGAAGTGCGATAGCCGGGTCGCAACGAGGTGCGATAGCGGATTCGCGACGGACGCCGACCGACGCGCGATACCCTCTACGTATCGTTGGGTAGCCACGCCGCAACGTCGTCGACGACGGACTCGGCGACGTTGCCCGTCTGTATCTGCTTCACCGGCGTCGACTGTCCCTCGCCCGGCATGAACAGGTGGTTGAGTCGGTCGTACAGCCGGTACGTCGCCTCGTCTCCCAGCGCGGACCGCCACCGCTCGAAATCCGCGTCGGGGCTGGCTTGCCAGTCCCGCTTCCCCTGACAGACCAGCCGCGGGATGTCGAGGCCCGCCGCAGTCTCGACCTGGTCGTACTCTTTCACGCTGAGCCAGAACCGCGCCGGTTGCCCCGCTATCGTTTCTTCCGGGTCGACCTCGCCCTCGTCGAGGCGGCGGACAGCCTCCTCGAACCGCTCGATCCGCTCTTGCTCGGCGTCGGTGACGGTTCCGTCGAGTTCCGCGATGTACCGGTTCTGTTCGGGCAGAAGCTGATACAACGGTCTGGCGTTCCCCGCGAGCATGGCGATCCCGGACAGGTTACCGTCCCGCTCGGCGATACGGGGCGCGACAGCGCCGCCGAAACTGTGGCCGACGACGGCGACGCCGTCCGGCCGGACGGGGGCGGCGTCGCGGAGTTTCGCGACCGCCGCGAGCGCGTCGTCCGTGACGACACGGTCGACCGTCGCCTCCTCGGGCGACACTGAACACTCGTAGGTCCGTTTGTCGTACCGGAGGACTGCGACGCCGTTCGAGGCGAGTCCCCACGCGAGGTCCTGGTACACCTTGTTGACGCCGATAGTGCCGTCGCGGTCCTGCGGGCCTGACCCGTGGACGATCACGACGCCCGGGAACGGACCGTCGCCGTCGGGAACCGAGAGCGTGGCTCCGAGTTCGCAGTCCCCGTCGAGGGTGAGTTCGCGTTCCGTGAACGCCGACTGGTCGGCGTAGGTCGGCGGGGAGTACGATTCGAGAAACAGCAGTCCCGCGATAGCGTTCTCGTCGTCGACGACGAGCCGAACGGCCCGAGAACCGTTCTCGAACGCGACTCTGACGATGACCTCGGCGCGCGGCGGGTCCGAGCGACGTTCGACGGCCGATATCTCCTCGAACGATCCGAACGACGCCTGGAGTCGCGACCAGATACCCTGTAGTTGCGTGGCAGACACCTGTCGGGAGAGGGCATCGTCGAACAGGTCCGCCGCGCTCTGGAACTCACCTTCGTTCAGCCGCGTCACGAACGCTCTCGCGACTTCGTCAGGCGATTCGGGCGGGTCGGTCGACTCCTGTTCGGTAGTGGTGTTCTCACCGGTGGTAGACGGTGTAGATGATCGGTTCGCGGTAGTCTCCGTCGACGGGGACTCGTCGGACGACGCGCACCCGGAGAGAGCGGCGGCGACTGCGGCAACGACTGTACGGCGAGTCGTACTGTGGCGGACGACCATATCTGAACCGACTCTACTTCTCGGAATAAAACCTTTCTCTCGCTTTCCTGTAAACGGTTAAGTGTCGAGGCGCGCGACTGCCGTCCATGAGCGACCTTCCGGAGGACTTCGACTGCACGATCACCAACTGGGAGTACATTTACGGGCTCTGCCGGGACGTGAGTTCCGAGGTCAGGGACGACGAGTTCGAACCCGACGTGATCGTCGCGTTAGCCCGCGGCGGGTGGTTCGCCGGGCGGTGCATCTGTGACTTCCTGGGCCTCGACGATCTCACCAGTCTGAAGATGGAACATTACGTCGGCACCGCCGAGAAGGCCGACGAACCGCAGGTCCGCTATCCGATGCCGGAGGGGAGCGTCGAAGGCAAGGACGTACTCATCATCGACGACATCGCCGACACTGGCGGGTCGATCAAGCGCGCGGACGAGTACGTCAGAGAGCGCAACCCCGGCGAGGTCCGGACCGCGACGCTCCAGTTGCTCCAGACCAGCGAGTTCGAACCGGAGTACGTCGGCGAGCGGCTAACGGAGTGGACGTGGATGGTCTATCCGTGGAACTTCATCGAGGACATGATCGAACTGACAGTCGGCGTCATGGAGAAGGCCGACCAGGAGACGTTCGACCGCGAGGACGTGCGTCACTACCTCGCGGAGTACCACGACGTCCAGCGGATCGAGATGGAGATAGCGCAACCGGACCGCCTGGACGAGGTGCTCTCCGAGATGGAGCGCCGCGGCGAGATAGAGGGTGAGGACGGGACCTGGACGCTCGCACACTGAGGCGGCCCGGCGCGCGTTGCGGAGGCCAGCGGGAACTCCGAGTGTCGAAGCCCCGCGACGAGGGACCGATTTTTGTAGTCCCGGGACGCAGTCCCGGCCATGATAGGCTTTATCGGCGGCAGCGGCATCTACGAGGCCCTCCCGCTGGAGAACGTCCGAGAGGAAGACATCTCGACGCCTTTCGGCGACCCGAGCGCGCCCATCACGGTCGGGGAACTCGCCGGACGGGAGGTGGCGTTCCTGCCGCGACACGGCCGCGACCACCAGTACTCACCGACAGAGGTTCCCTACCGCGCCAACGTGCACGCGCTGAAGCAACTCGGCGTCGAACGCGTGCTGTCGAGCAATGCGGTCGGGAGCCTCCGCGAGGACCTCCCGCCGCGGACCCTGGTCGTCCCGGACCAGACGTTCGACCGAACGAAACACCGGACCCCGACGTTTTTCGACGACGGGATAGTCGTCCACGCGGCGTTTGCGGAACCGTACTGCCCCCACATGGTCGACCATCTCGGCGAGTCGACCCGTGCGACCGACGCGGACTGTGAAGTCGGCGGTACCTACGTCTGTATCGAGGGGCCGCAGTACTCGACGCGCGCCGAGAGCGAGTTCTACCGCGCGCAGGACTGGGACGTGGTCGGGATGACGGCCATCCCAGAGGCGAAACTCGCGCGGGAGGCGGAACTGTGTTACGCGACGGTAACCGGCGTCACGGATTACGACGTCTGGAAGGCCGACAGCGAAGTGAGCCTGCAGGAGGTGCTCGAAAACGCCGCGGCGAACGAGGGCGCTATCAAAGAGGTCGTCGAACGGGCGGTCCGAGAACTGCCCGACGACCGAGCGTGCGACTGCGGGTCGACGCTCGACGGCGCTATCAACACGCCCCCCGAGGCCGTCCCCGAGGAGACCAGAGAGCGCGTCGACCTGCTCGTCGACGACTACCGCTGATACTGCCGGCTGTCTCCCGTACAGAGAATCTCTACCCCGAGGTGTCGACGTTCGTCAGCGGCGTCCAGTCGCAGGCGACGATGCGTTCGCTTCGCGCGACGCGTTCCGCACGGGTACATCTCACCCTTGCGACGATTACCCGACCAGAAGGCTCATGGCAGTAGTCACCTTCCCTCGGAAAGAGAAGCTTACCATGATGGAATCGGACTTTTTCGCGCTGGCTCGGGCGGATCCGGGCCGTACGATCACCTATTCGGTGGTTCCCGTCCTCGTCGCCGTCGCACAGTTACTCAACGGTTTCTACCACCACGTCTCTCTGGTTTACCCGGCGCTGTTCGCGCTGTCGCTCGTCGCGTTCGCAGTTCTCGCTACACAGTACCACGTCGCATCCCACCGCGTCACGCAGGCCTGGTCGACTACGGAGCGGACGGCGGACTGATCACGTCGTCCGGGCCACCGTCCGAGTATCGCGGGCCTGCCGGCCTTTGTACGCGTTGTAGCCGCCGATAGCCGCGGCGACCAGACCGCTGACGACCGTGCTCCACAACAGTCCCGTCGTCCCCATGTCGAACACGGCGATAGCCGAGACGACGATCCAGAGGCCGAGCAGTAGAGTCAGTCCGGCGGCCGCCTCGCTCACGTTCATATCCTGCGACATCCGGTAGAAGTTGTATCCGGCGACGAGGAATATCGCCGCGCCGATGATGATGTTGTTCCACCCGGCGGCGTCTAACTGCGTGGCCCCACCGAGGTCACCGTACACGAAGGGTGAGACGGCTATCCAGGCCCCGATCAGCGACGCGAGACCGGCAAGTAGTTTCGATCCGCGGAGGTCGACGGTGCGGTCGTCGACGGTTCGACGGTCGCCCGTCGCTCGCTGGTCACCGGTCGTTGTCGTGTCGGCCGTCGTATCTCTGTCTGGTGAATCTGCCATACTTTCCCCGTTCGATCAGTCGCCGTTGACCCAGTAAAAAGAGTCGACCGTTTACGCAGTTCCCCGTCGACAACCCCGACTAACACCTGCTTACTCTCGGGCCGTTCGTTCCGGGTGCCCCCGGACGTACTGCAGTGCGGCGACGTACTCCTCCGGGTCGACTTTGTCGTCGACTTCGGAGAGACGTTCACGGATTTTCGTTGGAGTCATGCGCGGACGTACGCGACGCTAGGCTATCAGTGTTATGGTGAATGTTAACATGGATTTTCGCATCCGGACCCGAACGCAGCCCGCTGGTCGGGCGCTCGGTCGTACTGTCACCTGTGCGCCACTGAAGAACGTCCGCACCGCAGAGATGTCGATTCTTCTCACGACTATACAGCCGCGGGGTCAGTCCGCGACCGCTCCGTCGGAGGCGGTCCCCGAGTTCGGGTCCTGCACCCAGAGGTCGCCGAACAGTTCGTCCTGCTGGAGGCGAACCTGCCCCCGGTTCGAGAGAAAGAGCAGGGCGAGAAACGTCTGAACGCGCGTGCCGCCTGCGTCCTCTATCTCCGCGTACAGCACTTCGTCTCGGCCGGCGTCGTACTGCTCCGACAGCGTCGACCGGACGTCGTCGATCACCGTCTCGATGTCCTCCTCGTGCGTGTTGCTCGTGACCTCGTCTTGCGTCGGTTCGTCGTCGACGCGCATGTCGTCACCGCTGCGATAGTCGAGCGTCTGCGTGCCCCGCTGAAACCCCGACGCGGAGTCGCTGGTGTCGTACTCGCGGGACTCCTTCCATCGCGAGTCGCGCTCGGCTTCCCGTAGCTCCCGGACGAGTTCGTCCAGCGTCTCCGGCGTCCCGCGGGCCCGCTTTCGGTCCAGTCGGCGTTCCATCTCGCGCTCTAACCCTTCGACCGGGTCATGATCCGGCGGGGGTGCCTCGCCCCCGCCCTCCAGCGGCGCTTCCCACGGTTCGGGCTCGTCGTCCTCCGGTTCGTCCTCCGAAAGCAGGCCGTCGCCTTTCATCCGCAGGAGAACGCTCGCGTAGAACAGCGCCCGACCGGACGTTCGCAGGTCGACCTCGTCCAGTCGGTCGAGGAACTTGTCGGTCACCGCGACGATGTCGATGTCCCACGGGTCTATCTCGTCTTCCTTCGCCAACTGGACGAGCAACTCGACGGGTTCGACCTCGTCGGTTTCCTCCTCGGGCACGAGTTCGTCGACACCTGCGGAAGCGTCACCGTTGCTGTCGGTTCCTTCCCCGTCGCCGTCCTCGCTCTCGCCGCCGGGGAGCGCGCTCTCGTCTGTCCCCGGCGGGTCGCGGTCGTCGTGGCCCGCGATGTTCAACGGGATGTCTTCGTCGCCTTCCTCGCGGGCCGCGTCGTCCGCTCGCTGATTAGTCATCCGCGGGCACCCCGTCCCCGCTCAGGTCGATACCGGTCACCGCGCTAACGTTGTCGTCCTGCATCGTCACGCCGATGGCGCGCTCCGAGCGGTCGAGCATCGCCGAGCGGTGTGAAACGACGACGAACTGCGCCTCGCCGGCGAGTTCGTCGACCATCTCGCCGACGCGTTCGGCGTTCGCCGCGTCGAGAAAGGCGTCGACCTCGTCCAGCGCGTAGAACGGCGCGGGGTTGTACCGCTGGATCGCGAAGATAAAGGCAAGCGCCGTCAGCGACTTCTCGCCGCCGGACATCGCGTCCAGGCGCTGGATCGGTTTGTCCGCGGGCTGGGCCTTCATCGTCAGGCCGTCGTCGAACGGGTCGTCCTCGTTCTCCAGGTGGAGCGTCCCCGACCCGGAGGAGAGGCGGGCGAAGATATCCTCGAACTGCTCGTTGATCGCCTCGAACGCCTCCATGAACGTCTCTCTCTTCTGGGCCTCGTAGGAGTCGATACGCTCCCGGATGCCGTCGCGCTCCTCGACGAGCGTCGCCTTGCCCGCTTCGAGTTCGTCGAGGTCCTCCTGCACCTCGTCGTACTCCTCGATAGCGAGCATGTTCACCGGTTCGAGCGCCTCCATCTCCGTCTCGAGCCGCGCGATGTTGGCCTCGACCTCGTCGTGGTCCGGAACGTCCTCCGGGTCGTAGTCGCCGACCTCGGATTCGAGTTCCTCAATCTCCCACTCCAGTTGCTCTTCGCGCTCGCGGAGGCTCTCCAGTTTGGTTTCGACGGTGTCGACTTTCTCCCGCTGTTCGTCGCGGACCGCCTTGGCCTCGCGCAGATCGTCTTTGAGGTCGTCGCGTTCGCCTTTCAGCTCCGCGAGTTCCGCTTCCAGTTCCTCGACGGCCTCGCGCTTCCCGTCGAGTCTCTCCTCGTGGTCGTCGATCTCGGCCTCGTACTCCTCTATCGCGGCCTCCTTCTCGGCTTTGCGGTTCTGGGCCTCCTCTATGGTCTCGTGGAGTTCCTCGATGGACTCCTCTGCGTACTGTTTCTCTAGCTGGTACTCGTTCAGGTCGCCGTCGAGGTCCGAGAGCCGCTGCTCGAACTCGTCTATCTCGCTCTCAAGTTCCTCGATCTCGGCGGTGAGTTCGGGGATCCGCGAATCCGCGAGTTCGTCTTCGAGTTCGTGGATCTCCCCCTCCACGGCCGCGATCTCCTCGTCTTTCTCTCCGATCTCGTCTTCGATCTCCTGCATCCGGTTGTCGACGTCGTCGCGTTCCGCGCGGAGTTCGTCGAGTTCGTCCTCCATATCGGCGATCCGTTCCTCGACCGACCCGTACTCCGTCTCGGTCGATTCGATCTCGCTCTCGATGGACCGAACCTGGTCGGCGGCCTCCGTCTGCCGGTCGCGCGCGTCGTCGAGTCGCTCCTCGACGCCGCGGAGGTCCTCGCGGAGCGAGTCCCGTTCGTCCTGCAGGGCCGTTATCTCCTCGGCGACGCGCTCTAGCTGGCCCTTCCCGGTCTTCGAGAAGGAGTAGCGCGAGCCGCTTTTCGACCCGCCGGTCATCGCGCCGCTTTTCTCGACGAGTTCGCCGGACAGCGTCACGAGGCGGTAGTCGCCCATGTACTCGCGGGCCGTGTCCATGTTCTCGACGACCAGCGTGTCGCCGAGGACGTACGAGAACACGCCCGCGTGTTCGTCGGCGAAATCGACGAGGTTGTACGCGAAGTCGACTACGCCCGGGTCGTTCGGTGCGGACGGCAGCGAGCGGTTGTGCATCTCGGTGATCGGCAGGAACGTCGCCCGCCCCGCGTTCTTCGATTTGAGATACTCGATGCACTCCTGGCCGACGCCGTCGTCGTCGACGACCACGTTCGCGAGGCGGCCGCCCGCCGCCGTCTCGCAGGCCGTCGAGTAACGTTCGTCCACGCTTCCGAGTTGGCCAACGGTGCCGTGGACGCCGCCCTTGCCGGCGTTCAGTACTGTCGAGACCGCGCGGCCGTACGAGGAGTCGCCGCTCTCGTCGGCGCGCGCTTCGAGTTCCGCGTACTCCTGCTGTTTGGCCTGGAGGCTGTCCTCCACGTCCTCGATATCGTCCTGTAACTCGCGCTTCTCGCCTTTGAGGTCCTCGACGACGCCTGCGATGTTGTCCTCGTTCTTGCGTGCCTTCGCGAGTTCGTCCCGCAGGTCCTCCAGTTCGGCCTGGAGTTCCGGCAACTCGTCGCGGGCGTCGTCTATCTCGTCTTCCGTCTCGCTTATCGCGTTCGACCGGCGTCGCGCCTCGTCGAGCAGGCGGTCCTGCTCGCGTTGGAGGTCGTTTTTCTCCGTCTTGCGCTCCTCCAGTTCCTCCTTTCGCTCCTGGAGTTCGGCTTTCACCTCGTCGTACTCGGTGTCGATGGCGTCTATCTCGGTCTGAAGCGTCTCTATCTCCGACTCCCGCTCCTGAACGTCGGCCTTGACCGACGACTTCTCCAACTTCGTCTCGCGGATGTCGCTCTCCAGTTCGCCGACCTCCTCCTGTTTCCGGTCGACCTCGACGAACGCCTCGCGGCGGGTCTGTTCGGCGTCCTCGACGGCTTCCTCGGCCGCGTCGATCTTGTCCTCTAGCCGCGATATCTCGCCTTTGATCTCCTCTATCTCGCTTTTGATCCGGAGCTGTTCGTCCTCGCCTTTCCGCTCTATCTCGGCGTTTAAATCCTCCAGGTCCTCTTGCAGGCGGACGACTTTGCCCTGCTTTTCGTCCAGAGCGCGCTGGAGTTCGTCGAGTTCGGCGTCTCTGCGCTCGACGTCCTCGCGCGTCTCTACCAGACCCTCGCGCTTGTCCTCCAGTTCGGCGGCCTTGAGATAGCCCTCGTACTCCTCTTTGTCCTCCCGAAGCGACTGGTATTCGAGTGCCGCCTCTCGCTCGTCGCTCAACTGTTCGAGGCGCTGGGCCTTCTCCTCGATGCGCAGCTCCGCCTCGTCGATGCGTTCCTCGACGACTTCCAGTTCCTCGAAGGCGTCTTCCTTCTTCGCGTCGAACTCCGCGACGCCGGCTATCTCGTCGATTATCTCCCGGCGCTCGTGTGGCGTCATGTTGATGATGCCGGTCACGTCGCCCTGCATGACGACGTTGTACCCCTCCGGCGTGACGCCGGCGCTCGCCAGCAGGTTCTGGATGTCGGAGAGGTTGACGGAGCGGCCGTTCAGATAGTAGTAGGAGTAGTAGTTGTCCTCGGTCTCCTTGACACGTCGCTTGATCGTTATCTCGTCGACGTCGCCGACGTCCTCGCTGCCGGCGGCGTTGACGACCTGTGCGCGCTCGACCGTCCGGTCCTCGTTGTCGAGGATGACCGTGACGCTCGCCTCGCGAGCGCCGCCGCCGGCCGACCCGCCGTCCTCGTGGCCGGGGTTGTAGATCAGGTCGGTGAGTTTCTGCGCGCGGATACCTCGCGCTCTGGCCAGGCCGAGCGCGAAAAGCACCGCGTCGATAATGTTACTCTTTCCCGAACCGTTCGGGCCGCTGACGGTCGTGAAGTCCTCGTAAAACGGGATCCGGGTCTTCCGCCCGAAGCTTTTGAAGTTTTCAAGGACGAGCTCTTTGATGTGCATGGGTTGCTCGTGGGGCGGACGAACCCCCGACTACGCCACGATGATGTCGTCGCCCAGTCCGGAGTCGTCCGTTTCTTCCTCCTCGTTTTTCCCCTGGGGTTCACCCTCCTTAGCCGCTTCGGACGCCGCTTCCTGAACCTCGTCAGGAGCGGCTTCCTGGGTCGGTGCGGCCCGTACGTCGGCGGACCGCGACGGCGTTTCGGCGTCGAGTTCCGACTCCAGTACTCGGATGCGCTCTTTCGTTTCGACCAGTTCCTCGGTCAGTCCTTTGACCGTCGACTCCAGTTCCGCGACGGTCGCCTCCAGTTCCTCGACTCTGTTACCGGCCATACGAGTAAAAGGACAGTTCCGGATGCATAAACGTGTGTCAGACATATAAAAGAATTGTGACATTATCCCGCCGGGCCGGGACAGCAGTAGGCGCGAGACGGAGCGACTGTTCCCGTTAGCCTTTAACCGACCCGCACCGAACCGAGGCGTAATGACCGCACAGGCAGCCCGATCTGAGGAACTCGTGACTGTCATCGGGTTGGAAGTCCACGTCCAACTGGAGACGGACACGAAGATCTTCTGTGGCTGTTCGACCGACGCGTCGGACGCCGAACCGAACACGCGCACCTGTCCCGTCTGTCTCGGCCTCCCGGGTGCCCTCCCCGTTCTCAACGAGGGCGCAGTCGAGGCCGCCGTCAAAATCGGGAAGGCGATAGACGCCGATATCCCGGAGGAGACGGCCTTTCACCGGAAGAACTACTACTACCCGGACCTGCCGAGGAACTTCCAGATCACCCAGTATGATGCGCCGATCTGTCAGGACGGCGAACTGACGTTCTCGGAAAGCGGCGAGCGCCGGACCGTCGGCATTCGCCGGGCGCATCTGGAGGAAGACCCCGGAAGCCTCCAGCACCAGGGCGGGAGCATCGACACGGCGGAGTACACGCTGATCAACTACAACCGCGCGGGAACGCCGCTGATGGAGATAGTGACGCGGCCCGACTTCCGCGGGGCGGACGAGGTGCGCTCGTTCCTCGCCAAACTCGAAGAAGTGCTCGAATATCTCGGCGTGTTCGACAGCACGCGCGACGGCAGCCTCCGGGTCGACGCCAACCTCAGTCTGGTCCCCGGCGAGGAGGTCGGCGATGACGGCGACATCGACGAGTCGGCACTCGATGCGGCCAACCGCACCGAGGTGAAAAACATCACCAGCCACAAGGGCGCGGAGAAGGCGCTGGCCTACGAGGAGACGCGCCAGAAAAACGCCGTCCAGCGCGGCCGCGAAGTCGAACAGGAGACGCGCCACTGGGACGAGTCCCGCGGCATCACCGTCTCGATGCGCTCGAAGGAGGAGGAGAAGGATTACCGCTACTTCCGCGAGGCCGACCTGCCGCCGCTACAGGTCGCCGACTGGAAAGAGCAGATCGATATCCCGGAACTCCCCGACGCACGCCGCGAGCGGTTCCGCGACGAGTACGACCTGAGCGGGGAGGCCGCGTCGAAACTCACCTCGACGAAGCAGGTGGCGGACTTCTACGAGGACCTGGCGGGCGAGTTCGACCCGGACCTCGCGGCGACGTGGGTCGCCGACAACCTGCTCGGGGAACTCAACTACCGCGACATAGAGATAACGGACGTCGAGAGCCGACTCGACGAGGTCCACCGGTTGGTCGAACTCGTCGCTGAGGACGAGATAACCGCCAAGAACGCCCGCGAGACGGTGCTCCGTCGGATGCTAGACGACGGCACCGACCCCGACTCGGTCGTCGAGGAGGAGGGGCTGGGCAAAACGGGCGAAGGCGAAGTCCAACAGGCCGTCGAGGCGGCGGTCGCCGACAACCCCGACGCAGTCGAGGACTACTACGACGGCGACGACGGCGCGATCAACTTCCTCGTCGGCCAGGTGATGCAGGAGACGGGCGGGAGCGCCGACCCCGGCACCGTCAACGAACTGCTGCGTGCCGAACTGGACGACTGATTGTGACGCGCCGCCGGTCGAACGCCGTGACCGACCGCCGTCAGCTATCGGTATCGGCCAGCGGTCTCTGACTGTCAGCGATCACCGATGCAGTCGGTCAGTGGCCGCCATCAGCGACATACGATGATCACCATCAGCGACATCCGACGGCCACCATCAACGACCACCGGTTAGTCGTCGCGCACGGACGCACGTATCCGAGCGCATACGCCCGCACACCCGCGCTTTCCGGCGATTTACCCCGAAAGGTTTAGGGCCGGCGTGGGCCTAACCAGTGTCGAATGACGACACAGGATCGACGACGGGGTGGTACGCGGTGGAGTTGATAATAACGGAGAAAGACAACGCCGCGCGACGGATCGCGGACATCCTGAGCGGCGAGAGCGCCGACGCCGAACGGCGCAACGGCGTCAACGTCTACAAGTGGGGCGGGAAGCGCTGCGTCGGCCTCTCCGGACACGTGGTCGGCGTCGACTTCCCCGACGAGTACAGCGACTGGCGTGACGTTGAGCCGGTCGAACTGATCGACGCGAGCATCGAGAAGAAGCCGACTCAGGAGAACATCGTCCGGACGCTCCGACTACTCGCCCGGGAGGCCGACGCGGTCACCATCGCCACGGACTACGACCGCGAGGGCGAACTCATTGGTAAGGAGGCGTACGAACTCGTCCGCGACGTGAACGAGGACGTTCCGATCAAGCGGGTCCGCTTCTCATCGATCACGGAAAACGAAGTCACTGACGCGTTCGCGAATCCCGAGGACCTCGACTTCGACCTCGCGGCGGCGGGCGAGGCCCGCCAGATAATCGACCTGATCTGGGGTGCGGCGCTGACGCGTTTTCTCTCGCTCACCGCGGGGCAACTCGGCGAGGACTTCATCAGTGTCGGCCGCGTGCAGTCGCCGACGCTGAAACTCATCGTCGACCGCGAGCGCGAGATCCAGGCGTTCGACCCCGAGGACTACTGGGAACTGTACGCAGACCTGCTGAAGGCGACGGGCGAGCAAGACGACGCGTTCGAGGCTCAGTACTTCTACCGCGACGAGGACGGCAACGAGGCCGAACGCGTCTGGGACGAGGACAACGCCGACGCGGCACACGCGACGCTGGCCGAAGCGGACGCGGTCACCGTCGACAGCGTCAACCGCCGCACGCGAACGGACGCGCCCCCGGCACCGTTCAACACCACGCAGTTCATCCGCGCGGCCGGCAGCCTCGGCTACTCCGCACAGCGCGCGATGAGTATCGCCGAGGACCTCTACACCGAGGGGTTCATCACCTACCCGCGGACGGACAACACGGTCTACCCCGACGACCTGGATCCGGAAGCGCTCCTCGACGAGTTCGTCGGACACGGCGATTTCGGCGACGACGCCGAGTCGCTGCTCGAACTCGACGGCATCGACCCAACCCGCGGCGACGAGGAGACGACCGACCACCCGCCGATCCACCCCACCGGCGAACATCCCGGCGCAGGCGAACTGAGCGACGACGAGTGGGAGGTTTACGAACTCGTCGTCAGGCGGTTTTTCGCAACCGTCGCCGAGGCCGCGACCTGGGAACACCTCAAAGTCGTCGCGGTCACGGACGGCCTCACGCTGAAGGCCAACGGCAAGCGTCTGGTCGAACCGGGCTACCACGACGTCTACCCGTACCTCTCCACGAGCGAGAACTACGTGCCCGACGTCGACGTGGGCGAAGAACTGTCGGTTACCGACGTCCGTATGGAGGAAAAGCAGACCCAGCCACCCCGACGCTACGGCCAGTCTCGACTCATCGAGACGATGGAGGACATGGGAATCGGGACGAAGTCGACCCGCCACAACACCATCGAAAAACTGTACGACCGCGGCTACGTCGAGAACGACCCGCCGCGACCCACCCAGCTAGCGATGGCCGTCGTCGAAGCGGCCGAGGAGTTCGCCGACCGCGTGACGAGCGAGGAGATGACCAGCCAGCTAGAGGCCGACATGACCGCGATCGCGGAGGGCGAGGCGACGCTCGACAACGTCACGGACGAGTCCCGCGAGATGCTGGAGACGGTGTTCGAGTCGTTGATCGATTCCCGGGAGGAGATCGGGGATCACCTCCGAAAGTCGCTGAAAGCCGATAAGACGCTCGGCCCCTGTCCGGAGTCCGACCACGACCTGCTCGTGCGCCGTAGCTCTCACGGATCCGCGTTCGTCGGCTGCGACGGCTACCCCGACTGCGAGTACACGCTCCCGCTGCCAAACACGGGTAAGCCGCTCATCCTGGACGAGCAGTGCGAGGAGCACGAACTCCAGCACGTGAAGATGCTCGCCGGGCGGCAGACGTTCGTCCACGGCTGCCCGCAGTGCAAGGCCGACGAGGCCGGCGAAGGACCGGTTATCGGCGACTGTCCGAACTGCCACGATGACCACGACGGCGAACTCGTCATCAAACAGCTCCGAAACGGCTCCCGGCTGGTCGGCTGCACCCGCTACCCGGACTGCGACTACTCGCTGCCGCTCCCGCGCCGCGGCGAGCTCGAGGTCACCGACGACCGCTGTGACGAACACGACCTGCCGGAACTCCACGTCCACAACGGCGACGACGAGCCCTGGGAACTCGGTTGTCCTATCTGCAACTACCGCGAGTATCAGGCCCGCGAGAGCGACTCCGGCACGGACCTCGAAGCGCTCGACGGTCTCGGAGCGAAAACCGCAGAGAAACTCGTCGAGGCCGGCATCGAGAGCCTGGACGACCTGACCGACGCCGACCCCGATGCGGTCGCCGCGGACGTCGAGGGCGTCAGCGCCGACCGGATCGAAGACTGGCAGGCGGAAGCGTAAGGCGATGCCAACTTCTGCTCAGGCGATATCATAGTTGGTTTTATTTATGTGGATAGAGAAGACGTAGCCGATGGTCCCCACCAACCGACGCAGTCTGCTCGTAGCGGGCGGCTTCACGCTTGCAGCGGGCTGTCTGTCCCGTGCAGACGACACGCGATCGATGGACGAGACGACGACTACCGACGGCCAGGACGGTGAGAACGAGTCCCTCCCGGACGGGCTCGTCACCGCGCTCGGCGCGGTTCCCTCGGCTATCGAAGGCAACGAGGCGACTCGCGTATACGTGCTCTCGCCGGAGGAAGAGGGCCGCTACGGCGCGGGCCTCTCCGAGCAGTACGGACTCGGCCTGTCGGATATCGACAGGGCCGTCGCCGCAACGTACGGAGACCGCGACGGACAGATCGTCTGTCTTGCTGGGTCGTTCAGCAGCTCCGACATCGACGCGCCGGACAATACGGCGTCGACGACGACGGACGGTCGGCACATCAGCGCGCGCGGACTGACGGACGGCGGTGCGTGGGACGCCGGTCTCGACGCCGCACGGGCCGCCGCTAAGGGTTCGATCGAGAACCTCTCCGAGGACGAGTCCGTGACTGCGGTTCTGAAACCTCTCACCGACGAACAGTACGTCCGGGTCTTCAGAGGCGACAGTGACGAGAACCGGGCGGGCCTCGCCGACTCGCTCGACGCTGACAGCGTCGACGCGACCGCGTACGCAACGACGCAGATCGAGGAACGGACCCGAAGGATCACGACCGTTGTGCTGTTCGACGACGAGTCTTCGGTCGACGAGAGCAAGCTCCGGTCCATGGTCGACGACAACTGGGGCGACGGAGTCGAAGAGCAAAGCATCGAGCAGGACGGCCGTCGCGGCGTCGTGACCGTCGTGTACGAACGGCCACCCCGGCCGGATTACGAGGCGTCGCCGGACGCGCGGCTCTGGGTCAAATACGACGATGAGACTGGCGAAGCGACGCTCCGCCACCGGGGCGACGAAGCCGTCGATGCGTCGACACTGACGATCGAGGTCGAAGGGGAGGAAGCGCCCGTACAGTTCGAAGACGAGTACGATACCGTCGAAAACGGCGACGAGATAACCGTCACCGCCGCCCCGTTCTCGCACGTCCGCGTCCGGTGGGAGGACCCGGACGACGAGGAGACGTTCGATTACCTCGCCCGGGAGATCGTTCACGACAGATCGGCGTTCGAACCGGACTACGATCCGGACACGTCGGAACTGACGATCACGTACACCGGCGAACAGCAGGCCGATACGGAAGGCCTCGAACTTCAGCACCGCTCGCGCGACGATCGGCGGAACAGCGAGAACGACGAGGTGCCGCTCTCGGAGTACCACGAGACGCTGACGACGGGCGACGAGATCGTCATCGAGGACGTGACTCTCAACGACTGGGTGTCGGTCATGGCGACCGTCACGGAAGGCAATTCGAGCTACGGGACGAGCGTCTTCTCGTTCCACGTCCGCCCGCCGGGGTACTTCTACGTCCGCCGGGAGGACCAGACGACGTACCTCGTGTACGGCGGCGACCACGGCCGGTCCGCCATAGAGAGCGATATCAGCAAGTATCAAGTGCTGGTCGACGACGAACGAGCGTCGACCCAGTTCGGCGAAACGTACGACGAACTGTCCGAGGGTGACCGCATCGAACTCGACGCCGATATCGGTTCCGAGGTGTCGGTGGAGTGGACCGGCAGTAGCGAGACGGTCGAGATGACCCGACGAACGGTTCTCCCGAACGTATCCGTCAAATTCGAGCGGGTTGACGGAGACCAGGTCGAGGTCACGCACGACGGCGGCGAACCCGTCGACGCGGGTGAGCTAACCGTCGCGATCCCGACTCGGTCCGGCGAAAACGCCGTCAACTGGGGCGAGTCCGGAACGACCGTCGAGGAGGGCGATTCGATCACGGTCGACATACCCGACGACGCTCGGTACGTCATCGTCCGGTACGGTTCGCGCTCGTTCACCGGGCGGAGTGTAGACGACATCGAAGGCTGATCGCGGTCAGCGGTCCCGGATACCTCCGAGGTTCGGGACTCTGACGCACCGACTACTCCGTCTTCACTTTCGCCACCGCCTCCACTTCTACGACCATCTCCGGGTCAACCAATCGCTCGACCTGCACCATGCTGGTCGCCGGGCGCACGTCGTCGAAATACTCCCGATGCGCGCGACCGATCTCGTCCCACCGGTCTACGTCTGTGACGAACAGCCGTGTTCGGACCACGTCCGCACAGGTCGCGTCGAGTCGCTCCAGCGCCCGTTCGACGTTCGAGAGCGCTTGCGCGGTCTGGGCGTACGGGTCGCCGATACCGACGAGATCACCCGCGTCGTCCGTCGCAGTGGTGCCAGAAACGTGGATCTCGTTACCTGCCCGGACAGCGCGCGAATAGCCGACGGTCGACTCCCACTCCGTTCCTGACTGGATCGTCTCGCGTTCCATACGTTCACCCCGGAGCCCCGTGCAGAAAATATTGACGCGCACGTCCCGCGAACCGAACCTTTCGAAGGGGTTTTAGCCAACCTTTCTGATTGAACGGATATGACCGCACCGTGGGCCGACTGGGACCACATCGTGAAGATAGATCCGGACAAGGACCTCGTCGAGGGAGAAACGTACGAGGACGTCTGTGCGACCGGGACTGACGCCATCGAGATCGGTGGGACGACCGGCATGACCACCGACAAGATGCAGCGCGTGATAGACGCCTGCGCGACGTACGACGTGCCGCTGTATCTCGAACCGAGCGCGCCGGAGGTGGCCGTCAACGACGACGCCCTCGATGGGTATCTCATCCCGACGGTGTTCAACGCGGGCGACCCGTTCTGGACCGTCGGCGCACACAAGGAGTGGGCACGCTTAGAGGAAAACCTGCCGTGGGACCGCATCACGACGGAAGCGTACATCGTGATGAATCCCGAGGCGAGCGTCGCCACGTACACGGAGGCGGACTGTGACCTCGGTCCCGACGACGTCGCCGCCTACGCGGAGGTGGCCGAGGAGATGTTCGGTCAAGAGATAGTGTACGTCGAGTACTCGGGCACGCTTGGCGACCCCGAGACGGTCCGCGCCGCGGCGGGCGCGCTGGACGAGGCGACGCTGTTCTACGGCGGTGGCATCCACGACTACGACTCCGCGAACGGAATGGCCGAACACGCCGACGTGGTGGTCGTCGGCGACCTGGTCCACGCGGACGGCGTCGACGCCGTCGCGGCGACGGTAAACGGCGCCAAAGACGCGAACTGATACTGGCGGCCCGACTCGTCAGAACACGACCCGTTCGAAGAGGCGACGGAACAACCCCGGCCGAGAGCCGTTTGGCTGGACCTGGATCGCCGTGCAGTCGACTTTATCTACGATCCAGTCCGCCGGCCGTCCGAACAGGTTCCCGTGGATCCGGCCGCCGTCCGTTCCGATGATCAACACGTCGGCGGGATCCGTCACAGCGACGAAGTCCTCCGTGGGGTCGTCGGTCGGGACAACCGAGCGTTTCACCGGCACGGAGCAGAGCGATTCAAGCTCCGAGAGATAGTCCTCGACGGTCTCTCGCTGCGCCGTCGTTGCGTTGCGCTCTACCGGATAGAGCAGGTCGATGCGTGCCCCGGCCTCGCTCGCCAGCGCGTCAGCGATGGCGATCTTCTGCGGGTCGAACGGACCGCGGTCCGTGACGACGGTGATCGCGTCGATCCCGGCCAGATCGCGCTCTTCGATCAGCAACACGTCGCACGGAGCGTGGCGCGAGACCCACTCGATGTTCGAACCGAGAAGCGGGGCGTATAGCGGGTCGTCCGCTCGTTCGAGAAGGAGGAAGTCGGCCTCCTCGTGCTCCGCGAAGTTGACGATCGCTCGCTCGGTGTCGTGGCTGACGATCTCGCCGTACTGTACCGGAACGTCGAACTCGGCGGTGAGGTCCGACGTACGACGTTCGAACTCGACGTCCGCCGGGGACTGCGTCTGCGACGCCTGTTGCAGCGGCGCTTGGTCGGGAACCTCGTCAAACCGTACGATCGTGACGCTCCCGTCGTTCTCGCGGGCGATGTCGGCGGCGATCCGGATGAGCGAGCGTTCGCGCGCTTCGTCCGTCGTCTCGGTAACGGCGACCAGCACTTCGTAGCCGTCGACGTCCTCGAAGGTCGACTTCGTCCGTTCGACGGCCCGCTTGCCGACGGAGCGCCGGACGACGTCCGTCGCGGCACCCTCGCGGTCGACGTTGTCGCGGGCGTAGTAGAAGTACCACAGTCCGGACCCGACGGTGATGACGACCGCACCGACCAGTGGGAGAGTTCCCATGTAGCCGATGAGCAGGAGGCCGCCGAGGATACCCGCGATCTGTGTCCACGGGTACAGCGGTGATTCGAAACTGGGGTCGTACTCGCCGACGTTCCCCTCGCGGAACGCCACGACCGCGCCGTTGACCAGCGCGAACACGATGATCTGGAAGGCGCTCGCCAGTTTCGCGATCTCGAGGATCGGGACGAACGCGATGAGTACGAGCATCACGCCCCCGGTGAGCGTGATCGCCCGGACCGGCGTCCCCCAGTTCTCGTGGATCTCTGTGAGCGATTCGGGCGCGAGGTCGTCCCGAGCCATCGCGAAGGGGTATCGCGACGATGAGAGGATACCGGCGTTTGCGGTGCTGATGAGAGCCAGGACCGCCGCGACGATGATAGCGACGACGCCCGGCCAGGCGAGCGTCGCCTCGGCCGCGTGGATCATCGGGACGCCGGAGTCGCTGAGGAGGTCGGGCGGGGTCACGCCGACCATCACGACGACGATAAGTACGTACAGCAGCGTCGTGAAGACGAGCGAGATGAGGATCCCGAGCGGGATGTTCCGGTCGGGGTCTTCGACCTCCTCCGCGACGCTCGCGATCTTGGTCACGCCCGCGTACGAGACGAAGACGAGACCGCTCGCCGCGAGGAGGCCGTTCGACCCCTTGTCGAAGAACCCGCCGTAGTACGACGCTGTCGTGGAGGGTAGCCCGCCGACAACGAACCACACCATCGCCGCGAGCATCACGACGACGATACCGATCTGGAGGCGGCCGGTCTGTTTCGCGCCGAAGAGATTGACCGCGATGAGGACGGCCGCAAGTCCGATCGCGACCGGTTTGACCGGGAGGTCGAACAGGTAGAGCAGGTACGGGACGCCGCCGACGAGCGCGAGCGCGCCTTTGAACGATAGCGAAAACCAGGTACCGACGCCTGCGATCGTGCCCAGCAGTGGCCCCATTCCGCGCTCGATGTAGATGTACGTCCCGCCGGCTTCCGGCATCGCGGTCGCCATCTCCGCTTTGCTCAGCGCCGCGGGCAAGACGAGGACGCCGGCGAGCAGATACGCGAGTATGACGGCCGGCCCTGCTGTCTTGAGTGCGAGGCCGGGGAGGATGAATATCCCGCTCCCCACCATCGCGCCGATACTGATAGCGATCACTGCGAACAACCCGAGATCTCGTTCTAGTTCCTTCGTCATGGTTTACTGCGTCAACTGGTCGACTATCTCGTTCGCGAGAACCGAGGTCAGACAGACCGTCCGGACGTCGATATCGTCGAACGCGTCGCTGTTGGTCGGGTCGTCAAGTCGGACGACGACGTCGTCCACGTCGAACCTCGTTCGGACGATCTGTGCGGTGAGAATGTTCCGGTCGTCACGCCGGGAGGCAGCTACAACGGTGTCAGCGCCCCGAATACCGACGGTATCGAGCGACCACGGGTCGGTCACGTCCGCGCGTCGTGCGTCGAGGTCGGCGCGCTCGGCGGCTTCGGCGAACGAATCGTCCGCGCTGACGAATACAGTCGGTGTGCGGTCGGCCAGTTTTCTGGCGAGACCGATAGCGATACTGTCGTCGCCGACGACGTAGATGCCCGAGTCGGCCGCGGACCTCTCGTTCTCGCCGGCGGGTAGCTGTTGGTTCTTAGCCATGGCCCCGGTCCGGAACGCGGTGTGGTCTGTGAGCGGACATCCGTGCGGTTACGAACCGGTAGAGGCGTGGCTGCGTCGATGACATTGTCTATCTCCGTACCCGGTTGTAGTTCCCGGAACACGATAAACAGTCCGATTGAATTGCGGATTCGGTAGTATAATTGCCTTATTTTGTTGTATCGTCCTCTAGGACTGATCGTTCGGGGCCGGCGCTCAGCGGTACGTGTGGCCGGGACCCTGCAGAGGGAACGAGTTCTGTCAAAGCGATCAGAGCGCCGGAGGGAACGAAAAAAAGCAGTTACAGTCCGTCGACCTCGAACCCGTGGAACGGGTTCTCGTACTCGTTGCGGATCAGGTCCTCGTCGACGATTTCCAGGCCGATCGCGTTCAGGTCCTGACCGATCCTGCTCAGGTCGTCGCCGTCGGTGCCGATCGCCTCGACGTGGACGTTTTCGGTGCCGGTCATGACTTCCCTGACGGCGACGACGCCCGGGACTTCGAGGGCTTCCTGCGCGAGTTCCTCGCGCTTCGGGATCGGTGCAGTACAGATGATAAGCGTCAGCAACTGATAGCCCGCTTTCTCGTAGTTCACCTCGGGATTGTACCCGGTGAGTATGCCGGTCTCCTCCAGATTTCGGATGCGGTTTCGGACCGTGCTTGCGGAAACGTCGGCTTCCTCGGCGATCGTGCTCGCGGATGTCTTGCGAGCGTCCCTCTGAAGCGTGTGGATGATCCGCTTGTCGAGGTCGTCGAGCGGGTCCTCGTTCATACGTCCGGGTAATCAGTCCCCGGAAAGTAGTTCTTTCCACTGTGGTGGGCTGACAGGCGACGAGTGAAAAGACGGTTTTTAAGACTGGGCCGGCAGAACGGGATGGTATGGAGAACAGGACTTACACCGCGGACGCCGAACCGGGCGACACTGTCACCGTCGCCGGGTGGGCACACGAGATCCGCGACCTCGGCGGCATCGCATTCCTCATCGTTCGGGACACGACCGGCAAGATCCAGGTCAAGTTCGAGAAAGACGAGATGGACGACGACCTCGTGGAGACTGGCGTCAACGTCAACCGCGAGAGCGTGGTGCAGGTCTCCGGTGCCGTCGAGGAGGAAGAGCGCGCCCCGACGGGCGTCGAGATAGTTCCCGAGGACGTCGAAGTCGTCGCTCCGGCCGACCCGGAACTGCCGCTCGACCCGTCGGGCAAGGTCGACGCCGACATCTCGACGCGACTGGATAACCGGACGCTCGACCTGCGCATGGAGGAGTCGAAAGCCATCTTCGAGATCCGCGCCGAGGTCCTCCGCGCAGTCCGCGAGCAGTTCCGCGACCTGAACTGTACCGAGATCAACACGCCGAAGATCGTCGCGACCGGTACTGAGGGCGGGACGGAGCTGTTCCCGATCACGTACTTCGGGCAGGAGGCGTTCATGAACCAGAGCCCGCAACTGTTCAAGCAGTTGATGGTCGGCTCCGGCCTCGAACGCGTCTTCGAGATCGGCCCGATCTTCCGCGCCGAGGAACACAACACGCCGCGACACCTCAACGAGGCGACCTCGATCGACTTCGAGAGCGCCTTCTACGACCACTCGGACGCGATGGACGCCTGCGAAGCGGTCGTCAGAGCCGCCTACGAGGGCGTCGCCGAGAACTGCCAAGAGCAACTGGAGACGCTCGGCTACGAGGACTTCGAAGCGCCTTCGGGCGACTTCCCCCGTCTCACGTACGAGGAGGCCATCGAGCGCATCAACGCGACGGGCGAACTCGACGAGCAACTCGTCTGGGGCGACGACCTTCCCACTGAGGGCGAGCACGCTCTCGGCGAGGAAGTCGGTGAACACTACTTCATCACCGACTGGCCCAGCGAGATCAAGCCGTTCTACATCAAGGACCACGACGACGACGAAACGCTCTCGACCGGATTCGACCTGATGCATCCGTCGATGGAACTCGTCTCCGGCGGTCAGCGCGAACACCGATACGACCACCTGGTCGCCGGGTTCGAACAGCAGGGACTCGACCCCGACGCGTTCGAGTACTACACCAAGATGTTCAAGTATGGCATGCCGCCGCACGCCGGATGGGGTCTCGGTGGCGAGCGCCTCGTCATGACGATGCTCGGTCTCGACAACATCCGCGAAGCGGTGCTGTTCCCGCGAGACCGTCAGCGTCTCTCGCCGTAGGGGAAACGTGCCTGTCGAGCGGGTGCTCGTTGGACGAGCGGAGCGAAGTCCAACGGCGTTCCCGCGAGACCGTCAGCGTCTGAGCCTCTGACCAAGACGCCGGGTCGACGGGACGGTACGGATTTTCGGACCGCTCTACTGCGAACCGCGGACGACGTGGCCGTACTTCAGCAGCGCGACGAAGACGGTACCGCCGATAGCGTTGCCGACGGTCGCGGCGAGCAGGAACTCCGCGTAGTCCATGAAGACGACCTCAGACGACGCCATCAGGCCGGCGACTATCTCGACGTTGCCGGCGATGCAGTGAGGAAGGTGTGCTAGTCCGATAGCTGTCGTGACGAGCCAGACGAAGAAGGTGCGGCTGATAGACTCCTGGGCGGCGCTGACCAGCCACGAGACCAGCCCCATCATCCAGCCGGCGAGGACGCCGCCTGCGACCAGCGTCACGATGTCCTGTGTCGTGTACGTCAGCGCGATCTCCTCGAACGCGTGGGGCTCGATCGTGCCGACCGACGGCATGATAGTGACCATCAGCACGGCGAAGGCCGCGCCGCCGACCACGTTCGCCGAGTAGACGAGCACCCAGAGGCGGCCGAGTTGTTTGACCGTCGCCTGTCCGCCAAGCACCGGAAGCACCGCGAGCGTCGTGTGTTCGGTAAACAGCTCCGAGCGGCCGAGGACGACGAAGATGAAGCCGACGGCGTACATATTGGCCACGAGTATCTCCGTCGTCGCGACGCTGTAACTGCCGCCGGCCAACGTCACCATCACCGCCATCAACAGCGGGCCGAATCCGATGTCGAGGCCGGCCGACAGCGCCGAGAGGAAGATGCCGGTCGCCGATCGGTTCAGTTCTTCTAATCCCGTCTCTATCTCCTGGTCGAGGATGGCCTCGTACGGAGTCTGGTGGGTTTCTGGTGAACTCATGTGTTCGAACGGAGAGGTCTCCGAGCCGGAGCGATAGCGATGGCCGCCTCCGTCTCGACGGTGCCGGCGACCATCTCGCCGTACTCGACGGCGGACAGTTCGCCGTCTGCGTACGCCCAGTCCGCGAAATCGTAGTACGACCCGAACGGGTCGCTAGTACTGTCGAGCAGCGTTACCGCCAGTTCCGGCGGCGCGTCGCTCACCGGTTCGAGATACTCGGCCGCTAACTCGGCCACGCGTTCCTCGACCGGCAGGTCCGGAACACTGTCGGCTACGGGCGGTGGCTCTCTCGCCGTGGTTGCCGTCTGCTCGCGGGCGTCGTTGCGCTCCGCGCAATCCACAGCGACGAAAGCGCTCGCAACGGCCGCTCGTCTGCAGAAGATGTGCCGGAGCATTACGTATCTGAGACGGGCACTTGTCGAACGTACAGTCAGTTGGTACCACGACGAATCGCAAAAAGGTCGTTCGTGATTGCCTGATAGGAGCCGTCTCAGCACGCTCAACGCGTCTTTCGCAGTTCGTCGCACGTGGCTACAGATACGCTGGCTCTCTACGACCTGGCGCTGGTCGTCACCGGACTGCTCGCGCCGCTGATGGCGGAGGCTATCGCCGTCGCGATAGCTATCGTGTTTCTCGTTCGTCCGTTCGAGTCTCGCCGGTCGTGGAACTGCTGGACGCATGCGCCGCGGAGCAGATGGAAAACGGTTAACGACGGTCGCTCCGATGTAGTTGCAATGAGCGACGACGCGGCGAGCGCCTTCGTTCCGGGACACATCACGGGCTTTTTCACGCCTCACGAGCACGACGACCCGACGAAGGCCGGCTCGCAGGGCGCGGGGCTGACGCTCTCGGACGGCGTGACGGTCGAGGTCCGCCCCGCCGACCGAACGGAAGTGTACCTGGACGACACGAGTATCGAGATGGAACCCGTCGAACGCGTCCTCGACGCACTCGACGTGTCCGCGCGGGTCTCTGCGGAGGCCGAGGTACCGATAGGCGCTGGGTTCGGCGTCTCCGGCGCGATGGCGCTCGGGACGGCGCTCGCCGCCAACCGCCGCTTCTCGCGACAGCTCTCCGAGAACGAGCTTATCACCATCGCCCACGGGGCAGAGGTACAGTCCGGAACGGGACTGGGCGACGTCGTCGCGCAGGCTCGCGGCGGTATCCCGATCCGTCTCGAACCGGGCGGACCGCAGGACAACTTGCTCGACGGGATCCCGCGGCGCGCCAGGGTAGAGTACGTCACTTTCGGCGAACTCCCGACGAAGACGGTGATCGGCGGCAACACCGAGGCGCTAGAGCAGGCGGGAACGGAAGCGCTCTCTCTCGTCGTCGGAGAGCCGACGCTGACGAGTTTCATCTACGCCTCGCGCCGGTTCGCCCGCGAGGCGGGACTGCTGACCGAGACGGTCCGCGATGCGATCCGCGACGTCGGCGAAGTCGACGGCGAGGCGTCGATGGCGATGCTCGGGGAGACGGTGTTCGCGCTCGGAACCGGACTCTCGGACGCGGGGTACGACCCGGAAGTTTGTCACACCCACTCTGCGGGCGCGATACCGCGTTGAAGGTGCTACTCGGCTAGCTCGGATAGAGGAGGCAATGGAAGTATCTAGGCGGTCCGCGAACGGGCCGCCGACGGACACCAGACGGTCGCGCAGTGAACCACCGCGGACGGCGACGGATTCGATCGCGGCACTTTTTTGAAACGCTCGCACACGTTCGGCCGTGAGCGACGACGAAACGGTTCCGGCGGACGTCACCGGCGAGGATGAGATCCCGAAGGACCACCCGCGGTACGAGGATCTGGTAAGCAGACACCGCATCGAGTCCGGGGTCGAAAAGGGGATCACGCACCTGCAGGGCGTACACGCTGAGGGTCGAGGAAGCGCGTTCGACTACTTGCTCGGCGAGGAGACGACCCCGAGCGCGGACGAGGCGGAACGCGCTGCGGCGGCGCAACTCCTGCTCGCAGACCGCCCCGTCCTCTCGGTGAACGGCAACGTGGCCGCGCTCGTGCCGGCCGAGATAGTCGAGTTGGCCGACGCCGTCGACGCGGACCTGGAGGTCAACCTGTTCAACCGCACGGAGGAACGGATCGAGGCCATCGCCGATCACCTGCGCGAACACGGTGCGGAGGGCGTGAAGGGGTTGACGGCGGACGCCCGCATTCCAGGTCTGAACCACGAGCGCGCGAAAGTAGACGAGGACGGTATCTACGCCGCGGACGTCGTGCTTGTCCCTCTGGAGGACGGCGACCGCGCCGAGGCGCTGGGCGAGATGGGCAAGACCGAGATAGTGATCGACCTGAACCCGCTGTCGCGCTCGCCGCAGGTCGCCGCCGTTCCGGTCGTCGACAACGTCCTCCGCGCGGTGCCGAACATGACGCGCCACGCCAGGGAACTCGCGGACGCCGACGAGGCCGAACTCCGCCGGATCGTCGACGAGTTCGACGCTGACGAGGCGCTCGACGCGGCCGAGCGGCGGATACGCCGCGGCGACTCGTCGCCCTGACGGATGGCTCTCGCTTCGACCGCGTAGATCCGCCGTCGCTGTCCCGACCTCAGGAGACGACCGGCGGCCCCCGGCGAGCGGACGAGATCTCGTCCGACGGCCCGCGGGGCGCGATGACGGTCACGTTCCCGCCATTTCCGGTCGCTTCGGCACCGTCGACGAACGACTCGTTGCCCGCGAACACGACGACGGTTCGTTCCGATACGCGAACGTGCCGTAGGGTGGCGACATCAGCAGTCTCCAACTCTCCGCCGATATCATCGACCGCGTCGGCGAACTCGTCGGCGTCGGACGACGTGTCCCACCGAGTCACCCAGGTGACGCTGGTCCGGTTTTCCTCACCGAACGAGGCGAGGGTGTCGTTACCCCAGCCGGTCGCGGCGGCGTCCACGCGGTCTTGCGGCAGTTCCGTGTGCAACCAGGTTCTGACGCCGAGTTCACCCATCCGTTCCGGGCGGTTCGCCTGCCAGGACTCGGTGCCTTCGAACGTCACGGACAGATCCACCGGCGGTTCGGCCGACGGAGCCAGACCGTGCACGAGCTGTTCCGTCGTGTTCGGCGGCGAGCGGTAGACGGACGAGATATCCGTCGACGAGTTCAGGCGCTGGTCGAAGTAGCGGCCGCCGAAGTAGTAGCGCCCGGATAGTTCCCGCCCGGTGTCGCCCACGCTTCGGTAGAGACACTCCCGTATGCCGAGCGGCGTCGTGTCGTGCCACGACTTGTCGTACTCCCGGGCGTAGGCGTCTGCGACGTACACTGCGGTGCCCTCGGTCACGGCGTGTCTCAACCCGTGGCTGCCGACGGTACTGAGGTTGTCGTACCCCTCGACGTTCCGCTGGATGATGTGAACGTACTCGTGGGCGAGAACGAGTTTTGCGCCGGTTTCGGTGAGATTGTCTGGCGAGATTATAACTTCGTCGCTTGCCGCGTAGGCCGGGGCGAAACTCCCGCACTGTGACTCGTTTCCGGGGTCCGACTGATAACCCAGCGCACGGTACCGCGGAGAGACCCGTCCCCTTGAGAAGTCAACAGCGCCGAGCTGTCTGATCTGCACTGTCGGGGTGTCGGCGTCGACGCCCATCAGGCGCTCGACGCGCTGGTACACTTCGGTTGCGTTGACGGACAACGACCCGTTTTTGACGACTACTCGCTCGCTCTGTCCGACCGCGGTGCCCGTTCCGTTCGGCGAGTCGATTCCCGGCTCGGAACCGGCCTTCTCGTCGGATGGGTCCGACGATGTCGCGTCGTGCGCCGTCTCGGTTGACGTGCGCTGTGACGGATCAGTCGTCTCGGTATCCGGAGATTCCGTCGCCGTATCGGACGCGTACGGCGCGGCGCACCCGGCGACGAGGAGGAGCAATGCGAGTGTCACTGCAGAGAGCCACGAGCGGCCGACCATATTTCCACCAGACACTACCAGAAAGTAAAGCATTTCGGATAGCAGAGCATTCGGAGGAAGGGAAGACAGCAAACGATCCCAACTACTGAATACGGGCTTCGTTCGGCAAACATACGTCGGTCCGCCGCCGGGTAGAGTTGCCATCATTCCCGGCAAACAGTTTTCTCGCTCGTCGTGGAATCTCGACCATGGCGAAAAACGTCGGTGATACCGAACGTATCGCGCGCCTCATCGCCGGAACTGCGCTCGTTTTACTCGCGCTGACCGCGAACCGCTCCCGCGCGGTTCGGGTCCTTACTCTTCTCGGCGGGAGCGAACTACTGTACACGGCGACGACGCAGTACTGTCCGGCGAACGCGGCGCTCGGCCGCGACACGTATCCGTCGGACCAGGACCGCGACCTCATGGAGATGCCCGCCTGAATGCGGTCGAGCGGCGAGGATTCTACCGGTCGATGGGAGGTGAGAAACCCGACACTTTCAGTCTGCCGCTACCGACGGTGCGCGGAGAACTGAGATAGATTACGAGGCGCCCATCATCGCCGCGATGAACGACCAGTCCGTTCCGGACTTCGTCTCGCGCTTTTTGTGCTCTGCATCGCTCTCGTTTCGGGGGTGTTTCCAGTACATACACGGACGTACTTCCCCCGCACTGAAGAGTGTTTTCTAAATGATACAAACATCACGGATGTCCACAGGTAAACCATATTATAGACGGATCAGCGGCTCAATAATGAGATCGGTACGCACACGCTATTGACAAGTTTAGAATACGAATTGGTTGTATTCCCGCTATAGCTATAGAATGACGGGGACGGAACCTGACTCACTGCCGGCAGCGCGTCACAACGCAACACCTTTAACCACTCCGTGGTATTACTAAGTGGTATGAGCGAATCAGATCAGTTCGACGAGTTCAGTGACGTGGGCGAGGCAGAGGTCACGCGCGCCATCGGACAGGAGTGGACCGAGGAGTTCATGGACTTCTCGGATTCGGACGTTATCATCGTCGGGGGCGGACCGTCGGGGCTGATGGCGGCCAAGGAACTCGCCGAGCGCGGCGTGCAGGTGATGGTCGTCGAGAAGAACAACTACCTCGGAGGCGGCTTCTGGCTGGGCGGCTTCCTGATGAACAAGGTCACCGTTCGGGACCCGGCCCAGCAGGTGCTCGAAGAACTCGAAGTGGACTACAAGCAGTCCCAGGACTCCGACGGGCTCTACGTCGCGAACGGACCCGAGGCCTGTTCCGGCCTCATCAAGGCCGCCTGCGACGCCGGCGCGAAGATGCAGAACATGACGGAGTTCACCGACATCGTGATCCGCGAGGACCACCGCGTCGGCGGTATCGTCATGAACTGGACGCCGGTCCACGCGCTCCCGCGTGAGATCACCTGTGTCGACCCCATCGCCGTCGAGGCCGACCTCGTCATCGACGCGACCGGTCACGAAGCGATGGCCGTCAAGAAACTCGATGAGCGCGGCGTCCTGAACGCCCCCGGCCTAGAAGAGGAAGCCAGCGGCATGGACAGCACCGGCGACGACACCTACGGTGCGCCCGGTCACGACTCGCCCGGCCACGACTCGATGTGGGTCGGCAAGTCCGAGGACGCCGTCGTCGAACACACCGGTCTCGCCCACGACGGCCTCGTCGTCACCGGCATGGCGACCGCGACGACCTACGGCCTGCCGCGAATGGGCCCGACGTTCGGTGCGATGCTCATCTCCGGCAAGCGCGCCGCACAGACCGCTATCGACGAACTCGGCATCGACGCCGAGGACGTCGACGTGACGAGTCGCGCCACCCTCGCCGACGACTGACGCGCCGACTCCTATCTCTACGCGAGCGCGCAGCAAGTAGCGTCCCTCCCGGTCGCGTTCGCCGCCGCCGGTGCCGCGACCGGTGCGGCGCTGACGGCTATCGAGGCGAACCCACGTCTGCAGTCGGCGTTCGAGAGCGTCCCCGACTCGGTCCGGACCGCGGCGTTCGTGCTCGGACTTGTCACGGTCGTCACGTTTCTGCGCGCCGAAGAGGCGGCGACCACCGGACTCGGGTTCGGCGGCGGCGTCATCGCGACGACGGCGCTCGCGCTGGCGCAGTCGCGGTTACGCGCGTAATCGTCGTCGACCGGACGACCGTCGCCCGACGGCGCTCGTCGATGAGGAGTTCGGTCGCGGCGGACGGGCATCCACGTCCGGGTGTCAGACACCACCACACCACCCGAACGCCTTTGTCGGATAGCCGAGAAGCCGCTACCGCATGCTTCAAACGACGCACGCTCGCCGTAGCAACCGCGGGTCCGGTGTGGCCCGCGGCTGGGTTCCGCGATAGCCGTATCGAGGAACGAGCGCACTGGTTCTGTCGTATCGTCACGAGTAGCTGTAGCGCGACGACCGCCGCGAACGGGGGTGAGTCCCGTGCGGCGTAGCGAGGCGTACCTCCCCACCAGCCGCGAGGCCGGCGACCACGACCGGGAGGCGGTCGAGCTCGCGCACCGCGCCGGCCTGGTAGAGCGACTGGGAAGCGGCGTGTACGCGTTTGCCCCCGCTGGCGAGCGCGTCCGGCGGAAGGTGATCCGGACGGTCGAGCGGGAGATGGAGGCCATCGGCGGCCAGCGGATCAACCTGCCCCAGTTGCAGTACCGGTCCGCCTGGGAGCGAAGCGGCCGGTGGGAGAAGTTCGAGGACGAGATGTTCACCTTCGAGAACCGCGACGGGGCGGACATGTGTCTCGCGCCCTCCCAGGAGGAGGGCGTCGTGGACCTCGTCGACGGCCGCGTGCGGTCGTACGATGACCTCCCCATCCTGCTCTATCAGGTGGGCGTGAAGCACCGCGACGACCACGCCAGGAACGGACTGCTCCGGACGAAGGAGTTCACGATGAAGGACGCCTACAGCCTCCACGCGGACCGCGACTCCCTGGCCGAGTGGTACGAGCGCGTCCGCGATGCCTACCGCCGGATCTTCGAGGCGCTCGGCGTCGAGTTCGTCGTGAGCGAGGCCGACGACGGCGTCATGGGCGGGACCGGCTCCGAGGAGTTCGTCGCGCCCGTCGACGAGGGGACCTGCGACCTGCTGCACTGCGGGTCGGCGGACTGCCGGTACGGTCTCACCGACGAGCACCCCGCGTTCGACGACGCCGCGGCGGGCGACGACTGCCCCGACTGCGGCGGCGCGCTCGGCGCGAGCGAGGGCATCGAGGTCGGTCACGTCTTCCGGCTCGGGACGCGGTACTCCGAGGCGATGGACCTGACGGTCGATCTGGCCGACGGGGAGCGGGTCCACGTTGAGATGGGGAGTTACGGGATCGGGGTCACGAGGGTCGTCCAGACGCTCATCGAACAGTACGCCGACGCGGACGGCTGTCGGTGGCCCGTCACGGACAAGGGGAGCGTCGCCCCCTTCGCCGCGTCGGTGATCCCCCTCCGCTACGAGGGCGAGGTCCGGGCGGCCGCGGACCGGATCCATGAGGCCCGCGACGACGTCCTCCTGTACGACGGCGACCGGACCATCGGCGAGCGCTTCGCCGAGAGCGACCTGCTCGGGATCCCCACGAAGGTCGTGCTGGGGAACCGCTTCCTGGAGACCGGCGAGGTCGAACTGGAGTCCCGCGACGGCGAGACGCGGTACGTGGACATCGAGACGGCGCTGGAGACGGTGGGCCGGGAGCGGCGACTGTAGCCCGCCGGCCGACGGTCCGGGGTCAGTCGTCCCGCCGGCCGAACGCGAACAGACACATCGGCGTCTCTCTTGTCGCACGCGGAGAGAGATGTTCCGTCACTTCGTCGTCGTAGAACGTGAGACCCGTCCCGCCCAGATCGCGGTGAGCGTAGGTCGCGAGATACAGTCGACCGAGTGCGAGGCCGGCTTCTAACTGGGCGAGGCGATAGCCGCGGTTGCCCAGTCGGTCAACCAGTTCGTCGGCGTTCGCGAGGAGGTAGACGTTCACGTGGGCGTCGCCGGCCCAGCGCTGGTCCAGGGCGAGATGCTGTTTCGTCCGCCGGTCCGCGTCGCCGAGACGCTCCAGCGCCGACTCGTCGCCGCGGAACTGGTAGGTCCCGTCGGGGATGCCCTCGACGCCCGTCGCGAGGACGTAGACGTCGTTGAACTCGAGCCCCGACGCGCGTCCGTCGTTCCAGTCGCCGGGAACGCCGCGGGTCGCGCGGTCGAGGACGGTTCCGACCTGTCGCCGGGACGGTCCCTCGTCGGCGAACTCCCGACACGACCCGCGGCGTCGTATCGTCTCGTGGAGCGGCCGGGCCGACGCCGTCTCGTGGTCGACCGGGTCGAGGGCGACGCGCTCGCCGCCACCGTCGTCCACGGCTTCGACAGTGCTCGCACCGCGCGCCTCGCGACAGCGCTCCCGCCACTCCCGTGCGGCGTCGCCGTCGGGGAGCGCGCTCTGTTCCCAGGCGTCGTGGATCAGCGGATAGTCCACGGGGTCGGCCGACAGCGGTACTGTCTCGGGGGCGATGGGGTCGACCGCCGGCGCGCCGGCGGGAGGTTCCTTCGTGCTACCTGCGCCGCCGACCGGGACGAGTTCCAGCGGGGCCTCCTCGGTCGGGTCGATGCCGAGAAGCGTCGCCACCGGGTCGTCGGCGAACCCGGCGACGACCTCGGCCCGGTAGTCGAGCGCGTGTGCCGCCCCCAGCAGGTTCGCGAGGACCGTGCCGGAGTCCCAGAATGCGTGGCGGTAGGTTCGGTCGCGGTACTTCCAGGCATTGCGCCACCACGTCGACGTGGTGACGACGGTGACGGGAGCGTTCGCGACCCCGTTCTGTCCTCCGGTCGCCTCGGCGAGGACGCCGCGGTAATCGCCCTCGCGAACGACATCCAATGCGAACGTCGAGGGGTCGAAGTGGTAAACGCCCGCCGGCAGTCCGTCGCAGTCGCCGCAGACGAGATAGAGGTCGACGTGGTACAGTTTTCCCGTACAGGAGGCGGCCCGGAAGCGCAGCGTCCGCCGCTGATGGTCGATGGTTTTCACGACGCCGTTCGCATGGTAGCATATCGTCGCCAGCGTCTCGCGGTCGAGGTCTGTCCGCGGGACCTGTTCGGCGTCTACAAGCGGGTCCGCGGTAGATTCGGCGACCGCGCTAAGCGTCGCTCCCTGCGCCGGCCGAATCGCCGGGAGCGAGCGCTTCGGCAGGTCCTCGTACGTCTTGTACGGCCGCGGGCGGTTGTCGTGATCGAGCACGAAGTCGTCCTCGCGAACGCTCCGCGGACTGTGTTTCGTCCGTTCGTGGTACTCGCGAGCGTCGACCATACCGATACTCCGGTCGTCGAACGCAAAAAGACCCGGACCGCAACTTGTTTCATCCAGTGGTACCACCGAGGCATATGGTCGACGAGGTCACGCTCTACCGGCCGCCGGCGTACGACGGAGCGCCGCCGGTCGACACCGACGCCGTCGCTGACTGGCTCCGAGAGCGAGTCGACGCTGGCGTGTGCGTCCGGAAACGGTTTCTCGATGTCCACCGCGGGGGATCAGACAGCGACCTTGCCGAGCAGTTCGCCGAGGCGCGCGTTCTCGACCCGTACGAGCGCGAAACCGGGAACACAATGTTGGGGATCGTCCGATACGAGGAGCGCGCATTGGACCACCCCGAGCGCGAGGGCGGCGTACTCTACGACGGCGTCGCCGTCCAGCGGGCGCTGAACGCCGCGCTTCCGCGGGAGGAACGCGCGCTCGACAGCCTCCACATCGCCCTGCTGGATCGCGTCGTCGGCACCTGGGGAGACCACGACGGCCGCTGGCACAAGCGCGTGAACGTGCTCGGCCAGCCCTCGCTGGTGTCCGTGCCGGGGCTCTACGAGGCCCCCGCAAAGCCCGAGTCGTACTACCGCGAGAAGCAAAAGCACGCGATGCTGTCAGGGGATGCCCCGCCGCGCGAGGTGCTGGAGAACCAGGTCGACGGCGAGTTCCTCGTCGACGGCGACCCGCGGACGACCGAGGCACTCAAAGGGTACGTCCTGCAGGCGGTCCATCTCGCGGCGACCGGCGAGGGCTTTTGCGACGACGAGCGCTGTCGCCTCTCGAACCCCCACCGTCAGGACGGCGTCGTCAAGGCGCAGTTACGCGACCCCGAGTTCTGCGCGAGGCACGCCGAGCGGTACGAGGCGTAACCTACCGTCGCCGTCACCCGTCGAGTATCTCCTCGGGGCCGCCCCACTCGTCGACCAGCAGTCCGTATCGCTCGACGTCCGCGTACTCGCCGTCGGCGAACTGGGTCTCGCGGGTGGTTCCTTCGTGGACGAATCCGAGCCGCTCGCAGAGCGTTCTGGAGGCTTCGTTCCGGGCCATCGCGGTCGCCGAGACGCGGTGCAACCGGAGGTCCCGAAACCCGTACTCGATGAGGTTCGCGCCGGCTTCGAGCGCGTATCCTTCTCCCCACGCCGTCGGATGGAACCAGACGCCGAAGTTCGCGTAGCCGTCCGCGTCGTTGAGGGGATACAACTGTACCGACCCCACCGGGTCCCCCGAGAACTCGCCGTCGTTCGGAACGGCGAGTAGCGAGACGCCGTCCCCGTCGCTATCTATCGGCCACAGCTCGTCCCGGTAGCGGTCCTCCGTGTACGGCGTCCTGAACGCGCTGATGTACTGACGGACTCTCGGGTGATTCACTCCTTCTCGGAGGAATTCGATGTCTTCCTCGTCGGGCGGCTTGAGGTCGAGGCGGTCGCAATCGATGAATGTTGGTCTTGGCATGATATCTCTCTGATAGTCGGTAGGCTACTGATGCAACGAAAGCCGGAAGCTGGTCCGCCTCGGGGACGAAGCGAGACGACGGCCAACTCAGGAGCAGAGAGAAACGATCATCGGTCAGCTCTGTTCGGCATTACTGTCACGGACGAAGTAAATGTTCGGGTTGGTACGGAGACACAGTCCGGATCTGCGAGGTTCACTCCCCGTGACTGTTGCCCGTTCTGACCGGTCTCGGCGACGAAAGCGTACGGCCAGCGGCCACAAGCGCGGTTCTCCTACTCGACGGTCACCGTCACGGAGCCGTTCTCGCCCTCGACCGCGGCGTCGAACGAGTCCGGCGCGGCGGTCAGAACGACCGTCTCGCCCGTCGGTCGATCGACCGCGAACATCGCGTCGCTATCGGCGTTGCGGGCATCCGCGAACGTCTCCATCGCGGCCGCCAGTTCGTCGGCCTCGCTCGTGTCGTCCATGCGGAAGGCCCAGATGTACGCCCGCTGGTCGTCGTTCCGGAGTATCACCACGTCGTCAGTCCCCCACCCCGCCACGGCCTGGCTCGCGGTGTCGTCGTCGAGTTCACCGGAGAGGAGGACGCGCGTAGTGAGTTCGCCTATCGTGTCGTTACCGGCAGTGCGCCACTCGCCGGCGTCGTCGACAGCAACGTTCAGGTCCCGTTCCGCGTCGTCGGAGCCCGGATGAAGGAGTTGCTCGGTGGTGCGCGGGTAGTCCTCGTACACCGTCTCGAGTTCGGACGGGTCGTCGATCTCGTTGGCGACGTACTGATTGCCGAAGTGGTACCGGGCCAGGAACAGCCGTTCCGCCGTCGACCCGGAGTCGTACTCGTCCGCGATCCGAGTCGAACTCGGGGCGACATCGAGATGCTGGTCGGTGTACACGTCGGAGACGTACACCGCTCCGCCTTCGACCAGCGAGAGGCGGGTCTGGACGAGGTCGTTGGTCAATCGCGGCTGTTCGAGGGCGTCGATCCAGGGCAGCATGTTCCCGTTGAACTGAGCCGCGTGGACGTACTCGTGGACGAGCACCTGCTCGACCTCTCCGGGCGAACCGTTCCCGGGATGGATGTAGACGGCACCGCTCGTCGTCGTGAGGCCGCCGGCCGTGTCCTCGGCGAACGACGCGTTCCCGACGCCCATCGTCGCGAAGAAGTCGTTTGCACCGGGAGCGAACCCTCGGTGCTCGGTCAGGTTGCGTACCTCGACGGGTCGCGGTTCGATGTCGGTACCGAGCAGCGACTGAGTGCGTCCGTACGCTTCGTCTTCGTCGACACCGAGCGTGCCGTTCTGGACCGTTACGTCGTATTCGTCCCCACCGAGAGTGTCAGTCGTAGTCGTGGTTTCGGTCATCGGAGCATCGGTCGTCGTGGCGTCGACCGTCGACTCGTTCAGGACCTCCGTCTCGGCGTCGGTGGTGGTGTCACCGAGGAACGGAGCGGAACATCCGGAGACGAGGAGGAGCAACACGACGACGAGAGCCTTCACACGCATGTTAGTTGCCAAAACGACTCGTTTGAACAAAACAGTGGTGGTCTCGCCCCTCGGTCCGCGGACCGGGCTGGACGGCGACCGGACCACACGGAGTAACGCGTCGCATTGCCGAAGCGGCCTACAGTAACCACTGAAAGTCAATGCAGATCTGGATCGGACGACAGCGATGCGATCAGCGTATGAATCGTTTCAGGGACTACTGTAGACGCCAGTCGTGGTCCCGCCACCGTCGTTCGGTGCGGGTACCGCCGGGAACGCCACGTCCGCGCCGGCGGTCGTTCGGTTGTCGATGGCGACCTCGACCTCGTCGTCGCTGCCGGCGGCGTAAGCGTTGTCGACGAACTCGTCGTCGCCGGCGAACACCACCAGCGTTTCACGGGTGACGCGTTCGACCTGTACCGACGCCTCGGAGTCGTCGCCGTGTTTCGCCGCGTACGACCGGAAGGCCGCCTGCGCTTCGTCGGCTTCGTCGGCATCGTCCCAGCGGAGCGCCCAGGCGAGCCCTGTCGTTCTGCCGGAACTGTGTTCGTACACGTACAGGCGGTCGTTCCCCCACCCGGACGCCGCCGCGGCAGCGCGCGCCCGGGAGAGTTGGCTCCGGAGAACGATGCGAGTCACGAGTTCTCCTTTCGTGTCAGCGTCGGTTCGGAACCAGCTTCCGGAATCGTCGGTCGACAGTTCGAGGTCGAGGGCCGGTTCCTCCGCCGGGCCGTAGTTGTGGATCAACTGCTCCGTGGTCTCGGGGTGGTTTTCGTACGCCGTGTCGAGTTCGTTCGGCGAGTCGACCGTCGCGGCGACGTATCGGTAGCCGAAGTGATAGGGAGCCCAGAGATAGCGGTTGCCGGCGGGACCGCTCTCGTATTCCTCCGCGACGACGTCCGACTGATGTACCGTCGGCGACTGGAACCGCTCGGAGTAGCTGTCGGTGACGTACACCGCGCCTCCCTCGACGAGCGCCTGGCGAACCAGCGAGGCGTCCGTCGATCGACTCACTGCAGACTCCCTGTTCAGACTCTCTGTCATCCCCGACCGCATCTGAACGGTGTGGATGAACTCGTGGGCGAGAACGCGTTCGACCTCTGCATCGGACGCCTCGCGGGTCGTGAGCCGCACTTCTCCGTCCCTGTACGTTACCCCGCTTGCACCCTTCGTCGAGTAGTTCGTCTCGTCGAGACCCATGATCCGGAAGAACGACCGGGACGTGTAGTAGTCGGCGGTGTTCGACCGTGCCGTCCCCTCACGGACCGTCACTGACTGCGGTTCGACGTTCGTCCCGACGAGCGCCTGCACGCGGGCGAACGTTCGGTCGGCGTCGACCGGGAGGTCGTCACCCTCGACGGGGACCGAGTACTTTTCCGTGACGTTGACTTCCGTCGTCGTCGTGGCGACCGTCGTCTCCGTGGTCGTGTTCGTGTCGTTTTCGTCGGCCGTCGTTTGGAAGGCGGCCGAATCTGCCGCGCATCCGGAGAGGACCACGGAGAGGACGAGTATCAGGGCGGCGAGACGCCTACGAGTCGCCATACGTCAGTATCGACTAGAGCGACCAAAATACTACCGCCGGGCACGACCTTTCGACCGGCCGGGACCAGCTATCGAGAGCGGTCGCCGCCGGGTGGTCGCACAGGGTTCGTCAGACGGCTCGCGCGACCACCGCCATATCCGCCGAATAGTTCGCGCGACCCCCGCCAGATACGCGACCGGATCAGTCGATCCGGCCGCCGGTCAGGCGAACGATCCCGGCCCAGTGGTCCTCGTGAGCGACGGCGGCCGAGCGCGCCCGAAGCGCGTCTCTGGCGTCCGTGACCCGCCGCACGAGCGACTCGTGCGGCGAGTTCTCGTACCGAACCCTGAGCGTCGGCGGCGTCGAGAGGACGGTGACTGCGCGGAACGCGGCGTTTATCGGCGCGGCGTACCACCGGTCGCTCTCCGCGGCGTCGACCAGGACCAGGTGACCGCCGGCGTTCAGGAGGTCACACCAGTCGTCGACGGTCCCGGCCGGATCCGCCAGCATCCCGACGACGAACGTCGAGAGGATCCCGTCGACGCCGTCGGTGATCGGCGGCCTCGTCGCGTCGCCGCGGACGACGTGGACGTTCTCCCACCCGCGCCGTTCGACGAGGTCCCGCGCCCGGTCGAGAATAGGGCCAGTGAAATCGACGCCGACGACGGTCCCGTCCGGACCGACCTGCTCGCGGAGGTACGGGAGGTTTGCGCCGGTCCCGCAGCCCATTTCGACGACGGTGTCGCCGGCGGAGAGTCGGAGCGCCGACGCGGCCCGCTCGCGGAGACGCGCGACGCCGGGCATGTGTCTGGCGACGGCGTCGTACAGCGCCGCCCAGCGGCCGTAAAACGCCTGCGCGGACGACGCCCCCGACATTACACCAGCCCTCGAACGCGCTCGACGACCGTCTCGGCGTCCGGCCCCAAGACGTAGACGATCGGCTCTATTCCGTACCCGCCGCTCTGGTAGAGCGCGTCGGCGTCGTCCACGTCCGAGAGCGCCGCTTTCACCGCCTCTTCCGTGGACGTTTCGCCATCGAACTCGACGGTCTGGTAGCCGTCGTTCACGAGACGTTCGACGATGTCGGGGTCGTACCGGACGTTCAGCGCCGCCCGTGCGTCGCTGCCCGCGCGGCGGGCCGCGAGGAGGACGGTGGCGACGTGTTCACTGACGCCGAACTCGGGGTCGCCCGGCACGGTCGCCTGACCCTTCACGTCGAAGATCCGACCGGGGACGCCCGCGACGTCGTCGACGTCCGTCGCGCCGGGCGTACAAGCGACGAGGTTCGACCCCACGTCGGGAATGAGCGTGGCGAACCCGCTGGTGTTTTCCAGGCGGCGCAGCCCCCGCCGGACCGATGCGAGCACGCGCTCCGTCGTCCGGAGTTCGCTTTCCGGGTCGTGAATGTTGAAGCCGCCGCCGTACTCCGAAAGTTCGGGGACGGCCTCCTCGTGCAGCGACGCCAGTACGTCGCCGTTTTCCAGACGCCGGATCAACACCTCCGTCTCGACGAGCGCCTGCACCGGTCGCATCTCGCCGTCGGTCATCCCCTCGCCGATCCGTTCGACGAGTTCGCGGACGCGCTCGTCCTCCAGGATCACCTCGCGGCGTGCCACGTCGCCGTGGGCGTACTTCGAAACGGCCGACTGGCTGATCCCGAGCGCTTCGGCGACCTCGCTCTGGGTCAGCCCGCGATCGCGCAGGTCCTCCGCGAGCATCGACCGGAACGTCGGGAGGAACTCCTCGACGACGATCTCCTCGATGAACTTCATTGGTCGCCGCCGAACTCCCGGTCGCCGCCGATGCGCGACGCCTGTGGCCCGTCCTGGTCCTGGTATTTCGACCCGCGGCCGCTGCCGTACGGGCGCTCCGCCGCGGATTTCATCTCAGTGAAGATGAGCTGTGAGATGCGCATGCCGGGCGTCAGCGCCACGGGTGCGGTGCCGAGATTCGACAGTTCGAGCGTTATCTGGCCGCGGTACCCCGGGTCGACGACGCCCGCCGTCGCGTGTACCACGATCGCCAGGCGGCCGAGCGAAGACCGGCCCTGTACGTGCGCGAGGAGGTCCGCCGGGATGTCGACGCGCTCTTTCGTCGTCCCGAGGACGAAATCGCCGGGGTGGAGGATGAACTCCTCGCCCTCGTCGACGACCGTCTCGTCGACGTACTCGTCTACCTCCCACTCCGCGTCGGGGTGGATACAGGGAATGTTCGTTCGCTGGAACTCCAGGAACTCGCGGCCGAGTCGGAGGTCGATGCTCGCCGGCTGGATCTGTAGGTCGGGGTCCTCCAGCGGCTCGACGGCGAGGTCTCCCGCTTCGAGCCGGCGGAGGATGTCCGCGTCCGAGAGTATCATACGGTGAAGGAGCGAGCGGAGGGGCCTAAATTCCCCGGTCCGGGCGTCGCGTCAGAGCCAACCGACGACCGGCGACCGGCGGACCGATCCGCCGGCGTTCGCCGGAGCAGTTCGCGGGAGACAGTCGACGAACAGTCGTTCGTCCGGGTCGGCGCGGGGACGTAGCGGCGGCGGTCGTCGCGCAAGACGGAGAGGACGACGTCCGGGAGAAACACCACCCGAAGGCACTACCGAACACGTCCCGTACGGACGATATGGACGAGGCACAGGCCGCGATAAGCGCACTTGAGCAGCTCGGTTTGACCGCATACGAAGCACGGTGTTTCGTCGCGCTCACGCGGATCCCTCACGGGACAGCCAAAGAGGTGGGGAAAGTCGCCGACATTCCGCGGTCGCGGGTGTACGAGACAGTGGAGAAGCTCCAGAAGAAAGGGTTAGTGGCGATGGAGGAGGGCGAACCGCGGACGTACCAGAGCGTTTCGATCGACAGCGCGATCAGGATACTCCGGAAGGAGTACGAGTCGTATTTCGAGACGGTCGAACGGTCGCTCCGACAGCTGGAGCCGGCGTACAAGGAAGCCCAACAGGCGGTGTGGGCGATCAGCGCCCACGAACAGGTGACCGGTCGGGTGATCGATATCGTCGACGGCGCGAGCGACGAACTAGTGTTGATACTGCTGGACGAGGGGTTACTCGACGAGGACGTCGTCGCCGCGCTCGCCGATGCCACCGAGCGCGGCGTCACCCTCCACGTCGGTACCGTCGTCGAATCGGTTCGGGAGCGCATCAACGACGCCGAAATAGATGCCGTCATCTTCACCACCGGACTGATCGAGTGGTTCACCTCGATGAGCGAGAGCCCGCAGATCGGGCGGTTGCTAATGGCGGACCGGGGACCGGTGCTGGTGAGCGCTACGCACGACGAACAGCTCCCGGGTGTGCCGAACGAAACCGCGGCGTGGAGCGACGGGATCGACCACGGCTTCGCGACGTTTACCGAGCGGGTGTTGACCTACGAACTGAAGGAAAACGTCGGAGATGTGTACGACGAGACCGAGACCGAGTGATCGACTCACCGAGCGCCGCTTTCCCGACGGGCTTCGACGGTGCCCGAGAGCGATGATCAGGGCTAAAGGCGTTCCCGCCATCGTACCGGGCATGAAACAGGCGATCGTCGCTCGCACAGACATCGGCATGGGTCAGGGAAAACTCGCCGCACAGGTCGCACATGCGTCGCTTTCGGCCTACCAGGACGCGGACAAGCGGACCCGCAAGCGATGGAAAGGCGACGGCCAGAAGAAGGTCGTCCTCAAGGGAAGCGGCGAGTCGCAACTGTTCGAACTCGCAGACGTCGCGGAGCGCGAGGGACTGCCCCACGCCATCGTTCGCGACGCCGGCCACACTCAGTTGGACCCTGGTACCGTCACAGCACTGGCGGTGGGTCCTGGCGACGAGGCCATCGTCGACAAAGTAACTGGTGACCTCTCGCTGTTCTAGAGCGCGGACCTATCAGCACCGTCCGCCTCAGTCACGTCCGAGACGAAACCGGCGTCGAGAGGGCGCTTCTCCTCCCTAAATTCCATCTTGGCTGTTTCATTCCGGGCACGTCGGAAGAGTCTGATCCCACCGGATACTATACTCATAGCCATCCGATTCCAGCGAGGCTATTGAGCAAGATGGAACCACTATACCCGTGCCGCTCTTCGGAAGGAGTGATGAGTACGACACTCGGTACGGAACAGGCCCCACAGGACTCCCGGAGCGTAACCGAGTCGGTTCTCCACGCTATCGCGGACGAACTCGACGCGGATCTCCTCGATCTCGAACCGCTTCACGACGCCGTCGACCCCGACGCGCTCGAAACGATCTTCGACGACACGTCGTCGACAAGCCGAAACACTGGCTCCGTCACCTTCGAATCGAACGGTTGTGCCGTCACCGTTGCGGCCAACGGGTCCGTCACTGTGCAGGCGATGACGACATCGAACGAGTAAGAGACGCTGTCGGCTATTGTCGAATATCTGCCAGCATCAGCAACCGGATCCGGTACACTGACTCAGCGACTCCTGTACGAACAGGGACAGCCGACAGTGTACTCTGACTGCGACCGCCGGCCCAGTGCGCGGGACTTCACGTCGGTTCCAGCGCGGACCGGTCAGCCCTTATGCCCCGCGGCGACACCACTCTCTATGGACGCAATCCGTCGTTCGCCGGGAGGTGGTCGCTGATGCGGTCGCCGCACGATATCGAGCGTGCAGTCGGCATGGAGTATTACGTCAGCGACGCGGACGGGACCGGCGGAAGACTCCGCGCCGAGGAACCCGACTTCCGCGTCGAGGAACTCGAACGGTTCGACACGGAACCGGTCGACGCTGACTCGGGGACGTACAATCATCTGGTTCTCCGAGTCACTCTCTCTGGCTGGGATACGAACGACTTCGCCAAGCGCCTCTCGGACGCGATAGGGATCAGCCGCGAACGGGTCTCCTGGGCCGGAACCAAGGACAAGTACGCCGTAACGACGCAACTGTTCAGCGTGAAGGGAGTCGAACCGGCCGACCTCCCCGACATCCGCGACGCTGCCATAGACGTCGTTGGCCGCGCCGGGCGAGCCATCCAGTTCGGCGACCTGGCGGGCAACGCGTTCGACATCGTCGTTTCCGACCCGGACGCGCCCGAAAACGCGGACGCGATCACCGCGACCCTCCGCGAGTTCGGCGGCGGGTCGGCGGCGGTCCCCAACTTCTTCGGCCAGCAGCGGTTCGGAAGCAAGCGACCGGTCACCCACGAGGTCGGTCTGTGCGTCGTCCGCGAGGAATGGGAGGAAGCCGTGATGGCCTACCTCGGCAACCCCCGCGAGAGCGAACCCGAAGGGACGCAGGACGCCCGCCGCTTCGTCGAGGAGAACCGTGACTGGACGGCCGCGCTGGAGGAGTTCCCGCGCCGCCTCGGCTACGAGCGGTCGATGCTGCACGAACTCGCGGACAACGGCGGCGAGGACCCGGCGGACTTCCGCGCGGCGCTGGAGACGGTCCCGTCGAACCTCCAGCGCCTGTTCGTCCACGCCGCGCAGTCGTACGCGTTCAACCGGATCCTGAGCGAGCGACTGGAACGCGGTCTCCCGTTCGACCGCCCCGTGGAGGGAGACGTCGCTTGCTTCGCGGACACCGACGCGCCGGACGGCCTCGCCCTGCCCGACACGGACCGCCTCCAGCGCGTCACCGAGCGTCGCGTCGACACCGTTGCCCGCCACTGCGAACGCCGCAGGGCGTTCGTCACTGCACCCCTGATCGGAACGGAGACGGAACTCGGGGACGGCGAACCGGGCGAGATCGAACGGGACGTTCTCGACGACCTCGACCTCGCGCCGGCCGATTTCGATCTGCCGGGCGAGTTCGAGTCGACCGGGACCAGACGGGCGGTCCTGGTCCACACCCATCTCGACGTGGAGCGCGACCCGCTCAGGTTCTCGTTCACTCTGCCGAAAGGGTCGTACGCGACCGTCGTCCTGCGCGAGTATCTGAAAGGCGATCCGCTACATCTCGGGTGATGGCGAACGGGACTTTCGCAACATCATAACGGTGGTCGCTTCGCCGCGCGGACGGTCGGCGACACAACGGGGCTGAGACTGAACCTGGCCGACCCATTTATTCGTTCGTGTGGAAGGGCACATATGCGAAGTGAACGGCTTCGGCGCGAGATAGACCAGGCGCTGCAGGCAGGATGGGCTATCGAGGACGAGTCGCCCGACCGCGTCGTCCTCGTGAACCGGAACTACGGCGACCTTGGCGTCCACGTCGTCATCGCTCTTCTCACCGCCTGGTGGTCGTTCGGCGTCCTCAACGCGGTTTACGCGGCCTACAAGTACCTGAACGACTCGCGACGGCGGGTCCTGTGGGAGTCGGCCCGCGCGTGTCCGAACTGCGGCGAAGCGGCCGCAGCAGACGCCGAGTTCTGCCGAACTTGCGGCGAGAAACTTCCCCACGACTCGGACGGGCCGCACTCCTGCCCGGAGTGCGGCGTCGTGCTGGCCGACGGCGCTCGGTACTGCCGCAACTGCGGGAGCGAGGTCGGCACACGATCAGCGACGGGCCAGGACGTCGGGTAGTCGATCCGGGTTCGAGTGAGCGACTCCGCCCGGAGAGACGAGAAGCGGGCGTGTTTTATCCGGCGCGCAGTTACCATCGGTCATGGACTGTCGGCAGTGCGCGTCCCCGCTGGAGCGACCGGGCGACTACTGTCTGGTCTGCCGGACGCCGAACGCCGACGCGGTCGTTCTCGACATCGACCGGGACCGAGCGTCGGTGACGATGCTAGACGAGGACGCCGTCGTCGCGACGACGACGATAACTACGAGCCCCGAGGACGGCGAGGAGACCGGCGTGATCGAACTCCGAAACTTCGCCGGGCGCATCGCCGACGAGGTGCGGCGCAAGCGGCCGGAGGAGGTGTTCGCCGCCGGTCACCGCGAAGTGTTGCGATCGACGCGGGAGCAACTCCACCACGAGTTCTACCGCGTCGAGGAGGAGGACCCGGTCCAGGCGGTACTCGACAGGCAGGGAACCGCCGCGCTGGAGGTCGTCGACGCCGCACCGAGAGAGAAGATCGGCGGCACGCACACCACGCTCATCGGCGGGCGGGCGGGCAGGCGCGCCGTCCAGACTGTCGCGGGACATCCGCACGTCAAGAAGATAGTACCCGGTCCGATCGACGCCGGCGGGAAGGGGTCGCAGTCCGGTCTCCGCGCGAAAGCGACCCGGTCCGACGGGAACGGTAACGTCCGCCTGTTGATCCGCAACGGGTCGAGCGTTCAGGAAAACCGAGTAGTGACGACGGCCCGCGACCGCGACACCGGCGAGCGAGTGCGAGAGGACCTGAACGACGCACTCGCCGAAGCGGAGTTACAGTAACCCCAGCGGCCCTGTCGGCGAGCGGGGCCGGTCCAATTCTCACCGGTCCCCCAACGCCTTTTTAGCTGTAATTAGATATAATTAGACGATGGCCTCTCGGTACGACGCGGTGCTCGTTGCGATCCCGCTCGTCGCGTCGAGCGGGATCGTTCTCGAAGCGGGCGCACGAGCGCTCGGTACGAGCGGAGGGGGATCGTTTCTCTGGGTCGTCGGGTTCGTCGGCGCGCTCTGTCTCATCGCCCACGAGATCCTGACGTTACCGGTGGACGGGGAAGCCAACTCGTAGCCTTTATTTGCGCGCTTCGGTTACGTGACGGTACTATGGCCGAAGACGGAAAACGACGAACCGGTAGTGCTGGGCGCTTCGGTGCGCGCTACGGTCGCGTCGCCCGACGCCGAGTCGCCGAGATAGAGTCGGATATGAACGACGACCACACCTGCCCGGACTGCGGCACCGACGCCGTCGACCGACAGGGAACAGGCATCTGGCAGTGCGGCAAGTGCGGGTACAAGTTCGCGGGCGGGACGTACCGACCGCAGACCCCCGGCGGACGAACTGTTACCCGTTCGATCCGCGCCGCACTGGCCGACGAAGAATGAGCTACAAGTGCTCTCGCTGTAAGCGCGACGTCGAACTCGACGAGTACGGCGGAGTTCGGTGTCCCTACTGCGGTCACCGCGTACTGCTGAAAGAGCGGAGTCGCGACGTCAAGGAAGTCGACGTCGAGTAACGTGGCGTCGTTCGTTCACGAGACGACGCTCGCGTTCGACTACGCGTCTCCCGAACGCGCTCGAATCGTCGAGCGGAGCGTCCGCCAGGAAGTCGGCGAGATAGCGGGCGACCGCTCGACGACGACGGTGTCGCGGACCGCCGCGACGGTGACCGTCACCGTCGAGGCGTCGGACCTCGTTGCCCTCCGGGCGGGACTGAACACGTGGCTCTCGCTCGTCGACGCGGCGGAACGAACGCTCGAACGCGCGGTTCCGGGAGACCGTCTGACGTAGGGAAGGTTACGGGAGCTCCGCGTCTCTGCTCTCCGAGAGTTGGGCTTCGAGTTTTTCAGATCCGAGATACCAGACGAGACCGGTGTCAGCGTCGTACGCCACGACGCCTTCCGTCTCCAGACGCTGCAGGTGTGAGTGGTGTAGCGACGACAACACTCGACTCTCGTGGCCGCGCGGCGGGTCGAGATCGCCCGTCTCCCAGTCGACGACGGCGTCGACGAGGTCGTCAAAATCGACCGGGCTGTCCGCGTCGACGAGGTGGTAGAGGGCGTATCTGCGACGACGTTCCGCCATCAACTCGAACACTGCACTCATTGAGAGCATCTCGGATCGCGTTTCGTCTTGGTCGCCCCGAACGAACGGGGCCGGGCGGGGAGGCTCCTGCCGGCTCGTGTCGTCGCTACTCATGCCTATTTATATTCATAAATAACGCCCTTAACAGTAACGACAGGCGTCGCCTCTTCTGCCGAAGTGATAAAGCGGGGGTTTTTCAATGCGGGGAACGACCCTCAGAATATGCAGGGTAATCTGCCGCCGGAAGCACAGGAAAAACTCGAAGAACTGCAGGACCTTCAGGAGACGGCCCAACAGGTCGCCGTCCAGAAAAACGAGGCCGAGACGCAACTGACCGAGGCACAGAACGCTCTCGACGAACTCGGCGACATCAGCGAGGACACGCAGATGTACCGAGAGGTCGGCGAACTGCTCGTCGCGACCGATTACGACGAGGCGCAGGACGACCTCGAAGAGAAGACCGAGAGCCTCGAGATCCGCGTCGAGACCCTCGAAAAGCAGGAGGAGCGCGTGCAAGAGCAGTTCGAGGAACTGCAGCAGGAACTCCAGCAGATGCTCGGTGGCGGCGGTGGCGGCGGCCCGATGGGCGGAATGGGCGGCGGCGCCGGCGGCGCATAAATGCCGACTGACGACGAAGTCGTACAGACCGCCGCCGAGGCGGCCGAGAACGTCGTTTTATCGCGGTTCAAAAACTCAGATATCGACGACTTGGACGTAACGGTGACGTTCGAGGACGAGATCCTCGAAGTCGACGTGTACGTCCACGCCCCTGACGGAGACGCCGACGAGGACCGCGTCGCAGACGACGCCGCGCTCGCCGCGCGCGGCGCAGTCGACGATCTCTTCGATTCGGCCTGAGGGGCCGTTTTCGCTGCCGTAACGGTAGTTCGTAGCGCGATCCTACAGCTACCGCCGTTTCATCCGTGGACGAGCGGCACGCGGAGCGTTCCAGACGCCGAAAATGGTCGTGTTACGCGATCAGGAAGATGAGTACGCTCACGATCATCGCGACCAGTGTCGTCGCCGCCGCGAGACCGCCACCCATCGACACCATCGCGTTGGCAGTGCTGGCGAGCGTCTCCGTCCGGTCGTTACCGAACACGGTGACGGCCGCGCGCTCGCTCGCTATCCCGGCCTCGACCGGTTCGACGTCGTCGACGGCCTCGTCGACGAGTCGGCTGATCAGGTCGAGCAACTTCCCGTCGGGAATCGCTTCGCCCACCTGGTTCGTCGCCTCTACCTGGTTGACGACGTGCGTGTCGGTCGTCATCACTTCGATCTGATCGACCCCGGTGATGCCCGTAACGAGGCGATCGCGTAAGCCCGGTTCCATGTTGTTCCCGTCGATCAGGACGTACGCCGTTAACTGGTCGTCCACTTCGAACACGGCCACTCTGACGCCCAGCGGACCGATCCCGTCGTCGGGCTCCCAGGGCGTCTCGTCCCAGGCGACGCCGACGCGAAGCGGAGCCCGCGGCGCGTCGACCAGCGTCTCTCCGGCCCGCGCGGCGGCTTCCTGCGTCTCGAAGGCCCGCTCGCTCCCCGGGGTGACGTGGCCGAGATCGTCGCCCTGCAGGCCGTCGTTGCAGTTGTGCGCGTCAGCGAGGAGGACGTCCTCGATCCCGCCGGACCGGGCTTCCGCGGCCGCCGCGAGGCCGACAGCGTAGGAAACGTCGTCGGCGAAGGAGGGCGAGTAGGTGATAGTCGATAGGAGGTCGTCGCCGACCGCCTGCGCCAACAGCGAGGCGTCGCCTTCGTCCACGCGGACGCTCCGGGTCGCGCGGTCGGTGTAGTCGATGTCCGCCATCGCGCGGTCGGCGGCGTCGACGACGGTGTCGACCTCCCGCTCGGTGACGAGGTTGAAGTCGTGGCCGGCGGTCGCGTGCGGCGGGAACCCGAGCCCCTCCGCCTGCTGGGCGACTCGAACGGGCAGGTTACCCCCGCCGATCTCGCCCATCGGACCCGGGTGGATCATCGGCAGGACGAACCGGGCTTTCTCGTCGCCACCGGGGCGGCGAACCGAACAGACGGTGACCGGGACGACAGCCTCCTCGCCGATCTCCTCGAAGAAGTCTTCGAGTTCGCGGGTCCCGTCGGCGATGTGACCGATGAACCCGCCGAGAAAGTCGAGCACGCTTACGCCTAGGCTCCGTTGCCACGGCCGGTCGATGGTCCGGACGAACGCGTACACCGCCGCGCCGTAAACGACACAGATGGCGAGTAGTAGCCCGAAGTCGCTGGGGACGACGACGTTCAGTTCGGGAGGTGCCTGCCCCTGCCGCGAGAGGAACGCTTCGACCAGACGGCCCTCGACCGCGAAATACCGCATCGTCCCGCTGTACACGAACAGCATGACGGCCGCGGCGGCGGTCTGGATGCTCGCCGGGATGGAAGCGACCAGTACGCCGTGACTCGACACCGCCATCACGACGAGCAGGCGAAAGGCGAAGATCCCGGCGAGCGCCGCCAGGAAAGCGTCGAAGACGAAGTTCAGGCCGAACGGGGAGAGCGCGGCGACGACGCCGGCACCGACCAGCACGGCGACGACGAACACCTCACAGATAAGCGCAAGTAGCGACGACCGGTTCGGCGTTAGCTGTCCGCCGAGCGAGCGGTCGACGCTGCTGGTCAGGAAACTCGCCGCGACGGTTGGCACGCCGACGAAGAAGACCCCCTGCCAGACGTCCTCCAGCAGATACGTGTTGTCGAAGACGCCGACGCCCGTGACGGCGGCGACGACAAGTGCGAACGCCAGGCTCGCATGCCACCGCGGCGCGCGAAAGACGTAGCGGGAGAGACTCGCAAGGTCACCTTGCGTCGCTGTCATTAGTTTCGGGTTCTCGCCCGTAGATAGTAAAGATGTAGTGTCGATCGCACCCGTTCTCGCGTTCAGTTACCGGCGTTCGATCAGGCGTGAGACGACTTGCGAGCGGTACTGTAGCTCTCGCAGATCTGCCGGAAGTTCTCGAACAGTTCCTCGCCCTCGGCGGTGTGTGCGACCTCCGGATGCCACTGGACGCCGTAGAGGTCGCGGTCCGCGTCGCTCATCGCTTCCACGTCACAGACGTCGCTTCGTCCCGTGAGTTCGAACCCGTCGGGGAGCTCTTTGACCTCGTCCGCGTGACTCGCCCACACGCGCGTCTCGGGCGCGAGCGTCCCGGTCAACGGGTCGTCCTCGTTCAGTATGTCGACGGTGACATCGGCGTACCCGCCGTACTCGCCGCCGCCGACTCGCCCGCCGAGTTCGTCCGCCATGATCTGCATGCCGAGACAGATCCCCAGTACCGGTACGTCCGCCTCCAGGTACTCCGCGCTCCGACCGATGTCGTCCATGTCCGGGCCGCCGGAGAGGACAACGCCGTCGGCGTCTATCTCTTCCGGCGGCGTGTCGTTGTCGATGAGGTCGGTGTCGACTCCCATGTCGCGGAGCGCGCGCTGTTCGAGATGCGTGAACTGTCCGTGGTTGTCAACCACGACGATCCTCGTCATTACGCACTCATACCCGGTCAGCGGATAAAAGCGGTCCGGAGTCGCTTCCGGGGAAGCGGTAAGATTAAGCGCCGGCCAGACGACAGTCGGAGCATGCCAAACGCCTTCGACGAGTTCAACCACCCGGCGTGGATGGCTGCGCTCGGTACCGGAGTCGGCTACGCGATCATCCTCGTGGCGATGACGGCGATACTGTTCGGCCTGCCGTACCTGCTGTTCGTCTCGCTGTAGATCCGGATAGGACTGTTGTCCGTCAGTTCGGGAGTTCGCCGACCGGGTCGGCAGACACCGGCACACAGTGACAGCAGTCTCGACGACCCCGACCGACGGCCGGGAGCGCGGCGCTCGGCGGTTCGTCGAGCGTCGCGCGATGACGGGGAAGGGCTGGCAGCCGTCAAGCAATAGATCCGCGACCGGTCCGATGACTGAACGGACCGAAGCAGAAGAGGAGTGGTTTTGGTCGAGCTTTTGCCGAGTCGAGCGAACACGGCGCGAAGTCGTTCGAGACGATCACCGTCTCGTCACCGCGGAAGTCGATTCGGGTTTTCCGAACGACAGCGTAAAAGGTCGCGTCAGGCGAACGTCTTCGACACCGTCTCTTCCTCGGACTCCGACTCGATCTTTTCGTAGGCTTCCTCGAAGTCGGACTGGCGGATGTCGGTCCGGTCGTCGCGGATGGCGAACATCCCGGCCTCGGTACAAATAGCCTTGATGTCGGCCCCGCTCGCTTCCTGTGCCATCTCGGCGAGCGCGGTGAAATCGACGTCGTCTGCGGTGTTCATGTCGCGGGTGTGGATCTGGAAGATGATCTCACGACCCTCGTTGTCGGGCTTGGGCACTTCGATGAGACGGTCGAAGCGACCGGGCCGGAGGATGGCGCGGTCGAGCATGTCGAAGCGGTTCGTCGCCGCGATGATGCGGATCTCGCCGCGGTCCTCGAAGCCGTCCATCTCCGAGAGCAGTTGCATCATCGTCCGCTGGACCTCGGCGTCGCCGGAGGTCTTCGACTCCGTCCGCTTTGCCGCGATCGCGTCTATCTCGTCGATGAAGATCACGGCTGGTTCGTGCTCGCGAGCGACCTCGAAGAGGTCGCGGACGAGTTTCGCGCCCTCGCCGATGAACTTGTGGACGAGTTCGGAGCCGGCCATCTTGATGAACGTGGCGTCCGTCTCGTTCGCGACCGCTTTCGCCAGCATCGTCTTACCGGTGCCCGGCGGGCCGTAGAGGAGGACGCCGCTCGGGGGTTCGATCCCGACCTCGTCGAACGCGCCGGGCTTGTTGAGCGGCATCTCGACGGTTTCGCGGACTTCCTGCATCTGCTCTTCGAGGCCGCCGATGTCGCTGTAGGTGACATCGGGGCTCTCGCTGACCTCCATCACGCGAGCGCGGACATCCGTCTCGTTGTCGAGGGCCTTCACGATAGAGAGAGAGTTGTTGACCGCGACCCTGCTGTCCGGTTCGATGTCCTCCCGCAACTCGTCCGTGACCTCGGTAAGCGCTTCCTGATTGTTGCCGTGCTGTTTGATGATGACGCCTTCGTCCGTGACTTCCTGAACGGTGGCGACGAACAGCGGCGACTGCTTGAGCTTCTTGTTCTCGTGGGTGAGTCGTTCGAGTTTCTGCTGATACTTGTTGTTCTCGGCGTTCGCGTCGAGGAGTTTGTCCCGCATCTCCTCGTTTTGAGACTCCAGAACTTCCAGGCGTTCGCGTAACGCCTCTATTTTCTCCTGTTGCGACGCCTCCTCCTCGTCGTACGGGAGATCGACGTCTTCCACGGTGTCGGTCATCACCACGGCATAAGGGGTTGACTCATAAAAGCCTGCGGGTGAGTACCCACAAACAACGGTAACACATTACAAAACTACCGCCACCCCGTTCGTGTATGAATACCCAACAGTAATATATAGAAAGGAGAAATATTATTAGCCTGTATTCACAACAGTGCAGGTACCGATGGGAGCATCAGAGTCAGCACAGCCAGAAGAAAGTGAAACGGGAGGTACCTGGGACGACGTTCGCGACCTGCCGCCGAGCGCAAAACTCGTGGCGAAGGTATTAGAGTACAACGACACGCTTACACAGAGTCAACTCGCGGAAGAAACCCTTCTACCGCCCCGTACCGTCCGGTACGCGCTGAATCGTCTCGAAGACGCAGATGTCGTCGATTCGCGTTTTTCCTTCTCCGACGCGCGCAAGCGACTGTACACACTCGCTCTAGAATGATTGTCCGTTCCGAGGGAGAACTCGCCCTCGGCTGAGACTGTCGGCTGTAACTTCGGAAAACTACTCTAACCCTTGGGGTCCGATATCATTCGAGGGATTACAGTCGATAATGTGAGCTACTCGCAGATTTTATATACCATGCCGGGTCCAGACCCGGCGTGGTCGACGTCCCGACGGCGAAACGAGCGCTCGCCGCGTTAGCCCGCGACGCCTGTGTGAGCGATGCGAGTACCGATCCGGAAGACGAACGCGGGACTGCCGACGGCACCGCGAGCGGGGCGAACGAACCAGACAGCGAGACGGCGGACCACCGAGACGTGATCGACACCGCCGCCGCCGCAGTCGAGGATATTGACCGCGCGGCCGCCTTCGACGAAACGGTCGGTCTCACCCGGTTGCGACGGGCCGTCGAACGTGTGCCGGACCGCGAGACGAAACGTCGCGGCCAACGGGCGCTTGCGACGTTTCAGCGGTTTCGCCGCGTCGCAACTGACGAGCGCGGACCAGCGGAAGCACGTCACTGCACTGTGGGCGGCGATCAGTTTCACTGCGGTCGCGGAACCGATTTAAGAAGAGATCGCCAAAGGAGGGATACATGACACGGGTGATTCACACGGGCGACACCCACATCGGGTACCAGCAGTACCACTCGCCCGAGCGCCGGCGGGACTTCCTACGAGCATTCGAGCAAGTTATCGAGGACGCACGCGAAGACGACATCGAAGCGGTCGTCCACGCCGGAGACCTCTTTCACGACCGCCGTCCCGACCTGCGGGACCTGCAAGGGACTGTCGCAGCGTTGCGCTCGCTTCGGGACGCTGACATCCCGTTTCTCGCAGTCGTCGGAAACCACGAGGGGAAACGAGACGGCCAGTGGCTCGACCTGTTTGAGGACCTCGGCCTCGCTACTCGGCTCGACGACAAACCGTTCGTGATAGACGACACCGCGTTCTACGGGCTCGATTACGTGCCCGAGTCGCGCCGCGACGATCTGGCGTACGATTTCGAACCACACGACGCCGACCACGCGGCGCTGGTCGCCCACGGCCTGTTCGAACCGTTCGCGTACGCGGACTGGGACACGGAGACGGTGCTTTCAGAGGCGACCGTCGATTTCGACGCGATGTTACTCGGCGACAACCATACGCCGGGCAAGTCCAAGGTCGAGGGTGCCTGGGTGACCTACTGCGGGTCGACGGAACGGGCGAGTGCGGACGAACGCGAGGACAGGGGGTACAACATCGTCAGGTTCGGCACCGCCGACGAGGGGATGGATTCACCCGGAGACGACGTAGCGATAACCCGCCGCGGCCTCGACGCAACCCGGGACTTCGCCTTCGTCGATGTCGAACTCGCTGAGAACGAGGGCGTCGAGCGCGTTCGAGAACAGGTACGCCAGCACGAACTGGAAGACGCCGTCGTCCTCGTCACCGTCGACGGCGACGGAGAGCCGATAACGCCCGCCGTGATCGAGGAGTTCGCCACGGAAGCGGGCGCGCTCGTCGCACGGGTCAACGACCGACGGGACCGGGACGACGAAGACGGGGAGGTGTCAGTGTCCTTTGCCGACCCCGATGACGCCGTCCGCAGGCGAGTCCGGGAGATGGGACTCAGCGAAGCGGCCCACGACGTCGACGAAACCGTGCGAGCGAGCAAGGTCGCTGACTCGAACGTCCGAGACGAAGTGTCCCGGCGCGTCCGCGGCCTGCTCGACGAGGACGCCGCGGCGTTCGATTCAGGACCCGACGAGGAAGCCCCCGAAGAAATCGAGGAAGTAGCGCCGGACAATGGCAGGTCGGTCAGTGAAACCGACGAGACCCACGACGGAGAAACAGCCGCGTCCGCCGACAGCGACGGTCAGTCGTCGATGGAGGAGTACCTGTGAAGTTCGAGCGCGTGCGTCTCCGGAACTTCAAGTGCTACGCGGACGCCGAACTGCGCCTCGACAGGGGCGTCAGTGTCATCCACGGCGTCAACGGGAGCGGGAAATCCTCCTTGCTCGAAGCGTGCTTTTTCGCGCTGTACGGGTCGAAGGCGCTTGACGACCGGAACCTGGAAGACGTGATCACCAACGGCGAGGAGGAGGCCGAGGTCGAACTCGACTTCAGCCACGACGGGGGCGCGTACGGTATCGAGCGCCGCGTTCGGTTCTCGGGAGAACGCGCAAAGACCGCGACGTGCGTGTTGGAAACCCCGGACGAAACGATAGAGGGCGCACAGGCCGTTCGAGCCGAGATAACGTCGTTGCTGCGGATGGACGCCGAGGCGTTCGTCAACTGCGCGTACGTCCGCCAGGGTGAGGTCAACAAACTCATTCACGCGTCGCCGAGCGACCGTCAGGACATGATCGACGACCTCCTCCAACTCGGCAAACTCGAGGAGTACCGCGAACGCGCCAGCGAGGCCCGCCTCGGCATCGACGACGTGCTTTCGGAACTCCGCGGCGAGCTCTCCGGTCTCGAAGACCGCATCGAAACAAAGGAGGGGAAAGACCTCCCGGCGCGCCTGAACGAACTCGAAACGGAGCGAAAGGAGGTCACGGCGGAGATAGAGCGCTTCGAGGACCAGAAAGAGAAGGCCGAGGCGTCATTAGAGGAGACAGCGGAGATCCTCGCCGAACACGAAGAGAAACGCGAGGAACTCGAACGCATCGAGGACGACATCGCGGAGCTTCGCGAGACCATCGCCGACACCGAGCGGGAACGAGAGGCGCTCACGGAACAACTGGTCGAGCACCGCGAGCGCCGGGAAACGGCCCGCGAGGAGCGCGACGAACTGCTCGCGGAAACGGATCTCGACGAGGCCGATCCGGAACGGATCGAGGAGCGCCTCGGCGAGTTAGACGAGCGTGACGAGTCACTTCGCGATGACTTAGAGGAGATCCGCGTTGCGATCAACGAACGCGAGGGCGAAGCCGAAAGCCTCAGCGAACGGGCCGACGAACTCGAAGCCGAGGCGACGGAGAAACGGGAGCGAGCGGCCGAACTCGACGACGAGATAGACGAGGCGGAAGCGACAGTCGCCGAACGCCGCGAGAAGGTCGAGGAACTCGACGACGACATCGACGCGAAGCGTGCCGTCTTCGACGACGCGCCGGTCGATTTTGGCGAGGCTGGGGATCGCCTCGCAGACCTGGAGGACGAGCGCGACGACCTCCGGGCAGACAAACAGGAGATAGCGGCGACGCTAGACGCCAAACGCGAACAGTTGGACGAGGCCGAGAGGCTCCTCGCCGAGGGCAAATGCCCGGAGTGCGGTCAGCCTGTCGAGGACTCGCCCCACGTCGAATCGATAGACGACCTCCGCGAGACGATAGACGACCTGGAGGCCGAACGGGATGACCGGGAGGACCAGATCGATGCGCTCGACGACGACATCCAGACTGCCGAGACGCTCGTCGAGGCCGAAGACGCCGTCGAGCGCATGCGAGAGAACCGCTCGAACCTGACGCAGTTGCTCTCCGAGAAAGAGGAAACGGTCGACGGGAAACGCACCCGACGCGACGAACTCCGGGAGCGAGCGGCCGAACTCGACGAGGACGCGGCTGAGAAACGCGAGACGGCCGCGGAGACGGAAGAAGCCGCGAACGAGAAACGCGAACAGATCGCAGCGATCAACCGACAGCGCGGCGATATCCGGGAGCAACGCGAACGTCTGGAGTCGCTCTCGGCCGTGGTCGAAACCATCGAGGACGCGGGTGACGCCATCGAGGAGGTCCGGGAACGCCGCGAGAGCAAGGACCAACTCAACGACGAGCGTCGCGAACGCCTCTCGGAGAAGCGTGAGCGCAAACAGGAACTCGACGACGCCGTCGACGAGGACCGCGTAGCGGAGGCTCGCGAGGAGAAAGAACGGGCGAGCGGCTACATCGAGGACGTGACGGAGCAACTCGGCGAACTGCGCGACAGACGCGACGAACTCGGGAGCGATATCGGCGGCGTCAAAAACGAACTCGACGAGCTAGACGAACTGCGAGCGAAACGGGAATCGCTGGAACAGCGCCGCGAACGGCTCGCGGGACTGTACGACGAGGCCGAGCGTCTACAGGCGATGTACGGCGACCTTCGGGCGGAACTCCGCCAGCGGAACGTCGAGACGTTAGAGCGGATGGTCAACGAGACGTTCGAACTGGTCTACCAGAACGACTCCTATGCGCACATCGAACTCGACGGCGAGTACGAACTCACGGTCTACCAGAAAGACGGCGAGACGCTCGACCCGGAACAGCTGTCCGGCGGCGAGCGCGCGCTGTTCAACCTGAGCCTGCGCTGTGCCATCTACCGCCTGCTGTCTGAGGGCATCGAGGGTGCGGCACCGATGCCGCCGCTCATCCTCGACGAGCCGACCGTCTTCCTCGACTCCGGGCACGTGTCGCGGCTGGTCGACCTCATCGACTCGATGCGGCAGTTAGGCGTCGAACAGATCGTCGTAGTGAGCCACGACGACGAGCTAGTCGGAGCCGCAGACGACATCGTTCGGGTGGAGAAAGACGCGACGAGCAACCGGTCGACGGTGACGAGAGAGCGCCCCGAGATAGCCGCCGTCGAATAGTTCAGTATCTGTCGTCGCGTTCCCAGCGGTTCGCACGCTGACGGGGTTCCGTCAGTATCAGTCCCGCAGAGCGTCGAGGGCGGCCGTCGCAGTCTCCGTCGCGTCATACCCTCGTTCCCCGGCGACGCGCGCTTCCTCGACCAGGCCGGCGGCGCGAAACTCCGCGAGCAGGCCGTGGAGGTCGCTCTCGCAGAGGTCGTAGGCGTCGAGCAGTTCGCGGATGCCGACCGGGCCGCGGTCGGCTATCTCGGCGAGCAGCCCCAGCGAGCGGTCGTCGTGAACGGCGGCGATGACCTGACGGACGTCTTCGGGAACGCCGCGGGCCGAGGTCGCGAGCGGCGACTCGCCCTCGACGACGCTCAGAGCATCGTTGTCGACGTAGCGCTCCTCGCCGGTCGCCGGGTCGCGGACGCGACTGCTCTCGCCCGACTGCTTCAACAGCAGGTATCGGTCGCCCGACTCGTCGCGTACGGTTCGCATGAAAGAAGATCGGTCAGTCGGCCGGTTATGCGTTCCGGACCGAACTACGCTTGATCGCGAAGCGAGACCGTCTCGGCTGTCTCGAGCCACGCAAGCGGGTTCTCGGCGTCGTAAAATACGACTCCGTTCTCGGTCTCGTACGCTTCGACCGAGTCAACGCCGTCCGGTTCGGGCAGGTCCGCACTGTGCTCGCCGTGAGCGCTTGCGTGGTCAGACATCTTCTCCTCCAGATTATGTTAAGTGTTACCACATTAAAGGTCTTGTTGCCGTCTGTGTTACACGTTCCGGCAGGGGAGACGAAACCCGGCCGTCGGAAGACGGCCGAGGACGGTAACCCAGACGTTTTTATCGGCGGGTTCTAACCCGCAGTACATGACTGATTCGGGCCAGACAGGGCTCGGCGAGTTCGAGGACGGAGGCGGCGAGCGTCCCGCCGGGGAGGCGCAGGCCGTCGCCGGCAACGGCGGACAGCCGACCTCGGAGGTCGTCGATCCACTGGAGGAGGCAGTCCCGGACGCCCGGGGGACGGTCGATCTCACGGTGATGCAGGTGGACTACACCATCGCCGGAAGCGGCGAAGACGAGCGACCGATCATCCACGTGTTCGGCCGTACTGCGGACGAGAGGATAGAACACGTCGAGGTTCTGGGCTTTCAGCCGTATTTTTACGCGCCGACGGATACGCTGGACGACGAGAAACTCGACGACGGTCGGATCACCGGCTGGGAGGAGGGCCACGAGAGCATCCGCGGCGAGAAACTGACGAAGATCTACGGCCGGACGCCCCGAGACGTCGGGAACATCCGGGACCGGTTCGAGCATTACGAGGCGGACATCCTCTTCCCGAACCGGTTTCTCATCGACAAGGACATCGGTAACGGGATCCGCGTCCCCGAGCGCCGTGCGAACGACGGCACGATACGTGTCCCGCACGAGGAGGTCGAACCCGTCGAGGGCGATTCGGACCCGCGAGTGAACGTCTTCGACATCGAGGTCGACGACCGCTCGGGGTTCCCGGAGGACGGCGAGGAGCCGATCATCTGTCTCACCAGCTACGACACGTACGACGAGCAGTACGTCGCCTGGCTGTACGACGCGCCGGTCGGCGGCGTCGACGCGCCGGAGTCGCTGTCGGACTACGACCCGATGCGCGAGGACGCAGACATCGAGGTTCGGACGTTCGACGAGGAAGAGGCGATGCTCGACGCGTTCGTGAGCTATATCGAGGAGACGGACCCCGACGTGTTGACCGGATGGAACTTCGAAGACTTCGACGCTCCGTACTTCCTCGACCGCATGGAAGTCCTCCAGAGCTACGACCACGAGTACGACCTCTCCATCGACCGCCTCTCACGCGTCGACGAGGTGTGGCGCAGCGACTGGGGTGGCCCGGACATCAAGGGACGGGTCGTTTTCGACCTGCTGTACGCCTACAAGCGGACGCAGTTCACCGAACTGGAGTCGTACCGACTGGACGCCGTCGGCGAGACTGAACTCGGCGTCGGCAAGGAGCGGTACACGGGCGACATCGGCGACCTCTGGGAGAACGACCCGAAGCAGTTGCTCGAATACAACGTCAAGGACGTGGAACTGTGCGTCGAACTCGACCGGAAGCAAGACATCATCGCGTTCTGGGACGAGGTGCGCGCGTTCGTCGGGTGTAAGCTAGAGGACGCGACGACGCCCGGCGACGCGGTGGACCTGTACGTTCTGCACAAGGTCCACGGCAACTTCGCCCTCCCCTCGAAGGGACAACAGGAGAGCGAGGATTACGAGGGCGGCGCGGTGTTCGAACCGATCACGGGCGTCCGCGAGAACGTCACCGTCCTCGACCTGAAGTCGCTGTACCCGATGTGCATGGTGACGACGAACGCGTCACCGGAGACGAAAGTCGACCCCCAGACGTACGACGGCGACACGTTCGTCGCTCCCAACGGCACCCACTTCCGGAAGGAACCGGACGGCATCATCCGGGAGATGGTCGACGAGTTGCTGGAGGAGCGCGAACAGAAAAAGGCGATGCGAAGCGAACACGACCCCGACAGCGAGCGGTACGACCTGTTCGACCGCCAGCAGGCGGCGGTGAAGGTGATAATGAACTCGTTGTACGGCGTTCTCGGGTGGGACCGGTTCCGCCTCTACGACAAGGAGATGGGCGCGGCGGTGACGGCGACGGGTCGCGAGGTGATCAACTTCACCGAGGAAGCGGCCAACGAGATCGGCTACGACGTGGCGTACGGCGACACCGATAGCGTCATGCTCGAACTCGGCGGCGACATCTCCGTCGACGAGGCCATCGAGCAGTCATTCGAGATCGAGGAACACATCAACGGGTCGTACGACGAGTTCGCGAGCGAGGAACTGAACGCTCGGGAACACCGCTTCCAGATCGAGTTCGAGAAACTCTATCGGCGCTTCTTCCAGGCGGGCAAGAAGAAACGCTACGCGGGACACATTGTCTGGAAGGAGGGCAAGGAAGTCGACGACGTCGACATCACGGGGTTCGAGTACCAGCGCTCGGACATCGCGCCGATCACGAAACGCGTCCAGAAGCAGGTCATCGACATGATCGTCCACGGGAAGGACAAGGAAGCCGTCAAGGACTACGTCCACGAGGTCATCGAGGATTACCAGAGCGGCAACGTCAATCTGGACGACGTGGGGATCCCCGGCGGCATCGGCAAGCGTCTGAACAACTACGACACGGACACCGCGCAGGTCCGGGGAGCGAAGTACGCGAACGCCCTGCTCGGAACGAACTTCGCCCGCGGGAGCAAACCGAAACGGCTCTACCTGGAGAAAGTACACCCCGACTTCTTCCGCCGTCTGGAAGCGGAGGAAGGGTTCGACCCGCAACGCGACCCGGTGTACGGCGCGTTCAAGAGCGACCCGGACGTCATCTGCTTCGAGTACGCGGACCAGATCCCCGAGGAGTTCGAGATCGACTGGGACAAGATGCTCGATAAGACGCTCAAGGGACCGATAGCACGCATCCTCGAAGCTCTCGATATCTCCTGGGACGAGGTCAAGTCAGGACAGGAGCAGACGGGGCTGAGCAGTTTCATGTGACACGTTCGCGTGCCCGAACGGAACCGGATCGATCAGGCAAACGGCCGGTGATCGTTTCCGTAATAGAAAATCTATTTTCCCGACAACGAAATCGAATACGGCGAAATGCGAAAGCATTATGGGGCGCACTGACCTTCGTTCAGACACCAGAGGAACATCCAGCATGGCAACATTAGAACTCAACAATCTCCACGCGGAAGTCGCTGAAGAGGGCGTAGACGAGCAGATTCTCGACGGGGTCGACCTCGAGGTGAAGTCGGGCGAGATCCACGCCCTGATGGGACCGAACGGAAGCGGAAAGTCGACGACAGCCAAGGTTATCGCCGGTCACCCGGCCTACGAAGTCACCGAGGGCGAGGTGCTCCTTCACCTCGAAGACGGCGACTTCGGCGGGGCGTTCGAGATCCCGGAGGACAAGCGTACCTGGGATCTGCTCGACCTGGAACCGAACGAACGCGCCGCGCTCGGCGTGTTCCTCGGCTTCCAGTATCCCGCCGAGATCGAGGGCGTCACGATGACGAACTTCCTCCGCACGGCTCTCAACGCCAAACTCGAAGAGCGGGAAGAGCTGTTCGAGGACGAGGACGAACACGAAGAGGAAGAGGAGGAAGCGGGCTACGACACCTCCCCGATGGAAGGTCCCGCGGACGAGGGCGAAGTCGGCGTCGCCGAGTTCCAGCAGATCCTCTCCGAGAAGATGGAACAGCTCGACATGGACGAGAAGTTCGCCCAGCGCTACCTCAACGCCGGCTTCTCCGGCGGTGAGAAGAAGCAAAACGAGGTCCTCCAGGCAGCTATCCTCGAACCCGAGGTCGCCGTGCTCGACGAGATCGACTCGGGCCTCGACATCGACCGCCTGCAGGACGTCTCGAAGGGCATCAACGCCCTCCGCGACGAGCAGGGCACCGGCATTCTCCAGATCACTCACTACCAGCGGATCTTAGATTACGTCGAACCCGACCACGTCCACGTCATGCTGGACGGGAAGGTCGCCAAGAGCGGCGGTGCGGAACTCGCAGAGAAGCTCGAAGACAACGGGTACGACTGGGTGCGCGAAGAGTTCTACGAGACGGCGTAACCGGATTCAACTAGAACCAACGCTATAAGCCCAGAACCTTAAACGATAATATCAACAATGAGCTCAGAACAAGACCACCTAAAAGAGACCGACACCGAGAAGCGCTTCGAATTCAAGAAAGAAGAAAGCGCGGCGGTGACCTCGGGCAAGGGACTGACCGAAGAAGTCGTCCGGATGATCAGCGACGACAAGGACGAGCCCGAGTGGATGCTGGAGCGCCGCCTCCGCTCGCTGAAGCAGTACCACGAGATGCCGCTCCCGACCGACTGGCCCGGCCAGCCGGACCTGACGGAGCTGGATATCGAGGAGATCGTACCGTACATCCGACCGGACGTCGACAAGCGCTCCGGCGCTGACGACTGGGACGACCTCCCCGAAGACATTCAGGACACCTTCGAACAGCTCGGCATCCCCGAAGCGGAGCGCAAGGCGCTTTCGGGCGTCGGCGCTCAGTACGAGAGCGAAGTCGTCTACCAGAACATGCAGGAGCAGTGGGAGGAGAAAGGCGTCGTCTTCTGTAACATGGACGAGGCCGTTCGGGAGCACCCCGAACTCGTCAAGGAGTACTTCATGACGAAGTGCGTCCCCCCGAGCGACAACAAGTTCGCCGCGCTGCACGGCGCTGTCTGGTCCGGCGGCTCGTTCGTGTACGTCCCCGAGGACGTCACAGTCGAGATGCCCGTTCAGGCGTACTTCCGAATGAACAGCGAGGGGATGGGCCAGTTCGAACACACACTCATCATCGCCGAGGAAGGCTCCGAAGTCCACTACATCGAGGGCTGTTCCGCCCCGAAGTACGGCAGCCACAACCTCCACTCCGGCGGCGTCGAGGTGTTCGTCGGCGAGGACGCCCACGTTCAGTACTCGACCGTGCAGAACTGGTCGAAGAACACGTACAACCTGAACACCAAGCGCGCCATCTGCGAGAAGGGCGGCACGATGGAGTGGGTCTCCGGTAGCATGGGTTCGAAAGCGACCATGCTGTACCCGTCGACCATCCTCAAGGGCCGCGGCGCGACTGACAATCACATCACCATCGCCTTCGCGGGCGAGGGCCAGGACATCGACACCGGCGCGAAGGTGTACCACAACGCGCCGAACACCAAGTCCACCATCGAGTCCAAATCTATCGCGAAAGACGGCGGCCGCACGAACTACCGCGGTCTCGTCCACATCGCTGACGGCGCGGAGGGCTCCTCCACGTCCGTCGAGTGCGACGCGCTGATGTTCGACAACGAGTCCACGTCGGACACCATGCCGTACATGGAGATCCAGGAGTCGAAAGTCGACGTCGCCCACGAGGCGACCGTCGGGAAGATCGGCGACGAGGACGTCTTCTACCTCCAGTCCCGCGGACTGGACGACGACGACGCCAAGCAGATGATCGTCGCCGGGTTCATCGAGCCCATCACGGAAGAACTGCCCATCGAGTACGCGGTCGAGCTCAACCGCCTCATCGAGCTCGAAATGGAAGGGAGCCTCGGATAACATGAGTACGCAGGTACACGCCGCCCTCGACGAGGGTACGGTACGAGAGATCTCGGAATCGCTCGGGGAGCCGGAGTGGCTCCTCGAAACGCGGCTAGAGGCGCTCGACGCGCTGGACGACCTGGCGATGCCGAGCGTCATCCGGACGCCCGGCCGCGAGTGGACGAACCTCCACGACCTCGATTTCGAAGGGTTCGTCGACCCGCTCAACGCCGCCGAGAACAAGGACCAGGTCGGTCCGGACGAAGCAGAGGTTCTGCCGTTCGCCGAGGCCGTCGACGAACACGAGGAACTCCTCAAGGAGCACTTCGGCTCCGTCGTTGATCCGCAGGACAACTACCTGACGGCGCTGTCGACGGCGCTGTTTAGCACCGGGACGGTCGTCTACGTCCCCGAAGGCGTCGACGCCGAGGACGTGAAGATCCGCACTGAGATGAACAGCCAATCGCTGTTCAACTACACGCTCGTCGTCACCGAGAAGTCCGCCTCGGTCACGATCCTCGAACGGCAGTCCACCGGCGAGGACGTGGACGGCGAACGCTACTACTCCGGCATCGTCGAGGTCGCGGCCGGCGAGAACAGCAACGTCCAGTACGGCACCCTCCAGAACGTCGACGAGGAGACGTACAACTACACGCTCAAGCGCGGTCACGCCGACACGTACGCCACCATCGACTGGATCGAGGGCAACATCGGCTCCCGGCTGACAAAAAGCTCCGTCGAGACGTACCTGAAAGGCGACTCCTCGGAGAGCCAGATCGTCGGTGCGTTCTTCGGTCACGGGGACCAGCACTTCGACGTGAACGCCCGCGTCTGGCACGAGGCCGAGCACACGACGGCCGACCTCGTGACGCGCGGTGCCCTCGACGACGAGGCGCGCTCCGTCTACGAGGGCGTTCAGGACGTCGGCAGCGACGCGTGGGACACCAACTCCTACCAGCGCGAGAACACGCTGATGCTCTCGGACGAGAGCGAGGCCGACGCGTCCCCGAAGCTGATCATCAACAACCACGACACCGAGGCGTCTCACAGCGCCACGGTCGGGCAGGTCAGCGACGAAGACCTGTTCTACATGGAAACCCGCGGGACGGACCCCGAGAGCGCGGAGAACATGCTCGTCGAGGGCTTCTTCGTGCCAGTGCTCGAAGAGGTCGCCGTCGACGAACTCCGCGACGATCTGACGGATCTCGTCGCGGCCAGGCTGCGCGAGTAGAGCGGCCACTTCGTAACCGCGGGAACACGGCCGGCGTAGCCCGCGAGTACCGAGACGCGACCTGTTTTCTCCCCGGTTTCGCAGTTCGGTAAAGTAGGGAGGGTTAAGTGACCCCCGCACTGAACGGTAGATATGAGTCTGGGTCAACGCGTCTCGACTGACCACCAGCTCGCGCGACTCCTCCAGATAGGTGTCGTGCTGGAGGAAGTGGTCGAGGCGCGCGCCTATCGCCACCTCGAATCCCTCGCTGCGGACGAACGGGAGGAACTCGGCGACGAGATTGTCCACTTGCTCGAACACGCCGCCGAGGAGTCCGAGGAGCACCGGGAACGGCTGGAAGGATTGGTCGAAGAACTCGATGCGGACACCGTCGCTTACGAGGAGATCGAACGACTGGTCGAGGCCCAGTACGGCCAGACGAGTCCGGACGATTTCGACGGAGTGCTGTACGATGCGCTCTGTAACGAGGAGACGGCCTACAAGTTCTACGACGACCTCATTGAGGCGGTCGAGGCGAGCGACGCCGACTACGCCGTCGACCGCGACCGACTCCTCGACACGCTGAAGTCGATCCGAGCGGAGGAGGAAGAGGGCGTCGAAGAAGTCACAGAGATCATGGAGCGGCGAGAATGAACTGGGACACACATCGGCGGCGAGGGGGTAACGCATGAACACGGGAGACCAGTATCTAAAGGCGATCTACCTCGCACAGCGACTGGAGGACGGTCCGGCAGCGACGGGAACGCTCGCAGACATGCTGGATGTCAGCCCCGCCAGCGTCAACGAGATGATCGGAAAGCTCGAAGAGCGGGGCATGGCCGACCACGAGAAGTACAAGGGCGTCACGCTCACCGACGAGGGCATCGCACAGGCCGAGGACGCGCTCCAGACCTACTGCATCATCGAGCGCTTCCTCGCCAACGTCCTCGAAGTCGAGGACTTCCGCGGCGAGGCCCGCGCCCTGGAGAGCGTCATCGACGACACCGTCGCGGAGCGACTCGACACCATCATCGACCGCCGTGAGGAATGTCCCGACTGCTTCGATGCCGGGGAAGACAAGTGCGAGTATCTCGAACCGGTCGTCGAGAGCGCTGACTGAGCGGCGGTTCCGTCGGACGAAACGGTAACTCATAAACGGTCCAGGCGAGTACTGTTATCCGAAGTCCCGTAGAAGTCGCGAACGCGGAAGCGTTGCGGGACCGGAAAGCAGACAGTGCAGTCCCGTGGTGTAGTGGCCAATCATATGGGCCTTTGGAGCCCACGACGGCGGTTCGAATCCGCCCGGGACTACTTCTGCCGTGAGCAACTACGCTAGCGGCGAGTCTCCTCGCGGATTCCGAACCCAAAGGACGAGAGGATTTGACCCGCCCGGGACAATAACACCGTTCTTAGATCACTTCGGAGACAGCCGAACGCTCCGCTGTCGAAACTACGGTTCCGGTGCGAACCACGCGAGCGCTATACCGACGACGCCCACGGCTCCCGCCACCACGAACGCCGTCCCGTAGCCCGTCGCTCCGATCAGCGCGCCGGCGGCGATGGGGGCGACGAACGCGCCGGCGAGGCCGATGCTGGTCAGGAGGGCGACGGCCGTGGCGGCTACTTCCGGCGCGACGAGTTCGCGGACGTAGGCGAACACGAGACCGAGACAGAGCTGGATCGCGAACCCCGCAACGAGGAGCGCGGCGACGACCACGGGGACGGTCCGGATGGCGGTGAACCCGGCGATGACCGGCGCGGCGACGAGGAACGAAAGCAGGATGACCGGTCTGCGACGACCGCCGAACAGACGGTCAGACAGGAGGCCGCCAGTCATTCGCGAGAGCGCGCCGACCGCGGGAAACAGCGCGGTGAGCGCGCCGCTGACCGCCAGCGACAGGTGGACTTCCTCTGCGAAGTACGACGGTGCCCAGCTGTTGACGAAGAGATAGAGCGCGTAGCCGAGAAACCCGAGCCCACAGACGAGCAGGACCTGTCGGTTCGTGACGACGGATCGGAGATCCTGCAGCGTCGGCGTCGGCGTATCCGTGGCTCGTCCCAGCCCGCGGCTGGTCGGCCAGAACACAGCCAGTCCGACGACGGCGAGGCCGGTAAATACGGGAAACACCGCCGGCCAGCCGAACGTCGCGGCGACGATCGGACCCGTTCCTTGTCCGATGGCGAAGCCGATAGGCCCGCTGGCGGTGAACGTCGCGACGGCCGACGCCTGGCGGCTAGCGTCGAACGCCCGGCCGACGATGTCGATGCCGGCGTTCCAGACGACGACGTAGGCGATGCCACCAAGCACCCGCGAGGCGAGCAGTGACCGGAACGAACCAGCGGTTGCGGCAAACCAGCCCCAGATACCGGCGATCAGGAGGACGCCGACGGCGACCGCGACCGCCCGGCGGGAGTCGGTGCGGTCGAGGACGATACCGACGGGGACGCTCGCGACGACGGCAGTTCCGAACATGACACTGACGACGAGTCCCGCGGAAGACGGACCGACGCCGAGAGATTTCCGGATCAACGGCGTCACGCTCGCCGGGACGAGTTCGTACGCACCGAGGGCGATCGACATGAGGCTCGCCCCCACGATCAGACCCGTCCCTGATCGGTCGCTGGCGGTCGTCCTGCCGGTCTCGACTGTTCCCTGTGGACGCTCGCTACTCGGCACTGAACCGTGGTTTCTCCGCCCCTCGTATCAAGCTGTCGTAATAACAGAGCGACAGCCCGGCAGTGGAGATCCGGTCAAACGTGTCCGACATCGCGGTAGAGTCAGCGCGGCGGGGCGACGGCCGCGGTTCGGGCTGTCGGTTCCGGTCCGATCCCCTCCACCGCGTGGTCGTCCCGCAGTTCGGACACGTCGCACGGCCCTCAGAGCCGGTATGTTGCCGCGTCTTGCCGCACTCGTGGCAGATGACGACCCATGATACGGACTGTTGTAACTGTGTACCGGTATGCACCGACCCCGTGTCAGCGCTATCCGGAAATGACTTACAACGGTCCGTATGACTCCCGGCCGAGAACTCCTCGCCGTCTTCGGAGTCGAGCCAGTACGCGGCCGATTCGTCGTTCGTTCCGGGAACGACCACAGTGTTGCCTTTCGACGCGATCCGGTCGCGTTGCTGTCTGTCGATATGCCTCGCATCGGAGTTCCGATCCGTAGTGCCATCCCTTCTGGTATTCCTCGTTGGATTCATCTCGCGGCGGGCGGGTCGTTTTCGGCGGTCGGTCAGAGAAGATTCATTACGAATGCCTCTCACTGACCGTATATGCGTACCCTCCTACTCGGAATAGTGGTCGTGCTGTCGGTCCCGGCGATGGCTATGCCCGCCACCGTCGTGGCGGACGCCACACAGGAATCGAGCCCTGACGGTCCACCTAACCCCTGCGTCGGAACGATGACGGAGCAACCCGACGAGGAGACCCTGATAAGCATCCAGGGGATCCGGCTGACGGACGACGGATACGTGAAGAAACCGGCCATGCTCGTCTCGTTCGCGCCGAACGGGTCGTTCGAGTGGGCGCGGAACGCGTCCGCTCACGGCCGTTCGTGGGCCTACGACGTCGACCCGATGGACAACGGCGACCTCCTGTTCGCGACGACCGAACACGGCGTCTCGCTGGTCGGCCGTCTGGACCCGGACGAGAACGAGTACGTCTGGCTGGAGCGGTTCGAAGAACCGGAAAGCGACGAGAACCCGCATGTGATCGATGCCCACGACGCCGACCGACTCAACGAACACGAGATAGTGATCGCGGACAAGGGCGAGGGGCACGAGCGTCTCCTCGTGTACAACCGGACCCGCGGTGAGGTCGTCTGGGAGTGGCGGTTCGAGGACCACCCCGAGGTGTTTCCCGAGAGCGGCGGCGGTCCCGCCGAGGACTGGACTCATCTCAACGACGTCGAAGCCGTCGGCGACGACCAGTTCATGATCTCGGTTCGGAACTTCGACCAGGTCGCGTTCGTCAACCGAACGACGGGCGACGTAGACCTCATGCTCGGCGAGGACGACAACTACGACATACTGAACGAACAGCACAACCCGGACCACCTGCGTGGCCCCGACGGCGAGCGAACCGTGCTGGTCGCCGACAGCGAGAACGACCGCGTCGTCGAGTACGCGTACGACGACGAGACGGAGTCGTGGGACCGCGTCTGGGCGGTGACAGGGATGGACGAACCGCGAGACGCCGACCGCCTGGAGAACGGGAACACGCTCATCGCCGACCGGATGGGCCACCGACTGGTCGAGGTGAACCCCCAGGGCGAGGTCGTCTGGGAGGTGTACACGCCGTGGGAACCGTACGACGCCGAGCGGGGTAACGTCGACGAGTCCGACGGCCCGACGATGCGCGAACTTGATGCAAACGGGAGCTACGAGGCCCGCGGGGGCGCTAACTTCACCGGCGAGGACATCGAGAAGTGCGCGGCGTCGATGTACGAATTCGCCCGTCAAACGAACGGCGACTCGAAGGAGGAAACGAGCGGCGTTTCGATGTCGAACGGCAGTATCGTCACGGGTGACGGAACCGAAATTCCGGTCGTTCCCCTCGCGGCCGGGAGCGTCGTGGTGGTCGCACTGGCGGCACTGGCGTACCGCCAGTGGAGTTGAGGAGAGGAGTACACCTGCCGTTCGAGCGTTTACCCGGAGCCGTCAGCCGAGGGTGTGGGAAGTCGTCAGTGGACGCGAGAGATGTGTCGGAGAGTCGCCAGTGTTGAAGCCGAGAACGAACCGGGGAGTAAAGCGAAAAAGCGGACTGCTCCGGTTCTCAGTCGCGTACCTGACTGCTGAAGCGGTCGAAGCGGTTGCGGACGGCAGCGAACAGGCGACGGCGGTTGAGGACTACCTCGCTGAGCCCCCAGAAGACGGTGAGGACGCCACCGAGAGCCACTGAAAGCGCCGTCCACGAGTCCATCCACACCGGTCGGACCCACGGTTCGATATGCGCCCAGCGGGTCGCCAGTTCGTTCGTCCCGTCCTCGATGACCGTTCCCGAGCCCACGTCGATAATCGCGTCGGCGACGGTGTAGCGGCCCGCCGGCCCCTCGTCGTCACCGCCGTGTACCGTGTAGCTCCCCGACGCACCCTGTTCGCTTATTGCCGGTCCGTTCGACCCTTTCTCCCCTCGCTCGGCGTCGTACGGAGCCCACCCGGCGTGGAACTCCCAGACGACCTCGCCCTGGGGCGACACTTCGACGACGCGGTGGTTCAGAGTGTCCGTGACGAGCGTGTTCCCGTTCTCCAGGCGGTCGGCATCGCGGGGCCAGTTGAACCCGTCGACCGACCAGGTTCGTTCCCACGAACACTCATCCGGCGGCGTCCCGGCTCCGAGTCGGGGGTCCGCGTCGCCACAGTTCCGTTCGTACTCGACGACGCGGTCGTTCTCGCTGTCGGCGACAACCATGACCGGCGTCCCGTCCGCCCGTTCGAAGTAGTCCGGATTGTGCTGTTCGAAGAGGATATCGTGGTTGTCGTCCTCGCCGAGTCGCATGACGATCTCGTCGGTCTCCCGGTCGATGACTATCGACTGGTCGAAGTTCCGCGGCGACGCCAGGACGTACCGGTCGCCGTCGCCGATCACTTCAGCGTCGTTGACGTGGGTCCAGTCCTCGCCGAACCCGCCGTCCGTGTCCTCGGAGTAGTGGTCGCGGAACTGCCATTCCCATTCAGTCTCGCCGGTCGCGTTGTCCGCGATGAACAGGCGGTCGTTGCTGACGCCGTTCTCGTACTCGCGCATGTTGGCGACGAGCAACCGGTCGTCGGAGATGTAATCCACGTTGTGGGTGTCCTCTAGGTCGTACTGTTCGGTCCAGACCGGGTCGTTCGTCTCCGGGTCGAATTCGAAGACGACGGTTCCGCCGGGATTGGTGGAAGTAACGAAGAGGTTCCCGTTCGCCATCGGGTCAACGTCGTAGAACCAGCGCGCGCCGACCTCCTCGCCGTCGAAGTTCCAGAGGAGTTCGGCGTTCTCGTCGGCGGCGACGAGACGGGCGGGCTTTTTGGGGTCACCGGTGCCGTCGAAGTGGAATCCCTGAATGCTGACGTACGTCTCGTTATCGGCCGTTCGCTCGACTGTCCCGGGGGCGAGTTCGACCGACTGCGGGTTGAACGCGGCGTACACGCCCGGTGCGAGGAGGACGCAGACAAACACTGCGAGGGCGCCCCGGACGAGCCAACGACGCGGAGGGAGTGCGTCACGGTCCAATTCCATACGCCCTCTGGGAAGCACCGCTACGAATTCCTTGTGGTGTCGACCTCCGGAGAGAACGGAAGTTCCGATCAGGGACCCGAACCCATCGACCCGCACCGCTGCCGAACGTTCGCGTTACGGGCGACGAATTTCGAGCCCGTGAGCGGCGACGTCTTCCAGAATCGCGTCCCACCCGCCAACGGTCACCTGACCGTCGTCCGTCTCGACGACGAGACGCGCCACCTCGGGAAGGACGAACGTCTCCTCGGCGCCTAACGAGCTTTCGAACACGTAGTCCACTACTTGGCCCTCCCAGGTTCCGCTGCGACCCGTGTCGGTGTTGTGACCCTCGACGTACACACTGATGTCACCGCTGACTTGCGGTTCCTGCCCGTCCGACTGTTCCGGTTCGCCCTGCTGACTACCCATAAGGTCGATGTGGTCGATGATAGCTCGCCAGGGTGTGAGATAGCGCCGGGGATAAGAGAACCCAGTCTGAATCCGTTTCGACCCCATCCAGAACTGCTCGCTGTACCGCTGGAACATCTCGACCATGCTCTCGTCTCTCGTGATCAGCGACGGGCGGGTCACGGCAGGCGACGCGAGGCCGCGGAAGACACCGTACTCCCGGTCAGCGGCGACGACCAGGTCAGCCGACGGTCGGTGACGGACGACCAACCCGTCGGGAAACGCCGCGTCCTCGACCGTCGACCTATCGTCCGCCTGGACGAGCAAGCGGACGGTCACGCCGCGCTCTAGCGCCGAGCGGATGTCCCCACGCAGGTCGGCGTACCAGTCCATCGGCAACGAGAGAAAGAGCCACCACTCCGCGCTCTCTACCGCATCACGGATGTGGCGACGCGTCGACGATTCGTGGTTCACGACGGTGACAAAGCCCATCGACGTGTCGACCTCGTCGAACCGCTGTCCGAGGTCGGCTATCGCGGTGTCGACGTTTGACTCGAACCGGTCCAAGCGTTGCTCTTTCAGTTCGGTCAGTCCCACTTCCGGCGGCACGGCCACGGCCTCTTTCCCACCGCTCCCCTCGTGGATTTCGAGAAGGCCGAGTTTCTTGAGGTCGTCGACCACGTCGTAGATCCGCTGTTGCGGGATGTCCGATTCGTCGGACAACGCCGACAGGCGAGCGGTGCCGAGACTCACTGCGGCGACGTAGGCGCGCGACTGATACTCAGTCAGACCGATCTCTTGCAGGAGGTCGACGATCGAGTCGTCCATCTACGCTCCCCCGGTCCCTCCCTCGCGCTGACAACTCTGCCGTCGGTCTCGGTTCATGCTGTGTGCACTACCCGGTTCGGTCAAATAACCTTCGAAGACAGTGGTCAATGGTATCACGTACTGTCGGCTGTAATCGATTGTGGGGCTTCGCCGGATCGGTACGGTGAACGTCTACAAGGACGTACAGCCGCAAGTATCGGTCATTCCCACGCATCGACAACTGGGACGGCCGCGTTCGAACTAAACGCGTCCGGCTCCCGGACGGAACAGGGATCGAACGGTCCCGGGCCGAGATCGAACACGGCCCGAAGGAAGGCGAACGGTGCGGCCGCCGCCCAGGCCTGCGGCCGGCAGGCGGACGGGTACGGAACGGGGTCCACGACGCCGTCGAACCCACAGAACAGTTCCGGCGCGCTCTCTCCGTCGATCCGAGACAGCGCGTCGAGTTGAGCCGCGGCGACGGTTTCGGCGGCGTCGTGGCGCTCGTAGCGTGCCAGACCGAGAGCGACCAGCGCGTTGTCGTGAGGCCACACCCCGCCGGCGTGGTACGAGACGGGGCTGTACCCGTCGTCGTCCGCGCTCAGAGTTCTGAGGCCCCACCCCGAGAACAGGGCAGGGTCCAGCAGGCGGTCCGCCACGGCGTCGCCCCGGCGGTCCGGGACGATGCCCGACCAGAGACAGTGACCGACCGTCGAGACGACCGTGTCGACCTGCCGTCCGTCGGCGGTCAGCGCGGCGGCGTAGAACTCCCGGTCCGGCATCCAGAACGCCTCGTCGAACCGCGCCGCGAGCGCCGCCGCGCGGGCCGTGAGATCGCTCGCTAGCTCGTCGTCGCCGCGAACGACGGACGCCAACTCCGCCGCTCTCGTCAGCGCGTCGTACACGTACCCCTGTACCGCAGCGCTGGCGAGCGGCGGCGACGCCTGCGTGCCGTCCGTGTGCTGGACCCCGTTCGCGCTGTCGCGCCACACCTTGTGGACGACGCCGCCGAGGCCAAGTTCCCGGTAGTAGAGAAACGGGTTGTCCCCGACGGCCTCAACCTGCCGTTCGATCCAGTCCAGAGCAGCGTCGAGAGCGCCCCACAGGTCCGTCACGAGTTCGTCATCACCGGTCCATCGCCACGTTTCGTGGAGCAGTACCGCCCACAGCGGCGTCGCGTCGACGGAGCCGTAGTAGGGAGTCTGCGGGATAGCGCCGGTCCGGGCGAGTTCTCCACGCCGGATCTCGTGAAGGATCTTCCCCGGTGACTCATCGCGGCGTTCGTCGGTACAGGTGCCCTGTCGGGCCGCCAGATACCGGACCGTTCCCCGGGCGAGCGCCGGCGCGACCGGCAACAGCGAGTACGAGGAAAGCAGGGAGTCGCGGCCGAACACTGTGACGAACCAGGGAGCGCCGGCAAGGGGCACCGGCCCCTGATCGGTGACGGTCGTCAGTGCCGATACGTCCCGGCGAGCCTGTCGAAAGATCCGGTCGTACTCCGCGTTCCCGGTACGGATCGGCCCGTCCAGGATAAACGGGCCGTCGCGGCGAGTTCCCGGAGTTTCCGGCCGCCCCTCGTCAGCCGCCACGCGCTCACGGTGAGCGTCGCCGTTACTCGTCTCGCTGAGTGGTCCGTCACTGTCGACGTTGCTCGTCTCGCCGACTGCCCCCTCACCGCTTTCCGCCGCTCCGTCGCCCGCAGGTGACGGCGTCGCCCGAACGGTGGACTCGCCGCGGGGGACAACCTCGACGGTGGTACGCCAGCGCTCCTGCGGCGAGAGCGTCGGGGAAAACGTCGCCGTGCAGTGGTCGAGACGCGTCGGTTCGGCGTCGAACGTAACTGTCGTCTCCAAGGGTGTCGTCCCCCCGTTCCCGTCCGCCTGGTCGGAGGCGAACGTGACGGTGCGGTCGTCGACGGTCGTACTGACCGCTCGGTCGGTCGCCTCGTGGATCCCGCGGACCTCGAAGATGTCGGTGAAATCGGCGTCAAAGCGAACCGTGACCTCGAACGTTCGCTCCTCCGGAAAGTGGTTGTGCAGGTCGAACTGCTCGACTACCGCGCCTTCGGTGACCGTCTGTCGGCGGGTCAGGGCGACGGTCGCGTGCTTGGTCGTGACGGTGTCGGAGATCTCGTTTACCGTCGTTCCGACGCTCGCGTACCGTCTCGTCCGTCGCGTCGGCGGGCGGCGGTCGTCGCTGACCAGCGTCAGATCGATCCCCGCAACATCCACGGCCAACGGGAGGAGATAGCGCGTATCGCCGTGGTACAGCCCTCCCGCGTCGGATCGATCGTCGGCGACGAGGTACGTCACGCCGTCCACCAGAGTGTTCACAGTCCCGACTCCGAGGGGAGCGGCAAAAGGGTTTTTATATTCACCACTACACGTGGTGGTCAACAGCCGCACTGTGGACCGATTCCCTACGTTTATGCGGGAGGGAGTTCCTGTGGTTGACGAAGATGTTTGCCGCTGGACATTCCGCCGAGCGGCCGACCGCAAGCAGGCGGTCGCTACTCGCTGCAGTGGGGAGTAGCGGCCTCGCGGGGATCTCGGGGTGTTCGCGGATTCTGGGGACTAGCGGTGGTACCGGTATCACGCTCGAATACGTCGAGGTAGCCGGCGCACGGACGAAAGAGACGTTTCAGCCTATCGTCGACGAACTGAACGCGGCGTACGACGACGAGGTCGACCTCCAGTTCACCCAGATCCCCTACGAGAACATGCGGAGCCAGTTACAGACGCGCGTCGGCGGCGGGAACGCGCCCGACATCGCGGCGCTCGACCAGATCTGGCTCGGCACGTTCGTCGACGCCGGCGTTCTCCTCGAACTGGACGCGGTGGCGGACGACACCGACCTCGACGACTTCCTCGACCCGTTCGTCGAAACCACTCGATTCGACGGGCATCAGTACGCCTTTCCGACGACGACAGACGTTCGCGGGATGTACTGGAACAAAGCGGCGTTCGAGGACGCGGGTCTTGACCCCGAATCTCCGCCGGAGACGTTGCCGGAACTGTTAGACGCCGCCGAGACCCTCCACGACCCGCCCGGCAGGTACGGCGCGACCCAGTTCGTCAACGGCGGCCGCTGGACCGTGAACCTCTTCTCGGCGGGCGGGAGCGTGATGAGCGACGACGGCACCGAACCCCGCTTTCAGGAATCGCCGGGCGCGTCGGCCGCCGCGTTCCTCGACGACCTCTACAACGGCCGGCGCGTGGGTCCGCCGGACCCGGCGTATCGAAACAGCGCACAGACCGCCCGCGAGTTCCTTCAGGGGCAGTACGCCATCACCGTCGTCGAGGGGTCGTGGCTGGACTACTTCTGGCGCAACCTCGGCAACGAAAACCCCGAGATGGTCGAGCGGTTCGGCTTCGCGCCCACACCTCGGCCGGCGGGGGGAGAGACGGCGACGATGAGCGGCGGCCACGTGTGGACCGCGTTCGAGGACACCGACCATCCCGGCGTCGTGCGGGACTTCCTCCGAATCGCGACGGAGCAGGAGTTCATGCAACACCTTGCCGCCGAGGCCGGAGAGATCCCAACCAGAGAGTCGCTTCAGGACGAGGACGAGGTGTGGGCCGAGATCCTCTACGCCGATACCGTCCGCGACATCCTGTCCGAAACGAGGCTACGGCCCGTCCGGAACTGGCCGGTCGTCGCCGACTCGCTCGGCCCCGCCCTCCAGCAGGTAGCGTTCGACGAGCAAGCGCCCGAGACAGCGCTGAACGCGGCCGCAGAGGAGGTACGGTCGAAACTCGGATGACTGACGACGCCGGGACCACGCGACCCGACCACCGAGAACCGGACGGCTCTACAGTCGCTCGGCGAGAACCGGCCCTCACTCTAACGGAACGCGTCTTCGAGGCCGTCGACCGTCGTCTCCCGTATCTCTTTCTCGTCCCCGCGCTCGCTCTCGTCGCGTTTCTCGTCGTGTATCCGGTCGTCCGGGCAGTCGAACTCAGCCTCCACGAGGTGGTACTCATCAACCTGTCCGACCAGCAGTTCGTCGGGGTGTCGAACTACGCCACCGTCGTCTCGGACCCCGTTTTCGCGACGGTGATGCGAAACACCGTCGTGTTCGTCGGCGCGAGCGTGCTGGGACAGGTCGCCGTGGGCCTGGGGCTCGCGCTGTTGCTCGAACGGCGGTGGCTCGGCGGTCGATTGACGCGCTTGTTCCGGTTGGCGTTCGTCCTCCCGTGGGCGACGACGGGCGTCATCGTCGCTTTCTCGTGGCAGTTCATGTTCCACCCGCGGATGGGGATCGTCAACGAGACGTTGCGGGCGCTCGGCGTCGCGACCCCGCCGACCTGGCTCAACAGCACCCGGTGGGCGATGGCCGCCGTCATCGTCGCCACCGTCTGGCGCGGGGTCCCGTTCTCGCTCATCTTCCAGACCAGTGGCCTCCAGAGCATCCCGTCGCGACTGTACGAGGCCGCCGACGTCGGAGGCGCGTCCCCGGTCCAGACCGTCCGCCACGTTACCGTCCCGCTGCTGTGGCCGTTCGTCGCTATGAACCTCGTGCTGGTCACACTGTTCACCGTGAACGTCTTCGACATCGTCTTCGTCATGACCGGCGGCGGTCCGCTCCACGCGACCGAGGTGCTGTCGCTGTACATGTACGAGACGGCGTTCGATGTGGGGGCGTTCGGGCGGGCCAACGCTGTCGCGGTGATCCTGTTCGGACTCAACGTCGCCGTCGTCGTGCTCTATCTGGTCGCGTTCGACCGTGGCAACGGGGGTGCGCGATGAGGTCTCGTCTGATAGCGTTGCGGTATCACGCTCGCGACCGACTGCGTGCCGCCCGTCGTTACCCGGAGCGGACGGCCGCCCGTGTCGCGACGGTGGTCACCCTCGCGACGAGCGCGGCGTTCATCGCGCTCCCGCTGTACTGGCTGTTCTCGGCCGCGTTCCGTCCACAGGAGGGGATCGAAGTGCCGCCGCCGCTGTTTCCCAGCCGGGTGACGTTCGATAACCTGACTGCCGTCCTCGCCGAAACCGCGTTCCCGACGTACTTCGTAAACAGCGTCGTCGTCTCCGCCCTGACGGTGGTTCTGGCCGTCGTCATCGCGACGCCGGCGGGGTACGCGCTCTCCCGATACGACCTGCGGTACGAGCGAGCGTTCATGCTCGCGGTACTACTCGTCCAGATGATACCCCTGCTCGCCCTCGTCACGCCGCTGTATCAGCTGTTCGCGGCCGCCGGGCTGCTCGACACGCTGGCCGTCGTGATAGTCACTGACACCGTGATGGTCGTCCCCGTCGGTATCTGGCTGATCAAGGAGTACTTCGACACCCTCCCGGAGGGACTCGAAGAAGCCGCCCGCGTCGGCGGCGCGACGCGACTGCGGGCGTTTCTCGTTGTCCTCCCGCTGGCGCGTCCCGCCGTCGGGGCGACGGCCGTCTTCGCGTTCGTAGTCTCGTGGAACCAGTTCGTCATCCCGCTCACGTTCACGTCCAGCCAGGCGGTGTGGACGTTCCCGGTGGGGCTCTACGAGTTCATCTCCCGCAGAGGGGTCGTGAACTGGCCGCTTCTCGGGGCGGCGAGCCTCTGGGCGATGCTCCCAGTACTGGTGTTGGTCGCCGCCTTCCAGCGCCAGTTCGTCGCCGGGCTTTCGGGCCGGTTCGGTGGAGGGCGGAGATGACGGCGACAGACACTGAGAGTGACCGACCATGACCGACATCGAACTCGACGGTATCGACGTATCGTACGACGGAGTGACGGCGGTGACGGGCGTCGACCTCCGCGTCCGCGACGGGGAGTTGCTCGTCCTCGTCGGCCCGTCCGGATGCGGGAAGACGACGTTGCTCCGGACGGTAGCCGGCCTGGAGCACCCCGATGCTGGCGAGGTAGTGATCGACGGGCGACGCGTGACCGACCTGCCCGCCCGCAAGCGCGACGTCAGCCTCGTCTTTCAGGACTTCGCGCTGTTTCCGCACCTGACCGTCCGCGAGAACCTCTCGTTCGACCTTCGGATGCAGGGGTACGACGACGCCGACGACCGCGTTCAGGACGTGTCCGAGATACTGGAGATCGGCGGGCTGGTAGACCGGTCCATCGACGAACTCTCGGGTGGGCAGAAACAGCGCGTCGCGCTGGGTCGCGCGATCGTCACCGAACCCGCGGCGTTCCTGCTCGACGAACCGCTAGCGAACCTCGACGCGAGCCTCCGCGAGCGGATGCGGACGGAAATTGCCCGCCTACAGGACGACCTCGGCGTCACGACGGTTCACGTCACGCACGACCAAGCCGAGGCGCTGACCATGGGTGACCGCGTGGCCGTCGTACGGGACGGCCGGATAGCGCAGGTCGGGACCCCCGAGGAAGTCTACCGGTCACCCGCATCGGTGTTCGTTGCGGGGTTCGTCGGTAGTCCCGCGATGAACCTCCTCCGCGGACGGTACGATTCCGACGTGGACGCAGTGGAGATAGGGAGTGACGAAGACGCTGCCGACCCACAGGCCGCGACCGCGGGAGTCGAACCCGCAGGCGAGGAGACCAACGACTCACAGACCGTGCCCGTCGGTGTCGGCGGCATCGAGGACGACAGCGCGGTGGTGCTCGGTATCCGCCCCGAACACGTCGAGGTAGAACCCGAGCGGCGTCGGGACGACGGCTGGTTCGACGCGACCGTCGCCTTCGACGAGTTCCGCGGCGCGGACAGGTACGTCTACCTCGAAGCGGCGGGCTGTCCGGAAATCACCGCCCGAGTCCCCGGACACAGTTCCGTCAGCGTCGGCGAAACGCTGGCGGTCCGGTTCCCACCCGAGCGGCTCCACCCCTTCGACGCCGACACGGGGCAGCGGATCGCGACGGGTGAGCAGGCCAAATCGGAGGCTGCCGCACCCGAGGGTGACCGGTGATGACCGGGTACGCACGCCTTCCGGCGGTCGACCTCGACGGCGCGGAAACGGTGTTCGAACCGCCGGACGGGGGCGAGGGCCACTGGGTCGGAGCGCCCTGCGTCCACCGGCACGACGGAACGACTTATCTCGCCGTCCGGTGGCGTGACCCCGAAAGGCGGGGCTACGCTGTTGCTGTGTACGAGCGGACTGCACCGAACGAGTTCGACGAGCGAGTCCGTCTCACGGCGGACGCCCTCGGCGCGGTCAGCGTCGAGCGCCCCGCGCTGGTCACTGACCCGCGGACCGACGACCTGCACTGCTATCTTCCCGTGGAACACGGCGAAAACGACTGGACCGTCCAGAAACTCGACGCCGCAACCGATCCGTCCGGATTCGACCCGGGCACCGCACGGGACGTACTCGTCCCGAAACCGGGAACGACCGACGAGGAGACCGTCAAGGACCCCTGCATCGTCACGCTCGGCGGCCGTTACTACATGTTCTACGCGGGCCACGACGGCGTCTCCGAGCAGGCCCACCTGGCGACGAGCGCGGACGGCGAAACCTGGACGCGCGCGGAGACCAACCCGGTCCTCGGCCGGAGTGGATGGCACGACCACCACACCCGCGTCACTGCAGTCTGCCCCGCGCCGGACGCCCCCGTGTGGCTCGTCTTCTACGACGGGAGCGCCACCGGCGATTACGGCGCGACGTGGAACCTCCGGACCGGCGTCGCGATAGCCCGGGACCTCCGGCGGCCGGTCGACACCACCCCTGACGAACCCGCGCTCTCTGCACCCGTCAGCGGCGGCGAAACCGGGCTCAACAGCTTCGGGACGTGCCGGTACGTCGATATTCTGGACGACGGAGACGAGCGCGAACTGTTCGCGGAAGTGGCCCGGACCGACGGAGCGTTCGAACTCAGACGGTGCAGTCTCTCGGAGCGGTAGTCGCTGCCCCGCCTCCGAGAGCGCCTCATCGCGTCGGGTCGATAGCGACGGAGACAGCGTTCGCTCTCTGGAACGCTAAATAGTTGGGGTGAAGTTTTTATAGGTTGTGCCGTGAATTAGAATATAGGAATTCACCACTCCGGAAGGTGAAGATATATGAACGCTGAAAACCGCACCGCGGTCTCCCGCGAACGGACGGTAGAAGAGTTCGACGAAGTGTTCGATCTGCTCGCACATCCGCACAGACGGACCGTTATCGACGAACTCGAATCGGACGTGACGGTCACCGTCCGCGAACTCGCGGAGCGGATCGCTGAGCGTCGGGACTCGGCCTCGCTGTCCAGCGCCCGGATAGCGCTCTGCCATAATCACCTGCCGCGACTGGCCGAGGCGGGGGTCGTGAGCTACGACCACGACGAGAAGCGGTGCGAGCTAAACGACGCAGCGGCCGTCCGGGCCGTCCTCGCTACCGCTAGAGAACAGGTCTGATTGCTCCGCTCTAGCCGTCCGGTTCGTGCCGACGCGGTCAGTCTGCCCCGGGACAACTAGACGCTTGCGTGCAGGTTTTCACCTTCTGTGGTGGTGAATATCAAACGGCCAACATGATTTATGTATCGGCGGGCAGAAGAGGTGTTATGCACAGCGAGGGGCCAGTCGGAGTCGAAATCGCGAAACGGATCGCAAGCATCGAAGACGTAGACCCGACAGATCTCGAACCGCCGCTTTACGACGCCATCGACCTCGACGCGCTCGACGCGTTCCTCCGGAGTTCTCACCCGGACGAGACTACCGTCGAGTTCAGGTACGAACAGTACAGTATCACCGTCGACAGCGCGGGCGATGTCCGCGTGGACGTGCCGTACGACACCGCCAGCGGGAGTCAGTCGCAGAAGCGACAGACGTCCGACTGACTTCCGTACGGAAGTCAGTAGCGACTGCTGAGTTCCCGCGACGACCCGAAAGCGAACCGTCCGACGAAGTTATCCCCGCAGCACCCGTCCTCGAAACGGATGACTGAGGGAACCGACGCGGACGTGGCTGATGCCCAGACGGCCGCAGAGCGACGCGACGAGGTCGTCGCGCGTGTAACCGACCACGCGGGCCAGATAGCGCGCGAACTTGCACTGCTTCGGGGCGATGACTACGGAACGGAAACGTTCAGTACCGACGCCGGGGAGTGGGCGATCAAGTACGAGGCCGGCGTCCTCCAATACCTCCGGTTTTCCGGCCGTTCCGGCGGCGAGACGTACGTCGTATCGACACAACAGCCACCGGATCCAGACGAACTCGCAGAGGCGATGGAGGACTACGACGCGTTCGTCGCGGCGTGGAACGAGTACGTACGGTCGTTAGAGGGCACTCTGGATGACGTATCCGCGTCGTTCCCGGCGGTGGAATCAACTCAGGAAGTCGCCGCCGAGCGCGACAGGATCGTCGCACAGGTCCGCGAGGTAGCGAACGCGATGGCCGGTGAACTCCACCGGTACGAGGGGAGCGACTACGGCGAGTTCACCGCCCGAGTCGACGGGAAACGCTGGAAACTGAAGCGAGACGGGTCCGAAACCTCGTACCTCCGCGTGGGCGGCGACGGCGGCATCTACATACTCTCGCAGTACGGCCCGCCGTCGCCAGCGGACCTCCGGGCGAACCTCGACGGCGTCGTCGGGTTCGTCGAGGCGTTCAACGAACACGTCGACGATGTCGACGCTGACCTGTCGTCGGTTTCGCTGTAGGTCTCTGGGGCGGGACGACACGTCGGTACGGTGACCCGCGTCGCCGGTCAGCCCCCGTCGGATCCGTCTTCGGTTCTCGCCGCGTCTTCGTCGGAGGTCAGTCCGATCTCTCCGCGGTAATCGAACGCGTCACTGTCGTCGATCCTCGCGGTCAACAGACCGCGGATCCACACCAGCAGTCCGTGGTCGACGCCGCGACACCAGATGCCCGTCTGTTCGATGACGCCGGGCAGGTCACCCTCCCGTGCGGCGCTCAGAAGGATCGCGTTGCGGTCGACCATGACGATGTGGCTCGGTTTGTGCCCCTGTTCGGGTGGCATCACGTCGAGCGACTCGTACACGGACACCGTCGCGGCCGGGATCACGTCCAGAACCTGTTTTTTGGCCGACTCGGATGGGACCTCGACGAGGACGTCGACGTCGTTCCGTGCGAGTTCGTCGATCTTGTCGAACACTTCCTCGTCGACGCCCCCCTCGTGACCGACGAGGAGATACACTTCCGTCTCGGCGTCGTCGAGGAGGGTCTCGGTGCGGTCGATCACGTGGTCCCGATTCGCGATTGCCCAGACACCTTGTTTCTCTAGCCGACGGTCGGTGTCGACGTTGCCGAGCGCCTCGTCGACCTCGTCAAGAGTCGTCCGAAAGTCGCGGTCGAACACGGAGAGGGCCGTCTCAGTTTCGACCGCCTGGTACTCCCGCGGTTCGGACTGCTGGACGTCGACCAGGCCGCGTTCGTGCAGACGTTCGAGGGCGTCGTACACGCGCGACCGTGGCACGTCCGAGAGCTGGCTTATCTCCTTGGCGGTGCCCTTGCGTATCCGAGAGAGCCCGACGAAACAGCGAGCCTCGTACTCGGTCAAACCAACCGATTCGAGCGCCGTGACAGCGTCATCGTCGGATGTCATACTAGTAGTCCCTCATACAATCAGTTATACCGACCCGCCAGAGCTATCAGCTGGTTTCAACAACGCCCGCGTGTCGTCCAACGCCGGTTTCGGGACGACTGTCCCGGCGTCGTCGTCGTGACTCGCGACGTTTGCCCTGAAGAGCTTCGGGATGTGGACCTGTACGAGCGAGGTCCGGATCCGCTGGCGGTCCGGCGGCGAACCGTCGCGGTCAGTATCCCTCTGTTTCTCGTCGGCGATCCGGTCGACGATATCTGCGACAGGGACAGAACTGTCGGCGTCGAGAAGCGCGCTAACGACGATCCGTCGTCGTGGGTCAGCGAGCGCCTCGCTCAACTCGTCGACCGAACGATCACCCCCATCAGTTCGGACGGTTCCAGTCCCGCTAAATCGCTGCAAGCGGTCCATCACTACCTATCGGGTACTGGCAGGCCTCTTTTAAGCTGATTGTCATTCGAACGATCCGAACAGATCTGTTGTTACTAGAGTGACAACAGCCATGACGACTAAAGTGACAACAGAGATCGGTGAGCAGTTCCGGTAGGACTGCTACGGCTCAGTCGAACGGACCGTCACAGCGACGCCGCGGGTAGGAGTCGAACCTACAACCCGTTCCCGGGGCCGGCAAAGCCGGTGGGCTCTCGCACGTACCCAGCCACGGCACACTCAGTTCAAGAAGCGGTATCGCATTAGTAATGCACCGTGTACGGCACCGGAAGCCAGCGCCTACGCCGCGTCGCGGTCATCTGACCCGAAAAACGCGTCCCCGTGGTCGTCGCGCCATGCGAACGCGAACAGGCGGCGCGTCGGGGCCCTGTCCAGCGACCGACCGTCCCGGCTCTCCCCGGTCGCTCCGGACCAGCGCGTGCCGTCCGCGTAAAACCGCTCTTCGTCAGCGGAGTCGGTATCAACGGGGTCGAACCGCAGACCCGTCTCGAACGCGTGGATGCCATCGGCCGTCGAGAAGACCGCTATCTCCGTCCCACCGACCGCGACGTGGACGACGCCGCCGGCCTCCTCGACGCGGCGACGGGGAACGCCGAGGGCGTCGCCGCCGCGTTCGATTCCGAGGACGACGTCCTTCGGGTCGAGGTTCGGATGATCCCACTCACGCTCTCCGTCGCCGCCACGGTGTGCCGCCAGACCGAACCCCTCAGTCTCGAAGTACGACTCGTACGGAGCCTGGTCGTACTCGATCGGTTCGGGGTCGGAACCCTCGCCGCTGGCCTCGCTCTCGCCGCCGGGGGGCGCCAGAACGACGCCGTCCGGGTTCGAATCGCGAAACCGCTCCCAGGTCGTCATCGCGGCCGGGAGAACCCGCAGGCTCTCCCCCGCCAGAACGCCCGCGATGGCCTCGCCGCTCGACTGCTTCCACTCGCTTTCGGTTTCGCGGTCGTACATCACCAGGTCGTCGTCGGCCAGTTTTCCCGAGACTCCGAAAGTCGAGACTTTCGAGTCGCCGTCCGCTCCCATCGGGGAGTCGACAGAGGTCCCCCTGCCGACCTCGCGGTCGTAGACGACGGCGCTACCGCAGAGCGGACACCAGGTGACGGCGACGGGACGGTCGGCCTCGGGCGTCGCGATCACGTCGTTGACTATCTCGTGATAGTGCAGGTACCGTACCGGATAGGCCTTCGGTGGTGTCGCGTCCGTAAGCGCGACGACCTGGTCGTCCGGATCACCGTCGTACTTGTCGACGAACTCGGGGTCGTCCACACTCGGGATGGCGTCGCGCGGGATGACCTGTCGCACGTTCATGCGTGACGGTTCGTCCGGCCGCGGGGAAAACGCTGTGGCGGTTCGCGGTCGGCGGGCGGGAGGAACTACGACGACAGGGCGAACGAGAGCCGTTCCTCCTCTGGTCCCTTCGTCTCCCGTCCCGTCGCCTCGAACCGACCGATCTCGGCGGTGTTCGAGACGTGAGTGCCGGCGCAGGCGGTGCGGTCGTATTCCCCTATCTCCACGATCCGGACCTCGGTGATGCTGTCGGGCAGCAGGTGGATCCGGGTGCGGTCAGGGTCGAGGCGTTCCTCTGCTACATCCCTGTCCAGTTCGTACCACTCGACCGGAATGGACCGCTCGATCAGTTCGTTCATCCGCGACGTGATGTCCGCGAGATCCGCCTCTGTGAAGCGGTCGTACGCGCAGTCGATCCGGGCCCGGTCGGCGTACAGCTGATTACCTGTCGTCTCCGCATCGTACTCAGCCAGCAACAGCGCCGAGAGGAGGTGCTGGGCGGTGTGATAGCGCATGTGCGCCCGGCGGCGGTCCCAATCGAGTTCGCCGGAGACAGCTGTCCCCGCCGCCGGCGGATCCCCGTCGACGGCGTGATAGATAGTGTCTCGCTTCTGGACATCGGTTACGCGCCACGTCTGACCGTCGGCGGAGAGCGTCCCCTCGTCGGGAGGTTGTCCGCCGCCTTCCGGATAGAACAGCGTCCTGTCGAGGACGATGCTGTCGTCGGCGACGCGCTCGACGGTCGCCTCGAACTCGCACTTGTCCGATAGATCGAGATAGAGCGGTTCGGTCACGTCCGATGCCAGGATTCGACGGTACTTATACACTGACGTGCGGTTGTCAGCGAAGCGTTCCGTAGGGACGGCCCGGAAAATTGCGGGGCCGTCCTAGTCGAAACAGGGACGGCAGACAGTATCATTCGAGGTGTCGTAACGCTAAAGAGTCGAACAAACGTTTGTATACACACCAATGAGTAACGGATCTACGCTATGGGGGTGGTATCGTGGGGGTTGAGATAAAGGAGTCCCGCGTTACCGACGAGGAACTCGACCGGATGGCCGCCTTTGTCTTCGAGTATCTCTCGGCCAGTGTCGAAAACGAGGACGAGGGGGGACGGATGCGATGGTATCCCTGGCACTCCGCAGACTACCGCCACAACCACATCCTGAACGTCGTCGAACTCGCGGAGGAGATCGCACGGGCCGAAGGGGCAGACGTCGACGTCACTCGCGTCGCCGCACTGTTTCACGACGTCGCCAAACTGGACGCCGAACAGGACATCCACGCCGAGGAAGGTGCCCGCGTCGCCCGCGAGTATCTGCAGTCCCGCGGAGACTACCCGCAGTCGTTCGTCGACGCCGTGTGTAACTCCGTCGCCGAACACTCCTATCAGGGCGACCTCTCGGACCTGCCGTTAGAGACGCAGTGTCTCGTCGAAGCCGACCTGCTCGACAAGGTCGGCGCGAACGGGACCGCGCTGATGTTGCTGCGGATGGGGTACGAGGCACGGACCCACATGGACGCCGCCGAGATGGTCGACCGCGTCCTCGAACGCGGTCGGGACGCCGCCGACCGCGTCCAGACCGACACGGCCGAGAGCATCGCCTACCGCCGACTCAAGCGCGTCAAATGGTTCCGGGAGTGGCTCTCGGACGAGGTATCCGCGATAGACGAACCGGCGTTTTAAAGCAGCGTTCCGGCGGCATCCGACAGGAAGACGACGCCGAACCCGGCCAGCACGGCGGCGCTCACGTACGCCACGGCGGGCGCGAACGCGTCAGTCCGTCGTCCGGCGCTCACGAGCGCCGCAGGGAATCCCACAACCCAGAGCACGATCCCGCCGAAGAATCCGACCAGAAGCGCCGGCGATCCCGTTTCGACGACGAACGTCCCTGCGAGCGCTTCGCCGATGTACGGCACCGGAGCGAACACGTCGAGCGTTCCGGGTTCTAACAGGCCGACGCCGATCGTCAGCCAGAAGACGATCTGGTACGGGTTCGTCAGCGCCAGTACGAACGCCTTGCGGAACCCCTTATCCGTCTCTGCCGCGTCACCGGTGAACCCGCCCGACGCCTCCGTAAACGCGCCGTAGGCGAAGTAGAGCATCAACAGTCCGCCGATGCCGACCATCACCGCTCGGAGCGTCGGAAGGCGCTCGACGGCGGCGACGACCCCGAACAGCGCAAGCACGAAGAAGACCGCGTCCGCCGTCATCGCGCCGAGTCCGGCCCAGAACCCCGACCGCCATCCCCGCAGAACGCTCTCTTCGGCGATAATCGCGTTCATGGGGCCCGGCGGAGCGGCGAGGGCGACACCGAAGACGACTCCGGCGACGGAAGACGTCAGCATCGACATACCCATACATACCCCAGTGAGCCGTGAAAAACTGTCCGACAGCGGCCGGAGTCGCCGCTTCGTCCGCACGGGAGCCTACAGCGGAAGCACGGAGACGCCGAACGTCAGGTCCGCGGTGATGTCGGCGGCGAAAGCCAGGAAGACGACCGCGGAGAGCAGATAGAGATACCGCTTGACGTTGTACTCCTCCATCAAGTGGGCGAAGCGGTGGAAGCAGTAGGCGTTGACCATGCTCACGGGGACGATAGCCAGCATCTCGCCCGCCCAGATAGCCGACCCGGCGGCGTACTGCGCGGCGAGGCCGATAGTTATCAGTTGGGTCTTGTCGCCGAACTCGCCGAGCGCCATCACAGAAAAGGACGGAACGAACCCGGCGGCCCGACCGTCGCCAGCGACGTCGATATCAGTTAGCAGGCCGCCGTCGGTGACCATCGGAGCGTCCGTCTCGGGGATCGAGTAGAGAAGCATCCCCGCGAACAGGACGAACAGGACGGCGGTGGCGATGTCGAGGTACGTTTCGGGGAGGGCCCCCTGAAGCGCCCGACCCAGGGCTATCTCAAGAACGGTCCATCCGGCAAACGCACACGCGGCACCCGCGACGACGATGACGGGGCGGTACTTCGTCGCAAGCCCGGCGATGACGAACTGCCCCTTCTCGCCCGGAAGCGCGAGCAGTTGGGCCGTGAACGCGATGACGAGCACGTCGATCCAACTTGTCATGCTTCCTCGACCACCGACTCGTCGCTATCGGTCGCAACCGACACGCGGATCGAACGGGCGACGGACTCAGGGAGGCTCTGTTCGTCCCCATCGACATCGACGGTCACCATCCCGAACGGCGCGACATCGGTGATTTCGAGCACCGTTCCGGGGACGACACCGGCGTCCTGCAGGTAGGCCAGTTCGTCGGCGTCCCGGTCGCTCACGCGTTCGACTTTGAGCCGTTCGTTCTCGCCGTGTTCGTCGAGGCGCGTTCCGGTTCCCTCGTCGGGCGGTGTCAGATCCGGACTCGGGATCGGATCGCCGTGCGGGTCGACCTCCGGGTCCCCGAGCGCGTTCGCGACCCGGCGCTCGAACTCCTCGCTGATGTGGTGTTCGAGCGCGTCGGCCTCGTCGTGGACCTCGGACCAGTCGTAGTCGAGGTGTTCGGTGAGATACGCCTCCAGTAGTCGGTGATGGCGAACAACCTCCACCGCGACAGTCTCGCCGTCCGCCGTCAGTTCGACGCCCTTGTACTTCTCGCGGTCCACCAGTCCGCGCTCCTCCAGACTGTCGACCATGCTGGTGACAGTGGGCGCGGTAACGTCCAGATACTCCGCGAGCCGCGACGTTCCGATGGGCGCGCCCTCGTCCCGCTCCAGGTAGTAGATCGCTTTCAGATAATCTTCCATCACGTCGCTCAACATTCTCAACCAAGGATTAGACACATCTAAACATAAGTGTTTTGCAGTCAAAACATTGTGTCGCTGAGAGGTCGGCCGGACGCGCGTCGCCGACCGCCGAGGCGCGCGTCGACGGGGGAGGGCAGGCCTGCTGCAAGCGATGTACCCGCGAACGAACACAGGAGCGGTCTCAGCGGCAATCGCAGAGCCCAGCGATGCCACGGATCTCGGGTTCTTGAGTACGACCATTGAACGGCGCGAACGTAGCGAGAGGAGTGAGTTCGGTCGAGCGTTCTGCGAGGACTGCGAGCGGCCCGCCGCCGGCGGACCGCTCGGCACGCGGTGGTTCGAGACGGCCGAGCCGTCTCGTCGTCGCGGGAACAGCGGAGCGGTTTCCGAACGACAGCGCAAAAGTTCGTGTTACACGCCCTGTCCCATCAGGTGGCTCCGCAGGATGTCGTCGTCCTTGTTGCCCGCGCCGGTGTTCAGCAGAACAACGGTGTCGTCCTCGTCGAACTCGCCCCGTTCCGAGAGCTCCCACGCGCCGCTTGCCGCCGCCGCGCAGGTCGCTCCCATCTCCAGCCCTTCGTTCTGGGCGACGGCGATGGCGCTCTCAAGGATCTCGGAGTCGTCGGTCGCGACCGCACCGCCGCCGCTCTCGCGGAGCGCATCGAGGATCAGCGGACTCGCGCCCGGGTCCGGGATCTCGATACCGCCGCAGATGGTGTCGGGCGTCTCCGTCGGTTCGTGGCGGTCGAGGCCGCGCTCGAACGCGTCGACGATAGGCGCACACCCCGCCGACTGCGCGGCGTACATCGCCGGCAGTTCGTCGGTCAGCCCCAGATCGCGAAGTTCCTTCGCGCCCTTGTGCATGCCGACGAGGCCGACGCCGCCGCCGGTCGGGTAGACAACGGCGTCCGGAACCGTCCAGTCCTCCTGTTCGACTATCTCGTACAGCATCGTCTTTTTCCCCTCGTGGCGGTAAGGCGTCTGGAACGTCTGTAGCGAGTACCAGTCGTCGTTGTCGTCCATCGCGTCATCGTAGGCCGCGCCGGCGTCGCCGATGCGACCGCCGACGACGGTCATGTCGCCGCCGTGGACGTTCACCATCGCCTTGTTCGTGAACCCGGCGCGCGAGGGAAGAAAGACGTGCGAGTCGAGGCCAGCGCGGGCGGCGTACGCCGACGCGGCCTGCCCGGCGTTGCCCGCGGAGGCGAGCGCCACGTCCTCCGCCTCGTGCTGTGCGGCGGCGGTGACGGCGACCGTCTGCCCGCGGTCCTTGAACGTCCCGGTCGGATTACGCCCCTCGTCTTTGAGCAGGACGCGCCCGACGCCGAGTTCGTCGGCCAGGGCGGGACACTCGACGAGTTGGGTCGCCCCCTCGTCCATCGTCACGGCAGCGTCCCGCGTGAACGGGAGCAGTTCCTCGTAGCGCCACATCGTTTCGAACGGTCGCTCGGCGAGCGTGTCGCGGTCTAACTCGACTGCGTCGTAGTCGTAGGTCGGGTCGAGTATACCGCCGCAGTCGGGGCAGCGGTGAGTCGCCGTCTCGGCGTCGAACGTCTCGCCGCAGTCCAGGCACTCCAGTCCGACGAACGCCTCCGTCGTGTCCATAGCGGGGAGTTGCCGTGCCGGCACCTAAGTCCTGTCTCTCCGTCGCCGTCGCGTCGGCCTCGTCGGCCGTGCGGTCGGGTCTGAAAACAGTCTCGTCAGGATCACCTCAACGGCACGGCGAGCCGCGCGGATCAGTCCTCAGCCGGCGGCAGCGTGAACGAGAACGTCGATCCCTCTCCGGGCTCGGAGTCGACCCAAATGTCGCCGCCGTGGCGTTCGACGATACGCCGAGAGAGCGCCAGACCGATGCCGGTTCCGGCGTGTTCCTCCGGACTGTGTAGTCGCTGGAACACCCGGAATATCCGTTCGGTGTCGTCGGGGTCGATACCGATCCCGTTGTCGGAGACGGAGATCGTTTGCTTGTTCCCCTCGGTTTCGCCGGAGATGTGGATCCGCAGCGGTCCGTCGTCGCTGTATTCGATCGCGTTACTGACGAGGTTCTGGAACACCTGCCGCAGTTGGCTGGCGTCGCCCTCTACGCGCGGCAGTGACTCCGTCGTTATCTCGGCGTCGCTTTCCTCGATACGGAACTGTAGGTCTTCGAGGACGTCCTCTACGACCGCGTCCAGTTCGACCGGTTCGAGCGGTTCGCCCTGCGTGTCGACTCGGGAGTACTCAAGTAATCCGTCGATCATCTCGCCCATCCGGTCGGCCCCGTCGACCGCGAAGTCGAGAAACTCCCGTCCGTCCTCCTCGAGTTCGTCGGCGTACCGTTTCTCGATCAACTGGAGGTAGCTCGAAACCATCCGAAGCGGTTCTTTGAGGTCGTGCGAAGCCGCGTACGCGAACTGTTCGAGGCGCTCGTTGGACTCCTCGAGTTTTCGCTGGTACTTCATGCGCTCGGTGATGTCTCGGGCGACGGCGAGCATGTACTCCTGGTCGAGTTCCACGTGAGTGACGTTGACCTCTACGGGGACTGTAGTTCCGTCCGCCCGCCGGTGAGCCCCCTCGAACGTCAGTGAGTCCTTCGCCCGGAGTTCTTTGACGTGGTCCTGGAAAGCATCGAAGTCGGGGAGATTCGTCTCGATGTCCAGTACCGTCATGTCGAGCAGTTCCGCCCGGTCGCGGCCGAGTCGATGGCAGGCCGTATCGTTGATGTCCAGCAACTGCGCCGTTTCGGGGTCGATGACGAACACCCCGTCGTTGGAGTGGTCGATGAGATTCCGGAACAGTTCGAGTTCCGACTCGCGTTCCTTTCGGTCGGTGATGTCCCTGATGATGCCGGTGAAGAGCGTGTCACCCTCATGCTCGATCTCGCTGAACGAAATCGCCAGCGGGACGTCCGTTCCGTCCGCGCGCACTCCGGGAAGTTCGACGTAGTCCCAGTCGATGGTACGCTCACCCGTTTCGAGATATCGCCGCAATGCTTCGTCGTGTTGTTCGGTCAGGTCCTCGGGCATGAGTTTAGCCAACGATTCACCGGTGAGTTCCGCCTGGCTGTATCCGAACACGTCGGCGACAGCCGGATTCACCGACCGGACCGTACTGGTCTCGTCGACGGTGATGATTACGTCGCTCGCCGCCTCCGTTATCGCCCGGTACTGTTCCCGGATTTCCGTTATGTCCTCTTCGACGGACACTACCTGTTCGATGTCCCCGTCGCTGTTCAGGATCGGCGCTGCGTTGATCGAGATAGATCGATTGAAACGGTCCGGAAGTTCGACCTGAGCCGTCCAGTCGTAGACTGGCTCGCCGGTCTCGATCACCTTCGCAAACGGTTGGTCCTCGAACGGTATCGGCTCACCGGCCTGGTCGTAAAACGTCTGATCGCCGACGTGAAACCGCCCGATATCCTCGTCAGAAAGGCCGCGTAAGGCCAGTGAACGCGAATTAGCCCGATCGATCTCGCCGTTTGACGAGAGTACCGAGATACCGACCGGTGCGGACTCCATCATCTGTTCGAGGAGGTCTCGCTCGCGGTTGAGAGCGTCCTCGGCTCGTTTCTGGGCGACGAAACTGCCGAGTTCCGCGGCGACCGAACTGACGGTGTCGACCTGGCGCTCGTCGGCCGTCCGGCGTTCGAACATGTAGAATTCGAGGACGACCGCGACCTCGCCGTCGACGATAACGGGGACGCCCAGACCGGCTTTCATCCCGACTTCGTCCGCTAGATCGGTACGGGGAGAGACGGTTTCCGGAACCGCCGATACGTCCGGGAACCAGACCGGCTCCGACGTTTCCAGAACCCGGCCCGGAATCCCTTCGCCGGGACCGAACGTGAAGTCAGTCGACGCTTCGCCGAAGGCTGCAAACGCCGACGACTCGACGGACGCGTCGGTCAATCGCTCGACTGACCCGTCGCCGCTCGGGACCCACGCCTGCCCGCCCGTCCAGTCGGTCCACTCGCAGACGTCTTCGAGCGCCGTTCGCAGGCCGTCCTCAAGCGACTCGGCGTTCGCGATCGAGCGGCTTACCGACAACTGGAGTTGCTGTTCATCGTTTGCCAGTTTCCGGTCGGTGATGTCGTAGTAAAACTCGACGCGGCCGCCGGCGTACCGCCCCGATTCGATGGGCTTGCTGTGATGTTCGAGCCAGTGGCTCTCGCCGTCGTCGCCGGGGGTGATCCGGCACTCGAACGTTTCGTCGTACGTGTTGTTGTCGTAGGTAGCGAGGACCGTGTCGATGAACTCGTCCGTGTTCGAGACGGCGTCAGTGATCGACTCACGAATGAGTTGTCGCTTATCTCGCCCGATGGCGTCGGATCGGTCGATGCCGAAGTAGCGGCCGGCCGCTTCGTTTACCCACGCGACCGTGAAGTCCGCGTCGAGAACGAACACGCCGATGCTAGCGCTGTCCAAGGCGTCACTCACTAACGACGGCAGTCCGCTCTCGTCCGGACTGGGCACTTCAGGGAAGGGACTAGCCCACGGAGGTCGCCACCAGATGGCGTCCCCATCGCCCACCCGTTTCGCCCTCAGGTCGCCGTTGTCGGCGAGTTTCTCCAGACGGTCGGTCGCAGTCCCGCTCGCACAGTCGAGAGCGTCGGCGACTTCCCGAGTCGTGAGCGGTTCGGACGGGTCGTCACGCGAGTCGAAGAGCGCCAGTGTTTCGGCGTAGACATCGCCATGCGATTCTGGCGGTGACACACCCTCTAGGCGGAAGTGGCTGGTTAAATGAGTTCCGTCAATTGCATAGCAGGTGACATTCACCGCACATCTCTCCGTCGTATGTCCGGGAACAAGTGGCCGACTGCTCCGCGACATCGCTTCGTTTGTCAGCGCATCCGTCCCGTAGTCCGAACGGACGAACGTCTCACAGCCGTTTTGTAGCGGCCGCCCTACGTCTCTGGCATGACCGAAGACGCGACTGTCGTCGTGGCCGGCGGCGGCCTCGCAGGGTTGGTCGCCTCGCGCCATCTCGCCGAGGCCGGGGTCGACGTTACACTGTACGAGCGCGAAGGGACCGTCGGCGGTCGGGTCCGGACCCATCGGGAGGGCGGGTTCGTCTTCGACCGCGGGTTTCAGGTGCTGTTTACGTCCTACCCCGCCGCACGGCGCGAACTGGATTTCGGCACGCTCGACCTCCGCCGGTTCACACCGGGCGCGTGCATCGCCCGGCCCGGCGAACGCTCTATTCTCTCGGACCCGCTGCGCGACCTCGGCGCGCTGACGGAGTCCCTGTTCAACCGCGAAGTGACCGTCCGCGATAAGCTCCTGACGCTGAAACTCCGCCGCGAACTGGCGAAGAGGTCCCGCGAGGAGATATTCTCGGGCTCCGACGCGTCTATCGGCCGGTACCTACGCGAATACGGCTTCTCCGAGGGGTTCGTCGAGCACTTCGCCGCGCCGTTCTACGGCGGGATCACGCTTGACCGCTCGCTCTCGACCTCGAAACGCGTCTTCGAGTACACCTTTCGAGCGCTCTCGAACGGGGCGATAGCCGTCCCCGCTACCGGGATGGGAGCGATCCCCCGCCAACTCGCTGACCGGGCTGAGGCGGCCGGCGCGACGGTCGAGACCGACTCCGAGGTCGAGTCTGTCGACCGGACCGGCGACGGCGTGACGGCGGCGCTCGACGGGGAATCGGTCGATGCCGACGCCGTCGTCGTGGCGACCGACCCCAAGTCGGCCCGCGATCTGACCGGCATCGAGTCCGTTCCGACCGACGCCCGCGGCTGCGTTACTCAGTACTACGCCTATCCCGCCGCGAAGCGGATCGACGCCGGGAAGCGCCTGATCCTCAACGCCGCCGGCGAGGACCCGAACCACGTCGTCGACCTCTCGGCCGTCGCGCCCGAGTACTCGCCGGACGATACGACGCTGCTTTCGGTCACCTTCCTCGGCGAGCGAACCGAGACCGACGGCGAACTCGCGGACCTGACTCACGAGGCGCTGGCGTCGTGGTACCCCGAACACAGCTTCGCCGACCTGGAGCTAGTGCGGACGGAGCGGGTCCCGTTCGCCCAGTTCCGCCAGCCGCCGGGGTTCCGCGAGTCGCTCCCCGGCGTCCGGACGCCCGAGGGCCCGGTTTACCTGGCCGGAGACTACACCGGGTGGTCGTCGATCAACGCGGCGATGGAGAGCGGCCGTCGCGCGGCGGAAGCGGCGATAGACGACCTACAGGTGCGGCCGTAACTGGCCGAGCGGAGGGAACTCCAGCGTCTCCCCCGCGTCCGGGTCCCGGACCACCGGTCGGACGGCGTCGGCGTCAGTTACGAGCGGCGACGCGAAATCCCGCGTCCGCATCCCGTTGATCGTCACGCCCGCCGCGAGACGTGTAAACGCCGGGAGCATCACGACGTCGGCGTCGCGGTAGAGGCGCTCGCCGACGAGATAGCAGTAGCGTTTCTTGCCCTCTATCTCGACCGCCGGATGGTCGTGACCGACGACGTACCGCCGTGCGTCCGCGGACGGTTCCTCGTGGCCGTGACAGACGACCGTCTCGCCGTCCGCGAGGCGGTACTCGTCGGGCGCGGGTCCGTCGTACACCGCGTCTATCTGCCTGTCGTGATTGCCGGGCGTGACGACGAGGTCAGCCCCCCGGTCTCGAACCGTCGCACGGACTCGGTCGACGGTTTCGGTCACCCCGTGTGGAACGCGGTCGAACGCCTGGAGCAGGTCGCCGGCGATCACCACCTCGCCGGGGGCGAACTCGTCGAGCAAGGCGTCGACACGGGCCGCGAGGTCCGACCGCTCGCCCAGCGGGAACTCGACGTTAGAGGCGGCGGCCTTGCCGACGTGAACGTCGGAGAGAACGAGAGCGTCAGCCCCCGGGAAGTAACACGCCCGGTCCCGGAACTTCATTCGTCCGGGCCGCCGTCCGCGCGGACTGGCTGACCCAGGGCGTCGGCGAGGTCGTACTCCGTCCCGGTCACCACGAACAGCGCCTCCTCGATAACGTCTAACAGTTCCGGCAGTTCGCGGACGACCAACCAGGTGATAGCGACGAGCGCGACGACCGAGAGGCTCTGGCTAACGACGCGGTCGGCGATGAAGTACGAGGCCAGTTTCGGGTCCTGATAGCCCGCGTACTCAGTCGCGATAGTGATGAATATCTCCTGCTGGAACCACTGCCGGCCGAAGGCGACGGCGATGAACACGTTGCGGGCGATGTTCAGCACCCAGATTATCGCCACCGCGATGCCGAGCGCCTTCGCCTTCCGGCGGAGCGGCGCTCGAACCGCGGCGATGAGGCCGCCGAAGATAGACATGCTCCCGATGCCCGTACAGGCGGTGACGATGTGGGTCGTGTACGTGTGGCCCGTCGCGTCCTCGAAGACGAACATGCTCAGATACCCCTGGACGGCGACGTCCTTGTCCACGGGGATGAACTCCGGCGAGTAGCCAAGCGCCGTGATGACGGCGTACGTCTGGGCCGCGACCGTCTCGACGAGGAACCGCCGGAACAGCGGAACCGTTTCGGCGGGCAGGTAGACGAGACCCATCACGCCGACCGCGTGCGACAGCGTCAGGAGCGATTCGCGGCCGTCGTACAGCAGATACCCTGTGTACACGCAGGCCGGGACGGCGACGAGGGAGAGCGACCCCTCGATGGCGCTTTTCATCTCGAACCAGAACGTCGGGAACACCGACAGCCAGAAGACGCCGAACAGCACCCACGTGGCGCTCGCGAGATAGCGGGCCGCAGTCCGGCGGCCAGCCCAAGTGAGCGCAGACGCGACGACGAAGGCGGCCACCACTGTCCAGGCTAACGCGTCGGAGACCGACGCGAGGGGGGCAAATACGCCGGGAATAGAGAGGGCGATCACGTCTGTATCCATAGGAACGTCGAAATAAAATGTTGACGGCATCCCGTCGCGGACGCACAACCGCGTCCCACCCCGGTCCGATCCGGCGATGTCGGGCGTGTCGGTCGTCAGGGTTTTTATCCGGGGGCGACGACTGTGGGGACATGGCCGACGTCCTAGAGAACAAGCGGGCCGCGACGCGGTTTCGTATCCTCGTCGAGATCGCGGACCGGCAACCCGCCGTAAGCCAGGGCGAGATCGCCGAGTCGGTCGGCGTCACCAGCCAGGCAGTCAGCGAGTACATCCGCGAACTCGTCGACGACTCGCTGGTCGAGAAGGAGGGCCGGTCGCGCTACCGCGTGACAAAAGAAGGCGTGGACTGGCTACTGCAGGCGGCGACGGACGTCCAGCGATTCGCCGAACACGTCACCGAGGACATTCTCGGAAGCGTACAGGAAGACGCCGCTATCGCTACCGCGGACATCGATGAAGGCGAGACGGTCACGCTCTCGATGCGCGACGGCCTCTTTCACGCGACGCCCGGCGGAGAGGGTCCAGCGACGGGTATCGCGACGACGAGCGCCGCGGAAGACGAGGACGTCGGCGTCACCGGGTTCGAAGGGATAATCGACCTCGACCCCGGTACCGTCACCGTCCTGCAGGTGCCGCCGGTTCGGTCGGGCGGGAGTCGCGCGGTCGACGGGACGGCGCTTGTCGAGGGCTGTGCGGCCGCGGACACGGTCGCCGCCGCCGGCGTGGAAGCGGTCGCCGCGCTCCGGCGTGCGGATGTCAGCCCGGACACCACGTTCGCGGCCGGCGAGGTCGCGGCGGACGCCGCGAGTCGCGGTCTGGACGCGGTCGTCGTGGCGACCGCCGACAACGTCGGGCGCGTGACCGACGCCCTCCGAGACGCCGACGTCGCGTACGAAGTGTCGGACGCGACGTGATCAGGTCCGTTTCGAGTGCTCTCTGGCTCTCGCGTACGCCTCTCTGACCCGCCGGAACGATTTCTCGTCGCCGCCGTGGTCGGGGTGCGTCTCTTTGACCTGCTCCCGGTAGGCCGCCTTCACCTCGTCGGCACTCGCACCGGGAGGGAGCCCCAGCGCTTCGAACGCGGCACTGATCCCGTCCGCGATGTCCGGTTCTCGCTCTCGCTCCGGCGTGTCGAACGGGAGACGACCGCCGAGATGGGCACCGGGCAGTTCGTGTTCGATCAGGACGGCGTCGGTGTCCGTGGTGTCGATCCTGAAGTACGCGTGGGCGTCGAACGTGACCGCGACGTCGCGGTGGGGGAGATAGAAGGCAACACGCTGTCCCCGCACGGCGTGGTCCTCCGCGTAGGGTTCGCCGATCTCGCGGAGGTAGTCGCGTATCTCCGCCCGGCGCTTGCTCTCTCCGGTGAACCCGTCCGTCGGTCCCGTCGGTCCTGTCGTCGACTCGGGGAACAGTCGCCGCCCGGCGACGAACACGCCGGCGACGACCACACTGAACGCCGCGCCGAGCGCGAGGCCGACCAGCAACCACCGGGGAACCGACCAGAGCCAGTCGATCGGCACGCATCTCCGTACGGCGCGGTCGTCAAAGAATCTACTGTTCGGGGTCGACAGTGCCGGCGGCGGTCAGTACACCGCCACGTCGTCGAACGCCCCGTCGTACGCGATGTGGTCGGGATGCGTCGGTTCGGTGCCGGAGAGGAACAGTCGGTCGACCTTCGCCCAGGTGTTCTCCCAGCCCAGGTGGGCCCGCTCGGCGAGGCGTCGGCCGTAGTGCGACAGTCCGTTTCGGTGTCCGGTTCGGCTGACATCGCCCGCTTCGAGCGCCGCTGTCAGCGACGACTCCGTCACCTCGTCGCCGAGAGCCTCGCCGTCGAACGCCGTCCAGGCCGCTCCGACGGTTCCCGGTAGGTGAGCGTACGACGACCCGAACGGCGGCAGGTCCTGCCGCGCGGCGATGGTCCGACTTCGGCGGTTACTCCGGTCCGTCACCTTCGGGTTGTACGTCTCGATGGCGGCGATCTCTTCCCGGTAGCGCTGGATCGCCGCTTCGTCGAGGCTGACGTTCAGAAACTCTGGATGCGGGACGAGCACCGTCGCGTCCTGGCGCTCGAACTCGGTCATCGCCCCGTCGAGCGTGATGAAATCCGGAACTGGGTCGGAGAGCCCCAGTGCGAGGACGTGCTGTCGGTTCCGCCACGTGCCAGTAAACACCTCGCGTGCGGGGAAGACGCGCAGTTCGTCGTCGGAGTACGCCGACGCCGTCGCCTCGATTTCGGGGAGGCGCGTGAAGTGCGGCGCGTACACCAAGGCGTCTAACCCGCTCGCTTTCGCGCGCCGAACTACCTCGTCGTCGAGCACTTTCACGTGCATATCGACCAGCCACTCGTCGCTCGCTGTCACGCACACCTCTTTTAGGGGGGTCACATTATGGGTTCTGGTTCGACGCCTCGTCAGTCGGAAAAGCCTTTACGGCAGGGACCCGACGTTCGGGCAATGGTCTGGGAATGTGGTATCGACGGATGCGGAGACGTGTTCGACGACGCCGAGAGCGCGATTGTCCACCAGACGAACGAACACGAGCGCCGCGAGTGTAAGGTCTGCGGCGTCGTCGTCCCCGACGGCTATCTCGCTATTCGCCACGCTTTCGAGGAACACACCCGCGCCGAGTACGTCCGCGCCTACGGTGCCGACTCCGAAGAAGTGCGCCAGCGCGAACAGGTGAAAGAAGCCATCGAACACGAGGCCGACTTACAGCGCGTCGTCGACCAGTTGAACGAGGAGTAGGGTGACGGCTATACCGGCTGTTTGTCTACTCGAACGGACTGTAGAAAACGCTCGCTCACTGAAAACCGAACCGGGACCGCGTTCTGTCGACTACCGCTTTCTGAGCACTGACGAGCGGAGCGAATCAGGGATCAGCGGAGCACGTTAGCGTTCCTCGGAGTCCAGTACGCGGATCTGGTCGCCGCGGACGGTGACCGGAATCGGGACGGTCGCCTCGTACAACTCGACGGTGACCTGGTCTTTCCCCTCGTCGATCCGCTGGACCTGCGCCTTCTCGCCTTTGAACGGTCCGGCGATGAGTTCGACGATGTCGCCTTCGGCGATCCCCTCCACGTCCGGTTTGGGCGAGAGGAAATGCTCCACCTCGGAGATGTCGCTCTCGCCGGGGACCATGCTTCGCGCGTGAGGGATCTCTTCCAGAACGCGGGAGATGATGGCGTCGTCCTCCGCCTCGACCATCACGTAACTCGTAAGCGAGTCGGGCGCGAGTGCCGCGTGGATGTCGTTTTCCTCGCGGTTCATGATCATGTCCGCGACGGTTCGTTCCTGGCTCGCGGTGGTCTTGACGGCGTAGACCGGCATGGTCAGACCCCCTGGACGAACGTCATCAGCAGGAAGATGACGAAGCCGAGCAGGCCGACGAGCAGGATGCCGGCACCGGCGATCTTTGCGATCTGGGAGAACTCGTCCCAAGAGGGGGTACTCGCCAGCTTGAGCACCCGCACGTACGATGTGATGTCGTATGGTACTTTCATGGAGAGAGCTTACGGACGCGCCTTTTTCTATCTATTGCTACGGGGCGGAGCGGATCCGTGATCGTCACGTTATTCCACGTAGTCGATATCTTCGGCCTGCTGTGCGGCCTCTTCTTGGGCCGCCTCGTTACGGCCGTAGATCTGGGGCGATTCGACGCCGGTGACGACGATCATGGTCCGCATGGAGCCTTCCAGCGTCTCGTCGATGGAGGTGCCCCAGATGATGCGAGCGTCGGGGTCGATACGGTCGTATATCTCCTCGACGACGCCTTCCGCCTCCTCGATGGACATGTCCTGTCCGCCGGTGACGTTGACCAGCGCCGAGTTCGCGCCGGAGATGTCGACGTCGAGCAGCGGCGACCGCAACGCGGTCTTGACGGAGTCCTGCGCTTTCGCATCGGAGTCGGATTCGCCTAAGCCGATCATCGCGACGCCGCCGCGTTCCATCACGGTGCGGACGTCCGCGAAGTCCAGGTTGACCAGCCCGGGCTTGGTAATGAGTTCGGTGATCCCTTTCACCGAGCGCATCAGCACTTCGTCGGCCACTTTGAACGCCTGCCGAACGGGGAGTTTGCCGACGGAGTCGAGCAGTCGGTCGTTCGGCACGACGATGACCGTGTCGCTCACGTCGCGAAGGCGTTCGAGGCCCGCCTCGGCGTTGGTACGGCGCACCTCGCCTTCGGCGGTAAACGGCGTCGTCACGATGGAGATAGTCAGCGCGCCGGACTCGCGGGCCGCCTTCGCCACGACGGGAGCGCTACCGGTTCCAGTTCCGCCGCCGAGACCGGCGGTGACGAACACCATGTCGGACCCGTCGATGGAGTCGATGATCTCCTCTTGCGATTCGATCGCGGCTTCCTCGCCGACCTGCGGGAGCGACCCGGCACCGCGCCCCTCGGTCTTCTGTTCGCCCATCAGGATCTTCGTGTCCGCCTCGATGCCGACGAGATGCTGAACGTCCGTGTTCGCGGCGACGAGTTTCGCGCCGTGAATGCCTTCCTCGGCCATCCGGTCGACGGTGTTGCCGCCCGCACCGCCGCAGCCGACGACGGTGATGTTCGTCTGGAGTTCCTGGAGAACGTCTTCTAGCTCGTCGTCGGTCATCTTCCCCGACGGGTTCACGTTGCGAGCCCCCGGGTCCTCCTGTGGGCCGGCCCCGTCTTCTTCGGCTTCGTCGATTGCTTCGTCTACGATCGAGTCCATTCTTGGGACCCACTATTTGATGCAGGTTAATTACCTTTCCCCCCGCGGGTCGGACAGGCGTCTGACAAGTTAGGGTTCGGTTAAAGATCGAATCGGTGCGTCCGTTCGGTGTGAACGACCTCGGGGGGGATCGGTTCGCCGTCGACTGTGACGGACTCGCCGTCCGCCAGGGCACCGAACGCCGGCCCTTCGGGGACGCCCAGTTTCGCGGCAAGTTCCGGGTCGAACACCGTCTCAGTGGCTACGAGAGCGTCTCCGTTTCGGGCGACTTGGTCGTACTTTTCGGACAGTATCGCCGTCAGCGCGTCCGCGAGATCAGCGGTGTCTGTCCCGGTAGGGACGGCCGCGCGCCCCTGGGCCCTGGTGCCGTTCTCGACCGTCTCAAACGCAACCGTAGCGGACGCGACGGCCGCGCGCGTGGCGTCGGGGTCTATCGCCTGAGCCTCGGCGAGCAGTTCATCGGGGAGCGAGACGACATCGAACTCGCCCGGGGCCGGTTCGTCGCGGTCGCCGAACCGTAGTCCATCGTCGATGCTGTCGAGGGCCGACTCGACCCGTTCGACGAGCGGGAGCGGTCGGTCGTCGACCTCTCGCACCCAGGTTTCGCTGACGACGCGGTAGCCCAGATCCTCGATAGTCCGCTCCAGTTCCGGGTAGTCGCCGTCGACCACCGCGTACTCTGTGCCGCTCCGTTCGAACGTCCGCCGAACCACGTCGCGGTTGGCTTCCGGTGATCCCATCGCGTCTACGCACCAGTCCGCGGCGATGTGACCGACCGCCCAGTCCGTCTCGCGGACGATCCGGGTGAACCGCGGGGCGTAATGACCGCCGCCGAACCCGACGACTGTTCGGTCGCGGTGCGGGGTCGTCCCGCGCAGGTCGAGGATGGCCCGAGCGACGGCGCGGGCACCCGCAGGGTCGCGCCACTCGGCCTCGTCGCTGCCGAGTTCGACGAACATCGAGGGGACGCCGACGCGACTCGGGCCGTGGTGCGTACACTCGATCCCGACGCCGTACCCCTCGGGCGCGTGTTCGGCGAACGACTCGACGCACCGGGCGTGGGCGTTCGGACACGCTTCCGCGAGCGCACCGGCCTCGCCGCCGAACTCCGCCGGCCCGAAGTTACCGGTGAAATGTGCCGTCAAGAGCGGTCCGGTCTCGCCTGAGTGCCGGGAGGCGAACACGAGTACGTCGGGGTCGTCGAACGCCGCCGCGGCGTCCTCGACGTTCAGGTGGAGGTCGTCGAACGTCCGGAGTTCGAACCCGTCGGTCCGGTAGCACGCGCCGCCGCCGTCCGCGTCCGGGCGGCTATCGTCGACGCGGCGTTTCCACTCACCTAGTTCCAGCAGGCGTTCGCCGATGTGTTCGGAGGCTTCATCGGCGCGGCTAACGACGATCGCTATCACTGCCGGAGGTATTCCGTGCCCGGGGAAAAAGCGTGTCGAAACGGTCTGTACGTGCGTTTTAGCTGATAGTACGGTCAGTCAGACTCGGCGACTGGTTGCTCGTTCAGGGCGTTCGCCCGGGCCAGTCTGCCGACCGTCCGAACGTCGTCCATTCTGGTGACGAACATCGCGCCGCCGATGAGCATGTAGATGACGGTGTAGACGATGAGCAGGTCGTAGGTGCTGATGAACTCTATGGTCCCCCGGATATGCAGATACTCGATGCCGACCTGCGAGACGAACAGGACCAAGAGGGTGACCGCCTCGCGCATCGAGATGCGGAAGTTGATCAGCACGGCGAGGGCGAAGAAGCTCTGAGCCGCGGTGATCCATATCTCAGCGGCCTGCGTCGAGTTGAACTCCAGCACGCCGTACGCGCCCTGCGAGATGCTGAATACGATGCCGAGCGTCCCGATGAGCAGCGTCCACTGGTTGAGTTTCGACGAGATGAGCGCGTTGAACGCCGCGGTGGTCCGCGCCTTGTTCACCAGATACGCGGTGACGATGAGTTCCGGGCTCTCGCTCGCAAGCGGCGCGATCCACTGGATCATGAAGAACTCGGGAATGCCGTACTGTACGCCGATATCTTCGAGGCCGTGCGCGAACGGTTCGACGGCGGTGAAGATGAGAAAGCCGGAGTAGCCGAAGAGGAGGAGTACGGACGGTATCCGGACCGATGCAGGCGTTTTCTGGAGGTACGCCGGGACGCCGACGTGTACCTCCTCCTCCTCGGGGTCGCCGCGGATGACGATCCCGATGTAGGCGACGTAGAGGCCGACGAGTATCAGCATGTCGAGGATGTCGATCCCGCCGTTGAGCGGGACGAAGAAGGCCCAGAGAGTCGCTAATGCGAGGAAACAGACCTCCGTAGCGATGCTCCGGTCGAGGAGGACGGTGTCCGTGAGAAAGCCGTCGTTGTGCTCGACGGCGACGTCGCCGCTCGCCTTCGCCCGGTAGATGGAAAACAGCGCGATACCGGACCAGCCCAGGCCGATGAGGATCCGGTTCGCACCGGTCATGTTCGCCACGGCAAGGTCGGCGTCACCCACCACCCCCTGTCCGGCATTCCACGCGTAGAGCGCGTCCACCGCGTACTCCGGCGCGACCGCGAGGATCGCGAGGACGGCGATAGCGAACGCGCGCGGCACGTCCTTTTCGGCGGTCTCTGCTCCCCACGCGAGGAGGAACGACGCGCCGAGAACGGAGAGACCGCTTATCGCGACGGTCTGTACGTGACCGAGGGCCTCCGTACTGTTCATCAGGTAGACGAAAACCCAGGGGAGCGTCGCGATAACTGTGACCACTACGGCGACAAGCGGATGTCGTAACCGATCGTTCATCAGATCGGTCGTCATGCAGAGGAACCGTAGTTCTTGCGTTGTCCGGAGAACGTATGAGTTATGCGCACAGACTCACTCCGGAGCGTATGGACGTATTCGGACTCGTCGGAAACCCCGTTTCTCACTCGCTCTCGCCGCCGATGCACGAGGCGGCCTACGACGCGCTCGATATTGACGCGCGGTACGTTACGTTCGAACCGGCGAAAGACGGTATCGCCGACGCGGTACGCGGCGCGGACGCACTCGGCGTGACCGGACTGAACGTCACCATCCCGTTCAAACAGGACGTCGTAGATGTCGTCGACGCGGACGACCTCGCGACGCGCATCGGTGCGGTCAACACGATAGACTTCACCGGCGACCGTCCGACCGGACACAACACGGACGCCGCGGGCGTTCGCCGGTCGCTCGTCGAACACGGTTCGGATCTCGACGGCGCGACGGCGGTCGTCGTCGGTGCCGGCGGCGCGGGGCGCGCCACCGCGTTCGCGCTCTCGGACGCCGGGTCGTCGGTGCGGATCGCCAACCGCACCGCATCGTCGGCCCGCGACCTGGCCGAGTCGGTGCCGAACGCGTCGGGTCACGAACTCGACGCCGTCCCGGACCTGCTCGCGGACGCGGACGTCCTCGTCAACGCGACGAGCGTGGGGATGGAGGAGGACGCCTCGCCCGTCGCGGCGAGCGCGATTCACGGCGACTTAACCGTGTTAGACGCAGTGTACTCGCCGCTGGAAACCCGCCTCCTTCGGGACGCCGAAGACGCCGGAGCGGCGACTGTCGACGGTGCGTGGATGCTCCTGTATCAGGGTGCAGCGGCGTTCGAGCGATGGACCGGCCACGAGGCACCCGTCGACGCGATGAACGCGGCGCTGCGCTCCCGACTCTGAGCGAGAGGACCCGTGTCGGTCGAATGGACGCTCCGACGCTCGGCCGAGCGACCACGCCCGGCCCGAATAGGCGGATCATACTCAGTACGAACAGGTAGCCGTACTCTGTAGCAGTAGTCGCCGCGCTATCCAGCCAGAGGCGGACGAGTTTAAGTGGGGCGGTAATCTATTGTCAGCCAATGGTGCTGAAAAAGCTGAAGTCGTTGCTCGGGTTCGACGATTCGGAGTCCGACGCCGACCGAGAGCGCGACATCGGCGTGACCGTCGAGCGCGAACCGGCGACGCCGGACACCGAGTCGGAGGACGCGGTGAAAGGGACCGGCGACGAGGCCGGAACCGCCGGCGCGTCCGCCGAGAGCGAACCGGCGACGCCCACCGAACCGACTGACGACGAACCGGCGACTGAACCGACCGACGCTATCGAAGAGGCCGAGGAGGACGCGGATGACGGGCCCGCGACAGCGGACGAAGCGGCGTCAGAACCAACAACCGAATCGGAGTCGGACGTCGAAGACGGTGAAGACGCCGTCGACGAATCCGGCGACGAAGCGGCGACGGAAACGGAGACGGGCGACGAATCGGCTGACGGCGAACCGACGGACGTGATCAAGGGCATCGGCCCGGCGTACGCCGAACGGCTCTCCAACGTCGGTATCGACACCGTGGACCAACTGGCTGAGGCCGACGCGGAGTCCCTCGCGGAGGAGACCGATCTCTCCGAGAAGCGTCTGAGCGAGTGGGTCCAGCGAGCCGAGGTCCGGTAACCCGCGAGACGATCCGTGACCGGCGATCTCTTCTCTGCTATGGCCGACCCCACCGTGGCGACCGACCGCGGGGCGTTCCGCCGGGCGGCGGCGGACGCGCCGGCGGGGGCACGCGTTCCCGTCGAGGTCCGCGTCGCCGTCGAAGACCCGTTCACAGCGTACCGTCGCGCGCGACAGGACGACGGTGGCGACGCCTATCTCGCGACCACCGGCGGGCAGTCTGGATGGGGGTATTTCGGGGTCGACCCGGTAGAGCGCCTGACCGTCTCCCCCGACGCGGAGACCGCGCCAGCGCCACCGCGGGCGGCGTCGGGAGACGACGGACCGGCCGCGGCGTCGCCGTCTCTCGACGCGCTCGACGGACTCCTCGACGGCGAAACGCTCGTCCGGGGCGACTGCGACGTTCCGTACCCCTGCGGCGTCGTGGGATGGCTCTCCTACGACATCGCGAGGGAACTGGAGGACCTGCCGGGACTCGCCGCTGACGACCGCGGTCTTCCGCGCCTGCAGGTCTCCGCGTACGACCGGATCGCGGCGTGGGAAGAGCCGCGGCAAGGCGACCGGGTGACGCTTCGGGTGACCGCCTGTCCGCGGGTCGGCGATGCGGCCGCGGACGCGGCGTACGAACGCGGCCGGGACCGCGCGCTCGAACTCGCGACGGCCGTCCGCGACGGCGACCCCTCCGTCGGCCGACCGTCAGTGACCGCCGACCTGGCGACGTTCGAGAGCGACTGCGGCCGCGAGGCGTACGCCGACCGCGTTCGGACCGTCAAGGAGTACGTCCGCGAAGGCGACACGTTCCAGGCGAACGTCTCCCAGCGTCTGACCGCACCCGCTGCGGTGCATCCGGTCGCCGCGTTCGACGCGCTCCGGACGGTCAATCCCGCGCCGTACTCGGCCCTGCTGGAGTTCCCGAGTGCCGACCTCATCAGCGCCAGCCCGGAACTCCTGCTGGAGCGAAACGGCGACGAGATCCGAACGGAACCGATCGCGGGGACGCGGCCCCGCGGCGAGACTGCGGAGGCGGACGAACGGCTGGCGGTCGACCTGCTGTCGGACGAGAAAGAACGCGCGGAGCACGCGATGCTCGTCGACCTCGAACGGAACGACCTCGGCAAAGTGAGCGAGTACGGCTCCGTCGAGGTCGAGGAGTACCGCCGCGTCGACCGGTACTCGGAGGTGATGCATCTGGTCTCGCTCGTCACGGGCCGGCTGCGCGACGGCGCGACGCTCGCAGACGCTATCGCCGCGACGTTCCCCGGCGGGACTATCACCGGCGCGCCGAAACCCCGGACGATGGAGATCATCGACGAGGTTGAGACGACCCGACGCGGCCCGTACACCGGAAGTATCGGTATCTTCGGATTCGACGGGCGCGCGACGCTCAACATCGTTATCCGGACGCTGGTTCGCCGCGGCGACGAGTATCACCTCCGCGTCGGCGCGGGCGTCGTCCACGACTCCGACCCCCACAGCGAATACGACGAGACGCTGGACAAGGCCCGCGCGCTGGTCACCGCAGTCGACGAGGCGCTCGGCGAGCGCGCGGAACTGAGTGTCGAGTCGGCGGACGGTCCCGCGGACGAGCGACGCGGCGTCGAGACGGAGGGCGATGAGTCGTGATCCTCGTCGTCGATAACTACGACTCCTTCGCCTACAATCTCGTGCAGTTCGTCGGCGAAGCGGTGAGAGACCGCGGCGGCGACGGTGACGGCGTGGTCGTCCGGCGAAACGACGAGATAGATATCGACGGGATCCGCGAACTGGACCCCGACGGCGTCGTGGTTTCGCCCGGGCCGGGCACGCCGGCGGAAGCGGGCGTTTCACTGCCGCTCTTCGCCGAGACGGACTACCCGGCACTCGGCGTCTGCCTGGGCCACCAGGCGCTCTGTGCGGCCCACGGCGCGCCGGTCCGCCACGCCCCGGAGGTCGTCCACGGGAAACCGTCGCGGGTCACTCACGACGGCGACGGTATCTTCGAGGGGCTGTCAGACCCCTTCGATGTCGGGCGGTATCACTCGCTCGCCGTCGAGCGCGGCGACCTGCCGGACCCGCTCGTCGAGACGGCGCGTACCGACGACGACCGAGGCGTGTTGATGGGCGTCCGCCACGAGTCGAAACCGCAGGTCGGCGTACAGTTCCACCCCGAGAGCATCCTCACCGGTACTGCCGGGCGGACGGCATCGGCCGGCGACAGCGCCGCAACGAGCGAGAACCACCCCGTCGACGGCGGCGCGACCGCGCGGTCGCTCGGCGTCGGCAAACAGTTGATACGGAACTTCGTATGCAGTACCACGTGAACGGCGACCTCGTTCCGGCAGGGGAAGCGACGGTGAGCGTCCGCGACCGCGGGTTCCAGTACGGCGACGCCGCGTTCGAGACGCTGCGGGCCTACGGCGGCGACGTGTTCGAGTGGCGGGCCCACGTCGACCGGCTGGAACGGACCTGCGAGACGCTCGGTATCGACCACGGCCTCTCGGACGGCGACCTCCGCGTCCGCGTGCAGGAGGTGCTCGACGCGAACGGGCTGACCGACGCGTACGTCCGCCTCTCCGTCACGCGCGGCGTCCAACCGGGGAAACTGACACCGAGCGATGACGTGGACCCGACGGTGGTGATCATCACAAAGGAACTCCCGCGCGGCGGCACCGAGGGGCCGGCAGTGTGGGACGCCCCGGCCGACGTTCAGACTGTTAAGACCCGGAAACCGCCCGAGTCTGCGATGCCCGCCGACGCGAAGACGCACAACTACCTGAACGGGATACTCGCCCGGCAGGAACTCGTCGAAGCCGACGAGGCGCTCCTGCGCGACGTCGACGGCAACGTCGCGGAGGGAGCGACGAGCAACCTCTTCTTCGTCGACGGCGAGGGATTGCACACGCCGAGCGAGGACCTGCCGCTCCTGCCCGGAGTCACTCGGGCGGTCGTCGCGGACCTCGTCGAGGACGCGACCGACGTTCCCCTCCAGACGGGTCGGTACAGTCCGGAGGACGTCCGCAGTGCCGAGGAGGCGTTTCTCACCAACACGACGTGGGAGGTCCGACCCGTCGCCACCGTCGACGGCATCGAGGTCGGCGGCGGCCCCGTCACGCGACTGCTCTCGACGCTGTTCGACAAACTCGTCGAGCGCCGCCATTACTAGCGACGCATCCCGTTTCGGACGATTCAAACGGTGCGGCCGCTCACTGGAACACATGAACGACGACGACCGGATCGCCGCCGTAGACGACGTGCCCGGCGACGGAACGCTCCTCTGTACCGTCCGGGAAGGGTTCGACGAGTCGGAGGTCGTACTGACGCGACTCGGCCGCGAGAGCGCCGACGAGGACGCAGTCGCGGCCTGGCGGAACTACTGCCAGCACTGGACCGACATCCGCCTCGACAAGGGGTCGGGCGCGACGATGCGGGACGGCGAGATACTCTGCGAGAAACACGGCGCGACCTTCCGCGCGTCCGACGGCGAGTGTACGCACGGCCCCTGCCAGGGCGCGACGCTGGATTCGGTCGACGTGACCGTCGTCGATGGCGGCGTCTACCTCACCGACGACCGCTTCGAGTTCGACTCGCTCGGGCCGTCAGACGACGTTGACCTCTCGTCGGGCGCTCGGATCGACTTCTCCGGGAACTGAAACAAGACGTGCAGGCGGTGTATCCTCCCTGCTTGCGTCTTCGACGCTCGCTGAGGAAGGGGCGTACCGGCCTCAGTTACAGTTGAAACGGTCCGGACGGTTCCGGCTCACTCGACCTTGAACGACGGCTCCTCTACGGCCTCGCTCTTACATTCGGGACAGCGCGACGGGCGGTTAGCCACGTCGTCGAAGTCGGTGAAGCCGCAGTCCCGACACTCCGGCGGCGCGGCGAGCAGTTGTTCGTCCGTTCCGTCGAGCGAGCGCGCGACGTGTTGGACGTGGTTCAGGGCGACATCGGCGGTAGTGTCGAACTCCGTCGCGAGCGCGGAGAGCGACAGGGTCTCGTCGCGCAATCGGTCGGCCATCCGCTCGCGCGTCGTAGCATCTGCCTCGCGCATATCGCTGACTCGGACCGCCGGGGATAAAACAGTGACCCGGAGAGGCGAGGCCGAGAGCGCGGCGCGATGCATGCGAGGCGACGAAGGAGCTTTTTTGGCCGAGTGGTTCGAGAGAGTAGCGAACGAACCCGAGTCGAAAAAACGTCGTGGGCTACCGCGTGAAATACGGCGGCTCGTCGCGTTCGTCGAGCGCCCACTCCAGTTCCGCGATAGCGCGGAGGAGTTCGACTTCCATCTCGTCCTCGACGGGCGTGGTCGGCGGGTCGTTCGCGTCGTACTTATCCTCCAGCGCCTCGATCCGCGCCCGGATCTCGTCTTCCGATTTCATTTATCGATTCCCGCAACGGGTCCGAGGGTAATAGAAGGTGGTGCTATCGGCGGCACGGCCGCCGGTTGTTGGAACCGCAGTATATAACGAAGGATAAAGGACTTACCACGCGCCGTTGACGGTCAAGGTATGGATGCTGTCGTACTTGCCGGGGGATATGCCACTCGCCTCTGGCCGATCACGAAGAATCGGCCGAAAATGTTTCTGCCGATCGGCGACTCGACGGTCATCGACCAGATCTTCGAGGAGTTAGAGGACGACGACCGTATCGAGGACGTCTACGTCAGTACGAACGAACGCTTCGCCGAGGACTTTCAACGCCACCTCGCGGAGAGCGAGTTCGACAAACCCGTACTCTCCATCGAAGACACCGCGGAGGAAGACGAGAAGTTCGGCGTCGTCGGCGCGCTCGCACAGCTAGTCGACCGTGAGGGCGTCGACGACGACCTGCTCGTCATCGCCGGCGATAACCTGATCAGTTTCGATATCTCGGACTTCATCGATTTCTTCGCGCGGAAGGGTGAACCGACGCTCGCCGCCTACGATGTGGGGTCGAAAGAACTCGCGAAGTCGTACGGACTAGTCGACCTCGAAGGCGATCAGATCGTCGACTTTCAGGAGAAACCCGACGACCCCAACAGCACGCTCGTCTCTATCGCCTGTTACGCGTTCACCGCCGACACGCTCGACGCACTGGACGAGTATCTCGCCAACGACAACAATCCGGACGAACCTGGCTGGTTCGTCCAGTGGCTCCAGCACCGCCAACCGGTGTACGCCTACACGTTCGACGACGCGTGGTTCGACATCGGCACGCCGGAGAGCTACCTCGACGCGGTGGCGTGGCACCTGAACGGCGACAACCGTATCGCCGAGGACGCGACCATCGAAAACACGTCGGTCGGCGAGAACGTCCACGTCATGAGCGGCGCGGAACTCGTCGACTCGAACGTCGACTCCTCGATCATCTTCCCGGACGCGTCGCTACACGGCGCGGACATTCGGGATTCGATCATCGACCGCGAAACCGACCTCCACAACCTCGACCTGGCCGGCGCGCTCATCGGCGCGCACACCGAGATCCGGAACGGGGATTGATCTCACCCTAACCGCGCGTCGGATATCTTCAGCGTGCCTCGCGACCCGTCCCACTCGCGCTCGTACTCCAGTTCGATAGGCCGGTCCATGTGGGGGCCGTCGGTCACCAGCGTCTCGAACTCGCCGCCCTCGCCGAGGACGTGGACCCCGTACTCCTCGTTGAGGTCCCGGAGGTCATCGAGCGCCTCGCGGTCGAGCGTCCGGCCGAGCCACGACTCGTCGAGGCCGTACGCCGCGACCTGAACGACCGTGATCTCGAACCCCGCGTCTAACATCTCCTCGGCGAGCGTCTCGGGGTCGCGCTGCCAGAGGGGGGCGAACAGGTCGACGTCGAGGCGGTCGCACATCGCCTCGATCCGGCTGGTCTGGTACTCACTCTCGACGGCACCCGCGGTGACGCCTGCGATACCGCCGTCTAGCTCCTCGTCCAGTTCGACGAGCGCCGCCTCCAGCGGTTCGAGTTCGGCGTCGCCCTGCGGCCCGGAGTCGTCCGCGGTCGCCGCACCGAGGTCGTCCGGACGGACGTCGACCAGCGGGATACCGACGCTCTCCGCCGCGAGCGTCGCGAGGTCCGTCGCCGGCACGTGATACATGTACGAATCGTCGTCGGGGTGGACCGTGACGAGGCGGTCGACGGGGTAGCCCCGTTCCAACGCCTGATACAGCGCCCACGAGGAGTCCTTGCCGCCGGAGAAGAGGCTGATCCATGCGCCCGCGTTCTCGTCGCTCATAGTCGACCTACCGGCGGGGCGGGTAAACCAGCTACGAACTGTCGCTACGCGAGAACTCGTCCTCGTCGATGCTGGTGCCGCCGAGATACGAGGCGACCCGGACGCCGACCAGACTGACGAGCACGCCGACGACGACGAACACCGCGAGATGTTCGCCCGCCGAGAGGGAAAACGACGAGACGGAGACGACGCCTAGCTGGAGCGCCGGGACCTGAAACGGGTCGAGGATGTCGGCGCGTTCGAGGAAGTACGCAGAGAACCCGCGGACGACGAGGCCGACCGCGACGACGCCGAACGGGATGTTCAGGTAGGAGCTCCGAACGCTGTCTTTCTGGATGGCGACGTCCAGCAGACGGCCTGTGCTTGCGGCGAGAGCGGCCATCGCCAGCCACGGAACGCTGTCGTGAGCGAACTGCATCGCCGGGATGAGAACGCCACCCTCCATAGCGAGATTCGACACGCCGAGCGCGCCGACGAACACGCCGACCAGCGAGAGGCCCGCGGCGACGACGTACGTGACGATAGAGACTCGCCCGGAGTAAAGCGACTCCTGAACTCGGACGGCGAGGTCGGTGAGGTACTCGTCGACACCGAGGCCCTTGTACAGCAGAAACACGCCGATAACGGCGGTGATAGCAGAAACGGCGATCGCCGGCCCCGCGAGCATCGACAGTATCGGAGCCACCAGAAGGGCGAGTCCGATCGGGACGAGGACGGTCTGACGCAGTTCTTCGTCGGCGAGAAACTGCTTGAGCAGGTAGTACGTCGACTCGATGTCGCGGGCCTGTCGGACGACGACGCGGTCGACGGAGTCCACACGGAGGCGGCTTTCGACGATAGGAACCAGTCGCTCGTCCTCGGCGCTGTCGATGACCACGACGGCCGAATCCGGGTCGTATTCCGCCACCAACTCGTCGAGTTGGCTCGCGACCGACCGGTCCGCACCGACGACGTTGTCACTCCCGCCGGAGACGACGGCGACGACCGACTCGTCGTCGTCGTCCCGGAGGTCGCGGGCGACGCGAAGCGATTCGAGTAGACAGTTGACGCTGGAATCTTCCGGGTCAGCGAGACCGACGTCGGTGACGAGCGAATGAACCGCCTCCCACCCGGAGACGGGCGTCGACAGGCCCGTCTTCCGGACGATGTCGTCCGTACGGTCGACACACACCACGAGCGTGGTCACGGTGTATCCGACCACGCAGCGGTAGAATAAAAATCCCCGACTTACTTGAATCGAAACTCCACGGCTGAGCCGTCGCGGTCGGCGATAACGCCTGCCACGCCGCGGCCGAACGCCCGGGCGACTGCCTGTGTGCCGATACTGAGCTTCTCGCCGATCCCGCGTTCGGGTTCGAACTGTTTGACCGAGACTTCGTCGAGGCCGGCGCGCTCGGCGAGGCGGTCCTCGACGGCGTTGCGGTCGCCGAGCGCGTCGACCAGTCCGTTCGCCTCGGCCTGGCGGCCGTGGTAGATCCGGGCCTCCGTGTCCGCGACGAACTCGCGGTCCACGTCGCGGCTCTCCGCGACGAGGTCGACGAAGCTCTCGTAGCTGCTGTCGATGACGTTTTGGAAGTACGCCCGCTCGTCGTCGGAGAGCGGCTTCATCGGGTCCAAGGTGTCTTTGTACTCTCCGCCGACGAACCGCTCTAAGTCGACGCCGTAGCGGTCGGCGAAGTCGGCGAACTTCCGCTGGTTGGCGATGACGCCGATGCTACCGACGAGGCTGTCCTCGTGGGAGACGAACTCGTCGCTACCGCACGCGATCATGTAGCCGCCGCTGGCGCAGATGTCCTTGGCGTGGGCGACCGTCGGACCGTCGAACTCCGCGACTGCGCGGCGGATCTCGTCGCTCGCGACCGGCTGGCCGCCCGGCGTGTTCAGCGTCACGACGAGCGCCTCGGCGTTGCCGTCGGCGTCCGCCCGCTCTATCTGTTCGACGAGGTCGTCCGCGGACGCCCCGCCGGGCCGTAGTGGCATCCCGCCGCCGTCTGCGGTGATCGGCCCCGTTACCTCGACTTCGCCGACGTTGTACGAGGGAAATACCGTCTCCGCGAGGCTACTCGCTATCCGCAAGCCTACGAACGCCGTCGCGATGACGAGGACGACGCCGACGAGACCGACCGACGACACTCGGTCCGGCACTACGACGAACAGTGCAATGCCGACCGCGGCGGCGACGAGTGCTCCGACGACGACGATTCCGATCTGCGCGAGCGACCGTAGCGTGCCTTCCATGGGATCACCTGCCGTCGTGTTGCGGGCGGCAACGGAAAAGGGTAGACCCTCCGGAAGTACGCGTCGTGAGCGGTCCCGGCGGACTGGCCGGTCACCAGCGGACCTAAAAAACAGAGAGACCCGACACACAGGACGTGACACGACCACTTACACTGTCGGACGGACCCACGAAGACTGTCGATATCCGGCGTGTCGAATCTCGTCACGAAGTCCCGTCCGACAGTATTAGCCGCCGTAGCCTCCGTCGGTCCCGTTCGAGGCGTTACCGCCGGTCACGTTGCCATCAGCAGTGGCGTTGCCCTCTACCGTCTCGTTGTCGGCGGGCGCTTCCCGTTCTTCCGGCGGCACGAACTCGTAGCCGAGTTCCTCGGCGATAGTGCTGAACTGCACTTTGCCTGCCTCCTGAATGTTCATCGTGTCCAGCGCGTCCGCTCCGAGGACTTCGGCCGGCAGAACGAACGGCCACTCGCAGTTCTCGTTCTGCTCGCTCGCTCGATTGAGCCCAGCCTCGAACTGCTCTCTTCCCGCGACGCCCTCGTTTCTCGTCGCGTACTCCGGGATGTCCTCCTCGGCGAGGTCGCCGACGACGAGCCGCATCACCATGCCGAGAAGGAAATGCGGGCCGCAGTACATATCGTACACGCCCTCTTCCTCGAACCGGTACAGCCAGGCCGAACCGGGGCCGAGGACCGGCGATGAAAACGGTTCGGAGCCCTCCGGTACCCGCCGACTATGGCCGATATCGGGATGGAATGCCGTGACTGAGTGGTCGGGGCTCATCACGGAGAACTGGACGATATCGCCGGACTGGATCTGAAGCCCAGTCGGCTCGAAGTAGAGAAACGGCGGGCTGGTTGGCCCCGACGGCGGGGCAACGAGTAGCCGGACCTCGTGGTCCGGTTCGAGTCCCTCGGGAATTTCCTCGATATCCGTCGTCGAATACCCGAACACCGGGTCGATCTGGTCCGAGTCGGCTCCCCCGTCCTCTTGGCCTGTGACCCCGACACCCGTGGCCGCTGCCGTTCCGCCGCCGAGCGAGAGCGTCGCTCCCACGCCGAGTGCTTTCAGGAGAGACCGCCGCTCGAAGCCGGACCATTCACTGAACAGTTCGTCTGACGATTCCCCTGTCTCCCCCTCCGTAGATCCCGTCATTGTTTCACCTGTTGCTGGCGCGCCGCAACGATCGCTACACCTCATCCGGAGATAAACCGCCGTAACCGTTTCAACACTTAACAAAAGCGCCGTACCCAGGCGAGACAGGACCGCTACAGGAGGTAAGGATACACAACTGATGTGTCGGTTCGTGTAGTTCGGCCAGTGTGATCCGCAGCCAGAACCATGTTAATTGTTACCATGTGTCTATAACCCTGTCCGTAATTAGATCCGGGGAAGAACCTGTAAATACTAGACAGTTCCGAGGTCCGAGCGACGATTTTATATGAAATATTAACTCGGGGCGGAGGCTAACACGTGAAATCCCGATACAGACCGTCTCCCGTCTCACCACATTCACGAAAAACCGATCGCGGTATCGCCCCGCTTGATCGGTGAATTCACTGAGAGGGATAGCTGTCATTCAGTTCGGGAGTCCGCCGATGTAGGCTCAGCAGCTACCGGTAACGCAGTTACGACAACTCCCCTGAGACTTCGCCGGCGCTGGCGCTACCGAACCGTACACAGCAGAGAGAACAGCAAAATCGTAGCCGTTTACAGCAGCCCCGTCTTCTGGAGCTTCATCAGGTCCTCGGTGTCGAGGGTCTCGCCGTCCTTGAACTTCTGGTAGATCTCCTCGGCTTCCTCTTTGGCTTCCTGCTCTTTCTTCTCGCGCTCGGACTGACGCTCTTCCTCTTCCTGCTTGTCGAGTTCGCGCAGTCGCTTCTGGACGCGGACGAAGTCCTCGTGGTGCTGGTCGGCGGCCTCCTGGGCCTGGACGAACTTCTCGTGCATCTCGTCGGCCTCGTCACGGATGTCGTCGGCTTCGCGGTAGGCCTCGATCATCTCGTTGTGATGTTCCTGAGCCTTGTCCGCGAGTTCAGTGACCTTCTGGTGGTGTTTGGAGGCTTCCGAGCGGACGGATTCCGCCTTCTCGACGTACTCCTCGAGGTCGTCGTTCTGGTCGAGCTTTTCCTTGCGCTGCTGGTACTCCTCGCGCTTGTCCTCGATCTTCTCGATGAGTTCGCGCTCGTCTTCCGTCGAGAGCACCTCGGTCTGTTGCTTGAATTCGAGGTCCTCGATCTCGCTTTCGAGTTCTTCGAGGTCCTTGCCCTCGTCGAGTTCGAGGTCGGATTTCATCTCCTCGACCTTGTCGAAGAGCTCGTTCGCCTTCGCGTTGAGTTCGTTGCGCTGCTCTTTGTGCTCTTGAACGAGTTCGTTGAGCTCGTCGCGTTTCTCGCGGTGTTCCTGCGCCTCGTCGACCTTCTCGCGAGTTTTCGCGTTGAGATCGTCGCGGTTGGACGCTCGTTCCGAGGCCATCTGGTTCAGGTCGTTCCGTCGGTCTCGGAGCTGACCGGCGAGTTTGATGAGCTGCCCTTTGGCTTTGTTTTCGAGATCGTCCTCTGTGAGTTCTACGTTCTGTGTTTCGTCTACCATGTGTTAGTCAAACCTCTGTGCCATACCCGCACCGGCGGAGATAGTCGTCGCTGACCGTGTGTAACTGACCGTGGATAAGGATTCCCTGTCATGTTGGTCGAGCGAGCGATTCTACCGGAACGCCGGTGACGTTCTGGTAACCGTTAATAGTCCCGTGATAGGTATAAAAGTACCGGTCGGTTATCCCCTGAAAACAGTTGCCACGCGGCCAGAGAGACGTGTAAACGGTTGTCACACGATGGGAGCCAGTTATAAACGGTAGGCGTTGAACACGGTTCGGTCGGACAGGGTCAACAGCAGTTCGACCGCCTCCGCGTCCCGCGGTACGTCCGCCGTCCCGGCGGCGACCGTATCGTGAGCGTCGACGGTCACGTCCTCGGTTCCCTCGGCGTTGCCTGCGGTCCAGGCGAGCGTCGGTTCGACCGCGTCCGGCCCGTCGTTGACGACGGTAACCCCGACAGAGCCGGCCTCCGGCGGCGAATCCAGAACTGCCTGGACAGGCTCGAACGACTGGGTGAGCGCCTCGTACCCGGGTTTCTCCGAGCCGTCGTGAGCGAGGACACCCATCCCCGCGTCCGGAGCTGTATCCCTGAGCGCGAACGCCGCGAGTACGTCCGTGCCGCGTCGGCGGAGCGTCTCGGTCACCGTCTTCAGCGTCGCGGCCTGGTAGGACTGCGACATTTCGGGGTCGTCGTCGCCGACCTTCATCTCGTGAGCGTCGGCGTCGAACCCCGGCACGTCGTCTCCTCCCGTAGCGTCGCCGCCGAACGCGAGTGACCCCGCACCGTACTCGCCCACGATGTCGCCCAGATCCGGATATCGGTCGAGAAGCCATTCGGCGTCCGTCGCCGTGCCGTACTTCCACCCCGGGTAGAGGTGTGCGGCGTCCGGCGCTGTCCCCGGCGGTCCGGCGACGGGGATGACCGGCGCGTCCGCCGGAAACGCGTCCCCAACCGCATCGTCGGAGCCGTGGTCGTAGTCCGTCCGCCAGGCCCGCCAGCGGAAGCGGTATCTGCCGACTCGTCCGCCGCTGACGGGAGCCGCGAACGGCGACCGCGGGTCATCGTGGACGCCGTAGAGAGAGACGCTCGGATGATGCCCGTACTCGTCGGCCAGCGCCGTCGCGAGAGCTTCACCCCGGTCGACATCGTACTCGCGGTCGCCCGTGAGAGGGAGGTCCTGCCAGACGAGCACTCCCGCGTCGTCACACGCCTCGTGAAGGTCGTGCGGCGGCACGTGTGCGTGCGCTCGAACGAGGTTAGCGTTCGCCGCGGCCGCGCGCTCGACATCCGTCGCGGGGTCGTCCGACGGTAACACGTTAACCCCGCGTGCGCTCACGCGCTGACCGTTCACGAACAGACCGTCGTCGCCGTACTCAACCGTCCGGAGACCGGTCGTTTCGCTGACGCTCGTCTCGCCGAGTTTGGCGCGGACGGTGTAGCGGTGTTGCGAGCCGTAGTCGTGCGGCCACCACCGCGACGGGTCCCGCACCCGTATCTCCCGGGTCAGCGTCGTCCGCTCGCCCGCCGCAGCGGTGACGCTCGCCTGCTCCATCGTCCCCCCACCGCGGAACCCCTCCGGCCGCGTCGAAAAGGTGACTCGGTCGTCGAGTTTTGCGGCGGCATCGACCGTCACCGCCGCTTCGATGACAGCCCCGTCGTCCTCGATACGCGGCCTGACGGTCATCCCGTCGAGAAACGTCTCCGGGCGGACGCGGACGCGTGCGTCCCACCAGATACCCGGAACTGCGGCGTCTTCGGGAAGTAGGTCGGTCGTCTGGACGCCGCCGAAAGCGTCTTGCGGGGCGTGACACTCCACGACGAGTTCGTTTCGCTCAGCCGGGTCGAACTCGAACCGAGCCGGTACGAAGTACGCGTCGTGTTCGCCCAGTAACTCGCCGTTCATCCAGATGCTCGCCCGAGCGAACAGCCCTCGAAGTTCGAGTAGCGTCCGCTGCGTGTCGCTCGCGCGGGGGTCGTCGAATCGGAGCCGGTAGGCGACCGTGTCCTCGCCGGCGAACCGTTCCGGTCTCCCGGGGACAGTCACGTCAACCCACTCGTCAGCGTCCGGTGGCTCCCCGTCATCGTGCGGATCGACCGCCGCTGCCGTCCACGCGCCCGTCATCACTACCCACGACACCGGACCCGGGTGAAATAGTCTTTACGTCGTGTCTCCGCTTTCACTTTCACTTTCACTCCGGGGACGGGTCGCTTTAACGTACGGGGGTGGTGAACGTCCGGATATGCTGGAACGGCTTTCCCCGACGTGCGAGGACGGCGAATGCGACCGCGCGCTCAGCGACGACGCTCTGATGCTGGAGATGGAGCGAGACGGGGGCGTTCGCCGCGCCTACGAGTGCGACTGCGGGGCCGTCACGGTGACGGTCGTCAAACGCTCCCGCTACAGTAGCAACTGATACGGACTGTTGTAGCTGTTTACCGGTATACGCCGACCCCGTGTCGGCGCTATTCGGAAATGACTTACAACAGTCCGTATGAAAGTCAAGGCACACCTGCTCGTACGTCAGCGATGCGATCAGCGTGTGAATCGTTTCAGTGACTGCGACACTACCGTCGGCTGTAACTTCGGACATCTTATCTGGCCGAAATTCTTCCGCGGTTTACAGCAGACAGTATAAGTGCGCCGGTCGGCAAGCGCCGTCCATGAAAGAAACCGTACACGCTCGCGGTCACGAGAACGTGACCGCAGCGCATACGAGCACGTTCGAGGTGACGACGGACGACTATCTCACCCCCGCCGGCGACTGTATCCTCGCCGTCGAAGCCGACCGTTCCCCGGCCGATTTCGATCCCGCGTTCGTCGAGGCATGCCGCGACCCCGAGGCCACGATCACCGCTACCTTCGAGGCCGCGGGCTACTCGGAGACGGTCCGCGGCCGCGGCGACCCCGATCTCGAACTGACGAGCGACCGGAGCATGGTCGGCCGCACGAGCGACTACGTGGACGACCGGACGTTCCTGCTCGGTGCGGGGTTCGCCGCCAGCGGGTTCGACCGCGGCCTCGTCGACGCGCTGGCCGACGGCGCGGAACTGACTGTCACCGTCGAAGTAGCGTGACGCCGTCAGTCCGCCAGATAACCGAGGTCCCGAAGTTTCTCGCCGACTGACTCCCCCGCCGACTGGTCGTAGGTCGCGGGGTCGTAACCGCCCGCGTCGGTCGCCGTCGTCTCGTACCACGGGACCAGATGCAGCGACGGGAGCGGCATCCGTCGCGGGTGGCCGTACACGCCCCACTCGCCGAGGGCGTTGCCGTGGTCGGCGGTGACGACTGCTCGCTCCGCGTCGGCGTTCTCCAGGAGAACGGCGACGTCGTCGAGGACGTGTTCGAGGTTGTTCCGGTACGCGGTCCAGAGCCGTTCCTCCGATACCTCACCGTCTCGGAGTTTCTCCCACGCGTTACCGGGCAACCAGCCCGCGTCCTCACGCTGGAACCCAGCGCCGACGCCCGGATCGGGGATGGAGGGAAAGTGCGGTTGCATGTAGTGGGCGACGACCCGTTCCGGGTCGCGATCGCGCAGAAGCGTGATCGTGCGGTCGGTGACGGGTCTCGGAGGGACGGTCTCCCGCTCGGCGTCCCAGGCGTACCGCCACACCTCGTCCAGTGCGGCGAACCGGTTCGGGTCGAGCAGTTCGTCGGAGAACGGGTTCGCGGTGACGTACGCCGTCTCCGCGACCGCCGCCTCGTCGGCCGTGCCGAACGTCCGCTTCAGCCAATCGTGTGAGTGGCTCGCCGGCGAGGCGACCCGCCGCGGTCGGTCGAGAAAACGGTAGTCGGACGCCACAGAAGCCATCAGGTCGGCCCGACAGCCGTCGAGGACGACCAGGAGGTCCCACTCGCGGTCGTAAACCGTGGGCGCGAACCGCCAGACTGCGTCGAGGCGTCGTAATCCGCCGCGGTACAGTTCGTCGGTCGACTCCCGAAGCGCAGTGACGGGGTCCTCCGCTCCGAACCGACGGTACGTTTCCCCCAGCCAGTCCCCCAGAGACATACCCACTCGTACCACGATCTCCCACTTAAGGCCGTACCCGTCCTATTTGTGGCCGCTCGTCGAATAGCGTCCGAATGACCGTGCCACTGGCGGGGAAACTCCGCGAAGAGGCCCAGACCGCGTACAACCGGGCCGTCCGCCCGCACCTGCCGTACAAAGTCGGCGTGTTCAACGGCGTCGCGTCGCGACGCATCCGTCTGCTCGACTTGACCGACACGTTTCCCGACTACGAGGCGGCCGTCGTCGACGCGACGCGCGAGCGCGTCGAACCGGGCGACGAGGTCGTCGTGGTCGGCGGCGGCTACGGCGTCACGAGCGTCGCCGCTGCTCGCGCCGCGGGGCCGGACGGACACGTCACGACGTACGAACCGGCACGCAACCGGTTCGAGATAGCCAGACACACCGCGTCGCTCAACGAGGTCGAAGACAGAGTCTCCGTCCGTCGTAAACTCGTCGGACCTGGCGTGAAAATCGACGGCGAAGGGGACCGAACAGACCGAGTCTCGCCGTCGGCACTCCCGGACTGTGACGTCCTCGAACTGGACTGTGAGGGCGCGGAAGCCGCGATCATCGAATCGATGACCGCCCGTCCGCGGGCGGTCGTCGTCGAGACCCACGGTTGTTTCGGCACGCCAGAGTCCGACACTCGCGAGGCGTTGGCGGAACGGGGGTACGAAGTTATCGACCGAACACCCGACGAACCCGACCGCGGCATCGTCGTCCTCACCGCGGAGCGAGTGACTGAACACGGTGGATAGTTGTGCGCTCGGTCCCGTACTACGACGCATGTCCGAGGACGCTGAGCCGACGGAGAACATCAGCGGCGGCGACGAGGGATGGACCGAGTTCGCCGAGACAGCAGCCGGCGATGCGAGTACCCGCGCGGAGGCGGTCGTCGACCGCCTCGGCGAGATGTACTGGCAGAAAGCGTACGGCGGTCGCGACGCCTTCGAGTGTTTAGTCCGAACTATCCTGAGCCAGAACACCAGCGACAAGGCGAGCCAACCGGCCCACGACGCGCTGATGGAACGGTACGGCGGGGCAGACCTCGACCTCGCCGAGCGACTCGCCGCCGCCGATCAGTCCGAACTCGCCGAAACCATCTCCGGCGCGGGCCTGTACAACCAGAAGTCGGAGGTCATCATTCAGACCGCCGAGTGGGTCCTAGAAGAGTTCGGTTCCGAGACTGCGTTCGACGAGTTCGTGCAGTCGGGGGACCCGTCCGCGGTCCGCGACACGCTCCTTTCGGTCACCGGCGTCGGCCCGAAGACGGCTGACTGCGTCCTGCTGTTCTCGGGCGGTCGCGGCGGCGTGTTCCCCGTCGACACCCACGTCCACCGCATCGCGCGACGACTCGGCGTCGCGCCGTCCGACGCCGACCACGAGGGAGTGCGCGCGGAACTGGAGCGAGACGTACCCGCCGAAAAGTGCGGCTTCGGTCACACGGCGATGATCCAGTTCGGCCGCGAGTACTGTACGGCGCGCAAGCCGGCCTGTCTGGAGGGGCCGGAGGCGTGTCCGATGGAGGACCTCTGCGACCAGACAGGTGTCTATCCGGCGACGGGCGAGGTAGAGGACCCCGCGGAGGCGCGGACCGACGCGGACTAACGCGCTATCAGGACGACGGAGAGGACGGCGAACCCGACGCCGGCGACGTCCGTCGCCTCGACGGATTCGCCCAGCACGGCGACGCCGAGTACCGCCGCGACGACGAAATACAGCGCGCTGACGGTAGTGACGATGCTCGTCTGCCCTCGCTCCAGTCCCGCGTAGAAGGCGACGGCCGCGATGCCCGCGAACACGCCAGCACCCAGGGCGACTGCCACGCCGGTCTTCGCCGTCGCTACTGGCTGGTCCCGCGCGAAGACGTACGCCAGCGCGATGGCGACGCTCGTCGCGTAGGAGAAGATCATCGCGGAGACGGGGTCGATGTATCGCGTCGCCACGTCCGCCAGCACTGCCCACACGCCCCACGAGACCATCGCCGCCAGCGCGAACAGTATCGTCGCGTTCGTCATAGGCGACGGCACGAAGGGCAGCGAGGTAACGACTTCGGAAGCGATGCGGAGCGGACGGAGGCGGCGCGGAGCGGTGGCCGCGCTCGGCGTTCATGCCGAGCGCACGGGGGAGGGCAGGCACCCGGAGCGTGCCTCCGCGACCGCGGAGGCTCGCGCAAACTGGCGGGCCTGGAACGAGCGCCTCCGGCGCTCGTTGGCGTCTTCGCGAACGAAGTGAGCGAAGGCTCGGGAGAGCTTCGCTCTCCCGGTGGACATTGAAAGGGCGCAGCGGCGGACGCCAGTCCGCCGCAAGGGCTTTCAGACGAAGCGGAACGTCTCTAGGTTCTTCGGCGCGAACGTCCGCATGTTGTAGTCGTGATACAGCGCCGACGAGAGGTCCTGCGTCGAGGACTCGTCGCCGTGAACGCAGAGCACCTTCTCGGGGCGGGGATTCATCGTCTTCACGAAGTTCTCCAGTCCCTGGCGGTCGGCGTGGCCGGAGAAGCCGTCGACGGTCTCGACCTCCATGTCCAGCGTGAGAGTGTTGCCGCGGCCGTTGCCGCGGTTGTCGACCGGGATCTCGTCCCAGCCGTTCTGGATGCGTCGGCCGAGGGTCCCCTGGGCCTGGTAGCCGACGAACGTGAGCGTGCTGTCCGCCTCGCCGCCGAGGTGGCGGAGCCAGGACATGATCGGACCGCCCTCGACCATCCCCGACGTCGAGAGGACGATGCAGGGACCGCCGTCGGCGACCTCGCGGCGTTCCTCCTCGCCGCCGTCGATGTGATTGAACTGGTCGGCGAGGAACGGGTTCTCGTCGTCGTGGAAGATGCGGTCGCGGAGGTCGTCGCGGAGATACTCGGGGTACGTCGAGTGGATAGCCGTGGCCTCCCAGATCATCCCGTCGAGATGGACGGGCATCTCGGGAATGTCGCCGGTCCGCATCGCCTCTTCGAGGACGAGCATCATCTCCTGAGAACGTCCCACCGCGAACGCCGGGATGAGGATCTTCCCGTCGCGGTCGTACGTCTGATTGATGACCTCTTTCAGCTTCCGCTCGGAGTCCTCCTGGTCGGTCTGGTAGTCGTTCCGGCCGCCGTAGGTCGACTCCAGCACGAGCGTCTCGACGCGCGGGAAGTCGTTGACCGCGCCGTTGAACAGGCGCGTGTCGTCGTAGTGGATGTCGCCGGAGAACGCGACGTTGTAGAGGCCGTCGCCGATGTGGAAGTGAGTGACTGCGGAGCCGAGAATGTGGCCGGCGTTGTGCAGCGTGAGCTTCACGTCCGGCGCGATGTCGGTGACGTCGCCGTATTCGAGCGGGATGGTGTGTTTGATCGCCTCGCGCACCATCTCGGAGTCGTACGGGGGCGCGCGGCCCTCCTTTGCGGCGACGTCCAGATAGTCGAGTTGGAGCAGGCCCATCAGGTCGCGGGTCGGTTCGGTCGTGTAGATAGGACCGTCGTAGCCGTACTTGAACAGAAGCGGGATGAGCGCCGAGTGGTCGAGGTGGGCGTGCGTCAGGATGACGGCGTCGATGTTCTGTGCGCCTGCGCCGAGCGCTTCGGGCACCTGCAGATACGGGACCTCGCCTTCGGCTCCGGGCTTGTCGCCGCAGTCGATGAGAATGCGCGTTTCAGGCGTCGAGAGGATGAAGGAGGCGCGGCCGACCTCGCGGCAACAGCCGAGCGTGGTGATGCGGACGTACTCGTCGTCGGACATCTCCTCTCTGTGGATCTGGCGGCCGACCTTCTCTAAGATGTCGCGGCGTTCGTCGCGTTCCTGCTTGAGGAAGTTCCGGACGTTAGACACTGTGGAGGACTCGATGGGCGGCGTTCGGACGACTTCGGGCGTCCAGCCGACCTTCTGGGTGATATCTCGGAGCGTGCTCCCGTGGCGGCCGATCACCATTCCGGGCTTTTCCGCCTCGATAACGACTTCGCCGGTGTCGGCGTGGAAATCGAGATCCGTGACACCGGCGTCGTCCGGGATGACCGCCATGATCTCCTCGCGGGCGTCGCGGGGCTTCGAGAGGACGTCGGGGTCGGGCCGGACGGTAATCCGCTTGCGGAGTTTACTCGCGAGTTGGCGGATGAGGTCTCCTTTCTGCGCGAATTTCTTCGGGTCACGGGTGTAGACGACGAGTTCGGGGCCCTCGTATTTCACGTCGGACACCGAGATGTCGCTCGGCAGTTCGCTCGTTATCTCTGTGCGTAAATCGTCGAGTTGTTGGTCAACTGAACTCATAGTGAGAGCTGGATAGCGTATCCGTTATCGAGGTTCTCCCGTCCGTCCGCGGGGCCATCGCCGAACCGAGTGCACGGTGAGCCGTCGAAGCGACGCCGTTGGTCGACGTGCTGTTTGACGGTTCGCCACTGTGTCGTAACACTGTATACATAGGGATATCGTCCCGGTGATGTTGTGGGCGGCGCGTTCTGCGATACGCTCGGGGATGGGTCCCACTTGCTGCGGGAAGGTCTGAGAGAACCCGCTTACTCGGGCATATTACTTCCTTGTTATAAAAGCCTTCGCAATACCGGGTACGCATCGACGGAGACGGTCCCCCGCCGGCTGGAATCTCCGGTTTTCGAAGTCGGCCGACAGTATAAGCCGCTCGCGTCCGTACGGGGCGGCGATGCACGTCTCACCCGACACTGTCGCCGACGAGCGCGACTGGGTGCGCTCGCGCGCGGACGTCGTCGTCCCGTTACTGAACGACCTCCGCGCGGAGTTCACCGAAATATTCGACACCGACGTCGATCCGGTGACCGCCGAGATGTACCGGACGGAGGTCGACGCCGTGTTCGCTGACGGCGACCTCGCGGTCAACGTCGCGGCGTTCGTCGTCACGCTCCGGGAACTGGACGTCGAGGGTGATTATCCGGGGTTCGTCGTGGACGAACTGCTCGGCAGACAACTCGCAGGCATGATCGCCGGCGGCCAGCCGCTCGGACTGCTCGGTGAGGCCGCCTTCCACTACGCGGACGTCATCCACCATCCCGAGGACGCGACGGCGGGGAGCGACGACCTGGAGGCCGCGCTCGCGGCGGGGTTCCAGACCCGGCTTCCGGGGTGGAACTGGACCGAGGGCCCGAGTCCGTTCCGCGTGGATTAGTACGTCTCGCGGAGATAGGCCGTTATCTCGTCGACCAGTTCGGGGTCGTACGTCCAGAAGCCGTAATACTCGTCGGGCGTGCGTTCCTCGGCGATCAGCGCGGACTTGTTCGCGTCGTCGCCGCCGCCCTCGAAGGCGAGAAACCAGAAATCGCCGATCTCGTCGGCTGATTCCGTCTGGACCGTGACACCGTCGATGTCCGGCGCGTCCCACTCGTCGGAAATGTAAACGCGGACGGCGAGGTCGTCCCGTTCGCCGAGCGATTCGTACAGCGATACCTGGTCTCTCAGGGCCGGGAGAGACTGGAATCCGACGTACAGCGTTCCCCGACCGACGCGCCAGGCGCGGTCCTCTATCTCGCGAGCGGTGGCGAGCATCTGCCTGCGGTCGTACGACGCGAACACCGTCTTGTCGAACAGGTCGAGATACTCCTGAAAGGCGGCGTCGTCGACCGCGTTAGTCGGGCCTTCGGGCAGCGAACGGGCACGTTCGATAGTCTCGAGAGGCACCGTGCCCCGGAACTCGTCGTCTCGTCGGACAACGACGAACCCTCCGGTTCCGGTGTCGGGGAGACGGCGGTGGGTCACGTCGACGTTTCGAAGTGAGAGTCGGGCCTCCAGGTCGGACGAGGCCGACGGCGAGTATTCGACTACCGTGCGACGCTGCCGTTCGATCCGGTCGACGAAGTCCCGCAGTAACACGACTCATCCACCCTGTGACCGGAGTGGCGACGGCGTCTCGGTCGTTCGTGCTCGTTCGACCGAAAGGGACTCGACGAGCAACTTCTGGATCTCGTCCGAAAGGTCGCGGAGTTCGACATGGTGAGACTCCCAGTCGTACTCCAGAAACCCGAAGTCGGCCAGCATCGGCAGGTGAACGTGGTGGAGGTCGGTACGGATCCGATTTCGCCGGTGCGGCGTAGTGGTAATTCCGCGGCCTACCGTCAACCAGCCCGAAATGACATCGGCCAACTCGTCGAGCGATGCGTCGTCGTGTTCCAGTAGGTAATACAGCACGTGACGGCGACGGGCATCGCTCAACGCGCAGAACACGTCGTTCGGGTCGCCAACAGTGACGGTCATCGTAGTGGGAATCCTCGTTCAGTGGGCAGATATCGCTCCGTTGAATTGCAAGGTTATAACATACCACACCTAGCGGGAAATACGCTTGCATATCTCACCGACAGAGACTCCACGTCCTGTCGCTCTGACTGCTCGTCTGCGGTCGGATCCTTACCCGATTTCGACACCGAACGCGTCGGCCAGGTCGACGCGTTCCATCGGCATCGCGTGATCCAGAACCGATTCGACAACCGGTGGGAGGGCTGCCAGCGCGACTCGCCCCGTTTCGCGGTCGTAGGTGACGAGCGACGTAGCTTCGAGTTTCTGTAGGTGTACGTGGTCAAGGCGTATCAGCATCTCGTCGCGGTATCCGGACAGCGAGAGCGTCGGGGTGTCGACCAGCGCCTTCGTCGCAAGAACGTCCGCGAGTTCGTCGACGGTCGTGGTCGGACGTTCGCGGAGGTAGTAGAGAGTAAAGCGACGCTTTTCGTTGGCAAGCGTTCCGAATATCTCGTCGAGGGAGGTCGACGTGACGTTCTGTGACTCTGCGTCGAGGGTGCGATCGGTAGGGGCCATATACTTTCAGGTGTTTTCATCCAGAAACTATAGTTCTTTGTCCCCGAAATCCGACCGGACCGTGTTCGGAGGTCGCCTCTCAGTCGATCCCGAACACGGCGCGTTTATTACTCCGGTCCCCCGACGAAGAACCATGAGTGGCGAGCAGGAACTCGGAATCACCGAGAGCAAAGAGCACAGCCCCGGCGACTGGTACGCCGAGGTCGTCCAGAAGGCCGGCCTCGCCGACTACGCGCCGATGGGCGGATTCATCGTTACTCGCCCCCGCGGGTACGCCCTCTGGGAAGCGATACAGGACCGTCTCGACGGCTGGTTCAAGGAGACGGGCGTCACGAACGCCTACTTCCCGATGTTCATCCCGGAGAGCTACCTCGAACGCGAGAAAGACATCGTCGAGGGATTCGACCCCGAGGTAGCGTGGGTCACCAAGGGCGGCCACGATGAACTAGAAGAGCCCCTCGCCGTCCGTCCCACGAGCGAGAGCATCATCGCGCCGTTCATGGCCAAGTGGACGCGGAGCCACCGCGACCTGCCCCTGCGACTGAACCAGTGGTGCAGCGTCGTCCGGTGGGAGGCAACCGAGACGAAGCCGTTCTTCCGTACGAAGGAGTTCCTCTGGCAGGAGGGCCACACCGCCCACGAGACCGAGGACGAGGCCTGGACGGAGACGATGACGCGTCTCGACCAGTACGAGCGGATCTACGAGGACGAACTGGCCATACCGGTCCTTCGCGGGCGCAAGCCGGAACACGACAAGTTCCCCGGCGCGGACACGACGACGACCGTCGAGGCGCTGATGCCGGACGGCAAGTCCGTTCAGGGCGGAACCAGCCACTACCTCGGCCAGTCCTTCGCCGAGGCGTTCGACATCACCTTCATCGACGAGGACGAGGAGGAGCGAGTCGCCCACACCACCTCGTGGGGGCTCTCGTGGCGCGCGCTCGGCGCGCTGATCATGACCCACAGCGACGACCAGGGGCTCGTCTTGCCCCCGACGGTCGCGCCCACCCAGGTCGCCATCGTCCCCATCTGGCAGGAAGACACCAAAGACGACGTGCTCCAGTACTCCGCGGAGATCGCCGCCGAACTCGAAGACGCCGGTGTCAGCGTCGAACTCGACGACCGCGACGGTCGCAACCCCGGGTTCAAGTTCAACGAACACGAGTTGAACGGCGTTCCCGTCCGCCTGGAGATCGGCCCCAACGAGGTCGAAGACGAGCGCGTGACAGTCGTCCACCGGCCCGACGGCGAGTCGGTCGAGGAGGACCGCTCGGGGATCGCAGACACGGTCGAGGAACACTTCGACACCGTGTACGACAAGCTGTACGCCGCCGCCGAGAAGAACCTGGAAGAGAACGTCCGCGAGGCCCACAGCCCCGAGGACATCCTGGGCACGATCGGCCGCTACGGCGGGTACGTGAAGACGCCGTGGTGCGGCGACGAGGCGTGCGAGACGGCCATCAAAGAGGAGATCGCCGCCGAGATCGTCATGCTTCCGCTCGACGAGGACGGCGCGTCGTCCGCGGAGTCGGCGGAAGGCGACGACGACGGCGAAGAACAGATCGGCGACGAGTGCGGCGTCTGCGGCGACGAGGCGACGGAGACGGCGTACTTCGCGAAGTCGTACTGACGCTCACCCCACCAGAACCACGTACAGCGCGACGGTCCAGACCAGGCTTCCGATCCCCTCGACCGCGAGCAGCGTCGCGGCGCGGACCGGGGCTGCGAGCAGGTAGCCGACCGGCCGCGCCAGTCGCGGGAGGCCGTCGGCCGCGTCGAGCAGGCCGTCGGTGTCGGACGGGCTCGGTATCGCGGTCCACGCGAAACACCCGCCGAGCCAGAGAAATGGGAGCGACAGCGGCGACCCGAGCGCCCGTGCGACGCCGAACGCGGCGACGGCGAGGGCGCTGTTGACGGCGAACGGCGCGACGGCGATGGCGAAATCGGCCCCGAACCGGTCGGTCGGCGCGTGGTCGACGAACGCCGCTTTTCCGAAGGGGTTCAGCGAGGGCGTCGAGTGGACTCTCACGCCGGTCAGGCGACAGGCCGCCACGTGGGCGTACTCGTGTGTCAGGATGCCCGGTGCGAGGACGAGGGTGAGCGGAACGTACCAGGCGGCGCGGAGGACCGAAGCGAACGACATCGTGTGACGTGTGCGTCGCTCGTCACGTAAATGCTGTCAGTGCGTTCGGTACCGTACGACGGCTGATACTGTCGGACGTAACTGTTTCAGATGTTTCGCGGGAACGTCCCCGCGAAATTCTTCACTGACTTCCGTCCGTCAGTATGAGTCTCTCCATCCATCTATTTCGAACGAGGGGTGATACTGTCGGACAGAACTATGAGATACTCGATCGTTCGGACGCGGCCGTCGCCGCCGGAGGCGGCCGGGTTCGCCATCGACTTCGCACAGGCGACTGTCCGATAGTTGAGGCCACCGCTACGTCGACCAGCGGCTAGACCACCAGTCCCCGGTGCAGAACGTACCACTCAATAGCGGTATTGAGACGAAAGGACCGGTCCGGTACGATATAAACCAATAATATAAAATTCCTAATATTTACTGAGAGAGGACAGTAGTGACACCGTCGGGGCGGCGGTCGCGGGAGTTCGCCTCGGTGATGACAAAAGCAATGACTGAAATCCAGTTCGACGGCGAAGTCGCTACTCGACACAGACGCATCGATCCGGACCGGTGGGATGACATCTACGTCGTCGGCGATGTCCACGGGTGCCGGCAGGAACTGGAGGCGCTACTCAACGCCCTCGAACCGACGACCGACGACCTGCTCGTCTTCGTCGGCGACCTGATCAGAAAAGGGCCGGACAGTCCGGGCGTCCTCCGGCACGTCAGGAGCGCCCCCAACGCGATCAGCGTCCGCGGGAACAACGAGGACAAGGTGCTACGCGGTGACAAGCGGCTTCCGGAACTCACTGACGACGACGCCGCTTTCCTCTCGACGTTACCCGTCGCGATATCGTGGGACGATGCGCTAGTGGTCCACGGCGGCGTCGACCCGCGGCGGCCGCTCGTCGACCAGAGCGTGGACGGCCTGCTGACCCGGCGCTCGATCCCGGTGGGACGGGGGTACGATGGCCCGTTCTGGTTCGAACAGTACGCCGGATCGCCCCGCGTGTTCTTCGGCCACACCGTCCTCGACGCTCCGTTCGTCGGCGAGGCCGCACTCGGTCTCGACACGGGGTGTGTCTACGGAGGGGACCTGACGGCGTACGACTACTACGCCGACGAGTTCGTGAGCGTTCCAGCCGAACGAGCGTACGAAACCCGGAGCGACGAGAAGATACTCTCGCCGTCCTCCATCGAGGCCGAACATCGATGAGCGAGGAACGCACCCCAGACGCGGTGGACGACGACGCGGATCCCGTCGAACCGGGGGGTGACCTGACGGAGTACGAACCGGCGTCGTCAGAGACGACCGGCACAGCCGAAACAGAGCCGGAAACTCGCCGGTGTCAGGAAACCCGCCAGTGTCCGGAGATTCGTCGGTGTCTTGTCTGTGGCACGGAAGTGCCCGCTGCCGACTCGAAGTGTCCGCTCTGCCGGTCGATGGATATCGCCGGGGCCGATGCGGACCGGGCGACCGATTCGACGGCTCTCGTTCCGGACGTAGTCACGTCGGACGGCGGGCAGTCTGTTCCCGTCGCTGAAACGGACGCGTCCGATCCGGTCGGGATCGACCTCTCTGACCCAGCGTACTACCTCAACCGGGAACTGAGCGAACTCGCCTTTCAGCGGCGTGTGCTGGCGGAGGCGCTCGACCGGGAGAACCCGCTGCTGGAGCGGGTGAAGTTCCTCGACATCTTCACGCGGAACATGGACGAGTTCTTCCGAAAGCGCGTCGGCGGCCTGAAACAGCAGATGGCCGCCGGCATCACGGAGCGCACGCCCGACGGGCGGACGCCGGAGGAGCAGTGGATCGAGGTGCTAGAGACGGCCAGACCCATGTTCGAACGCCAGGTGGAGTGTTACCGGGAATCGATCCGGCCCGCCCTGGCCGACGCCGGAATTCACATCACCGACTACGACGACCTGTCGCCGACGGAGCGGTCGGAACTCCGGAGCTACTTCGAGTACTCCGTGCTACCGACTCTGACGCCGCTTACGTTCGACCCGGCCCATCCGTTCCCGTTCATCTCGAACCAGAGCCTCTCGCTCGCAGTGCTCACCCGCGAGGAGCCCGGAGACGATCTTACGTTCTCCCGGGTGAAGATCCCCCGAAACCACGTCCGGTTCGTCGAGGTCGGCGACGAGCGGTACGTCCCGCTGGAACAGATCGTACGGTCGAACCTCGACCTCCTCTTCCCGGACGTGACGGTCGTCGACACCGGCATGTTTCGAGTGACCCGTAACGCGGAGGTCGGACGGGACGAGGAGGTCGCCGAGGACCTGACCGAGATGATAGCGGAGGTGATCGCCGAACGGCGGTTCGCGACTGCCGTTCGCCTCGAAGTCGAAGCGGACATGCCCGCGGCGGCGCTGTCGATACTGCAGCGACAGCTCGACCTCGACGACCGCGAGGTGTTCAGGCTGGGCGGGCCGCTGGAGTTCCGCGACTTCGAGGCGCTGACCGAACTCGACCGCCCGGATCTCAAACTCGACGAGTGGACGCCCCAGCCGCACCCCCGGTTGACCGACAGCGACGCGGCAGGGAGCGACATCTTCACCGAAATCCGGCGTGACGACGTGCTGATCCACCACCCCTATCACTCCTTCGAGGCGACCGTCCAGCGGTTCCTGGAGACGGCCGCCCGAGACCCTGACGTGCTGGCCATCAAGGCGGCTATCTACCGAACTGCGAGCGACTCGCAGGTGATAGAAAGCCTCATCGAGGCCGCCCGTAACGGCAAGCAAGTGGCGGTAATGGTCGAACTGAAGGCCCGGTTCGACGAGGAGAACAACCTCGAGTGGGCCAAGCGTCTAGAGGAGGAGGGGATCCACGTCGCCTACGGAACTATCGGCTACAAGACTCACACGAAGACGTCACTGGTCGTCCGGGACGAGGGCGACGGCGTCCAGTTGTACTCGCACGTCGGGACGGGGAACTACCACTCCGAGACGGCCAAGACGTACGAGGACCTCGGACTGCTTACGGCCGACCGCGGCGTCGGACAGGACCTCGTGAAACTGTTTAACTACTTCACCGGCTACTCGCTCCACGAGGAGTACCGGAAGCTCCTGATCGCGCCGGGGAACATGCGCGAGCGGTTCGTCGATCTGATCCGCGCCGAAGCCGAGCGCGCCAGAGCGGGCGAACCCGCCAGCATCACCGCCAAGATGAACCGCCTCGAAGACCCGGATCTCGTCCGGGAACTGTACGAAGCCTCGATGGCGGGTGTCGACATCGACCTCGTCGTCCGGGACATCTGCCGACTCCGGCCCGGGCTGACGGGAGTCAGCGAGACTATCGACGTGTACAGCATCGTCGGTCGGTTCCTCGAACACTCCCGGGTGTTTCGGTTCCATGCTGGCGGCGAGCCGGAACACTACATCGGCTCGGCCGACTGGATGACCCGTAACCTAAACAACAGGGTCGAGACGGTCGTTCCGACCGACGACCCGCGGCTCCGTGAGGAACTCGACCGCATCCTCGATACGGCGCTGTCGGACACCCGGAACGCCTGGGAGATGCGGTCGGACGGCACGTACGTCCGCCGAGAGTCCGACCCTGGCGAGCCGCTTCGGGACAGTCACGCGCAACTGATGCGTCGTGCCGAGCGGGCGGTCCGCGAGAAACGAACGGGCGGCCTCTGACGGCTTCTTACTCGGAACTGCCCGCTCGATCCGGGTTCGGTCCGCGACGCCGTCACCAGTACCCGTGCGAACGTACGTCGCGCCTGATATCCGTGTCCGGACTTGTATTATATATATTACCTAGTGTGGGATTATATTCCACTTAGCCATTTAGGAGTAGCCTCTTATTCGAGAACAGCACAGAACTGTCCATGAACGAGCAACGTGTACAGCCATCCCCCGACAGCCCCGAGGGACTCGCCGACCCGACCGACGAGCGGTCCAACTGCGGCGTCGGCGTCGTCATGGACCTGGACGACGGAACCAGTCACGCCGTCGTCGCTGACGGCCTCGAACTACTCGAAAACCTTGAACACCGCGGCACCACTGGCGCGGAAGAACGCACAGGCGACGGTGCCGGCGTCCTCTTACAGACCCCACACGAGTTCTTCGACGACGTTCTCGACGGGTCAGTGCCGGACACCTACGCCGTCGGTTCGATGTTCTTTCCCGCGGACGGGAACGCGGCGGCGCTGACCGGCGTCGTCGAGGAGACGCTCGCGACGTACGGACTCGACGTCTTCGACTGGCGGGAGGTCCCGACGAACAACGCCGGCCTCGGCGCGACGGCAGTCGACTCCGAACCGGACGTCCGCCAGTGTTTCGTCCGTGCGCCGACTCTCACGACTGACGAGTTCGACCGCGCGCTGTACGTCGCGCGACGCGCCCTTGAGAACCGGATCGAGGACGAGCGGCCACCGGGATCCGACCGCTTCTACGTCTGCTCGCTCGACCGGAAGACGCTCGTCTACAAGGGGTTGCTGAAAGGCGACCAGGTCGCCGATTACTACCCCGACCTCACCGACGAGCGCGTGAAGTCGACGTTCGCGATGGTCCACGCCCGGTTCTCGACGAACACGCTCGGCGCGTGGCATCTCGCACACCCGTACCGCAACGTCATCCACAACGGCGAGTTCAACACCATCCAGGGCAACATCAACTGGATGCGCGCACGTGAGACGGACCTCGCGAGCGAGACGCTGGGCGAGGAGATAGAGACGGTCAAACCCGTCATCAACGACCCCGAGCAGTCAGACACCGCCTCCGTCGACAACGCTCTCGAACTCCTGATGGAGGACGGCCGTGACCTCCCACACGCCCTTCGGATGCTCATCCCCGAGGCGTGGCGGGGAGACGACGCCATGGACGAGAGCCGCCGCGACTGGTACGACTACCACGCGTCGCTCGTCGAACCGTGGGACGGCCCCGCTCTCGTCGCGGCGACCGACGGCGACCGCATCGGCGCGGTGCTCGACAGGAACGGCCTGCGACCCTGCCGGTACGACGTGACGACCGACAACACGCTGGTCATGGCCAGCGAGGCCGGCGCGCTCGAACACGACCCCGCGGAGATAGCGGAGCGCGGCCGCCTCCAACCCGGCCAACTGTTCCTGGCAGACCCCGAGGAGGGCCGAGTCGTTCCCGACGAGGAAGTGTTCGACGACCTCACCGACGAGACGTACGGCGAGTGGGTCGATGCCGAGCAGGTCCAACTCGACACCGTCGCCGACACCGAGGACTACGAGCCCCGGACCAGCGCCGAGGACCTCCGCGCTCACCAGGCGACCTACGGCTACAGCCACGACGAACTGGAGAACCTCATCGAACCGATGATGAAACAGGGGAAAGACCCCGTCGGGTCGATGGGCGACGACACGCCGCTGTCGGTGCTGTCGGACTACAACCGACCGCTGTTTACGTACTTCAAACAGCTGTTCGCGCAGGTGACGAACCCGCCGCTCGACTACATCCGTGAGGAACTCGTCACGAGCCTGGAGTCGCGGCTGGGCTTCCAGCGCAATCTGCTCGACGAGACGCAGGAACACGCCCGGCAACTGGTCGCCGATTCGCCGGTCCTCACGGACGCAGAGATGGCCACCGTCCGAAACGTCTCCGCGAACGGGATCACCTCGGCGACGGTCGACATCACCTACGACCCGGACACCGACCTGCGAACCGCCGTCGAGGACGTGCGCGACGACGCCCGCAAGGCAATCGAAGACGGCCACGATGTTGTCGTGCTCTCGGACCGCGCGACCGGGCCAGACCGCGTCCCGATCCCGAGCCTGCTGGCGATGGGCGCGGTCCACCACCACCTCGTCCGGAACGGCCTGCGCAACCACGCCGGGATCGTCGTCGAGTCCGCCGACCCGCGTGCGGTTCATCACCTCGCGGCGCTCGTCGGCTACGGAGCTGACGCCGTCAACCCGTACCTCGCGTACGAGACCATTTCGGACCTCGTCGCAGGCGAGGACGGGGCCGATGTCGAGGACGCCGTCCGAGCGTACGTCGGCGCGCTGGAGGACGGCCTCCTGAAGACGATGGCGAAGATGGGCATCTCCACGGTCGAGAGCTACCAGGGCGCACAGATCTTCGAGGCGGTCGGTCTCGACGACGACTTCGTCGCCGAGTACTTCGAGGGCACGGAGTCCCGCACCGGCGGCATCGGCATCGAGGAGATCGAGGAGGACCTCGAAGCACGCCACGAATCGGCGTTCGACGGCGCGGACATCGACCGCTACGGCGAGTACGAACACCGGTCCGACGGCATCCACCACCAGTGGAACCCCGAAACCGTCGGCACGTTACAGCGGGCCGTCCGACAGGGCGACTACGACACCTACCGGGAGTTCGCCGAGCAGATCAACGACCAGGGCGAGACCCTGCAGACGCTGCGCGGACTGCTGGAGTTCGACACCGGCGGGCGCGAACCGATCCCCATCGAGGCGGTCGAACCAGTCGCCGACATCGTCGAACGCTTCTCGACCGCCGCGATGAGTCTCGGTAGTCTCTCGCCGGAGGCTCACGAGAACAACTCGATCGCGATGAACCGCCTCGGCGGCAAGTCGAACACCGGCGAGGGCGGCGAACCCCCCGAGCGGTTCGGTACCGAGAAGGAGTGCAACGTCAAGCAGGTGGCGTCGGGCCGCTTCGGCGTCACGTCGTCGTACCTCACGAACGCTGACGAACTGCAGATCAAGATGGCTCAGGGGTCAAAGCCCGGCGAAGGCGGCCACCTGCCCGGGATGAAGGTCAACGAGATGATCGCCCACGTCCGGCACGCGACGCCGGGGGTCGGTCTCATCTCGCCGCCGCCGCTGCACGACATCTACTCCATCGAGGACCTGAAACAGCTGATCCACGACCTGAAAGCCGCCAACTCCGCGGCGGATATCAACGTCAAACTCGTCTCGGAGGCGGGCATCGGCACCATCGCGGCCGGCGTCGCAAAGGCAAACGCCGACGTGGTCCACATCTCGGGTCACTCCGGCGGGACGGGCGCGAGCCCGCGCACCTCCATCAAGAACGCCGGCCTGCCGTGGGAACTCGGCCTCGCGGAGGCGAACCAGATGCTCGTCGAGACGGACCTGCGCGACCGTATCCGCGTCTCCGTCGACGGCGGCATGAAAACTGGCCGCGACGTGGCGGTCGGAGCGCTGCTCGGGGCCGAGGAGTACGTCTTCGGCACCGCTTCGCTGGTCACCAGCGGTTGCGTGATGGCCCGACAGTGTCACAAGAACACCTGCCCGGTCGGCGTCGCCACCCAGCGCGAGGAACTCCGCGAGCGGTTCCCGGGCGAGCCCGAACACGTCATCAACTACATGACGTTCATCGCGCAGGAACTCCGCGATATCATGGCAGAACTCGGCTTCGAGACGGTTGATGAGATGGTCGGCCGCGTCGACGCCCTCTCCCAGCGCGACGACATCGACCACCCCAAGGCCCGCAACGTAGACCTCTCCGGAGTACTCGCCGAGCCTGACGGCGACCAGCGCCGGAAGGTCCGCGAACAGACCCACGAGATAGACGAGCAACTCGACCACGACCTGATCGAGGCGGCCGAGACCGCACTGGAGAACCAGGAACCGGTCGAGATCGTCACCGACGTGTCGAACGCGGACCGCGCGGTCGGCGCGATGCTCTCGAACGAGATATCGACTCGGTACGGCGTCGCCGGTCTGCCGGAAGACACCGTCGACGTCGACCTCCGCGGGACCGCCGGACAGAGCTTCGGCGCGTTCCTCCAGTCCGGCGTGTCGATGCACCTGACCGGCGCGGCCAACGATTACGTCGGCAAAGGTCTCTCCGGCGGGACGCTCTCGGTGACGACGCCCGATAACGCGAACTACGAGGCCGACGAGAACGTCTGCATCGGCAACGTCGCGCTCTACGGTGCAACGGAGGGCGAGGCGTACGTCAACGGCGTCGCCGGCGAGCGCTTCGCCGTCCGCAACTCCGGCGTCACGGCCGTCGTCGAGGGCGTCGGCGACCACGGCTGCGAGTACATGACCGGCGGTGCCGTCGCCGTGTTAGGCGACACCGGAAAGAACTTCGCGGCCGGCATGTCCGGCGGCGTCGCGTACGTCCTGGACGGCGTTGCGCCGGAGGGGCAAGGAGAGGGAGACGGTGAAACCGTCGACGGCGACTTCGAGTCGAAGGTAAACACCGGCATGGTGAGCCTCGCCGACACGCTAGAGGAGAAAGACCGCCGCATGCTGAAGCGCCTCGTCGAGAACCACGTCGCCTACACCGACAGCGAGAGGGGCGCGGAACTACTCCAGAACTGGGAGGAGTCGCTCTCCCGGTTCGTGAAGGTGATGCCCGACGCGTACCACCGCGTCATCACTGAAGAGGGCGCAGACGACATCCGCGAGTCACCGCCCGAACCCGCGACGGTCGGTACGACGGCGGGGTCGTCCGGCTTCGCGGCGTCGACCGACGACTGAGAGTAGGCGGTCGCAGTCGTCTTTTGTCGTCGGCGACGGGCCGATTCGTCACCGGTCAGTTCCGACTGTCACGCTCCGCTCGCGCCGACGACAGTAGCGCCCCGTGGTCGGGCGCAGCGAGCAGGTGCGCGTCGCAGTCGCAGTCCGAGGCCCCCACGCCAGACACCTGCTCGCCGGGGAGCGCGCCGGCGAGGTGACACTCCAGGTCGGCGTCGGGAAAGGTAACTGCCTCAGCGAGCGACGCTTCGGGGTGACCGAGAAGGTAGTCGATATGCCAGTGACTGGCGTCGCGCTCGCCGGCCGCGAGTTCGCGGTGGCGCTCTACTCGGGAGAACCCGCCGGGGCCGAATGCGCTGCCTACGTAGGCGTAGGTTCCGGCGTCGAACTCGCGGTCGCCGAGCGCGCCGACCTCGATGGTCGCCGGTTCGTCGAGGGCCACGACGAGGACGTACGTTCCGGGCACGGGCGAGGCTGGGGGCCGCCGGGAGTTCATACTGTCGGCTGTACTCCCTTGGAGAATCTCGGAACCCAGGGGGCCGATTATCTTCACCCAGTTACAGCCGACAGTATCAACCGACCGATTCGTCACCGTTTTGCCCGCCGTCGTCCCATCCGGACGTATGGACCACCTGTTCGTCATCGGCGGCACGCGTTTCATCGGCCGCCACGTCGTCGACGAGTTCCGCGAACACGACTACGAGGTCACCGTCTTCAACCGGGGCAACCACGAGAACCCGTTTGCGGATTCGGACGGCGTGTCTCATATCGAGGGCGACCGGACGGACGACGGCGACCTGGCGGCGGCCGCCCGCGAAGTCGACCCGGATGTCGTCGTCGACTGCGTCGCGTACAAGCCGAGAGAGGTGCGGACGGCGACGCGGATATTCGACGACGTCGATGCCTACGTGTTCGTCTCCAGCGGGTCCGCCTACGGTCGCGAGGACCTGCCGAAGCGCGAGGGGGAAACGCCGCTTTGTGAATGCACCGACGAACAGGCGAGAGACGATTCGGACTCCTCGTACGGCCCGCGGAAGGCCGAGGGGGACCGGGCCGTGTTCGCGGCGGCCGACAACGGCGTGAACGCCATGAGCGTCCGCCCCTGCATCGTCTACGGCCCGCACGACTACACCGAGCGTCTGGACTACTGGATAGACCGCGCGAACGAGTACGACCGCGTCGTCGTGCCGGGCGACGGAACGAACGTCTGGCACCGCGCCTACGTCGAGGACGTGGCGAGCGCGATCCGCGTCGTCGCTGAGTTGGGCGATGCGGGCGAGGCGTACAACGTCGGCGACCGCCGTATGGTCACGCTGGAGGAGATGGTGGACCTGATCGCCGCGGCCCTCGGGACCGATGTCGAAGTTGTCCACGCCGGCGCGCGGGAACTCGCGACGGCGGATCTGGCGCTCGACGACTTCATCCTGTACCGGGAGTACCCGCACATCCTCGATACGAACAAACTGGCCGACCTCGGGTGGGAGTCGACGCCGCTCGACGAGGCGATGGCCCGTAGCGTCGAGGACCACCTGGAGAGCGACCGCGACGGGCGCGAACACGGCCCCAGCCGCGAGGCCGAAGAGCGCATTCTCGGCGTTCTGGACACGCTGTAATCCGGGAGTTTCTGTAACTGCTTCCCGGTGTTCGCCGTCCCTGCGTCGGCGAAATACAGAACTGAATTACAACAGTCCCCATGAGGCGTCGTTCGTCGGAGTAGCGACGACGAAAACCCCTTTATCCCCCGCCGAGAGGGACACAGGTATGTTCGACAAGTCGACGTGGATCCGCCTGCCCCGCAACGTCGTTGTGGGCCACGGCGCTCTCGACCAGACGGTCGACGCGGTCGACGAGCTCCACCTGACGGGGACGCCGCTCATCGTCAGCAGCCCAACACCCTGGACGATCGCCGGCGAGGAGATCGCCGAGTCGTTCGCAGCGCGGGGCAACGACCCCGAGACGGTGATCGTCGAAGAGGCGAGTTTCGAGGCGATACAGAGAGTCATCGACAAGGCCCGCGATGTCGATCCCGGCTTTCTCATCGGGGTCGGCGGCGGCAAACCGATCGACATCGCGAAGATGGCGAGCGAAGATATCGGACGCGGGTTCGTCTCCGTCCCGACCGCGGCGAGCCACGACGGCATCGTGAGCGGCCGCGGTTCCGTCCCCGAAGGCGACACCCGTCACAGCGTCGCCGCGGAACCGCCGCTCGCGGTCATCGCGGACACGGGGATACTCGCCGACGCACCGTGGGAACTTACCACCGCTGGCTGTGCCGACATCATCAGCAACTACACCGCAGTGATGGACTGGCGGTTAGCCAACCGCCTGAAAAACGTCCGGTTCTCCGAGTACTCCGCCGCGCTGGCGGAGATGACCGCCGAGATGCTGGTCGACAACGCCGACACCGTCCGTCCCGGTCTGGAGGAGTCCGCCTGGGCCGTCGTGAAAGCGCTGGTCTCCAGCGGCGTCGCAATGTCCATCGCCGGGTCGTCGCGGCCCGCCAGCGGCGCGGAACACCTCTTCTCGCACCAGTTAGACCGCATCGCGCCCAACGAGGCGCTACACGGGCATCAGGTCGGCGTCGGGTCGATCGTGACCGCGTATCTCCATGGAGGTGAGCGCGGCATCTGGCGGGACATCCGCGACGCGCTGGCGAGCATCGACGCACCGACGACAGCCGGCGAACTCGGCATCGACGACGCGACGGTGATAGAGGCGCTGACAACCGCCCACGAGATACGCGACCGGTACACGATCCTCGGCGACGGCGTGAACGAGCGGGCCGCCCGCGAAGCGGCGAGGAAAACGGGCGTCATCTGAGACGGGATCGGACGGGGCTGGTATTCAAATACACTTCACAATATTTGTTGCATATAGCGTGGAAGTTTCTGTACTGGGTCGGGTGTTAAACCGATTCAGCTCAGTTCGGCACGGTTGAACTGCCAGGCACCGAGGGCAAGCGGAACGACGACCCACGCCGCGAGGATGATGACCATGAACCATCCCTCGATGTAAAATGGCGGGTCCGTGACGACGGCCCCGGCCTGAGCGTTGAACCGCTCCGGCATGATCAGTTTCAGGATGCCGTTGAGGTACGCGCCCGTCGGACTGATACTGAAGATCAACTCGGTGACGCTGTCCGAGACCTCCAGACCGAACTCGTCGGACAGGAACCCGATCATCTGAACGGGTCCGACCGGGAGGAAGTTCCAGACGAGGTTGAACACGAAGAAGAAGCCGATGGCGCTGCCCATCGCTCGGGACCGACTCGACGACGCGGCGGAGATGGCGACGGCGACCGAAACGTATGCCAGCGCGTAAAGCACCGTCACGGCGGCGAACAGCGCGTATTCGTCGTACTCGAACGTCATGTCGGGAACGAGTACCGCTGCCGCGGCTACGCCGACGGCGAACGACAACAGGAGACCGGCGGCCACGACGGCCGAACGGGAGAGGAGTTTGCCGAGGACGACGTCAGTCCGCGAGTTCGGCAGTCCGAGCAGCCACTTGATGCTCCCCGACTCGCGCTCGCCGGCGATAGAGAGATACGCCGCCACCAGAGCGGTGAGGGGGACGAGCAGCGCTCCGCCGATGCCGACGAGCCCCCAGAGCACCTGATAGAAGTCGGGCTCCGGACCCTGGGTTTGTCCCCAGAAGAACAGGAGCATAAACAGCGTGTACAGCACGGCAGGAGCCCAGACGAGTTTCGCGCGCCGGACGTCCTTGAAGTCCTTCCGGACGACGTTCGCGATGCTCATGCGACCACCGCCGCGTCGGACAATGTTTCGTCCGTGACCGCGTCACTCTCGCGTTCGGAGCGTTCGTCGAGACGGTTCGTCATCTGAACGGATTTGATTGCTGTCATGGGTGCATGAAACGGATGTGGAGGTGTCGAGTTAGCCGAGTTCGGCACGCTGGAACCGCCAGGTACCCAGCGCGAGCGGGACGACCAGCCACGCGACGAGGATGACGACCATGAACCACGCTTCAAGGTAGAAGGGCGAACTGCTGGACATCCCGCCGGCGAACCGCGGCCCATCGAGGAACCGCAGCGACCCGAAATACGCGCCTGTCGGACTCAACGCCCAGATGAGATCGAGCGTGTTCTGGGAAACGTCCGTTCCGAGTTTGTCCGCCAGGAACTGAACCATGTTTCTCGGGCTCACCGGGAGGAAGTTCCAGACGAGGTTGAACACGAAGAAGAACCCGATAGCGCCGCCCATCGCACGCGAGCGGCTCGACGATACGGCGGAGATACTCACTGCCACTGCGACGTACGTCAACGCGTACAGCAGCGTCAGGGCGACGAACACGGCGTAGTCGGCGTATTCGAACGTCATGTCCGGGACGAACACCATCGCAGCGAGCACGGCGACGGCGAACGACACCAGCAGCCCCGCCGCGACCACGGCAGACCGTGCGATGAGTTTACCGAGAACCACGTCGGCCCGGGAGTTCGGGAGTCCGAGCAGGAACTTGATGCTCCCCGACTCGCGCTCGCCGGCGATGGAGAGGTACGCCGCCACCAGCGCGATGAGCGGGATGAGCATGACGCCGCCGATACCGGCCAGCCCCTGAATCAGGCTGTAGAAGTTAGGGTTGGCGGGACCGTTGCTCTGCCCCCAGAAAAACAGGAGCATGAACATGGTGTACAGCGCGGCGGGTGCCCAGACGAGTTTCGCGCGCCGGACGTCTTTGAAGTCCTTTCGGACGACGTTCGCGATGCTCATGCTGACACCTCGGCGGGATCGGAGACGCGCTCTTCGGAACTGCCGGCGTCGCCAGTCGTGTACGTGTTGAACAGTTCTTCGAGCGACGTGTCCTCGGAGAGGATGTCGACGACTTCGGCCTGCCGGGCGAGTGTCGTCACGACATCGACTTTCACGGAGGGGTCCTCGCAGACGACAGTCACCGTTCCATCATCGACATCAGCCTGCACGACACCGTCAACGCTGGAGAGGTCGATCCGGTCCGGAATCCCGCCGAGTTCGACGTCGATGGTTGCCTGGCCGTCCGAACTGTCACGCAGGTTCTCGATGGTGTCGACGGTCGCCAGTTGCCCCTCGTTCATGATGCCGACGCGGTCACACACCGCCTCGACCTCGGGGAGGATGTGACTGGAGAAAAACACCGTCGTCCCGCTCGCGGCCTCCTCACGTATGAGGTCGCGCATCTCCTGAATACCGTTCGGGTCCAGCCCGGAGGAGGGCTCGTCGAGGATCAGCAGTTCGGGGTCGCCGACAAGCGCCATACCGAACGAGAGGCGCTGGGCCATCCCCTTCGAGTAGCCGCCGGCTTGACGGGTTGCGTCGTCATGGTCGAGACCGACCTTGTCGAGGATCTCGTCGGGGTCGTCGTCGACACCTTTGGTCCGGATCGCCCACTCGACGTGTTCGCGGCCGGTCAGTCTGTCGTACACGTTCGCGCCTTCCGGGAGGACGCCAACTTTGCGCCGGATCGCACCGGATTCCTTTTGAGTATCGTGGCCGAGCACCGTCGCCGAGCCGTCAGTCGGCCGGATGAAATCGAGCAGCATATTGATCGTCGTCGACTTCCCGGCACCGTTCGGGCCGAGGAAGCCGAATATCTCGCCCTCCTCGATCGTTAGGGTGAGGTCATCGACGGCTAACACGTCCTCTCCGAACCGCTTCGTCAGTGAGTCGGTTTCGATAGCAGTCATAGTTTAGTTGGTACGGGTAACCGAGAGCCAGGGTTCTCTTGTGGTGGCTGTCACTCGTCCAACCAATAGTATTTACGGAATCCACTTAGCTTAATTTATACCGTCAAAACAAGCGTGAGCCGACGCGAGCGAGACGCTTCACTGTCGTGGGCCATCATGATCGAGTCCCACTCCATCGCTACACGTGTTCGTCGAGGAAGTCGGCGATCGCGGAGTAGGCCTCGATTCGGTTTTCCAGTTTCGTGAACCCGTGGCCTTCGTCCTCGAAGATCAGCGTTCGTACCGGGACGCCCTGATCGACTGCCCGGTCCGCGATCTGCTCGGCCTCGCCGACGGGCACGCGCGGGTCGTTCTCGCCGTGGAGGACGAACAGCGGGGCCTCGATGTTCTCGATGTTGTTGATAGGGCTGATCTCGGCCAGGAACTCTCGGTCATCGTCGAGACTGCCGTACTCCGCTTCTCGGAGTTCTCGCCGCCAGTCGCCGGTGTTTTCCAGGAACGTGACGAAGTTAGCGATCCCGACGATATCGACGCCGGCGGCCCAGAGGTCGGGATACTCCGTGAGACAGGCAAGTACCATGAACCCCCCGTAAGAGCCGCCCTTCGCGACGATCCGGTCAGGGTTGACCGCGGGGTGGTCGCGGAGCCACTCGACGCAGGCTTTCACGTCGGCGACCGAGTCCATGCGTTTGTGTACATCGTCGAGGTGAGTGTACTCCCGGCCGTACCCCGAGGAGCCGCGGACGTTCGGTTCGAAGACGGCGTAGCCGCGGTTCAGGAAGTACTGCTTCACGCCGTTGAAGGAGGGCCGGCGCTGACTCGCAGGGCCGCCGTGAATGTCGACAATGACCGGAGTCTCGCCCGCATCAGCGACCTCGGGCAGGGTGAAAAAGCCCGGTACCTCCAGTCTCTCATCAGTCACCGGTCCGCGGTCAGACTGTCGACTCTCGTCGACACCGGAACTCTCCACGCGAACTAGCTCCGACTCGCGGAACGACTCACGGGGGATGCCGGCGGTCGGCGCGTCGGTCCAACGCTCGGCCTCGCCCGTCTCCACGTCCACGACGTACACGTTCGGATTGGTCGCGTCGCCGTTGGCGGTGATCGCGAAGCGTTCGGCGTCCGGTCCGAAGTCGACGCCGCCGCAGACGCCGCCCGGCAGGTCGGGGTCGGGGAACTCGTCGATATCGGTCTCGTTCACCAGTTCGGCGACGGTGAGTTCGGTGTACCCATCGACGTTGCGCGAGTAGGCGAGTCGTCCGGTCTCGTCGTCCAGCGCGACGCCGTCGACGTTCCACTGCCCGCCGTCTTCGACGACATCGATCTCGCGCGTGTCGAGGTCGAGACGGGCGAGGTACAGCGTGTCGCTCCCCTCGTCCGTAACGAGGTAGAGCGCGTCGCCGTCGGGGGCCCACTCCGTACTCCGGTATCTAACGTCGTCCGTCTCCGGGGTGAGATGCGTCAAGTCGCCGGACCCGAGGTCGAGCACGTGGAGGTCGTGGTCGAAACTCGAGTGTGCCTCGTGGACGATCAGACGGTCGTCGTCCGGGCTCCACCCGCCGAGCGAGAGCCAGCCGTCGCCTTCGTGTACGAGCGTTGCGTCGTCTCCCGCTTCGTCGCGCGCCTGCACGTAGACGTCGAAGACGGCCTCGTTCCGTCGGTTCGAGGCGAACGCGAACCGCTCGCCGTCGTGACTCCACCCGCCCCATCGGTGTTTCGACTCGGGGGTTTCGGTCAGCGCGGACACCGTTCCGTCGGCGGCGTCGAGGCGGAAAAACTGCGTGCGCTCGTCGCCTCCCTCGTCCATACCGAAGACGAGTTCGTCGCGTTCCGGCGACCACGAGACGAAGGTGACTCGCTCGTCGTAGAACGTGCGCTGTTCCGGCCACGCGCCCGCTTCGTCGAGCGTCCAGACCTGCGGCACTCCCACGGTATCGAGCAGGAACGCGAGCCGCTCGCCCTCGGGGTCGAACGAAGCACCGTACGCCTTCCTGACGTTGAGATAGCGTTCGATGTCGTAGCTCACGGGAACACTCCGTTCGGCCGGAAGAAAGCAGTTCGGGTCCGACGAGTCGGCAGGGCAGTCGTCGACCGTTAACCGCCGACGGCGATATTCGGTAGCGGTCTTTCACCCACCGACGAGGTAATGAATAGTTTTGCGACTGTTCCTCACCGTTTCAGGTCACGTCGTCATGTACATCCGTCGTTACCAAAGGAAGGCGTACAGATACGGCCGTCAGTCAATGTGTGTTACCTCACCCCATATCCCGCCGTTACTCAGATCGACGCCGACCGATCGTGGAAATAATCTAACCGGAACCGAAGGGACTCAGATCATAACAAAGGGGCCCTGAATTGACGCCAAAAGAGGGAAGAGTACCAATGACAGATGCAAACGAACGGAGACGCGCAGTCGTTCTCGCAGCGCTGGTCGCGCTGAGCGCGATCGCGATCGGAGTCGGTCCGATCGGCGCAGTAGCCAGCGACGGCGACTACAGTGCGGACGCCGGCGTCTCCGGACAGAACAACGTACAGCAACAGGAGGGTGGAACACTCTCCGGAGAAACAAACCTCTCTAATGCCGATGTAACGATACGAGGCGACGGCGCTGACGACAGACTCGGAGCGTCGATCGCTCCCGCCGGCGACGTAGATGGGGACGGTAACGACGACGTCATCGTCGGCGCGCCGTTTAACAACAGCACTGACACCAGAAGCGGGGCGGCGTACCTCTTCACCGGTCCCGTCGAGGACGGCGAGTACGACGCCGCTGACGCCGACCTGACGCTCCGGGGCGAGAGCGCCAGTGACTGGGCCGGATACAGCGTCGCGTCGGGCGACGTCAACGGCGACGGTGATAGTGACCTGATCGTCGGCGCGCCGCTGCACGACGACCCCGACAACGACGCCGGAGCGGTGTACGTCGTCTACGGCGCGGCGGACATGACGGGGACGATGAACCTCTCCGACGCCGACGTGAAACTCACCGGTGCCGAGGCCGGCGACCAGTTCGGCCTCTCGGTCGCCGCGGTCGACCCGAACGACGACGGCACTGACGCCGTCGCGGTCGGTGCGCCGCGTAACGACGGGGCCGGTCAGAACGCCGGTGCCGCATACACCTTCGAGATCGACGGCGACGTGATGCTCTCGGCGACTGACGCCGACGCGACGATGCGCGGCGAGTCGGCCGGCGACCGCGCTGGTCAGGCCGTCGCGAACGGTGGCGACGTGAACGGCGACGGAGCCGCTGACATCCTCGTCGGCGCGCCGTTCAACAACAGCACCGCCTCCAACGCCGGTGCCGCCTACGCCGTGGTCCAGGCCGACGGCGAGTCCTCGCTCGCGGACGCAGCCGTCAAGATGAGCGGCGAGTCGTCCGGCGACCTGGCCGGATGGTCGCTCTCCGACGCCGGCGACGTGAACGGCGACGGAGTCGGCGACGTGGTCGTCGGCGCGCCGTTCAACGACAGCACCGGCGCGTCTGCCGGTGCCGCCTACGTCGTCTACGGCGGCGACCTGCCGAGCGAACTGAACCTCGGCGACGCCGACGTGCGACTCGCCGGCGAGGACGACGGCGACCGCGCCGGATGGTCGGTCTCTTCGGCCGGGTCCGGCGACGTGACCTGCGACGAGTACGACGACGTGCTCGTCGGCGCGCCGTTCAGCGACTCCAACGGCAACGAACACGGGAGCGCTTACCTCGTCTACGGCGGCGAGAACCTCGCGGAGAACCGCAGTCTCGAAACCGCCGAGGCGACGCTCCACGGCGAAGGTGCCGGCGACCGCGCCGGTATCGCCGTCTCGGACGTCAACGACACCAGCGGCGACGGCAACGAGGACATCGCAGTCGGCGCAACGCGCAACGACAGCGACGTCGAAAACAGCGGTGCCGCGTACATCGTGAACGGTCAGTGTCCAGTCGAGGGCGAGGAAGAACCGGAGAAGACGACCGAGGAGCCGACTGACACTGAAACGCCGACCGAGACCACTGAACAGACCACCAAGGACACCACTGAGCGAACAACCGAGGACACCACCGAACAGACTACCGAGGAAACGACTACTGAACGGACGACGACCGAACAAACCACGACGCAGGAAACCACTGAACGGACCACCAAAGAAACGACCACTGAGCAAACGACGACCGAACAAACCACTAAAGAAACGACCACTGAGCAAACGACGACCGAACAAACGACTACGAAGCGAGAAGACGAACCGAAGGGAGCCGATATCACGGTGGAGTGCGTCGACGGGGTCCCGACGATCACCATAGAGAATCCGAACCAGAACACCGGCATTACCGTCACCTTCGTCCAGATAGCTGACTACAATCTGGATCCGGGGGAAAGTAGGACGTTCTCTATCGGGGGCCTGCAAGGGACGCTGACGGTCGAGACGTACGTGAGCGGCCAGAACAGTCCCATCGCATCGGAGACGTTCGACCTCGATTCGCTCGACTGCGGCGATGACGACGAACCGCAGGGAGTCGATATTACCACGCAGTGCGTGGACGGCCAGGGTGAAATCACGGTCACGAACCCGAACGACGAGGAAGTGACAGTTACCGTGTACGACTCCAACGGCGACCCCGTCGCCGGGGCGACGATCCAGCCCGGCGATAGCGAGACCTTCGATAATCTCGACGACGACACCTACGAGGTCGAGACCGTCGACGTCGTCAGTCCGGGTGCCGGCGCTGTTATCGCGACCGAATCCGTGGAGATCGACTGTGATGAAGACGACGGTGAACAGCCTGAACAGCCGGACATCAGCATTACTCCGCAATGCCTCGACGACGGAAGTGCGGAAGCAGAGATAACGCTGAACAACCCGGATGCGGTCGAGTATCCGGTCAACGTCCAGCTGAAAGTTCAGGGCGACGTTGTCGGAGAAGTCACCTTCGAGGAAAGTGACGATACATCCCAGACTGTCGCGTTAGACCTGACCGCTCAGGAACTCGAAGAGGGCCGCGTTGTCAACGTCTTCGCCAACGACGAGCGATTGAGTGATCTCCAGTTCACGATTCAGTGCGACCAACCCGAACCAGAGCCGGAACAGCCGGACATCAGCATCGATTACAGGTGTCTCGACGACGGTAGTGCAGAGGCGGACGTGACGCTGAACAACCCGGACGCGGTCGAGTATCCGGTCAACGTCCAGCTGAAAGTGCAGGGCGAGGTCGTCGGTGAAGTCACCTTCGAGGAAGGTGGCGATACGACCCAGACTACTGACATCGCTCTCAGTAGCGAAGCTCTCGAAGACGGTCGCTTTGTCAACGTCTTCGCAAACGACGAGCGGCTGAGTGATCTCCAGTTCGAGATCCAGTGTGACCAGCCCGAACCAGAGCCTGAACAGCCGGATATCAGCATCACGCCGCAGTGTCTCGACGACGGTAGTGCAGTGGCAGACGTGACGCTGAACAACCCAGGTGCGGTCGAGTATCCGGTTAACGTCCAGCTGAAAGTGCAGGGGAACGTTGTCGGAGAAGTCACCTTCGAGGAGGGTGACGACGCCACCCAGACTGTCGCGTTAGACCTGACCGCTCAGGAACTCGAAGACGGTCGCTTTGTCAACGTCTTCGCAAACGATGAGCGCCTGAGTGATCTTCAGTTCGAGATCCAGTGCGACCAGCCCGAACCAGAGCCTGAACAGCCGGATATCAGCATCACGCCGCAGTGTCTCGACGACGGTAGTGCAGAAGCAGAGATAACGCTGAACAACCCAGGTGCAGTCGAGTATCCGGTTACCGTCCAGCTCAAAGTGCAGGGGAACGTTGTCGGAGAGGTTACCTTCCAAGAAGGAGGCGACACGACCCAAACCGTCGACATAGCGCTCAGTGGCGACGCGCTCGAAGAGGGCCGCGTTGTCAACGTCTTCGCAAACGACGAGCGGCTGAGTGATCTCCAGTTCGAGATCCAGTGCGATCAACCCGAACCAGAGCCTGAACAGCCGGACATCAGCATCACGCCGCAGTGTCTCGACGACGGTAGTGCAGTGGCAGACGTGACGCTGAACAACCCAGGTGCGGTCGAGTATCCGGTTAACGTCCAGCTGAAAGTGCAGGGGAACGTTGTCGGAGAAGTCACCTTCCAAGAAGGTGACCAAACGACCAAGACTGTTGACATAGCACTTAGTGGCGACGCGCTCGAAGACGGTCGCTTTGTCAACGTCTTCGCTAACGGCGAACGTCTGAGTGATCTCCAGTTCGAGATCCAGTGCGAACCGTCGGGAGGACCCAAAGCATGTCCGGCGGATACTGAGGCTAAGTTCGAAGTGATGGAGAGTGGAGTAAGCGAGGAATTCAGTAACGTTAACGTTGACGTGACCGGCAACGCAGACAGCATAGAGGTCACGAATAACGAAGAGTTTGATATCGCGGTGTGGGTCAAAACTGGAATGACTGACGAAGGAAAAGTTCTAGGACCATACGATGTGGCGGCCGGAGAGACTGAAACAATCGATATCGAAAAGGGAATCAGTGCTATCGGAATCGTGTGCCCCGGTAGTGGTAAACCTAAATTCCCACCGTTTACTCTGCCAAACGGCGGTAGTGGCGGCAGTGGCGGTAGTGGCGGTAGTGGCGGCAGTGGCGGTAGTGGCGGCAGTGGCGGCAGTGGCGGTAGTGGCGGTAGTGGCGGCAGTGGCGGTAGTGGCGGCAGTGGCGGTAGTGGCGGCAGTGGCGGTAGCGGCCGTTAATTCACCTCCGCTATTTTCGGGGCGTATATTAGACGACTGCGACAGAGGATTTGCGATCCGTGGGAGAATTTCAGTTCTGGTTTGTAATATGGATCCGTATATGATGGATGTAGTTCTTAGTGAAGGTATTCTTCCATGCATACAAACTAACGGGATTTTTAGTACCCCCGTGCGTGACCCAGTGTAAATGCGGGTCGCCGTCGTCTCGTTGGAAACCTGGAAACAGCGTGATAGCGACGCGCTTCGGCGATTGCGCAACGTCGCGAACGGTCTCGCGGACCGCGGTCACGACGTTCACGTCCTCTGCTCGAAGTGGTGGGAGGACTCGGGCGACCGGTGGGAGGAAGGGGATATCACCTATCACGGCGTCGTCGTCGGTCCGGAGGCGCGGCGGTCGTTTCTGCTTCGGCTGCCGTTCGTCGTGCGTATCGTCAACCCCGATGTCGTTCATGCGGGGGCGCTCCCGCCGTCGCAGGTGACCCCGGCAAGCGTCGGTGCGACCCTGTCGCGGTGTCCGCTCGTCACCGAGTGGTACGGTGACGACGAGTCCGAGGCGGGGAGTCCCAGAGCGCGGCGCTGGGCCGTGAATCGGTCGGACGGGATCGTCACGCCGTCGCGACTCATCAAGACGCAGGTCCGCGAGATAGGCGCGGACGAGAACGATGTCCGCGCGATACCGGATAGCATCGACATCGAGCGCATTCGCGACATCGACCCGGTCGAACGGGGGAACATCGTATACGCCCGCCGCCTCGACGAGGGCGCGAACCTGGAGAGCATGCTGCTCGGGTTGGCGGAGTTGCGGGACCGCGACTGGTCCGCGACGGTGATCGGCGACGGCCCGCAACGCGACGCGTACGAACAGCAGGTTCGGGACCTCCGCATCGACGACCGGGTCGAGTTCGCTGGCTCCTGCGCTCGCGACGAGCGGATCGCCATCTATCGGGGAGCGCACGTGTTCGTCCAGACCGCCGTACAGTGCGCGTTTCCGACGGAACTGCTGTGGGCGCTCGCGTCGGGATGTATCGGAATCGTGGAGTACCACGCCGACTCCAGCGCGCACGAACTCGTGGAGAACCGCACGCGGGGGTTTCGGACGACCAGCGAGCAGGAACTCGCCGCCGCCATCGCCGATGCAGGCGACCTCGAACGGCTGACCGTCGACGAGTCGCTCAGTTCGTTCGACCGCGGGCAGGTGTTAGAACAGTATCTCGACTGGTACGGGAACCGCCAGGAGAGAGTGGGGCTGTTCTAGCTGCTCCGCGGCGGTCGACCGAGTTCGTTCTCGACGGCGGCGATACGGTCCCCGATGTCCTGCGAGCGGTCGCGCTGGTCGTCGACTTCGACCTCCGTGATGACTCGTTTGCCGTCGATGGCCCGATGCGCTGTCTTCGCTGCTTCGAAGGCCTCGTCTGCGGAGTCGGCCTCGATGACCGTCCCCGTCGGCGTCATCTCGTAGGTGAGGCCCTCCTGGTCCAGTGCTTCGAGCGCCTGCACTATCTCCTTCGTCATGCTGTCGTCCGAGAGCGGTGTGACTTCGAGACGGGCAATAGCAGTCATTGTTCCAGTCAAGAGATACGGTAACAGTTGTCAGAGCGTTTTTCTACGATACGGCCACAGGACAGGAATCCGGGACGAACGACCCGGAATCGGGAGAAAAACGGACGGCTACTCGCCGTCGTACGGATCGCCGCCGAGCGCCTCGTGGACCCGGACAGCGGCGGCGTTTTCTTCGACATCGTGAACGCGGACGATGTCAGCGCCGCGCTCGGCGGCCAGCGCGGTCGCCGCTATAGTGGGGTCGAGTCGGTCGCCGTGTTCGTACCCCGCCCGTTCGAACATCGACTTGTGGGAGTGGCCGATCAGGACCGGACAGTCGAGGGCGTGGAGTTCGTCGGTCCTGTCGAGGAGTTCGAAGTTCTCCGCCGCCGACTTCCCGAATCCGAGGCCGGGGTCGACCACGATCTGGTCCCGGTCGAGTCCGGCCTTCTCCGCGAGGAGGACGCGCTCGCGCAACTGGGTTATCACGTCCTCGACGACGTCGTCGTACGTCACGTCGCGGTCCGGGACGACGGGCGCGTCGATGCTGTGCATGACGACCAGCGGCGCGTCGTGGTCGGCGGCGACAAAGCGCATCTCGGGGTCGTCGAGGCCGGACACGTCGTTGATGATGTCCGCGCCCGCAGACAGGGCCGCTTCGGCCACAGCAGCCTTTCGGGTGTCGATAGAGACCATGGCGTCGAGATCGCGGATCGACTCGATCACCGGTACGACACGGTCGATCTCCGCGTCCGCCGGGATGCGGTCAGCGCCGGGGCGGGTGCTCTCGCCGCCGACATCGATGATGTCAGCACCGTCTGTGACCATCTCTTCGGCGCGTTCGACCGCGGCGTCTACGCGGTTGTACTCGCCGCCGTCGTGGAAGGAATCCGGCGTAACGTTCAGGATACCCATCACGGCGGTCCCGTCGTTCCACGGGTACTCACGCTCCAGCGGCGGCGTCTCGATGTCGAGCGCGTCCCGCAGTTGGTCGGCGAACACGGAGAGGCCGTAGGGCTGGTCGGCTAACTTCTCGGCGAGGCGCTTGAACTGCGCCAGCGTGCCCATCAGGACGGCGTCGACGACGACGTCCTCTTGCTCGTTCAGGCCCGAAATCGCACACTCGCCGCCGAGAGACAGCATCTCCTCTTTCAGATATTGGGCCTGCCGGCGCTGAACGCGAACCTTCAGAACGCGGTGGACGCCCTTGCCGCGCATCCGCCAGACGCCGGGCGGCGTGACGTCCGCGCCTTCGAGCGTCTCTCGGGCGTCGTCGATATCGCGGACGGTCTTCGGGATCGGGGTGCTCGTCCAGCGTGACCGCGCCTCGGCGACGACGAAAAGCGACCCGGTCACGAGAACGAAGTCGTTCCCGTCGGCCTGCTTCAGCGTTCGCTCCAGCGCGCCCGCCACGGAGTTCCGGGAGTGAACCTCGCCAGCGCCCGCCCGTTCGAATACGGTTGCGAGCACGTCCTCGTCCTCAGCGCGGTCGAGTGTCGGTTGGCAGGTCGTCACCGTGTCGGGCGTCGGCAACGCGGCCGCCATCCCGCGGAGATCTTTGTCATGCATCCCGCCGAAGACGAGGTGGAGGTCGTCGTAGTCGAACTCGTCGACGGTCGCCGCTAACCGCTCACAGGCGTCGGGGTTGTGAGCGCCGTCGAGAACGACCAGCGGGGACTCGTTCATCACCTCGAACCGACCTGGCCAGTGCGCGTTGCGGAGGCCGCGCGCGAGGTCCGTCTCGTCCACGTCGGCGACCTGCCGGGCGAGAACGCTCGCGATCCCCGCGTTCGTCGCCTGGTACGCACCGAGCGTCGGGATGCGAGTCTCGACCCGCCAGTCCGACCCGTCTATCGTGATCCCCGCCTCGGTGTGGTTCGCCCGCCCCTGATAGGAGACGGTTACGTCGGTGTCGCCCCCGCTGTCGTTCGCGTCGACGCCGCCGACGGTAACGACATCGCCTGCCACGTCCCGGAGAGCGTCGAGGGCGTCCCCGGACGTTCCCGTCACCAGCGGCGCGTCGTCGGGCGCGACGTGGGCCTTGTCGCGGGCGATCTCCTCGACCGTATCGCCCAGAACGCTCGTGTGTTCGAGCGCGACGGTGGTCACCGCGCTGGCGACCGGATCGATGGCGCTCGTCGCGTCGAGGCGGCCGCCGATGCCGACTTCCAGCACGGCCACGTCGACGTCCCGCCGGGCGAACTGCCAGACGGCAAGCGCCGTCATGGTCTCGAAGAACGTCGGCGACTCGCCGTTTGCCGCCCGGTCGGTGACGTAGGGCCGGACCGTCTCGGCGAACTCCACCACGGCCGTACGGGGGACTTTCCGCCCGTCGACGCGGACGCGCTCGCGCAGGTCCTCGAAATGCGGCGACGTGTACAGCCCCACCGACAGCCCCGTCTCGCGGAGGACGCTTTCGACCATCCGCGCGGTGCTTCCCTTGCCGTTCGACCCGGCGATCTGGACGAACCGCGGGGGGTCCGCGATGTCGAGGTGGTCGAGCAGATCCGCGGTCGACTCGGTGCCCGGTCGAGGGCCGAACCGCCGCAGATCGTAGAGGAAGTTCGCCGCCTCGTGATACTCCATATCTGCGAAAGGAACCGCCGCTCGCTTTAGCCCTTCGGAACGGGGTGTTGCGACCCGTGGTCTCGGTATTGCTTTCGGGGCTCGGCCGCACTTGCTCTCGGGGTTCAGGCCATCCTCCTCGGTCGCCTCGTCGCCGACGGACCGGGAGTCGGCGAAACGCTGCTAGAGCGATAGCGTCCCGCTCAGTCGTGACGGAACGCCCGACTGCCGGTGAACACCATCGCCATATCGTGTTCGTTCGCGGCCTCGATCACGTCGTCGTCGTTGACGGACCCGCCCGGCTGTACGACCGCCTCGATACCGGCCTCGGCGGCGGCCTCGATGGCATCCGGGAACGGGAAGAACGCGTCGGAGGCCATCACCGCCCCGTCGGCCGACTTGCCCTCTGCGTCCGTCTCGGCTTTCATCTTCGCTATCTCGACTGCGTCCACGCGTGAGACCTGTCCCGCGCCGACGCCGACCGTCTCGGTGCCCGTCGCGAACAGGATAGCGTTGGATTTGACGTGTTTGATCGTCTGCCAGGCGAACAGGAGCGACTCGACTTCCTCGTCGGTCGGGTCGCGCTCGGTGACGACTTCGAGGTCCTCGGGAGCGGGCGCCTGCTGGTCGCGCTCCTGGACTAACGTGCCGCCGACGAGGTCCTTTTCGGTGTGGGCTTCGCTGATCTCGCCGAACTCGCCTTCGTCTGTTCCGCGCCCGACGTCGAGCACGCGTAGGTTGTCCTTCTCGAACAGCGTGTCGAGCGCGTCGTCGGTGTAGCCCGGTGCGACGACGACCTCCTTGAACGAGTCGACGACCTGCTCGGCGGTTGCGCCGTCGCACTCGCGGTTGAGGGCGACGATGCCGCCGAACGCGCTCTTGGCGTCGGTCGACAGCGCGCGCTCGTACGCCTCGGCCAGCGAGTCAGCGGTGGCACAGCCAGCCGGGTTGGTGTGTTTGATGACGGCCGCGGCGGGGCGGTCAAACTCCTTGACGAGATTCAACGCGGCGTCGGCGTCGTTGTAGTTGTTGTAGCTGAGCGCCTTCGCCCCCTCGTTCAGTTGGGGAGCGTCCACGACGCTTTCCTCCTCGCAGGTGCGGTCGGCGTACAGCGCGGCGTCCTGATGGGGGTTTTCGCCGTATCGCAGGTCAGCCGCGCGGTCCTCACTCGTGACGCGGCGGTCGGGCAGGTCGGCGGCCTCGTCGCCCTCGACTCGGACGGCGTTCGCGTCGTGGTCGACGGCAACGCGGTCATCGGCGAACCACTCGACAGCGCGCGGGTACGCCTTGAACTCGCCCTGGTACAGCACTCGGTCCGCGAGATCGTCCTCGTCGTCGCCCTCGTACACCGGGACCGGTTCCTGCGTGACGACCGGGCCGGCGTCGACGAGTTCGTCGACGACCTCGCCGTCCTCGTCCGTGGCGTCGGTGACGACGTGGACGGTACAGCCGGTGATGTCGACGCCGGCGTCGAGCGCGTCTCCCCAGGCGTCCGTCCCAGGAAACGACGGCAGGAGCGAGGGGTGGACGTTCAGGGTCGTCGGTGCGGCCTCCAGGAACTCGTCCGAGAGGATGCGCATGTAGCCGTCGAGACAGACCAGATCGACGTCGTAGTCGTCAAGGGCGTCGACGACGCGGCGCTCGTGCGAACGGCGGTCCTCGCCGTCGGTGCGTTCGACTGCCTCCGTCGGAATGCCGCGTTTCTCCGCCTCGTCGAGAACCGGCGCGTCCGCGTCGTTGGTCAGGACGACGGCGATCTCGGCGTCGCCCGGCGACTCGTCGGCGATGTGCATCAGGTTTCGACCGCGGTTGCTGGCGATTCCTGCGACGTTCATGTTTCGAAGCGAGCCCGCGGACGGGAAAGTAGTTGCGGTCGAGAGCGAGTTGGTATGCACAAATGTGTACAACAAATCCGAATTCACTCCCGATACTACCCAACCTATCCACGTCCGTGCTATTTCTCGTTCCGACATCCTTTTGCCTCGGCGCGCGGCACCCACGAGTATGACCGAATCCCTGCACGCCGTATCGCCGCTTGACGGGCGCTATGCGAATCGGACTGCGCCCCTGGCACCCTACGCGAGCGAGGCCGCGTTGATGCGCGCCCGCGTTCGCGTCGAGGTGGAGTATCTGGTCGCGCTCGCTGACCTCGACGCGACGCCGCTGGAACTCGACACCGGGGAGCGACAGACGCTCCGCGTCCTGTACAAGGACTTCGCGGAGGAGGACGCCCGCCTGATCAAGCAGCTAGAGACCGAGGGCTACGGCGAGTTCGAGGCGACGAATCACGACGTGAAAGCCGTCGAGTACTACATCCGTCACCATCTGGCCGACGAGATGGACCACGTCTCCGCGTGGATCCACTTCGGACTCACCAGTGAGGACGTGAACAACCTCGCGCACCGACTGCTCGTCGGCCCCGCCGTCGAGGAGGTACTGCTGTCGGAACTCCGCGACGTCCGCGACGCCGTCGCCGACATGGCCCGGGAGTACCGCGACCTGCCGATGCTCGCCCGGACCCACGGCCAGCCCGCGACGCCGACTACGTTCGGCAAGGAGATGGCCGTCTACGCCGCTCGTCTCGGGCGCGCCACCGGACGTATCCGGCGGGCGCTCGACGGCATCAGCGGGAAACTCGGCGGTGCGAGCGGCACCTTCGCGGCCCACGTCGCCGCCTTCCCGGGCGTCGACTGGCAGGCGTTCGCCGAGGAGTTCGTCACCGGGCTCGGGATGGAATACGAACCCCTGACGACGCAGGTCAACCCCTGTGACGACCTCGCTGAGCTGTTCGACGCCCTCCGCGGCGCGAACAACGTTCTCCTCGACCTCGACCTAGACGTGTGGCTGTACGTCAGCGACCGCTACCTCGGACAGAAAGCGACCGAGGGCGAGACGGGGTCGTCGACGATGCCGCACAAGGTCAACCCCATCGACTTCGAGAACAGCGAAGGGAATCTCTCGAAGGCAAACAGTGACCTCTCTTTCCTCGCGGACTACGTCACGAAGTCCCGCCTCCAGCGCGACCTCTCTGACTCGACGGTCAAGCGAAACATCGGTGCGGCGTTCTCACACTGCCTGATCGGCTACTCGAAGGCGCTCTCTGGCCTGGAAACGGTTGTTCCGAACGAGCAGGTGATGCGCGACGACCTGAACGCCACGCCCGAAGTCATCGGCGAGGCGGTCCAGACCATCCTCCGGCGAGAGGGCCACGAGGACGCGTACGAACAGGTCAAGGAACTCACTCGCGGGCAGTCGGTCGCCATCGAGGACTTCCGCGACCTGTTCGACGACTTAGACGTCGACGACGAGACGCGCGCGGAACTGCGGGCGCTCTCGCCGGACAGCTACACCGGCATCGCGGACGAACTGGTCGACGGCGCTGACGGCGGTCGGTAGGCCGGCGGCGCTCTCACGCTGTCGGACAGACGTCTCTGACGCTCGGTCGCTCGAGTTCGGCTGTCACCGTCGGGGCGGCGGAACAGGTGCGAGCGGGTCATCCGCAATCGCATGCGTATCCGCTCGTGCTCGGCGTCGCTGAAACCGTTTACACGTCTCTCCGTCGGAACCACTCGCGACTCAGTAACACGAGAACCGCCGTCCCCGCCAGCAGGGCCGCCGCCCCGCCGAGGTCGTAGGTTCCGTCGACCAGTATCTCGCTGGGAACGTAGTACCGCGTCGGCGACAACGCGCCCAGCGGTTCGAGGTCGGTTCCCGCCACCACGGATTCGACGAGAAACAGCGCGAACACGGCTCCCGCGGCGGCCCGCTGGGCGACCGACGCACGGTCGACGACGACCGATGCGAGGAGGCCGATCCCGGCGCAGGCGAGCAGGTACGGCACCGAGAGGACGTGGGCCATCAGCACGCGCTCCATCGCCACCTCCTCGCCGATGGCGAGCGTGGAGACGAACACGACGACCGGCATCGCCGCGTTGGCGACGAAAAGCGGCACGCTCAGCGAGGCGAACTTCTCCAGTACGACCCGGCCCCGCGAGACGGGTAGCGAGAGAGTCATGTCCATCCGGCCGCGCTCCACGTCGGCCGCGACCAGCCCGGCCGCAGCGTACGCGAAGTAGAGGCCGAGCAGGATCACCCACGCGAAGGCGTACAGCTGCGTGGCGAGAAAGCCCTCGATAGTGTTCATCGTCCGGATGTCGAACGCCTCGCGAAAGGCGGGCGGGTAGGCCGCGATGATCTCGTCCAGGTTTGCCGCCGACGTTATCGACGGAAACAGGCCGACGTACATCGCCGTCAGTGCGGCGATGCCGACGGTCATCGCCAGCGCTCCGGTCAGGCGCTTTCGGCCGTCGTAGCGGGCAATTTCGAGCATCAGTCGTCCCCGTAAAACCGCATGAACACGTCCTCAAGCGGTGCCTCTTCCACGTCGAGTTCCAGCAGGTCGAAGCGGTCGAGGAAGTCGACCAGTTCGTTCACGTCGCCGGTGTAGGTGAACGTTAGCTCGGTGACGGGGCCGGGGGCGGCCGAATCGTCGGGGACGGTTGCGTCCCTGACCGACAGGTCGTGAACGCCCGACAGCGTCACGTCGTCCGCCGCGACCCGGTCGTCGACCCGCGCCAGCACCGACTTGCCCGACCGTCCGAGCAGGTCGGCGACGCTCTCGACGGTGACGATGCGGCCGTCCCGGATGACGCCGACGCGGTCACAGAGCCGCCGCACCTCGCTCAGCACGTGCGAGGAGAGAAACACCGTCGTCCCGGCGCTGCGCTCGGCGCGGACGAACTCCTCGAAGCGCCGCTGCATCAGCGGGTCCAGCCCCGAGGTCGGTTCGTCCATCACCACTAGGTCTGGGTCGTGCATGAACGCCTGTACGAGACCGAGCTTCTGGGCGTTTCCCGTCGAATACTCCCGGATCGGCCGGGAAAGCGGCGGGTCGAACAGTTCCAGCAACTCGTCGCGACGCTCGTCGCCCTTTATCGACGCGTGCAGGTCAAGCACCCGCTGTCCCGTCGCCGTCTCGTCGAACGACGGTGTCGCCGGTAGATAGCCGATCCGACGCTTCGCCGCGAGCAGTTCCTCTTCCGTCCGCACGTCCGCGCCGAGGAGCGTCCCGGACCCCGTAGTCGGCGACTGGAACCCCATCAGCGTGCGGATCGTCGTCGTCTTACCTGCTCCGTTCGGACCCAGATAGCCGAAGACCTCTCCCTCGGCGACGTCGAACGTGACATCGTCGTTGGCGAGCACCTCACCGTAGTCCTTGGTGAGGCCGTTTACCTCGATAGCGGCCATTCAGTGATTTTCAACCAGTGAACGGATGAATTTACCGTTCATCGGACCGCGGTCGGGGGGTGGGCCGTCCCGAACAGTCAGTTCGCCCTGCCGGGCCGCCGGCGCTTGGCGCTCACTCCACTACCGCGACGGCGCGGACCGGCGACCCGTCGCCGTCGCTCACCGGCAGCGGGTACGCCCGAAGTTCGAACCGGGCCGGTGGGTCGCCGAGGTTCGTCAGGTTCTCCACGATAAACCGGTCCGCGCCGAGCAGGGCGTGATGGGCCGGAACGCCCGCCGGTTCGTCCGCCGTCGCGTTCGCGGACGGGGACGGGTCCACGCTCGCGCCGTCCGTCCCGACGTGGTACCCCCGCTCGACGCAGTAGTCCGCGGCGGCCGGCGAGAGAAACGGGTGGTCGACGTACGCCGCCTCGCCCCAGCGGTCGGCCCATCCCGTCCGGAGGACGACCATCTCGGCGTCGGCATCCGGCAGGTCGTCAGGACGGATCGCCGACCGCGGGTCGCGGCCGCGGAGGTCGGCGACGACGGCGTCGAAGACGAAGGTCTCCGCCGGGTAGTCGTCTATCGTCTCGCCGTCGGGTTCGGTGTGACACGGCGCGTCGACGTGGGTGCCGGCGTGCGTTCCGAGTGAGAGCGCTCCGACGCGGTAGCCGTCCGCCTCGACGGTAGCGTGCGGGTCGACCGACACGGACGGATCGCCGGGGAACGTCGGCATATCGGTCTCGACGGGGTGGGTAAGGTCGTGATGGGTCACGCTCGTAGCGTCGACCACTGCGGGGAAAAACGTGGCCGTGGACCGCTCGGGACGACCGCTCAGTCACGCAGGGCGTCGAGCGTCGCCTCCACCGCCTCGGCCGCCTCGCGAACCTCGTCGACGGGGACGTACTCGCGGTCCGAGTGCGCCACCGCACCCTCCTCGTCGGCGAGATAGCCCGGGCCGAACACGACCGTCGGTGCGTCCGCGGCGAAGTACGACGCCTCCGTCGCGGCGGTGAACGGCCGCACCTCGCCGCCGGCCGCCGCCGCCAGCGTCGTCACCAGCGGGTCGTCAGCCGGCGTCGAAAACGCTTCGAGAAACGGGCTCTCGCGGTCGGTCAGGTCGAAGGTGACGGTCACGTCGTCCGGGACGTAGTCACGCAGGTGCGCCGAAATCGCCGACCGAAACCCCTCGCTCGTCTCCGGCGGCACGCTCCGGCGGTCGACGACCACCTCGCACTCGGCGGGTATCTGGTTCGTCGCGGTGCCGCCGTCGACGGTCGTCGGCGTCAGCGTCGGCCCGCCGAGGTCGGCGTGGACGCCCGGCGCGTCCGAGCGGCCGTCGAACGTTTCCAGCGCGTCGACGACTTCCCGGAGCGCCGAGACGGCGTTGACGCCGTCGTCGGGTTCCGCGGCGTGTGCGTTCTCGCCGCCGAGCGTGACCGTCCCCTGAAACCGTCCCTTCGCGGCGTTGCACACGTCGAGACCGGTCGGTTCGCCGACGACGTAGTAATCGGCAGCGAGGTCAAGCGCCGCCGCGCCCGTCGACAGCGTCTCCTCGTCGGGCGTGACCGCGAGCGTGACTCGCCCGCCGTCGGGGTCGACCGCGAGAAACGCAGAGAGAAGCGCGGCGAGCGGCCCCTTCGCGTCGCAGGAGCCGCGGCCGCGGATCACCTCGCCGCCGGCCGCCTCGTCGTCGCGTGCCGGTCCGCGCTCGTACGGCACGTGCGGCGGCACGGTGTCGATGTGCGTATTCAACACGACGTGCGGGTCGCCCGACCCGCGGGTGGCGACGATGTTGCCGGCGTCGTCGACCCTCGCCTCGACGCCGTGGTCGGAAAGCGTCCCGACGAGGAACTCCCGCATCGGTTCTACGGTTTCGGTGGAGTCGATGGGGACCGCGTCCGTCAGAAAGTCGACGGGGTCGAACGTCATGGCTGGGTCGGGGTCGGCGAGAGTTCGCCCTCGAACTCGCGGGTGACGGGGCCGCGAAGCACCGCGGGCCCCTTGCGCGGGATCAGCACGGTCAGGTCGCCGCCGGGCGGCGAAACTGACACAGACTCGTCGTCGGTCAGCCCGATGCGGCGGGCGGCCGCGGCGACGGCGACGGCACCGGTGCCGCAGGCGTCCGTCTCGCCCTCGACGCCGCGCTCGAAGGTTCGCTGGTCGAAGCCGGATGCGGTCTCGGCGGCGAAGTTCACGTTCGCACCCTCGGGGAACACGTCGGCGTGGCGGACGGCGGGCGCGGCGGCCTCGACGTCGACGTCGGAAACGTCGTCGACGAAGATCACCGCGTGGGGGACGCCGGTCGTCAGCGCCGTCACCTCCCAGCCTTCGACCTGCTCCTCGACCAGCGGACGATCTCGGTTGAGCGGGATGTCGGCCGAATCGAACGATGGGACGCCCATCTCGACCGCGACCTCGTCGCCGTGGACCTCCGCGCGACGAGTGCCGGCGGGCGTGTGGATGATCACCTCTTCCGTGCCTGTGCGGTCGGCGACCCACCGCGCGACGCAGCGCGCGCCGTTGCCGCACATCGCGGCGGTGCCGCCGTCCGGCTGGTAGAGTCGCATCTCGACTTCGGGTGCTGTCGGGGCGGCGTCCAGATCGAGGACGAGCACGCCGTCAGCGCCCGTCTCCCGGTCCGGATCGTCAGCGCCGACGCCCGTCTCGCGGTCGCAGTAGGCCGTCGCGAACGCGCTCCAGTCCGGGACATCGGCGTTCGCGTCGACGATCACAAAATCGTTACCCGTTCCGTGGTACTTCTCGTAGCGGATCATAATTCCTCCAGTCTGGTCAGGTCGTCTACCGTCTCTCGGCGGCGTGCCAGACACGCCTCGCCGCGGTCCAGCACGACCGTCGCCGGGCGCGGCCGGGTGTTGTATTGGCTCGCCATCTCGTAGCCGTACGCGCCGGCGTTGCCGAGCGCGAGCACGTCGCCCCGTTCCGGCGCGGGCAGGTCGAGGTCCGAGCCGAACACGTCCGCGCTCTCGCAGATCGGACCCGTGACGGTCTGGGAGACGGTATCGCGGCCGTCCGCGTCCGTCGCAAGGTTCCGGATGCGGTGAGACGCGTCGTACATCGCCGGCCGGAGCAGCGTCGTCATCCCCGCGTCGACGCCGACGACGGTCGTCGCCGCCGTCTCTTTCACCGTGTTTACGTCCGTCAGCAGGACGCCCGCGTCCGCGACGAGATAGCGCCCGGGTTCGATAGCCAGTCGGGCGTCCACGTCGCCAAGCGCCTCGCGCGTGGCCTCGGCGACCGCGTCGAGGTCGAGCGGGTTCTCGTCCGGTCCGTACGGCACGCCGAACCCGCCGCCGATATCCACGAACTCCAGGTCGACCGGCGAGTCGCGCGCCAGGTCGCCCATCCGCGAGACGAGTTCGCGGTGCGCCGAGAGGTCGTCGCCGGAGATACCGCTGCCGGCGTGGGCGTGGATCCCGACCACGTCGAACCCGCGGTCCGCGGCGTCCGCGAGGAGGTCCGTCGCGCGGTCGTACGGGACGCCGAACTTCGCGTTCGCGCCGGTGCGGACCTTCTCGTGGTGGCCCGCGCCGATACCGGGGTTCACGCGGACGCAGAGGCGGCCGTCGTACCCCCGTTCTTCGAGGCGGTCGACGGTGTCTTCGGCCCCGACGGTGACCGTGAGGGCGGGGAAGTCGTTCCACAGTCCCACGACGGTGTCGAGGTCGACGTCCGGCGGGTTGACGGCGGTGTACTGGACCCGAGCCCCGGGGTCGTCGGCGACGCCGCGGAGCGCGTCGAGCGCCCGCGCGACTTCGCCCGCCGAGGCGCACTCGATCCCCGCGCCGGACTCGCCGAGCGCCGCGAGCGCGTGTCTGAGCGTGTTCGCCTTCGCGGCGTATCGAACGTCGGCGTCGGGGAACGCCCGCGCGAGGCGGCGGTAGTTCTCCCGGACGCGGTTCAGGTCGAGGACGTACAGCGGGCTGTCGTACTCGTCACGGAGGGCGCGGAGTCGCTCCGCGTCCCAGTCGTCCAGCCTGCGCACCGCCGGGTTCGCCGTGCTCATTCCCGAAGCGTGTCCTCCTTTGCGGACGCTTCCAGCGTCTGCTGTTCGATGTCCGTTGCAACCACCGCCGGCTTGTACGCGCCGCCCTCGAACAGGTCGTGCTCGCCGACGGACGACTCGACGAAGCGGGTGAACGCCCGGCGTTCGGGCGGCAGTACGCCGTAAACGACTTCCTCCTCGACGAGGTCGTAGACGGGGATCCGCGGCGTCAGCAGCGTGTTCTCCCCGACGACCGACCCCTCGCCGACGACGAACCCGCTGGTGACTCGACAGCCTGCGCCGAGGGACACGTCGTCCTCGACGATGACGGGGGCGTCCTCGACGGGTTCGAGCACGCCGCCGATCAGCGTGTTCGCACCGAGTTTGACGTTCTCGCCGATCTGCGCGCAGGAGCCGACGGTGTCTGCCGAGTCGACGAGCGTGCCGTCGCCGACGTATGCGCCGACGTTGACGAAGCTCGGGCTCATCATGATGCAGTCCTCGCCGAGGTACGCGCCGCGGCGGATCGTGGTGCCGTCCGGAGTGTTACGCGTGCCGCGCTCGCCGAGGTCCGCGGTGTCACGCAGCGGAAGCACGTCGTGGTACCGGACGCCGCCGTACTCTCGCGGTTCGGTCTCGCGGAGGCCGAAGTTGAGCAGGATCCCCTCTTTCACCCACTCGTTGGCCACCCAGTCGCTTCCCTGCTTCTCCGCGGCACGCACCTCGCCCGCCTCCAGAGCATCCAGAAACGCTTCGAGCGTGTCCGCGGCGTCAGCGCCCGCGCTCTCTGCGTCGATCTCGTCGTTCTGGTAGCGCTGCCATAGGTCCTCGATATCCGATTGAAGCGTCGCCTGACTCATGCTGATTCCTCCAGTACGTCACCGAAGTCGTACCAGCCGTATTCCTGTTGCGCTATCCAGACTGCGGCGTCCACCGCGCCCGCGGCGAACACGCCGCGACTCTCCGCGCGGTGGGTGAGCCGCACCTCCTCATGGTTCCCGGCGATCAACACCTCGTGCTCGCCGGTGATGTCGCCCGCCCGAAGCGCGTGAACGCCGATCTCGCCGTCCTCGCGTGGAGCCTCGCCCTCGCGGCCGTGGACGCGTTGTTCGCCCGTCTGCCCGTCCGCGGTTCGGCGAGCGCCCTCTATCTCCCTCAGAATGGACTTCGCGGTGCCGCTGGGAGCGTCGCGCTTCGCGTTGTGGTGGGTCTCGACGAGTTCCACGTCGTAGCCCGGCAGGTTCGCGACGGCGTCGCCGACGACATCGAGCAGCGCCTGAACGCCGCGGGCGAAGTTGGCCGCCTTGAGCACCGGCACTTCATCGCTCGCCGCGCGGAGGGCGTCTATCTGGTCGTCGGAGAAGCCGGTCGTGCCGACGACGGCCGGGACGCCGGCGTCGGCCGCGGCCTCGACGTACTCGACGCTGGACTCGGGACCGGTGAAGTCGACGACGACGTTCGGTTCTCGGTCCGCGACGAGCGCCGGGAAGTCGGCGGCATCATCCACTTCGACGCCCTCGACCGTCCCCTCGTCGGGGTCGCGGTTGACCGCCAGAACGACCTCCGCGTCGTCGCGGCCGTTCGCCTCGGCGATCAGTTCCCGGCCCATCCGACCGGTCGCGCCGGTGATCGCGAGTCGGACGGTCACCGCTCCACCTCCGCGTACTCGTCTTCCAGGTCCTCGTCGACGAGGTCGTCGAGAACGTCCTGAAGGTAGTCGCGGTGCGTCTCGGAGAGGCGGGTGAGCGGCGAGCGAACGCGCGCCGACCCGTGACCGCGGATCTGCATGGCCTCCTTGACCGGGATGGGGTTCGTCTCGACGAACAGCGCGCGGAACAGTTCGCCGAGTTCGTGGTGGATCGCCCGGGCGCGCTCGTAATCGCCGGCCAGCGCCGCGCCGACCATCGCGCAGGTGCGCTCCGGTTCGACGTTCCCGGCGACGCTGATAGCGCCCGAAGCGCCGACGGAGATCATCGGCAGCGTCAGCGCGTCGTCGCCAGAGAGCACGGCGAACTGCTCGTCGCGGGTCCGTTCGACGATCTCGGTTATCTGGCCGAGGTCGCCGCTCGCGGCCTTGAAGCCCGTGATGTTCTCGTGGGTCGCCAGTTCGGCGGCGGTGTCGGGGTCGACGTTACGACCCGTCCGCGAGGGGACGTTGTAGACTATCTGCGGCAGGTCGACGGCGTCGGCGATGGTCTCGTAGTGCCGGACCAGGCCCTGCTGTTCCGGCTTGTTGTAGTACGGCGAGATGAGCAAGAGCGCGTCCGCACCGGCGTCGGCCGCTCGCTCGGAGAGTTCGAGCGCCTCGCGGGTGTTGTTGCTCCCGGTGCCCGCGATGACGGGAACGTCCTCGACGGCCTCGACGACGGCCTCGACGACCTCGACGTGTTCGTCGTGAGTGAGCGTCGCGCTCTCCCCCGTGGAGCCGACGGGGACGACGCCGTCGACGCCGGCGGTTTCGAGTCGCCGTACGTCCGAGCGTAGTTGGTCGAAATCGATGCTCTGGTCCGCGTCGAACGGCGTCGTGAGCGCCGGGTAGACGCCGTCGAAGTCGATATCGCGTGTCATGATCGTTGCTGTGAGTGTGTCTGATGTCGGTGGTCCGCGTGACGGTTACTGCGCGGTGCCTTCGGACGCACCCGGGACGAGGACGCCACCCTCGCCGCGAGCACTGGTCACGCGCGTTTTTTCGGTTTCAGAATAGCGGCCGCACCACTCGTCGACCGAACGAACTGCGGACGAGCGGTGTCTGCCATTACCGACGGATCGGGAACGCTCACGCTTAGTACTTGCGCACTCCGCGAAACCTGCCTCCGCGAGAGCGGCAACAGCGCGCCCCGCCGTGGACGTTGACCATGCCGTACAGTAGTCACTGAAAGCTAATACACACCTGATCGCACACAGTCGTGTGGTCTGAAACAGTTGCAAACGCCACGATAGTTTCTCTTCGGGAGTATACCGCCCGGCTGACAGAATAACTCTCGACAGTCTCACCAAGAAATTTATACCGCTTCGGGGGATACTTTCGGGCATGAGACATATAGGACTCAAGCTCAGGATGGCGTTCGTCGGAACCATTCTGTTCGCCTTTTATCTGGCAGGAGCCGGGTTCGCGCTCCTGCTGTTCGGTACGGGCGCATGGCCGTTCGTTCTCGTCGGTACCGTCCTCTTCGCCGTCTTCCAGTACAAGGTCGGCAAGTGGCTGTCGCTCCGAAGCGTCGGGGCCGAAGAGATGGACGAACAGCAGTACTCGGGGATCCACAAGACGGTCGAGGATATCTGCTTCGAGATGAACATGGACAAGCCGAAGCTAATGGTCGCGGACATGGGCGTGCCGAACGCCTTCGCGACCGGTCGGCGCGGTGCGGGCGTCGTGGTCGTCTCGCGGGAACTCATCCAACTCCTCGACCGCGACGAACTCGAAGGCGTCATCGCGCACGAACTTGCACACATCGACAACCGCGACGTGATCACGATGGTGCTCGGGCAGTCGATAGCCTCCATCTTCGGGATCGCGGTCCAGTGGGCGGTGATGCTCTCGGGCGACAACGACATCGCCGACTTCGTGCTCGGCTACATCGCGGGGATACTCACCCAGATGTTCGTCATGCTGTTCGTACTCGCCATCTCGCGGTACCGCGAGTACGTGGCCGACAGCGACGCGGCGCAGTACATCGGGAGCGGCGAACCCCTCGCTCGCGCCTTAGAGAAGATCCAGCACGGCTCCCAGGGTCGTGAGAGCCGCGTCGGCGACGACGTGAGCGCGCTTTGCATCTTCGACAGCGAAGGCGGCCTCATGAAGAAGATCCTCGCGACGCATCCGCCGGTCGAGAAGCGTATCGAGAAGCTCCGGAGTTACTGACGACGCCGGACCCGGGCACATTATTTCTGCATAATTAAACCAAAAATAATTTCACCGGGCGCGCGAACGGTCGATCCGTGTCCTTTTCGTCCGTCCCACGGAGGACGATTCTCACGACGGCCGTAGCGCTCTGTTCCGGCTGTACGGCGCTGACCGGCTCCGATAACAACTACAAGTTCCGTGCCGAGGACAAGACGATAGACCGAATCGATGCCCGCTGCCGGGGGACGGATAACGCGCGACAGTCGACTTCCGTTCGAACGCGGTGATCGTCGTCTCCGGCCGGATTCGGACAAACGATCCCTGCGAATCGTTGTCTGTCTCTGTGTTCAGTCCGCCCGCCGGATCCGATGAGGAGTCGGCGATCCTGCGGGTGTCGACGGACCCGTCGGATACCTGTGCCCGAAGCTGCGAGTCGACCATCGAGTACCGCGCCCGCCTCCGGTTAAACCAGCAGCCGTCGCCGGTCGACGTGTACCACGCCGCCCACGACAGGGAGGAAGTGAAGGCAACGACTGCGTGGGCGTAAGCGGGCGGGCCCTACTACGTCCGTCCCCGAAGCCATTTTACTGGCCCCCGACACACGTTCGGGTATGGTAGATATCCATTCAGGCCAGCGCGTGGCGATGCTCGCCGACGCGCAGAACCTCTATCACACCGCCCAAAGCATTTACAGTCGCAACATCGACTACTCTGCGCTCCTCGAAAAGGGAGTGCAGGACCGCGAACTCGTCAGAGCCATCGCGTACGTCATACGCGCGGACTCGCCCGAGGAGGAGAGTTTCTTCGACGCGCTGACCGACATCGGCTACGAGACGAAGATAAAGGACATCAAGACGTTCCAAGACGGGTCGAAGAAGGCGGACTGGGACGTCGGCATGTGCCTTGACGCGGTGACGCTTACGTCTCACGTCGACACGATAATACTCTGTACGGGCGACGGCGACTTCTCCAGGCTCTGTTCGCACCTGCGTCACGAGGGCGTCCGCGTCGAGGCGATGGGTTTCAACGAGTCCGCGTCCGAGGACCTGTTAGATGCTGCTGACGAGTTCATCGACCTGAGCGAACGGTCCGATACGTTCCTGCTGTAAACGCCGGCCGCCGTCCTCGCTGTCCGGGCGCGGAGAAACTACACCGGGCGACCGCTACCCGCAGTACCGACGAGCAAAGCGCCCGCGGCCATGCCGAGTGAGGCAATAGCGGCCGGAATGAGTAGGGCGCTTTCCTGCAGTACACCAGTAGCCAGGAGAATCGCGCTACTCACCGCCAGCAGCACGACCCCCAACGCGACTTTTTTCGTGTTCATAGTGACAGTTAGTACGGACTCAAGGTTTATAGCTTTCTCTGAAACCGCCCGACGACGGCGTGGTATAAGTTGACAATAACCGTGAATCCGTATAAGCGATTTCCCGATGACGTTCGAGGCAGCCCGGCGACTGCGTGTCGAAGGGCTTTCGGATGCAGGCGCGAAACACCGTCCGATGACCGGTGACGCTCGCGACCTCGCCCGCCTCCGCACCGTCGCAGACTACCAGTTCGGTAGCGGCGCCGGAGCGGCGCTGTTTCCGCCCGACGAGGACCTGGAGATCAAACGCACCAGCACCGGCCGCCCCCAGCAGGTCATTGCGGCGGGGGGACGCCTCGTCTCGCACGGGACTGACGGTCGATTCACGCTCGGACTCGCTGGCGGCCGTCGCCTCGCGGCGGCGTTCGAACCGCCCGCGGGGCGGGTCGTCGTCGGCGACGAGAGTGAGCCGTTCGTCCGGGACGGCCGCAACGTCTTCGCGAAGTTCGTCGACGAGGTCGATCCGGCCGTCCGCCCCGACGACGAGGTGTTCGTGGTACACGGGTCCGGCGAACTGCTCGGCGTCGGCCGCGCGGAACTCTCCGCCGACGCGATGACCGACTTCGAATCGGGGATGGCCGTGAAGGTGCGCGTCGGCGCGGGCGGCGAATGACGTTCGTCAGTCTTTTCTCGGAGTAACGTGACCCTCCGAGTATGTTCGGAGGAGGCGGCGGGGGAATGGATCCCCGCAAGATGAAACAGATGATGCAACAGATGGGCATCGATTTCGAGGAACTCGACGCCCAGGAAGTGATCATTCGAACCGAGGACGAGGACCTCGTGTTCGACGACGCTGAAGTGACCCGCATGGACGCGCAGGGGCAACAAACCTATCAGGTCGTCGGCGAACCCGAATCCCGCGATTCCGGCGCGGCCGGCAGCATCGAGAGCGGCGACGAAACCGAAAGCGAGAGCGACGGATCCGGCGAGATACCTGACGACGACGTGATGATTGTCGCACAGCGTACCGGTGCCGGCGAGGACGAAGCGCGTCAGGCGCTCGAAGACAACGACGGCGACCTCGCGGCGGCCGTCGACAGCCTAGAGTGACGGTCGTCCTCGTTCACGGCGACCGCGAGTATCTCAGAGAACCGGGCGAAGAACTCCAGACCGACCTCGGCGTGCTCGATGTGCCGGAGGACGTCCGGCCGGGCGACACGCTGGAGACGCATCTCGGCGACGAGTTCCAGGTTCGACGCCTGCGCGGCCCGGACCTGTTTCACCACCTCGACCGGACCGGCGCGCCGATGGTTCCCCGTGACGTGGGACGGATCGTCGGTGAAGTGGGCGTCGAGGCCGCGGACAGGGTGCTGGACGCCGGCACCGGCACGGGCGTCCTCGCGGCGTATCTCGGACGCATCGGCGCGGACGTGCTGACGTTCGAACGCGACGCGGAGTTCGCAACGGTCGCCCGCGAGAACATGGAAACCGCGGACGTCGGGGACTGCGTCGACGTACGGACCGGCGACGTCACCGACGTACTCGACGACCTCGGCCAGTTCGACGTGATAACGCTCGACACCGAGGACGCGCCCGCCGTGGTCGAACACGCGCCCGACCTCCTCGTTCGTGGCGGCTTCATCGTCGTCTACTCGCCGTTCGTCGAGGACACGCGAGAAGTCGCGATGACGGCCAGGGAGGTCGGCTTGGCGGACGTACGGACCCTCGAAACCATCGACCGTGAGATGGACTTCGACGACCGCGGGTCCCGTCCGTCGACGAGTCCCGTTGGCCACACCGGCTACCTGACTATCGCCCGGCGCGAGTGAGGTCGTCGATCAGTTCCGGCGGGTAGAGGATCTCTTCCCCGTCTTCGAAGTCCGACGCGTCCTTCCAGACGACCTCGAACGTCTCGTCGAGTTCCGGCTCTTCCGCCGTGAACCGCTCTCGCTCGTACGGCCAGTCCTCGACGATGCTCACCTCGTACAGGCGCCATATCTCGTGGCCGGCGCTGTCCGCGAACGAGAACACGCGCTCGTATGTGTCGACGTACGATATCTCGTCGAGTTCGACGCCGAGTTCCTCGTCGAACTCCCGCGCCACTGCCTCCTCACTGTGTTCGCCGAACTCGATGCCGCCGCCGAGCGGCCGGTAGAACGTGTACTCCTCCTCGGGGTCGTAATGCTCCGCGAGCATGAGTTCGTCCCCCCGTCGAACGGCCCCAAGTGCCAGCGGCCGGATTTCGCGCCAGGTCATGGACTGCGGGATATGCAGAACCGGTATAAATACCTGTTCGTTCGATGCTACAGACTACCATCTACGGGCCGGGAGCGCGGCGCGAGCCCTCGCGGCGAGCGCCGCACGACTCGGGGAAGGGCAGGTAGTCGTCAAGCAATGCACCCGCGAGCGAACGAAGTGAGTGAGCGGTCCAAGGAGGGCACCGCAGCGCCTCGGCGCTGCGACGGGAGCGACGCCGTGATTTTGGTCGAGCTTTTGCCGAGTCAAGGGAAACCGCCGCGACGCGGCGTGTTTCCCGCTACACAGCGCAAAAGGTCGCGGTTAGTGATCGTCCTCGCGCCACTTGTGCTCGCACTCGGTACAGATGAAAAACCGCGTCTCCGACTCGTCGGCGGCGCGGATCTGTTGCATGTACCAGTGCGCCTGGTCGTTGTCGCACTCGGGACAGCGCGCATCGGTGGTAGGGAGGCCACTCTCCTCCGTGCTGGATTCGATAACCTCGCTGACCTCCTGGTCGTCGGTGATGACGTAGTTCGCGTCCGGGTCCTTTATCTGCTCGTTACCGCAGCTCGAACAGACCCAGAGTCCGTCCTCCGCTTTCATCATAGAGCCGCACTCGTCGCAAAACTCCATTACTGGATGCAGATAGACGGTCCAACTGATTTAAACCACGTGGTTACCCGTCGCTCTCGGACCGGCCGGAGAGACCCGTCACCTCCCCCGGGAGAACGTCGTCGTGGTCAGACTCCAGAACGTCGTCGAGTTCGGTTTTCAGGTCGTCTATCGAATCGAACGCGTCGTTTTTCGTCTCGGAGACAAGTCCCCCGAGGTTCACTTCGCCGTCACCGAGTTGGAGCGTCACGTCCGCGAACTCACGGGCGGCGTCGATGCGCATCACCGGATAGGAGAGGTCGTCCAGCAGCGATTCCATCTGGTTTCGGGTGACTGTTCGTGTCATGTGTTCCCGTAACGTGGCCGAGGGACTTTTACATATCGCTAGATACGTCAGCTGAACGGACCGGGACGGAACTGGTACGGAAAACAGAAATAGCGCCTCCGCTTAGCGTCGATAATGACTCTCTCGGACGAAGCCCGTGAGCGCCTCGCCGATGTCGTGGAGCTACAACCCACGAAAAACGCGGAACTGCAGGAACGCTGGGGCGTAGAGAGCGGTAGCGAGGTTCACTCGTACCTCGAAGACGAACTCGGGGAGTACTACTACCGCGACGACAACAGCCTCATCCGCGCGACGGCGGAAGCGGCTGACCTCGTCGACGTGGAGCCGGGCGTCGAGGCGGTAGAGGGGGAGACGCCCGACGTGATCCGGGTGCCGGAGCTGCAGTCACAGGTGTTCGAGGTACTCGCCGGACCGGACGAGCGCTCCGAGAGCGTCGTCTCCGTCCTGCACAAACTCCGCGAGACGTTCGACGTTGACCCGGGGACAGAACAGGTTCGGTCAGCGCTACAGAGTCTCCGGCGCAAGGACGTCGTCGAGGTGGAGTACCGGACTGTGCCGACGTTCAGGCTCGCAGTCGAACGCGACGAAGTCGACGTGGAAGTGGCCGGAGAGTAGCGCGAACGCTCGTAGCGTCGCCCACTGGTAGGGACTGCTGTACGTCAGTTCGGTGTTTCGCTGACTTGGGCCGGCGAATACCGGTACACAGTTACAGCAGTCTCGATGGATCCTGTCTTAGTGTCCGACGACCGCACAGCGAGTTCGGGTTGTCGCGACGACCGCCGACGGCATCACTCGTCGGCGGTGCGTTCCACGTATATCGTCCCGTCCTCGCGGTACCAGTCGACGACGCCGTCGTCGGTCAGCCGAGGGACGTGTTTGTGGAACAGTTTGATCCGTACGCTGTCGAGGCGCTTGCCCCGGTTTTCGACTCCCAGTACGGTCTCCTCCCAGGAGACGAGATCCGTCGATAGATCCGTCAGCGACACGGCTCCGTCTTCACATGACGTGTACCACAGCACGTACCGTTCGTACTCGTGGCGTCGACTGGTTGTACTGGAACCGATAGCTTGGACTCCGTTCTGGCGGTCGGCGCGATTTGTTTCTATCATGGGTTCCCTGAACTACCGCGGTCTGTCCTCGTTCGGGACGAAGTAGTTCAGCCTCTTAGCCGTGTATAAGAACCGAACGTTTCGCTATCACCGGATATATAGATGAACGTAGTTCCGTCGGCCTGCGGCCAGCCGGCGCTACTCACCGGGCCGTTTCCGGTCGCGGCGCTCCGCGAGCAACTGCTGTAGCCGTTTGCCCGGGCCGCCCTCGATCGGCCATCCGCGCTGTCGCCAGGCGGGCGGTTCCGGCTCGTACGACGAACATGTCCCGGAGCACTCCGCCGCCGTCTGACAGCGGTGTTTCGCCGCGCACCACGGCAGAAGCTGACCGTTCTCCGCGCGCAGTTCGAACTGACGGCAGTCCGGACGCATCGTATCGGCGTAGGAGCGCCACCCTCGCTCGTACGCCCGTTCGGCGATTTCCAGGCGCTTCGTCGCCTTCTCGTCCGGGTCGACGTACTCGAACCGCGCCGCTGACTGGTCGTACTCGCTGTTCGAAGGCCGGTCGGTGATTCGCGTCCCGGCCTCCCCGACCGAAAGCGATCGAGGGTGCCAGCCGACCGTCGCCGAATCGGCGGAACCGTCGACCGTCAGAATGCCTGCTTCGACAGGAATGTCTTCGAGCATCGCGGGTTCGACTCGTCTGTCCGTTTCCCGGGTGGCGACCCACACTTCGTCCGCGAGCGAGAGCGCGATGTCGCGCTCGAGTTGCGGTTGAAGCGTGCGGGCGGCGCGGGCGTCGAGGTCTGGCTTATTTTCGATAGCGACGATCCGGTCGACCCAGTCCGGATAGGGCCACTTCTGCCGGATCTCGATCCGGTTGCCGTTCCGCCGAGTGTCGAGAACGCCGCGGTCGTCGGCGCGGTGGACCGCCTCGCGGACGTACTGCCAGGGGTAGCCCGGATGCGGGAGCGCGTCGCGGTACCATGCCCACTCGACCGGCGCGTTACGGACGACGTGGAGGAGATCAGAGTCCAGCCTGTCGCGCCCGAACCGGGCGCGTCGCTTCAGGGCCGCCGGGTCAGTTTCCACGACCACCGTGTCCCAGCGCCGCCGCTTGGTGCCCAGTTGGCGGGCGACGAAATGGGTCGTGTCGTCGGTCGCATCGCTGGTCGTGTCGTCGGTCGCAACGCTGGTCGCGTCGTCGGTCGCATCGCTCTCGGGGGGCCAGTGGCGTTCTGCCCAGCCACAGACCCGCAACTCGAAGACGAACTCCGCGTCACCGCCAGGTAACACGGTAGTCCGTGGTCGCCGCGTCGGCTAAGGCGTTCGGGTTCGGTCCGCCGGTGCCGTTCTCGACGCCGCAGATGCCACTATCCGCGGTCGACCGAGCGGAGCGTCCCGCCGGTCACGTATCCCCGTTAAGCGGTTATTCTTCGCTTTCCTCGTCGTCTTCGTCGTCCTCCAGCCGTTCGTCGAGGAACTCGTGTGCGTCCTCGAGTATCTCGCGGGGACCGTCCTGGGTCACCGTGTTGAACGCCTGCTCGTAATCCCGCCACTGGAGGTCGCGGTGTTCGTGAGAGAGCTCCGCGCTCGCCTCGAAGGATTTCGCGATGAACAGGTGGACCGTCTTGTGGATGGTCTTCCCGTTGGCTTCGAAGACGTAGTCGTAATCCTTGCGGAACCCGTCGAGGAGGCGGAACTCCTCGATACCCGCTTCTTCCTGTACTTCTCGTATCGCCGTCTGCTGTAGCTCCTCGTCTCCCTCTACGCCGCCTTTGGGAAACTCCCAGTCCCCGGGGCGGCTCTTCAGGAGGAGGTACTCGCGCCGACCACGCGTATCCCGAAAGAGGATCGCGCCGGCGCTCGTCGCTTCGACCGTCATTATCGTTACCTAAACGGTGACCATTTAAGAGAATACCGGAGCGTGGACCCGGGACTGCCCCAGTGCTGTCACGGTACGCTTTTACCCGAGGAGGGCCCTCAGCTACGATAACGATGACTTTCGTCACGAAACTCCGTCTCCAGAGCGGCGACCGGGCCGCCCTCGAACGAGTCGTCGAGGACATTCGCTCCGCGGCCGAACGCAAAGGCGCGGAACTGAAAGGCCCCCACTCCGAACCGCCGTCGAGACTGCGGGTCCCACAGCACAAACGAGTCGACGGCGGCGGCCGGTTTTCGGACTGGGACTACGTCGTGTACGCCCGCGAACTCGAGATCCACGGACACGACGAACTGGCCCGGCGAGTGACACACCGGGAGTTCCCATCGTCCGTCCACGTCGAAGCGGAACTGGAACAGGTGAGCCCGCTAGGCGGGAGTTAAAACGCCGATTCGCCGACCAGTTCCAGCAGTTCCGCTCGTCCGTCGTGGTCGTTGTCGTCGAACTCGGTCACTTTGATCCGCGCTTTCCTGTCGACGTCGTCGGGGGTCGCACCGTCGACCACCAGCGTCGAATCGCCGACCCGTGCGACGACATCGTCACCCCGGACGCCGGTGAGAAAGGCGGATATCTCCTGTCCCGGCTCGAACGACGGCGTTGCACTGCGGAACGACCAGCCCCTCGTGTACTTCTCTATCATAGGCGAGCCACCTCCTCGCTCTCACGGTCGTGAACGTACTCCCGACCGAATCCGGTGATCGCCGCGATCAGGAACACCGCGACGAGCAACCAGCCGTGGAACACGAAGGGGAACACGTCCGCCGGATTGACCACCATGTCCTGCGTGAACCACTCGAACTCACCCGGTAACTGAGTTATCTGCGCGTAGCCGACCAGCACGCCGCCCGACCACGGGAAGATGTAGCCGAGCGCCGACGTGTTGGCGTCCAGAATGTTCGCGCGCCGGTAGCCGTTGATGTTGAACCGCTCGCCGATGCGGGCGATGTACGGCGCGATGGCGATCTCGGCCGCAGTGTTTATCGTGATCATCCCGTTGACCAGCGCGGTCCCGCCGACCATCGTCGTCTCGGCGCGGCGAACCGACGTGGCGACGTTGTCGAGGAGCCAGTTCTGGAGCGCCTCGAACCCGCCGCCGCGGATCATGATCTGCGCGCCGGCGACAATGAGGAGCGTCAACACGATCAGCGGGAAGAACCCTTGCGCACCGGAGTAGATGCTACCGCTGACTATCTCTTCGCCGCTCTCGACGATTTCGACGAACGGGAGGAACTCGACCTGCTCGGCGATCGGTGCGTCCTCTGGTGCCTGGAAGAGGAGCATATCAGACACCGGAGCGAGACCGAAGACGACGTTGAAGATCACCGCGGTGATTATCCCCCACGAGATCGCCTCGACGATGTGCCGACCGGCGACGGCCGTGGCGATCACTACACTCATGGAGACCAGGTGAAGTAGACCGGCGGGTTCGCTCTCCTCGACGAGGATCTGGGCGGCGTCGCCGGTGATCTCGATCCCTTCCATCACGTTCCCGGCGACGACGTACGCCGCGAACGCTACCACTGCGGCGACGATAGCGTACTTGAACCGCGAGGCGACGACGCCCCCGATGTCCGAGTCCTGCGTGACTGCGGAGACGATCGTCGTGTCGCTGACCGGCGCGAGGTTGTCGCCGAACACCGCGCCCGAGAGGATAGCGCCGAACAGGAGTACGGGGTTCGCTCCCAGGAGAACCCCAGCCGGGAAGAACAGACCGGTGAACGCTACCGTCGTGCCGTATCCGGTACCGATCCCCGTCGCGAGCAGTCCAGCCAGAATGAACGTGATCGCCGGGAACAGCGTCGCACCGACCTGTGCGGTGTCAGCCGCCCACACCAGACCGCTGACGAATCCGCCGGCCTGGATCGTGTCGGCGAACATGCCGGCCCAGAGCCACGCGACGATGGCCGTCGCGGCGACCCGCTGGGTCATCCCCTCGAAGATGGTGTTCGCGTAGGTCTTCCACGACCCCTTCACGAACAACAGACCGAGGATGAGACCGATCAGCATCCCGGCGACGAGACCCGTCGTGTCGCCGATGCGCAACAGACCGCTCTGGACTATCGCCCACGCGATGAAGAAGGCGATCGGAAACGCGCTCATCGCCCTGCCGCCGTAAAACTCGATGTCGTTTTTCCCCCGGGCTGTCTCCTCTTCTTCTATCTCCCGTTCGATATCTGTGTCGTCGTCGTCGGGTGGTCCGACTGCCATACACGGATACCATCGTCAAACTATTTTAACGTTTTTGCATGACGTATTCGCTGCTTTACGCACTACAGTAAACCGAAATAGAACTCGAGCAGGCCCGTACACGACGCCCGGGGAAGACGGCGGGCAGATTAAGTGAGGGGCGGTCTAGAAACGCGGTATGTCACAACAGGAGTCCGGCGACCGACTCGTCGATCTGAGACGCGACTTGCACCGCCACCCAGAGCAGGCGTGGCGAGAGTTCTACACGACCGCCCGGATCGTCGAAGCGGTCGAGCGCGTCGGAACTGACGCCCTTCACGTCGGGCCGGACGCGTTGGCGACCGACGAGCGCATGGGCGTCCCCGACGAGGATGCCATCGAGGCGGCGTACGAACGCGCTCGCGAAGCGGGCGCGGACGAGGACGTTCTGGAGCAGTTGGCGGGCGGCTACACGGGTCTCATCGCGGAGCGCCACCTCGGCGACGGGCCGACCGTCGCGCTCAGAGTCGACATCGACGGTCTCCCGATCACGGAATCGACCGACGACGCGACCCATCTGCCGGCGACAGAGGGGTTCCGATCCGAACACGAGGGATCGATGCACGCCTGCGGCCACGACGCCCACGCGACTATCGGCGTCGGCGTCCTCGACGCCATCGCGGACACCGACTTCTCGGGCACCCTGAAAGTGCTGTTCCAACCGGCAGAGGAGGTCGTCGGCGGCGGGAAGGCGATGGCGAAGAGCGGCCACCTAGACGGGGTAGTCGAGCAGGACTCGACAGCTCAGCAGACGGAGTCTGACGGTGTCGACTACCTGTTCGCTCTCCACGTCGGTCTGGACCACCCGACCGGCGAAGTCGTGGCCGGTATCGACGGCTTCCTCGCCGTCCAGCACTTCGACGTGGCGTTCGCCGGCGAATCCGCCCACGCAGGCGGGAAGCCGAACGCCGGCAGAAACGCGAACCAGGCGCTCGCCGCCGCCGTCCAGAACCTCTACGCGATCCCGCGCCACGAGGACGGCGCGACGCGAGTCAACGCCGGCCGGATCGAGGGCGGGACCGCCGCGAACATCGTCGCCGAACACGCCGAAATGGAAGTGGAGGTCCGCGGCGAGAAAACTCACCTGAAGGAGTACATGGCCGACCACGCCGACCGCGTGATCCGCGCGGCGGCGGAGATGCACGACTGCGAGGTTTCCCTCGAAACGATGGCGGACGCCCCCAGCGCGAAGAGCGACTCCGAACTGGTCGATATCGTTCGGGGGGTGGCCGCGAAACACCACGACGTCGACCGGGCGACGCGCCGCGACGACCTCGGCGGGAGCGAGGACGCGACGTATCTAATGCGTCACGTGCAGAAACAGGGCGGTCTGGCCGCGTACGCCGCCATCGGCACCGACCACCCGGGCGGCCACCACACGCCGACGTTCGACGTGGACGAGGCGACGCTCGACATCGGTATCGACGTGCTGACTGATGCGATCGCGGCGACGGCCGAACAGCGACCCTGAGCGGGGGAAACGACCGCTCTACCCGGCCGCCGTTTTTCACGCTACGCGTTCTACGACCGGTATGTCGAGGTCCGAAGAGACGCCCGACGAACTGCGGCGCTGGGGACGCGGGGATCTCCGCCGGTGGTTCCTGCTTTCCGGTAGCCGTAACCGGGTCGCCGCCGTCGTCGTCGTCGCCTTTCTCGCCGTGATCACCGTCCTCCGCCTCGCGGGCGTGATCGCGGTGACGAACCCCGACTCGGTGACGCGGTCGCTCTCGAACTTCATCGGCGGCAACATCACTCTCATCACCATCGTCATCTCGATCAACCAACTGATCATCTCCCGAGAGTTCGGCACGCCCGATGAGGTTCGCGATCGGGTCAGCGAGGTGATCGACTACCGGGAGGAAGTGGAGGAGCACGCGTTTGGAGACGAGGTGAGTCCGACCACGCCCGGGGAGTTCCTCGACTTCCTGACCGACGTGAAGCGCGACCGCGCAGTCGCTCTGCGGAACTCGCTCGACGGGTGTTCCGACGAGGTCCGTGCCGACGTCGACCGATTCGTCGACTCCATCGTACAACAGGCTGACCTCGCGACCGAGACCATCGAGGGGAACGAGTACGACAGTTTCGACACGTTGCTTACGATCATGGAGATCGACTACAGCGACGATATCCGGACCACTCGTCAGATCCGTCGCGATCACGGGGACGACCTTCCGGACGACGCCCTCGACGAACTCAACGAACTGCTAGAACTCCTAGAGGACGCCGGGGTCGCCCGGAAGTATTTCAAAACGCTGTACATGCAACGGGAACTAGCGGACCTCTCGAAGAAACTGCTGTACACCGGGGTGCCGGCGATCGCCGCCGCGCTCATCTCGGTGTGGATCTACGGGCAGAACGTCGGGCCGATGCTCCAGACGCCGTTTCTCGAGATCACCATCTTCCTGCTGACGGCGACGGCGTTTCTCCCGATCACCGTGCTGTTCGCCTACGTGTTGCGGATCGCGACGGTGACGCGGGGCACCGCGTCGACGGTGCCGTTCAACGTCCAGAGCGGAAGCCCGCTCTAGTACTTCGGATCCGCACCGGTCGTCGCGTACACGTCCTCCATCAGGTCGTCGCGACGGGACTGCCAGGCGTCGAAGGCGTCCGGCGAGGAGGGGTAGTCCTCGTAGTGGTCGATGATATCGTCGGCACACTGTTTCGTCTTGTAGAACGTCCAGATGATGTCGTAGTAGCCGAAACTCTTCAGCGCGGTCTGGAGTTTGAGCTTCCAGCCTATCGACGTACTGCCGGAGTAAAGCGCCTCGGCGAGTTTGTCGCCGGGTAAGGCGGCGAGCAGGCCCATCAGTTCGTCGACATCGACCGCCGTCGAGAGGATGTTGTACACGTCGAGCCCGGCGTACCGCGACCCGAAGTGGTCCATCACGCGTTCGTTGTACTCCCAGAGGTTGGCCTCGCTCACGTCGCCGTCTTCGATGGCGTCGACGGCAGTCTCCGCCGCGTACTGCCCGGCGTAGGCGGCACCCGCGATGCCGCCGCCGGTGGTGGGGTTGACGTGGCCTGCGGCGTCGCCGACGGCCATGAACCCGGGCGCGACCGCCGAGTCGTACGGTCGGCGGGTCGGGAGCGCAGCGCCGAGTTTGTCCTCGACCTCGGCACCGGCGAACTCCTCGCGGTCCCGCAGGTCCTTTTTCAGGTCGTCGACGAGTTGCATCGGCTCCTCGGTCATCTGGAAGCCGAGGCCGGCGTTGATCTCGGTGTCGGTACGCGGGAAGTACCAGAGGTAGCCGGCGGCGCGCTCGGTCGGCTTGAACACGAGGGCGTCGTCCCACTCCACCGGTTCGTCGACGTGAACGATCTCGCGGTACGCGGAGCAAAACTGCGAGTAATCGACGTTCGTGTCGAACGACGCGTCCTCCAGATCGGCCTTGTCCTGCAGGATGGAGAGCGCTCCCGCGGCGTCGATGACGACGTCTGACTCGTAGGTCAGCGGCTCGCCGCGGCGCGTGGCGCGGACGCCCGTGACGCGTCCGTCATCGTCCTGTACCACGTCCTGTACGACCGTGTCGTAATGGAACTGCGCGCCGGCCTCGTCCGCGCCGTCGATGATCGCGCGGCCGTACTCCCAGCGGTCGATGACCGCGAGTTTCCCGGGGACCGGGATCTCCAGAACGGTGTCCTCCTGCGGGATCTCGAACCGGCCGTGGTCGACGTCCGTGTTGGTCATCGCAGGTTCGAGCTTCGACTTCGGGATCGCCTCGGGGAACTCGTCTGCGCCTTTGAGCGCGTCGCCGCAGGCGATGTGTCCGGCCTCCTCCTCGGTCTTGCGCTCGACGATGACGACGTCGTACCCCGCGTTCGCGATAGTCGCCGCGGCGTAACAGCCAGATGTTCCCGCGCCGACGACCACTACGTCGTAGAGTCGCGTCCCGGCCGTCCGTGAGGTTCCCGTACCGGCCTCGCTACTGGTCATGACTTCTGGTGTACCCCGGAACAGGAAAACTCTTTATGTACCCCCGCCGGTTCGGCCACGCGAACACCCGGATACGTCGTTTTCGCGGGGACACGATGTGATAAAGAGTTTAGTCGGGGCCTTTCGTATCCGACGTTATGACCGAGTACACGGTGGAGTTCGTCGGGACCGGCGAGCAGATCACGGTTTCCGGCAAGGAGACGATCCTGAGCCGCTGTATCGAGGAAGGAATCGCTCAGGAGTACTCCTGTCGAGTGGGGATGTGTCTCGCCTGTTCCGCGAAGGTCCTCGAGGGCGACGTGACGCAACCGGCGGCCCGGGGTCTCACGGAGGAGGAGGCCGAATCGTACGCGCTGACTTGCATGGCTCGCCCGCAGTCGGATCTGAAACTCGACCGCGGAAAGTACCCCCCGAGCATCGAGGGAGACATCGACGCGGACGCCGGCGGCGACCCCGCCGCGGCGGACGACTGACCGGTCGTCGCGCAGTCACCTTCTGTGGGCCGACCGCTTCTCGCGGACGGTCACTCGCGGTTCTCCGCGAACCACTCGACGGCGAAGTCGACCAGGTCGACCTGCGAACAGAGCGTCGCCGACCCCTCGCCGACAGCGCCCGTCGAAACGTCCGTCGCCGCTTCGAAATCCGCCCCGAGGTCCGAGAAGTCGCTTGTGTCGCCCTCGATGTCGTCGTACGCCCGCCAGCGGCGCTCCCCGTCCACCAGGATCGGTCCGCCGTTGACCGTTTTAGTCTTCGAGTACGTCGCCCGGTGTTCGGCGAGATGCAGGGACGTGTTGGTATCGTGGTCGACGCCGAGGAGCAACACCAACCCGTCGCGGTCGTACACCCGGGCGAGCGGTGACTCCTCCCCGAGCGGGTAGTCGTAGGCGTGACCCTCGGTGACTGCAACGGCGTCCGCTCCCCGTGCCGCGAACGAGTGGCAGGGGTGGCGACTCCGCCGGACGCCGGGGTAGTTCCGGAAGCATTCGGCGATAGCGCCCATCCCCCGCGTCGGCGTGACTGCGGGGCGGTACGCCGCCGACCCCTCCTTGACGTCGTCGTACCAGGATTCGGGTACCGGGGGGTTCCCCCACGACTTCGGGTCGGAGAGCTGCGTGGAGTGCGTCGGCATCACGAGCGTCCCGTCGTCGGTGACGACGTCGATCAGGGCGTCGACGACCGTCGCCGCGCCGCCCGCAACCCACCCCAGCGCCGAGAGCGACGAGTGGACGACGACCGTATCGCCCGCTTCGAGACCGAGGTCTCGGAGGTCCGCTACAAGCGTGTCCATCGTTACCGGCGCGTCGGACCGCTCTACGGCGTCGCGTTCGCTCATACGGCGCGTCTCAGGTTCGGCCGGCATAACTCTTCTGGGGTTACTTCGCGGCGCAGTTGTTCGGTCCGAGTTCGAGTTCGAACGCCGTCTCGTCGTCCGCCGACTCGCGGCCGAGATTGACCGCGATGATCCGGTCGTGGTTGGCAGGCGGGGCGGACGTTCCGGTGGCGTGTGCCACGAACTCAGTCTCGTCCATCGAGAGCGCCGGTACCGAGTCCCGAAGGTCGCCGAGCGGCGCGGCGAAGGCGTCGCCGGCCTCCGGGCGCGCGTCGAGTTCGTAGTGGCCCGGCGCGACGGTGGTGTCGTCCGGAAGCGAGCACAGTCGCTCGTGAAGCGTCCGGTGGAGTCGCGCCGCCGCGTCCTCGGGGTCGGCCGTCGCCTCCAGGTCCGGGCGGGCGACGCCGTCGAGGAAGAGGCTGTCGCCGGTCAGGGCGACGCCGTCGACGCGGAACGCGGTCATCTCGCTGGTGTGTCCGGGGGCGTGCAGTGCAGTGAGCGCGGTGTCACCCAGTTCGAGCGCGTCCCCGTCGGAGACGAGCGTCGCGTCGAACGCCAGACCCCGGTCCTCGGCACCCGCGGGCAGGACGGGGTCGGCACCGGTCGCCTCGGCCACCGCTCGAACGCCGCTGACGTGGTCGGCGTGGACGTGCGTGTCGACGGCGTACGACAGGTCGAGACCCCGAGCGTCGGCGTCCGCCGCGTACCGGTCCGCGAACGCCCGGAGCGGATCGACGACTGCCCCCCGTTCGCCGTCGTGAACCAGATAGCCAAGACAGCCACTGGAGGGCCGCTGGTACTGGACGACCGACGCCGGTCCGTCCGTGGGAACGTCGGCGGCGAGGAGGACCTTGGCCCAGGCGTCCATCCCCCCAGTGAGGTTCACGGCGTCGACCCCGGCCTCGCGCAGGAGGCCGGCCGCGTAGTCGCTGGCTTCTCCCCGGCCGCAGACGGCGACGATCGGTTCCGCGAGGCCGTCGACCAGATCGGCCGCGCCGCCGGTGACTTCGGCCTGGACGAAGCGGTTCTCCGGCACCTGCGCCGCAGAGACGTTCGGCCCGTCGACGCGCCACGCGTCGAACTCGTCGCGGTTTCGCACGTCGAGCACGGAGACGTGGTCGCCGGCGCGCACTCGCTCTGCCAGTTCCCGCGGTGGTATCGTGTCGGCGTCGCTCATACTTGCCCTACGGCCGACAGCGAGATAAATCGCCGGCGACCGACGGCGGCCGCGCCGACGGGAACGTTCAAGCGGGTCCCGGTAATAATTGCGAGCATGAACGCCGCGGAACTCAGAGAGGCGGTCGAGAACGACAAGCGAACCGAACTGGACCGACTCGGGTCGTCGAAACTGCTCGTCGCGCTAACCGACGCGGAACTCGACGAGTCGACCGTGCTGACGGCCGCAGGGAACAGCGAACACGCCGCCGAGCGGACGTTCAGTCAGTGGGCCGACGACGAGGAGAACGACCGCGCCCGCACGGCCTTCGAGGCGGTCGCCGCTCAGGAGCGAGACCACTACGACCGCGTCGCAGAGCGCCTGCCGGACGAGTTCGAACCGGTTGACGGCGGTCCGATGCACGCGTACCTCCGCGGGCGCGAGGACGCCGTCAGCCGGGTCGCCGGCGGGATGGTCGGGCGACCGCTCGTCAGCGTCCGGACGCACACGCAGGTGATCAACTTCTTCACCAACGAGGCGGACCGGACGACGGCGGACCTCTTTCGGGACCTCAAGGAAGAGACGAGGGCAGTCATCGACGACGGGACGGACCTGCTCGACGAACTCTGCGAGGACGCCGACGACTGGGAACGCGCGTCCGCAACGGCGGAATACGTGATCCAGGTGGCGTACGACGATTACGCCGACTCGCTGACCGAACTCGGCGTGGATCCGAAGCCGCTCTGTTGACAGCTCGATCGAGAGGGGGCGGCGACGCTCGCGGTCACGCTCGTCCTCGTGGCCCGACGCGTCGACCCCGTCGCCTGGGAGCGCACCGCAAGGTAAAGTCCGACGAGAAGATGGGCGAAACCGAGTAACGTAGTCTCGGCGGTCGGACCATGCCGAAACGTATATTTTCACCGAATACGCTATCGAACGTATGGATCCGGGGAGTGGGTCAGTCACGCACAGAGTGCTGTGTCGGGGGACCGACGAGCAACGCGTCGAAGCGCTAAACCGAGTGGCAGGAGCAGTCGCGGAGCGTGGCGACGCCGCCCGCCTCTCACTCCGGGGGCGAACGTCAGTCGGCAACCTGAGTCCGTACACCCAGCGGCTGCTCGACGAACGGTTCGAGCGCGTCCCGGACGACGAGGTCCGCAACGGGAGCGGTGACCCTGAGTTCCGAGTCGATCTCCCGGACGGGGCGGACGCACTGGTCGACGCGCTGACGGTCGAAGAGTCGGAGAGCCCCGACAACTGGGGCGCTGCGGGCGAGAACCATTGGCGGGTGTACGAGGTCGGCGAACTCTTCATCGTCCGAAACGGCGAGTGTCTCTATCGGTCGGTTCCGCATCACTCCCAGCAGTACCTGAACGCCGACGTCGACCCGGACGCGCCGGCACGCGCGAACGAGGCGCTGGCCGGGAGGCCGTCGGTCGTCGTCCCCGAAGACCCGCTGGTCGAATGGGACGAGTACGCCATCAGCTGCTACGAGTTCCGTGCCCCAGAGCAGTCACCGGGGCTGGACGACCTCCGGCGCGTCTACGTCGACGACGCTCGCGCCGATCTGGTCTTCGACTGGACGACGCCCTCGGAGCGCGTCGAGGCGTCGGAGAGCCGCGTGGCCCGCGCGCTCGGGAAGGCGACGCTCGGACTGTTCTCGCTGGTCGACGACCCCGACGCGATGCCCGAGCGGATCTCGGTCGACGACCGCGAGACCTTCGACGCGGCGGTCGAAGCACTGGCTGAGGCGAACGAACGGGGCGAACACGAGTTCGATATCGTTCGCTCGTAGCGTCCCCTCGCGCCGGTGTCCAGTGGACCCTGTTTCCCAGCGAGCCCCATTGTCCAGCGATCTCTTCCCGTCGAGCGCCGAAACCGGACGCCGAAACGCGGGATCGCCGCGGACGGACGGCGAACGCCAGATGTACGGCGAACCTCCACGACGCGAACGTTTTTGCTCGCCCCGACCGACGACACCCGCATGCCGACCCACGTTCCTGAGAGCGAGTACGCGTCCCGCCTGGCGGCCGTCCGCGACCGCCTCGCCGAAGCCGACGCCGACGCAGGCGTCTGGTTCGGCGCGACGAGCATCGAGTATCTCACCGGTTTCGACCACATTCAGACGGAGCGACCGGTCGTCCTCGCCGCGACCGAGGACCGCGTCGCGGTGACCGTGCCGCGCCTGGAAGTCGGACGCGTCGAGGACAACGAGCGCATCGACGCCGTCTATCACTACTTCGACTACCCGGGCGGCGCTCCCGTCGAGACCGTGGCGGGCATGCTCGACGACCTCGACGCCGACCGCGTCGCCGCTGACGCCGAGGGCGCGCCGGGAACGATGGGGTACGAGGGCCCGCCGCTCACGGAGTTCGTCGAGGTCGAAACGCAGTCCTGGGTCGACCGTCTGCGCTGGGCGAAGTCGGACGCCGAGGTGGACCTGATCCGCGAGTCCGCGCGCTGGGCGAACCTCGGCCACCGCTACCTCGCCGACCACGCCGAGGTCGGCGCGCATCCCGTAACCGTCAGCCAGCGCGCCTCGCTGGAAGCCTCCCGCGCCATGCTCGACACGCTCGGTGACAGCTACGTGCCCCGGACCCGCGGCGACGGCCCCGTCACGGCGGGGTTCATCAGCGGCGAACAGACGCGACTCCCGCACGGCCACACCGCCAACCGACGGCTGGAGGACGGCGACGTTCTCATCACCGGCGCGACGGCGGCCGTCGACGGCTACATGGCCGAACTCGAACGGACGATGTTCGTCGGCGACCCGACCGACGAGCAGGAACACTACTTCGAGGTGATATGCGAGGCCCAGTCCGTCGCAATCGACGCGCTCGGCCCGGGCGTCTCGGTCAGTTACGTCGACGAGGCGGTGTGGGACTACTTCGAGGAACAGGGCGTCGCGGACCTCGCGCAACACCACGTCGGGCACAACATCGGCCTCGGCGCGCACGAACCGCCGTATCTCGACCGCGGATGGGACGACCACTGCGCCGCCGTCGACGGGCGCGACGAAGGGGACCGCGAGATGGTACCCGGACACGTATACACCATCGAACCCGGACTGTACACTGATGACGCGGGCTACCGCCACTCCGACACCGTCGCAGTCACCGAAGACGGTACCGAACGTCTCACCTACTTCCCGCGGGACCTCGCCGCGAACACGATACGGTGAGCGTGCGCCACGGGCCGGTCCAGCAGGCAGGTCTGATTCTGTCACCGCTTTTCCGCTTGTCCCGGCGTCACCCCGGAGAATTCAAGTGCGCTTGCACTAGTCTCGGAGTAGTGGCAGTATCGTTCGACCTCTTCGGCACGCTCGTCGACGCTGACAGGCCCGCCGACCCCGCGTCAGCCGTTGCCAGGGAACTCGCCGCCAGGGACGTGCCCGTCCCGGAAGACTGGGACGAGGCCTACCGGGAGCGCCACGTCGACGCGCCCGACGGCGCGGAGGTGCCCTTGCCCGCACACGTCGCCGCGGCCCTGTCGAGTCGCGGCGTCGACGCCGCCGTGGGCAACGCCGCTCGCCGGGCCGTCGTGTCGGCCTTCGACCCGGACGTGACCACGCTAAACGGTGCCCGCGACGCCGTCGCGGCGGCCGCCGACCGCGGACCGGTCGCTCTCTGCTCGAACTGCTCCGTTCCGGAACTCGCCCGGCGCGCGCTGGTTCGGTCGGAGATAGACCCCGACCGGTTCGACGCTGTGGTGACGAGCGTCGGTTGTGGCTGGCGAAAGCCGCACCCGAAGGCGTTCGAGGCCGTCGGGCGGCGCGCCGGCGTCGACCTCACCGACCTGATCCACGTAGGCGACGACCCCAGAACCGACGCCGGGGTCGAGAACTGCGGCGGGACGTTCGTCTCCGTCGAGGACGTCCCGCTGAGCGAGTTCCCGGTATGGCTGGAGGAGAACGTGTGACGGCGAGCGTCCAACTGCTTCAGGCTGATCCGGGAGGTCCGTCGCTAACCGGTCCGCTCGCTCTGACGCTGACCGGACCGCTCACCGTGGCGCTCGCGTTCGCCCTCGACCGTGCGGTCGCCGAACCGCCGGAGAGTCTGCATCCGGTGGTGTGGTTCGGCCGACTCGTCGCGCTGTTCGACCGCGAGTGGTCGCGGCCGCGGCTGGTTGGGAGCGTCGCCGCGGTGGTGCTCCCCGCGCTCGCCGCTGGGGCTGTCGGCGTGGTCGTGTTCGCCGCGGTTCGGGTCCACCCGTTCGCCGGCGCTGTCGGTGCCGGGCTGGCGCTTTTCGCGTCGACCAGTCTCCGGATGCTCCTCGAAGAAGCGCGGGGCGTCGTAGACGCGACTGCGGCGGATCCGGCCGACGCTCGCGACCGACTCCCAGCGCTCGCCGGCCGCGACCCGAGCGACCTCTCTCCGGAACATCTGCGGAGCGCGGCCGTCGAGAGCGCCGCGGAGAACCTCGCGGACGGTCTGGTCGCCCCGCTTTTCGCGTTCGCCGCAGTTGCGACGGTGTCGCTGCCGCTCGCGGCCGCCGCCGGCGCGTGGGTCAAAGCTGTCAACACGCTCGATTCGATGCTCGGCTACCGCTCGAAACCCGTCGGCTGGGCCAGCGCGCGCCTGGACGACGCGGTGATGTGGCTCCCCGCCCGGATCGCTGCGGTCGTCGTCGCCGTCGCGGCGGTGGACCCCGATGCGCTGCGTTCGGCGCGGCGGTGGGCGGCGACGCCGCAGTCGCCGAACGCCGGCTGGCCGATGGCGACGCTCGCCGGCGCGCTCCACGTCCGCCTGGAGAAACCCGGCGCGTACGAACTGAACGCGATGGGGCGGCTCCCGTCCGTCGACGAGGCGCACCGCGGCGTCGGCATCGTCTCGCGGGCGGGCGTGCTCTCCTACGCCGTCGCGGGGGTGGTGGCGTGGCTCTAAGCGGACCCGTCTCCCGGGTCGGCGACGGCGTCGCGGCGCTACGCGGCGCGGTCGGGGTCCTGACGCGCGTGCCCGTCGGGCGCGACGAACGGGCCTGGGAGGCGTTCAAGACCGCCCCGGCGACGTTTCCCCTCGCGGGCTATCTCGTCGGGGCGCTCGTCGCCGCTCCCTTCGCGATCGTCACACTGGCCTCGACGGTTCCGCTCGCCGCCGTCCCGTCGGCGGTCGCCCCGCTGGCCCCGACCGTCGCGTTCGCGTACGTCGTCGCCGTGTACGCCGTCACGGGGATCAATCACCTCGACGGCGTCGCTGACCTGGGCGACGCGGCGGTCGTCCACGGCGACGCGGACCGCCGCCGAGAGGCGATGAAAGACACGACCGTCGGCGTCGGGGCCGTCCTCGCGGTCGCGGTCGTCCTCGCGGGACTCGCGCTCGGCGGCCTCGCGCTGGCTGACCTCGCCGGCTCATCGCCGTCGACGGCGGTCGCCGTCGTCGTCGCGAGCGAGGTGGGCGCGAAGGCGGGGATGGCGCTGCTCGCCTGCGCCGGCACGGCGACGCACGAGGGACTCGGGTCAGCGCTGACGGCTCCCGCGACGCCGGAGTCGTTCGCGCGTCCCGCGCTCGCCGCCGCGCCGGCGGTCGCACTGTCGTGGCCGTCGCCGGCCGCGGCAGCGGCACTCGCCGGGGCGCTCGCCGTTGCCGTCGCGGTGATGCGCCGGGCCCGCGGTGCGCTCGGCGGCGTCAGCGGTGACGTCTTCGGCGCTGTGAATGAACTCGGCCGAGTCGCCGGTCTGCACGCGGGGGTGGTCGCGTGGACGCTCTCCTGATCTGCGGCGGGGAGGGGACGCGACTCGATGCGGACGCGGAGAAACCGCTGTTCCCGGTCGGCGAGCGGCCGATGATCGACCGCGTCGCCGACGCGCTGGCGGACAGCGCGGTCGAGACGACCTACGCTGTCACCTCGCCGCAGGCACCCGAGACCGCCGTGCACGCGACCGAGGACCTCGGACTCCCCACCATCGAGACGGCGGGCGACGGATACGTCGCCGACCTGAACGCGGCGCTCGCCGACGATGCGGTCGACCCGCCCGTCCTGACCGTCGCCTCGGACCTGCCGCTGCTCGGCGGCGATGCGGTCGACGCGACCCTCCGGGCGTACCGCGCGTCCCGTGACTCCGGCGACGACGGGCCGATGACGGTCTGCGTTCCCGCCGCGCTCAAGGACTTGCTCGGCGTCAGTTGCGACACCGAGTTCGACGGCCTCGCGCCGACTGGCGTCAACGTCGTCGCCGGGACGGAGGATTCAGATACGATGTACACGACATACGACGCACGACTCGCAGTGAACGTGAACCGGCAGAGAGACGCACAGATCGCGGAGGCGCTCCTGTGAGGTTCGTCCTCGCAGCGGGGACGACCCGCACCGCCGCAATCGAGGGTATCAGCGCCGCTGGTGCCGACGCCGACCTGATGGTCCACACCCCGAGCGCCGACGCGGAGGTTCTCGCGTACGGCGACACCGTCCGCACGCCGTCGGTGCCAGTGAGCCCGACGGGTTGTCCGACGCCCGCCGTCGTCACCCGGGCGGTCCGCGACCTCGTCGGGTTCGACCTGACCGTCGTGGACGGCGGCCTCGCGAAAAACACCGCAGCGCCGACCGTCACCGTCGGCGCACGACCGGGCGACGACATCCGCGAGGAGGACCCGGTCCCCACCGCGCCCGGGGCCTTCGCCGCCGCCCGACAGTTCGGCCGGGCGCTCCCGAACGACGAACTCGTGATCGGTGAGACAGTCCCCGGCGGGACGACGACGGCGCTCGGCGTCCTCACCGCGCTCGGCGAGGAGGTCGGCGTCTCCTCGTCGCTCCCGGAGAACCCGATCGAACGGAAGCGCGACGTGGTCGACGAGGCGCTTGCTGTAAACGGCCTCACACCGGGCGAACTGTCCGGCGAACCGGCGTACGCCGCGCGGTACGCCGGCGACCCCGTGCTGGCGACCGTCGCCGGTCTGACCGTCGGCGCGCTCCGCTCGGACACGCCCGTGACGCTCGCCGGCGGGACGCAGATGCTCGCCGCCGCGGCGCTGGTCCGACACGCGGACGTCGACGCGCCGCTGGCGCTCGCCACGACGAGTTTCGTCGCCGAGGACGAGGGCGTAGACCTCGACGGCGCGGCGGACGCGTTCGACCTCGACCTCACCGTGACAGACCCCGGGTTCGACGAGAGCGACCACGTCGCGATGGAGCGCTACGTCGCCGGCGAGGCGAAGGAAGGCGTCGGGATGGGCGGTGCGCTCTCGCTTGCGGACCGCACCGGCGTTTCGATGGAACGGGTCAGAAACCGGATCGCAGCCGTCTACGACGGACTGCTCGGTGAGAGAAACGGGTCCGGGTCCCCATGAACCCCGAGGCCGCCGCCGCGACCGGACGGGTCCCCCACGGCGGCAGCGACGACGAAACCCTGATCGACTTCAGCGCGAACGTCAACCCCGAGTGCCCGTCGGACACCGTCTCCGTCTACGAGTCGGCGTTCGAAACGGCACGGCGGTATCCGGACGACGGGTACGGCGAGTTCCGCCGCGCCGCCGCCGACTCGCTCGACTGCGACCTGGAGCGTATCGTACCCACCGCGGGCGGTTTAGAGGCGATCCGACTGGCCATCGGGACGACCGTCGACGCGGGGGACTCCGTTCTCGTCCCCGCGCCGAGTTTCGGCGAGTACGCCCGCGAGGTGCGCCTGCAGGGCGCGACCCCCGAGTTCGTCGCTCAGGACGGGGTCCTCGACGCCGACCCCGCGGGCCGCGCGCTCGCTATCGTCTGTAACCCGAACAACCCGACGGGGGACGCGTACGACCACGACGAGTTGCGGGCGTTCGCCGAGCGGTGCCACGCTGCGGGAACGACGCTGCTCGTCGACGAGGCGTTTCTCGGTTTCACCGACCGCCCGTCGATGGCCGGAACGGACGGCGTCGTCGTCGCGCGGTCGCTGACGAAACTGTACGGACTGCCCGGTCTCCGTGCCGGGTTCGCCGCCGCGACGGGAGACGAACTCGGCCGTCTCGAAAACGCCCGACGCGCGTGGACGCTCGGAGCACCGGCAGCGGCGGTTGGCGCGCACTGTCTGCGGCAGTCCGCGTTCGCCGAAACCACCCGTCGCCGCGTCGACCGGGAGCGCGAGAGGATGCGCAAGACGCTGGACGACGAGTACGACGTCCGCCCGTCCGACGCGCCGTTTCTGCTCGTCGACGTGGGAGACTGCGACGTGGACGTGCTGGTGGCCCGGTTGCGGGAACGGGGGATCGCGGTCCGGGACGCGACGACGTTTCGCGGCCTCGATTCGCACGTCCGCGTCGCCGTGCGAACGTCCGCGGAGAACGACCGACTGCTGGAGGCGATGGCCGATGTTTGAAACGGCCGTTCGAGACGGCGTTACCCGTCTCCGCCGGGCGGGAACCCGCTGGCTCAGCACGGGGTTCGACGGCGGCGAAACGGTCGCGAACGCCGCGTACAACGTGACCGTACCGGAGGAGTGGGAGTGGACCGACCTGACCGCGTACGTCGCCGAACGGCGACGGGACGCCGGATTCGGTCCGGAAGCGAGCGACGCGGACGACGTGAGCGGTCCCGCACTGCTGACCGGCGTCTCCCAGCGCCACGCCCGCGTCGCCGAACACGGGTCAGTCTCGGCCGTCGCGACGGTCGGGGTGTCGAACCCAGCGCCGCTCGACCCGTCCGATGCGGACGGGAGCGACGCCGACACCTCCGACGAGAGGCCGCGTCCCGGGACCGTCAACGTCTTCGTCGGGACCGAACGCTCGCTCGGGTCCGGAGCGTTGGCGAATCTCGTCGCGGTCGCCGCGGAGGCGAAGGCGACGGTTCTGCTCCGTGAGACTGAGTTCCCCGGGACGACGAGCGACGCCGTCGTCGCCGCCTGTGACCCGGACGGCGACCGCGCGCGGTTCTCGGGGAGCGCCACGGCGGTCGGCGCGTCGGCCCGGGCCTGCGTCAGAGACGCCGTGCGGGCGAGTCTGGCGTCGCGGTACTCGGACGAGCAGGTCCCCGACACCGTCGACGGAGCCAGATACGGCGTCGCTCCCGTCGCCGAGACGGACGTGGAGGTGTTCGAGCCGTGAACGGCGTCGTTCTCGGCGGTACGAGCTCCGGCGTCGGCAAGACCGTTGCGACGCTGACTGTGATCCGCGCGCTCCGGCGCGAGGGGTACGAGGTCCAGCCCGCGAAGGCCGGGCCTGATTTCATCGACCCGAGCCACCACGAAGCGATCGCGGACCGGCCGTCGCGGACGCTCGACCTGTGGCTGGAAGGCGAGGACGGCCTGCACCGGAACTACTACCGCGGCGAGGGCGACCTGACGGTCGTCGAGGGCGTGATGGGGCTGTACGACGGCGACGGCTCCAGCACCGCGATGGTCGCCGAGGCACTTTCATTACCCGTGGTCCTCGTCGCGGACGCGAAAGCGGGGATGGAAAGCATCGCCGCGACGGCGCTCGGCTTCCGGGAGTACGCCGACCGGATCGGCCGGGAGATCGATGTCGCCGGCGTTCTCGTCCAGCGCGCACACGGCGGCCGCCACGAACAGGGGATCCGCGACGCGCTTCCGGAGGACCTGGAGTACCTCGGGCGGATCCCGCCGAACGACGACCTCGAAATACCGGACCGCCACCTCGGCCTGCATATGGGTGGGGAGGCGTCGCTCCCCGAGGACGCGCTCGACGCGGCGGCGGAACACGTTCGGACGGAGCGACTGGTCGACCTGTCTTCCGCGCCGGCGCGGCCGCCGACCGACGACGTGGCGGTGACGCACGCGAACCGCGACCCGACCGTCGCCGTCGCACAGGACGCCGCCTTCTGCTTCTACTACCCGGCGACGATAGAGCGCCTCCGGGAGCGTGCCGACGTGGTCACGTTCGCACCGACGGCTGGCGACGACCTGCCTGACTGCGACGGTGTGTACCTGCCGGGCGGGTATCCCGAACTCCACGCAGCGGACCTGGCCGCGTCCCCCGCGCTTTCGACGCTTGCCGACCGCGCCGCCGACGGCCTACCGATTCTCGGCGAGTGCGGGGGCCTGATGGCGCTCACGCGCTCGCTCGAACCCGCCGGCGACGACGCCGACAGCCACGACATGGCCGGTATCCTCCCCGCGGACGTGTCGATGCACGACCGCTATCAGGCGCTCGACCACGTCGAACTGGAAGCGCGGGACGATGCGCTCACTGCCGACGCGGGTGAGACGCTGCGGGGACACGAGTTCCACTACTCCAGTGCCGATGTGGACCGGGACGCCCGTTTCGCGTTCGACGTGGTGCGCGGCGACGGCATCGACGACGAGCGCGACGGACTCACGGAGTACAGTACGCTCGGGACGTACGCGCACGTCCACCCCGAAAGCGGGGCGTTCGACGCGTTCATCGAACGGTTGTGACGGGCAGCGACCGCGCTGGCGTTCCCCGCTTCGACGCCGGTCCGGCTACCGCTTCGATCGCCCGGGTGGCAAGCCGAAGTCGGACCGGTGGTTTAGCATACTCTCTTCCTGGCAGACGCGCAGGCGGAGGTCCGAGCGCGGCCTGGCGACACAGGTCAGCACGAGGTCGGCCTCTCGGTCCTCGTCGTAGTAGCGACGAGCGTCGGATTGGTCGACCTCGCCTTCGAGGAGGCGAGCGGCACAGACCGTACACCACCCCATCTGGCAGTCCGCCGGGAGCCACAGGCCGTTGCTCCTGGCGGCCGCAAGCAGGTACTGGTCCTCGTGGACCTCCATTGCGACCGTCTCGCCCGACGGTTCGACATCGCACTCGTCCGGGACGACGAACTCGACGGTGTGACTACTCACGTGAGGGTTTATCGACAGAGGAAAAAGAGGATGGCGGCTCCTGTCGGATCGCAGGCCACTCGAAAGGACGGTCCTGGCTGTGTGCCGGTATCGCCGACCACGTGTCGGCGAGAGACCGAACTGACGTACAACAGTCCCTCTCAGGCGCTGTCGTTGAACCGGCGGTTCGTCGAGTACGGCGCGTCGCCGGGTTCGCCGCGGACGAAATGGCCGGCGGGGTTGATCTCGCCGTCGCGCTCCATGCTCAGGAGTTCCACGAACCAGGCCTCGTGTTCGATCTCCTCTTGCAGGATGCGCTGGGCCATGTCGTACGTCCGCGGGTCGACTCCATGAGTCATATCACAGACCTCCGACCAGGTGCGGATGGCGCAGCGCTCCGCCTCTAGAAGCACTTCGAGCACGTCCTCTGCGGTGAGATCTTCGATTTGCAACTGCCCCCCCTCGTCGTCGTAGGGCACCGGCAGTTCCGCGTCCGGGCAGGACGCCCGGTCGGCGAAGTCGCGGATGTCGTTGGGCAGGTGACCGCCCAGTTCGTAGACGCGCGGGGCGACCAACTCGAAGTGTGCGCGGTCCTCGAGACGGGCGTCTTCGGTGATCTCCTTGTAGTCCTCGTTGCCCGCGAGATGCATCCGGAGGTTCGTGTAGTAGTAGTACGTGGTGAACTCTGCGCCGATGGCGTCGATCAGTTTCTCGCGCAACTCCTCCGGTTCCAGTCCTCGCTCGCGCAGTACTTCCATCCCCACTCGCTGGCTCGTATCGCCCGGGGAGATGCTCCCCGAGGCGTGTTCTGGGTCTTCGTCTGACATTAGATATCCCCCAAAGCAAATACGATACCGTGATACTTAACGATATTTTACCAACCGTGAAACAGTAGTTCGGGTTTAGAAAAGCCACGCGCGCTCTACTGCTCCGTCCGCGGCACGTGGACGGTCCCGTCCGCGGCGTCGGCGAGGGCGTCGAACCGCTCGGCGGCGTCGTCTGCCAGCGGATAGACGCCGTGATAGGGGTCCGGCGACCCGTCGAGTCCGGCGACCGAACGGATACCGTCCGCGATCGCTTCGTAGTTCTCGCCGACGATGTCCCGGACAAGTACCGGTAGCCCCGCCCGGTCGCAGAGTTCGCTCGCCGCGGCGCGGCCGGCGTAGACCGCCTCCGTCTCGTGGTCGACGAAAACCAGGGCGAACGGCGTCTCCCCGAACTGCGCCGCGAGAAACGCCTGCGCCGCATCGTCGTACCAGGAGACGGAACCGGCGGTCCGGAGGCGGCGCAACGCCGTGGCCGCGGCCGAGCAGAGCGGACACTCCCCATCGTATATCAGCACGCCGTCATACGCTCCAGTCGCCTCCATCGATCCGTACTCCGACGCGGAGTCAGGTAAACGCTGGTCCCGAGGCGCGAGACGGAAACCCATCGCCCCGCTCCGCAACGAGTCGTCGCATACCCGGAACGTTGTTTATCCCCGGCGCGGAGATACGAACTAGGAGTCGGTGCGACGCGACACGACGCGACGAACCGACACGACACACCATGACTGACGACACTCTTTCGACCTCGTCGGCACGAGAGGCCGCGTCCGTCGACGAACAGCCTATCGACCCCGCATCCCCCGAGGAGTTCGGACTCGTTCAGGCGTTCTGGGGCGACGGCAAGGGCAAAACGACCGCCGCGATGGGCATGGGCTTTCGCGCCGCAGGCCACGGCTACCGCGTCCACATGCTCCAGTTCATGAAAGGCGGCGCGGGGAGCGTCGAGGACGTTCGCGGGGAGTACAACGCTATCGAGGCGTTCCCGCGGTTCTCCTACGAGAACAGCGGCCACTACGGTTGGCACGGCTTTCACGACGGTAGCGACGACGACGAACACGCGGCGCGGGCCGAAGGCGGCGTCGCGCGGTTGCGGGACCTGCTCGCCGACCCTCAGATCGACGGCGAGCGCGTTCACATGCTGATCGTCGACGAAATTCTCTATGCCGCGAACCGAGGACTGGTCGATCCAGAGACGGTCGTCGATCTGATCGGCTCGAAACCCGACGATCTCGAACTCGTCCTGACGGGCGGCCACGACCGCCCCGACTACGCCGCCGACTGCGCCGACCTCGTCACCGAGGTCCGGAAGGAGACGCACCCTATCGATGACGGACAGGGGGCGCGCAAAGGCACCGAGTACTGATGGTTGACGATACAGAGGAGAGGGACGGCGAGACACCGTCCCCGGACGGCGAGACGCCCGACGCACACACAGTCCTCGTCGCGGGCACCGCCAGTCACGTCGGCAAGAGTACCGTCGCGGCGGGACTCTGTCGCCTGCTGGCGCGACAGGGCGTCGACGTCGCTCCGTTCAAAGCGCAAAACATGAGCAACAACGCCCAGGCGGTGCCGAAAGCGGGCGACGGCGAATCCGGCGCGTTCGGCGAGATCGGCGTCTCGCAGTACGTACAGGCCCGTGCCGCCGAGGTGCCGGCGACCACCGACCACAATCCGGTCCTGCTGAAACCCCGAGGCGAGGGCGAGAGCCAACTCGTGATCCAGGGCGAAGCGGTCGGCCACTACGAGGCCGAATCGTACTACGAGGAGTACTGGGACCAGGCCCGCGCCGCGGCGGTCGAATCTCACTGCCGACTCGCCCGCGACCACGAGGTGGTCGTCGCGGAGGGTGCCGGCTCCATCGCGGAGATCAACCTCCACGACCGCGACCTCGCGAACGTCGAGGCGGCGCGGTTCGGCGACGCCGACGTGGTGCTGGTCGCCGACATCGAGCGCGGCGGCGTCTTCGCCAGCCTCGTCGGGACGCTCGAACTGATGCCCGACGACGTCCGCGAGCGGGTCGTCGGCTGCGTCATCACGAAATTCCGCGGGGACGAGTCACTGCTCGCTCCCGGCGTCGAGGCGTTCGAGGAGCGAACCGGCGTCCCCGTTCTCGGCGTCCTCCCGTACGACGATCCGGGGCTCCCCGAAGAGGACAGCGTGTCGCTGCCCGCCGTAGGCGAGCGCGATGTTCGCGGCGCTGACGACGAGGTGGACGAAGACCGTGCGGTCACCGTCGCCGTACCCCGGACGCCCCGCATCTCTAACTTCACCGATTTCGAACCGCTGGCGCGCGAACCCGGTGTCCGCGTGGCATTCATTCCCCCCGAGGCGTCGCTCGACGACGCCGACGGGGCTATGACTGCCGCCAGTTCGGAGCGTGCCAGTAGGCACGCGGACGCAGTCGTCCTGCCCGGAACGAAAAACACCGTCGACGACCTGCTCACGCTCCGCGAGGCAGGGTTCGGCGATGAGTTGGCCGCCTTCGACGGCCCGATTGTGGGCCTCTGTGGAGGCTATCAGATGCTGGGGGAGCGGATCACGAACGCGGGAGTGGAGTCGACAGACGAGCGAGACACCGTGGACGGGTTCGGTCTCCTCCCCGTCGAAACAGAGTTCTCGCCCGAGAAGCGGGTGACGCGAACGACCCGCCATCTGGACGGTGCGGGGCCGCTGACGGACGCCGACGCCGAGGTGTCGGGCTACGAGATCCACATGGGCGAGACGACCCCCGTGGATGACGTAGCGCGGCCGTTCGACAGTCACGGTGCGGCCCGCGGTGACGTACTCGGGACCTATCTCCACGGGCTGTTCGAGAACGAGGCGGCACGGGAAGCGTTTCTGGAGACGCTGTTCGACGCGTCGCGACCCGGGAGGGGTGAGATGCCGACGCCGTACGAAGACGCCGCGGATCTGCTCGCCGAGAACTGCGATCTCGACGCGTTGAGGGCGTTCGGAGCGGCCGATACGCCCGCCGCCGATTTCGAGGACTGAGAACCGATCCGGAAGGTAAATTTTAACACTCGTACCGCCTGTACTGAACTGCAATGGTCGAGGCGTTCGCCGTGGCGAGCGGAAAGGGTGGGACCGGGAAAACGACGAGCACGCTCGCTCTCGGCATGGCGCTCGCGGAGGAGTACGACGTGACGGTCGTCGACGCGGACACGGGGCTTGCGAACCTGCTCTTTCACGCCGGACTCGAAGACGCCGACGTGACGTTACACGACCTCCTGATCGAGGGGGCTGACGCCGCTATCGACGACGCGACGTACGAACGGTTCGGAATGCGAGTCGTCCCCTGCGGGACGAACCTGGCCGACTTCGAGGCGGCGAACCCCGACCGTCTCCGCGATGTCGTGGCGTCGCTCGCGGCCGAAACGGACGTTCTTCTACTTGACTCGCCGGCAGCGCTGGGGTCGAAAAGCGCCGTCCTCCCGATCGTGCTGGCCGACCGCATCGTCACCGTGCTTCAGCCGACTATTCCGGCGCTTTCGGACGCCCTGAAGGTCGGCGAATACGCCCGGTCGTACGGCACGGGGAACGCGGGCGTTCTCTTCAACAAGGTACGAGACGAGGCCGCCGTCGAGCGGATCGCCGACCGGACCGAGGAGTACTTCGACGGGCCGACGCTCGCGACGGTCCCAGAGAGCGACGCGGTCCACGGCGCGCGCGACGCTGGAGAGCCGTTGCTGGCGCACGCGCCCGACTCCGCCGCGGCCGCCGCGTACCGCGATGCGGCCGACACGCTGGACGTGCGGGCGGGCGACTCCACGGCCGTGGCGGACCGTTTCCGAAGCGCTGTCGTCCCGGACAGGCCATGAAACTCCCCCGCGGGCAACTCCTGCGTTCGCGGGTGGTCGCCGACCCCGGGACCACGCTGTCGACCGCACTGGAGACGGACCTTACCGGGTACGCGGTGTTCGAACCGCGGGACGCGCTCCTCCTCGACGCCGACGGCCAGGGCGTGCTCACGTTCGAGGCCGGCGTCCCCGTTCTCGCCTATCACACGAGGACCGACGCCGGCGGCGCAACGGCGCTCGCGGACCTCGCGGTCCCGGGACCCTACAGCGTCGACCTCTTCGAACTCGACGCGACCGACCTGGCCAAAATTCACGACACACCGCCGCTTCGGGTCGCCCCGGGTCTCCCAGCGGAACGCCTCGCCGGCGACCCGTCGCTCGCAGACCGAACCCGCGACGCTGCCCCCGCGGACCGCGTCGGCGGAAGCGACACCGCCGCCGACGGACCGGACGCAGTCGCCGCGTTTCTCGACGACGAAGAGAAGATAACCGCGATACGCGAGCAAGCGCGTTCCGAGGCGCGCGACCGCGCTCAGGAGTGGGGGCTCGCCGACGAACTCGCGAACCTACCCGGCGCGGTAGCCGACGCCGACGACGATGAGGAGAGCGATAACGCCGCCGGCGAGTAGTTCAGTCGGGATCGATCCCGACGAGGGGAGGCTGTTCTGGTTCTCCCCGCTACCGTCCCCCTCGACACGGAGTTCGGCCTTGCCGCTACCGACCTCGATCGTGTACGTACCGGGTGATTCGACCGTCCGGGTGAACGTCACTTCCCGTGTCTCCCCGGGAGGAATAGCGACCGACTGCTGGTCGACCGTCTCCCCGAACATCGTGAGTCCGACGGTGTGCGTTCCGTTACCGCCCCCTTCGTTGACCAACGTGGCCGTTATCTCGACCGTCTCGCCGGCGTCTATCTTCGATTCCGACACCGTAACGTCCTGCGTTCGGAAGTCGGGTTGTAGTTCGGTGATGGCCACGGGTCCGAACCCGTCGGCGTCAGTCGAACGGAGCTCCCACGTGTCCCCTTGACGGTCCGTCCGGTGGTCGAGGCGGTGCCACTCCCCGCCGCGGTACTGGAACATCGCGACATCGCTGACTCGAACGTCCTGCTCCGCGAGCGTTTCCGCGTCGAGGTCAACCGCGTACTGCACGCCGTCCCGACTGTCGTCCAGTTGGGGACTGTTCGATTCGACGAACAGGAGCGGTTCCTCGGGCGCGCTACCGTCCGGCACGACGCTCTCGTTCGACGCGCGGAGCTGGAGCTGGTACCACGACCGGCCGTCCGCGTGGTCGACAGTCGCTCGGTCGAGGGTGACGCCGTCCGTCGCGGCCGTAAGCGACGTGTCGAACGTCACGTTGTTGCTCTCGACCGTGTTGCGCGCCGTCGCGTTGTAGCGGTCGTCACTGTCGGTCGTGACCACTGTCGACACCCCTTCACAGGACCCCGGACGGACCGTCACCGGTTCGTTCAACGCCAGTTGGACCGTTTCGCCGTCGGCGCTGCGGAGACGCCACACGTCGATTGCCAACGGCGTATCGAGCGACCCGTGACGGGCGTTCACGTTGAACCCGGGTTCGATAGTAACCGCCTCGTAGTCACCCGCCTCCAATCCGCGGTACGCGCCGCCGTCAGTCCGGTTTTCCTCCCAGACCCAGTCGGCACGCGCCTCCCGGCCGTCCTTGCTGAAGCTGTCCGAGTTGTTGTACGTGTAGTTGTCGTCCCTGACGGCCCACTCGCTATCGGGCGAGACGTCGGTCAGCGTCACCGAGGCCTTGCCCCCGCCGCGCTCGCTGCCTGCTTCGGCGTGGACGAAGACGATACTCGCGCCCTCGCTCCCGTCGTGGATGAGCAACTGACTCTCGTCTACGTCCTGCATTTCGAGAGTCCCCTGGGAACTGTACTGCCCCCAGTGCAGTCCGTAGCGGTAGAACTCCTCGACGGACTCGCTCCCGTCACCGTACGGGACAACTTCGACGCAGTTACCGCCCTGCGAAACCGCGTACGTATCCACGTCGTCAGCCGTGTCGTTCTCCTGAAGGGCGTCCGTCGCAGCCGCCTGATCCGACGATACCCCCGTTGTTGCACCTGCGGCCGGTACGGCGGCGAAGACGCTACCGAGAAGTACCGCAGTGATGACGATCGATACCAGCGTTCCGTTCGCGGGATTGTGTTCCCCCATACCCACTCACTGTGACCTCTCAACGTCATCGAATGTGAATACTAGGGAATGCGGAGTGTGAACTCCTAGCAAACCTAAGACGGGGCGGAATCGACGCGTAGACGCCATTACTGCTCCGGTAATTTGCGAATAGAAGGTGATCGGTGCAGTAGTTGAAATGTCGTTTCGAACGGGCGTGTCTATCGCTTGTTCGTTCCGACCGTTTCGCGGCGATAACTATACGGCCGTTCGGTTCGACCGGGCGAACGATGAGTCGGACGCTATCGAGTCACGTCACCGCTCTGGAGACGGCGATCAACGAACGTCTCCCGCGCGGTCTGAAAGTCGGCTTTCTCACCCTCTACTGGCACTCCTCGCGCGGGACGACCGCTCTCGACGGCATCGCCGACCGCCCGCTCTGGAAGCGCTGGAGCGACATCGGCGTCGTCACTCTCGTCTCCCTGCAGGTGACGGCGCTCGCACTCGTCGCGACCGCAGCGTATCTGGCGCTCGGCCAGTCCCGCGCGACCGCCTTGAACGACCCGGCGAACACCATCGCCATCCCCGGACTCAACGCGTTCATGCCCGTTGCCGCCGCGCCGTACATCGTCGCCGCACTCCTCGTCGCGACGGTGGTTCACGAGGCAGGCCACGCGCTGGCCTGCCGCGCCGAGGGAATCCCCGTCACCGAGTGGGGTATCGCGCTCTTTCTCGGCGTTGTCCCTCTCGCCGCCTACGTGCTTCCGGGCGAGGCTCTCGATGCGGCGTCCGCGCGCTCGAAACTGCGCGTCTACGCCATCGGCACCTTCCACAACCTGCTAGTCGCCGCCGCCGCGTTCGCCGTGCTCCGCTCGCCGTTTGCCGCCTCGCCCACGGAGGCGTACGTGACGTACTTCGGGTGGGTGTTTGTCGACGGCGCTGCACCGTCGGCGGCGTCGGTGGCGTCGCTCGGCGCGCTCACCAACCTCTGTTTCTGGGTCGCCCTGCTCAACGCCAACGTCGCGCTCATGAACGCGCTTCCCGTCACCGCGCTGGACGGCGGTCGCGTGCTGGCTATCACACTGCAATGGGTCCCGGCGCTGCGCGGTCGTGCGTTCGGGAGGCCGATGCGGGTACTCGTCGTCCACTCCGCGAGCGTTCTGACGGTCGTACTGGTTGCAGTGGCAGTGTTCGCGCCGCTGGTTGGGTTGTAATTGGACCAACGGGTGGACCGGCCCGGTTGCGGACCGTTCCTCGGCCGTGGCGAACGTGGCGAGCCGACAGTATGGATTTAAACTACGACGAGTCCGCCGTCTCCCCGACCGACCGCACCACTACTGTCGACTGTGACCATCCGCGTTCGGTCGTCACACGAACGTCGACGACTACCGCGAGGACGTCCGTCTCGTCGGCGCGCTCCTGGACGACCACGCCGTCTATCGCCTCGCAAGGACCGAATTCCCGGCTCGGACCCGACGGGCAGTTATCCCCCGCCCACCGCTCGGCGGCCGTCCGATTGTAGCTCACTTCGTAGGCTGTCCCCGACTCCACGCGGGCCGAACGCAACGTTTCCAGACCGGGCTGGAGACCGTCGCGGACGTCTCTGACCACGTTCTCTCGCTGCCACCAGTCGTATTCGCCCTGGACGTCCGCACTGGCCTCGTACACGCTTCGTTCGAGCAAGCGCTCGGCGTTTCTCTGGGGGTCGTCGTACTCGACGCTCGCTCGGACATCGGCGTGATAGCCTAACTGGAGGTACGCGAACGCGATGGGGACCAGTGCGAGAGCGAGGACGGCGGCGGCGACGAGCACGAGTTGGCCGCGGTCTTCGCGGGTCACGCGTACCACACCCGGATGGTCACGTCGCCGCCGGTCGTCGTCACCGTTGCTGATCCGACCGCGACCCCGGGCGGTTTCTCGTACCCGATAGCTCCCTGCGGCGTTTCAACGCGGAACAGCAGATTATCCGGTAGAATTCGGTCGACCCGGCGTTCCAGCGCAGCCTTCTCGCGCTCGAACGTCTCCGGCGCGCGGACCACCTCTGCAAGCCGCGTGGCACCCTGATGACGCGGCGACTCGCTCGCGAGCACGGTCGCGGCGTCCTCCGCGTACGCGTCGAGTTGGGGCTCGTTCGTGTCCGCGTCGGGGATTCCGAGTGCGAACGTCGTGAGGACGCCGACGACGAGCACGATTCCGACACCGACCTCGATAGCCGGCAGTGAGAGCTGTGCTCTATCCATCGACGGTCACCGCCAACACCGCCTTTCGGGTCTGTGAAGGGTAGTACGTCACCGTCACGCTCCCGTCCGGAAGTCGGTCCGTCGCTTCGAAGGTGAGCGCCGTGGTCTCGTAGCGCGACACCGAGACCGTCTCGGTTCCGGAGAGGCCGGAGTCGTCGTGTAGGACGACCCGTCCGTTCGCACGGACCGTCCGGACCGTTGTTCCGACAGGCGGTGATAGCTCTACCGTCACGTTTTCCGTCCGCCGCGGAAGCGTCACCGACTGTTCGCTGTTCGAACCGAGTGAGGGCGTTATCGTGACCGCCTCACGCCGCTCGACGAGGACGATCCGTCGGACGGTCGTTCCGCCGTCTACCCGCCCCGTCTGGGCGAGCGTCTCGTCGTCGAGGGAAACTCGGACGGAGCGGTTCTGAACGACGGGAAACAGCGACTCCAGCTCAGCGGCCGTCAACGATGCCGTTTCGCTCCCGTTCAACACGTTCGCGCGGTCGGCGAGCGGGCTGTCAGCTCTGACGAGTCGCTCGGAGAGTCCAGTCGCGATTCTCTGCCCGTCGGCGTCGCGCGTCGCGCCTCCGAAGGCGTCGTCGGCGACGAGCGTTCCGATACCGGCAACAGCCGTCAACGCCAGCAAAGCGACGAGCAGGGCGGGCATGTTCGCCTGGCCGCGAGTCATGTCCCGTCCTCCAGCCGGAGGGAGACCCCGTTGTCGACACGTTCGAGTACCACGACTGTCGCGGCTCCGCTCCGCCAGGTTCCGCTAACCGCAACGACAGAATCCGGTAGCGACAGTCGAGAGCGACCACCCACGTCGGGGTGGGGATGGTCGAGAACGAGTGATTCACCATCGGCCCGAATTCGGTACGGTTCTCCCCGGATCCTGTCAGGCAGGTCGACCCGGATCCGCGCCTCCTGTACTGCGCCACTCACCGGGACGGCCTGCTGGACGCCGTGGCTCGCTCTCGACAGCGTTCGGTCCCCGACTTCCTCTGCCGCAGCGGTCTGATACTCCGGGATAGCGCCGCCGTACAGCGTCGTCGTCAACAGACCGATGTAGAGTACGACTATCGTCGCTTCGAGGGCTTTCCCGACGACCGGCGTCATCGCCCGGTCAGCCATTGTTCACCTCCAGACGCAGGTCGTGGACGATCAGATACGCCGTCCTGTCACCCTCGAACCGCGCGACGACGCTTGATACGCCGTCGTCGTCGAAATCGTGGTCAACGGTGACGACGGTCGCGTTCAGGTCTTCGAAGTACGACCGCCATGCGGTCGGCGTCTCCGTCTCTATCGCGATTCGATACGTCGCATCCCCGAGCGCCCGACGGTCGTGAGAGACGTTCGACCGAAAGACGAGGTCAGTCCGACCGGTCCCACCCGTGCTGACGCCGGTGGCGTTCAGACGGGCGGCACCGATCACGAGGACACCACCGGACCGTCTGCTTGCTGTTATCTGTGGCGGGCGCGACATCTCCGACCCGCCGGTCCCGCCGCGGAGGATCGCCCCGCCGACCGTCCGGACCGTCCGGCCGTCGGATTCGTACACTAACGCACCGACTTCGGTCGTCGTTACGACACCTGTCTCGTCGAGTACGCGTAATTCTCTCGGCTCCGTACGGAACCCTCCGCCGGAGACGGACACCCTAGCGCGGTGGTGCCCGGTCGTTTCGACCGGACGTATCGCCTCGTCCAGACCGTCCGCGACGCGGTCGGCGTCGGCCGTCGCGGCGTTGCTCTCGATGACTGCACCGATGCTTGCGGTCAGCGCACCGAGCGCAACGACGGTGACGCCGAGCAGTATCGCGACGCCGATCACGTTGGACTGACCGCGGTTCGGGTCTCGCTGACCACCGGACGTCGCTCTCATGTCATTCCTACCCCCGAAAAGACGACGTACGCGATACAGACGAGCAAGCCCGAATGGAGCAGTGCATCGTACCGTCCGCGGTTCGCCATGCCAGCGAACCACCCGCTCGCAAGCATCGTCGCCTGGGTCACGACGTAGAACCGCTGTCGCTCGCGGGCGGGTTCTATCGCGTTCGGATCGAGCGTCGACGCTCCCGAAACGCTCGACACCGAGGACAACTGCGTGAACCCATCGATGACGTAGCCGTCGACCGCGACGACGATCCCGACGACGAGCAGTGCCGTCGTCCAGCCGACAGCGACGTACACCAGCATAGAATCCCGGAGCGCCTTCTTCTCGTGATAGAGCCTGCCGACTTCCGTCTGAAGCGTGTCGAAGACGTCTTCGGCGTCGCTGCCGGCGTCTAGGGCACCCGTGACCAGCCCCATCGTCTGTTCGGCGAGCGGTGTTCCGACTCGTTCGACGAAGCGGTCGAGTGCGGCGGTTCTGAGATCGCCGTCGTACGTGGTGAGGTTCGCGTTGAACGCGAGGTCCGCAACGTCGTCGTCGAGAGCGCCGAGGTCGACGTCGCGCGCGACGATGGCGGTCGCTTCCGAGAACGGGCGCCCGAGGCTGACGTGGCCGGAGACGGCGTGAATGAAGTCCTTTATCTCCCGGTCTTTCGCGTCGTCGAGGCGCGCTCGGCGAGCGGCCACCAGACCGACCGGAATTGCGAACGCCGCGTACCCCAACAACGCCACGTTGACGAGGTCGTACGATAGCCACCAGAGGAATCCCGCGGCAGTGGCCGCGAACGGAACACTGACCACCACAGCGCTCGACGGGTTCGTTCCGATCGTTCTCAACGTCGCCAGTGTTCCCCCCGGCCGTCGGTACGACGGAAGTGACTGTCCCGGGGGACGGAACGCACCGACGAGTCCCGCCGCGAGTCCGCCGACGACGAGAACGAATCCGGCGCTTCCGTACACCAGGGCACCCCTGGTCGTGATCGAGCCCAGTGGAGTCGTAAGCGGTCGGTTCAGCTCCGGTGAGAGCACGCTCATCACGGTTAGCACGATAACGAGCAGGGCCGGCAGTACGAGCAGTACGATAAATAGTTCCGCGATCAGTTCGAGAAAGCCAGCGGCCTGCTCCCTCGATCGCTGCTGTCGATGTGACAGCATCCGACTTTCCAGACGCAGGTAACTCGCCAGTTCGTCGGCTCCCTGGTCGGCGTGCTCGCGGAACTTCATGAGGAAGGGAGCCAGGGCGTTCCTCGACGGCGTGTCGCGGGCGACAATCCGCAATCCCTCGTCGAGGCTTCCGGTGAGGGCAGCTTTGTTGAGCGCCTTGCGGACGGCGACGGCGGTCTCGCCGTACGCGTTCCGGTTGTTTGCGACCTTGCGAAGCATGGCTCGCTGTCCGCCGCTACCGGTCGAGAGCGCGTGGAGGTATCTGACCGCGCCCGGGAGCGTCCGACGGATACTCGCTCGCCGCGCACGCGCAAGCCAGCTGAGATACCGACTGCCGAGCGCGACCGTCGCGCGCTTGCCGACACCGCCGACCGCCAGCGCGACGACCAGTGCGATTGCCGTCCGTGGCAGTGACGGGGCCGACAGACGGTTTAGTACCGGTATCCCCTTTTGCAAGAACCCGTTGACCCCCGCAACCGTCTGGTCCGGAACAGTCATTCCGAGGGCGAATCCGACGAACGTGAGCGCGACAAACGACAGCCAGGAGATGCCGTACACCCTGGCGACATACACGCCGAAGCTCACGCGGAGGTCGGTGCCACGGTACTGTTTCCGATCGCCGTCGTGGCGCGCCCGGTCGGCGTGTCGCGAGAACAGAGCGTACAGCACACGGTCGAAAACGGCGGACGGACTTCCCGCTGACCGGAGCGCCAGGTCCGACCGTGTCGGACTCTCTGCCCCCGTCATCTGTTCATACTCTCCTCGGGATAGCCCCCGGAGTCCGGCCGTTCCTGCGACGAGGGCACCGTCGGATCGCTCGTTGGAGTACCGGCCGGCCGCCGGCTACTGGTCGCTCGTTCGACCGTCGCCGCCTCGTTCGTCTCCAGGTCGGCGAGGAAATCAAACAGCGCGTCGAAATCTCGAACGCCCTCGTGTTCGAGATACTGAACGTATCCGTGCTTCCGGTGGAACTCCGCCTCGACGGCCTCGACCGAGCGGTCAGTCCTGTCGGCAAGGCGGTGAAACACGCGAACGTCGTTCCGCCGCGTCTCACTCCCGCCGGGCATGTCCGGATGGGTATACCCGAAGTTGAAGGTCCCGTCGCTCTCGCGCCGGGCGACCGTGTTCCAGCAGATCGTCGTCCCACCTTTCTCGATCGTTCCGCTGTCGTCGTCGGTACGTCGACTATCGTCTAGGCGCTGGTACTCTCGCTCACTGAGGAATTCGACGACGCGGCCGGCGTAGCGGTCACCGTCGACGTGTTTCGGAAACACGACCAGGTCGATCTCGGCCAGAAGGTACGGGGGAAGCCCCTGTTCGACGACACGGTTTACGAGTTTCTCGATGTCTTCCGCATGGGTGGTTCCGATGACGCCGTGGCCGGTGTTGAGGGTCTCCGCGAACGTCCGGAAGCTTTCGGGCGTGTTTATCTCGGCGATCACTTCCACGTCCGGATTCAGATAGTTGCATTCTGTCATCAGGTCGGCCATCGACACCTGCTTGAAGTCGCTCTCGTGGTCGCGGGTCGTCAGGGAAACGCCTGTCTCGTGGGGGAGTCGCACTTCCCGAGACCCCTCGTCGATGCTGATCGGCCGGTCCTCGAACGATATAAACGGCATGTGTGCGTTCATCAGCGTCGTCTTGCCGACGCCGGTCGGCCCGGAGAACAGCACGACGCAGTGGTGTTCGTACAGTTGCCACAGCAGAGCGACCAGTTCGGTCGAGAGGCTACCCCGGTTTATCAGGTCGACCGGCGTCATCGCGTCGGGTGCCTGCTTCCGGATAGAGACGTGCGGGCCGTCCTCGCTGATCACCGGTAGTGCGACGGCACACCGGATCGTCACGTCGTCGTCGACGCCCTCCGGTCGGACGTTCACCTTCGCGCTCGGGTTGCTGGCGTTCAGTTCGGTTCCGTCGGCGGCGGCGATCTGTGTGACAACGTTGACGAACTCGCGTTCGTCCTCGAAGACGAGATTCGTCGGGACTCGCCCATCGTGGTCGACACCCGTCCGCGGGACGACCTTCACGCGTTCGCCGACCCGGTTCGCCTCGACGTCTTCCAGATGTGGGTCGCGGATCGGGATCGTCAGTTTCCCGTGACCGACGTAGTCTCGCAGAACGTAGTAGACGAGATCGGAGAGTCGGTCGTCGGCGTAGCGGCCGTCGACCGGCGGGACACCGAACCCGTACTCCGACAGGGCGGACCGGACGCGATACTCGGCGGCGTCTAGCCACTCGCGGGTGTTGTGCGCGGTGAGTTTCCGGGAGAGAAAGTTCGCTGAGCGGTCCCGGATGAACGCCTCGCGGGGATCGCCGTCGTCGCCGCCGCTCCCGGGGGCGATAACCTCGTCGACGTTCGCTTCCCAGATGCGCTCCTTGCACTCTTCGACGAGCGCCTCGTCTCCGGGCAGGAGATCAGGTTCGAGAACGGCGTATTTCACCGCGAACGCGTCGTTGCCGAGGAGACGTTCGCGGTAGAGGACGACGGGCACGTCGAACCCGCGAAACGGGACGGAGTACGTGTCGATCCGCTCGCTGACGAATCGCTCTATGTACTCCGGGTCGGCGGACAGGTCCGTCGTCGCTGGCGCGTAGTCCTCAGTGTGGACAACCAACCGTTCCCCCGCGGTGTCCGCAACCTCGATCGAGTCGTCCAGTGCGAGCGGGGTCAGGTCGCCGAGACAGCACAGGTTCCGAAGCGCGTAGTACGACACGCGTCGGCGCGCCGTCGGCGTCTCGTCCGTTAACCGTTCGAGAGCCCGTCGGTACTTTTCGGCGAAGCCGTCGGCGATCCGCTCGGCGGTGCCCTCCCGAGTTCTGGGGCGACGGAGGTTCGCTCCGTCGAAGTGGTCGTGGATACGTTCGACCGCGTGCCAGTCGGCGGTCGAGAGATGCGGTTCGCGCACGTCGTACGCGAACGCGTCGTCGGTCTCTCGGACGGTCGCGACCACGTCAGGCCGGAGTTCGTACTGGGCCCGAACGGTCGGTGCGTACCAGGCCTCGGGATCGTCGGGCGGTAACGGCGGCGGAACGGCCTCGTCGGCGTCGTCGTGGTGCTGGTTCTGACCCGACGTGAGTTCCAGTGACGGTGAATCGGACATACCCCGGCCTGCTGCCGCCCCACATTTAAACTTTCACATAATGGTGTTAAAATATTCTGTCGTTGAAGCAGTATAAAACACGTCGAAAGACGAGTCTAGGCAGGCGGTGCGGTGTTTATCTCCGTTCACCTCGTCACCTCCACGCCGCGACAGCGCTCGTCGTGCCCGTTGCGACGACTGCCTTCACCGCAGTTTATCGACCACGTCAAGAGCGATCAGAAGGATGACGACGGTTCTGATGAACGACTGCGAGACGCCGAGCGTCTCGGTTGCAGTCGACGAGAGGCTGACGGCGAACAGCACCCCTGCGAGGGCGACGAGGCCCCACCGCCGGAAGAGACCGTCGTCGTCGGGATTTGGTGCCGCGGGAAGGTCCGCGTACTGTTCGTGCGAGACGGTAAAGACGCGGCCGTCGTGGACCCGGCTTCCCGTGGCGTCGGCGACGAAAAGGAGTGTCACGTCGTCGGCCCCGACTCCCACTACGCGGTAGATGCCGTCCGGAAGGGATCCGTCCTCCGCTCGCACGTGGTCGTACGGAGATGGACTGTCGGATGCGTTCTCAGTCATGATCTGACCGTTTCAGGGCAGGCGGTTATCTTCGGCGGTTCGTTTCGTGGATTCGACGGTGTGCGGTCCTGAATGCGTCAGTGGACGCTCCGATCGTCGTCTGTGTCGATCGGTTCGATAGGGTCGACGTTTTCGACGCCGGGCGCTGGCGCGTCGCTCCCGTCAGCGGCCCACTCGACGGCGTTACCGAGCACCCGCTGGACGGTCTCGTCGTGGTACACCGGATACGTCTCATGGCCGGGCCGAAAGTAGAACAAGCGGCCGTTCCCGCGGTAGAAACAACAGCCCGACCGGAACACCTCGCCGCCTTCGAACCACGAGGTGAAGACGAGTTCGTCGGGGGCGGGGATGTCGAAGGGTTCGCCGTACATCTCCGCCTCGTCGACCTCGAAGTACTCGCCGACGCCGTCGGCGATAGGGTGGCCGGGGTTCACCGTCCAGAGCCGTTCCGTCTCGGCGGCCTCGCGCCACCGTAACGTCCCGCTGGTGCCCATGAGCCGCCGAAACGGTTTCGAAAAGTGCCCCGAGTGGAGTACGACCAGACCCATCCCTGCGAGGACGCGGTCCTGAACGCGGTCGACGACCGCCTCACTCACCTCCTCGTGCGCGTCGTGGCCCCACCACAGCAACACGTCAGTGTCGTCGAGAGTGTCCTCGGGTAGCCCGTGCTCCGGTTCGTCGAGTGTCGCTGTCTCGGCGTCGATACCGCGCTCTTCGAGCGCCTCGGCGATGGTGACGTGAATTCCGTCCGGATATATCTCCGCGACCTGGTCGTGCTCTCGTTCGTGGCGGAACTCGTTCCACACTGTCGCTCGGGTCACGGTCTGGGATCCGACGAAAGGCGACAAAAGGGTCCGGATCTGTCGGCTCCTGCCACCCAAGGATCGCGACCTCGTTAAGTGGCCAATAATGCGCCGTCGTGACAGCACGAATCTGCCGAGACAGGTTCGCTGTCACGCAAGTCCCTATTTTCCACCGAAAACAAGCAGAAAGCCTAAGTCATCGGTGTTTCAAAACCGCCTGTGGATAGAGAGGCCCTCCGTCCGATTCTCGTCGCTATCATCTGCGTTCTCGCCATTTCGGTGGCAGCCGCGACGCTTACGTCGCCGGTTGACACCGAAAGCGGCGGTGGACCACAACCGGAAGGGGCGGGACACGACGGGACGGATGATTCAGAGGGGTCAAGTAGTAGCGACGGCGGCAGCGGCGGTAGTGTTGACGTGCCGAGGGTTCCGTTTTTCTGTGTGGATCTGCTGTCGGGCTCTACGCCGTTCTGGATCGCGGGCGGGATTTTAGTCGTCACGGCTGTCGGGCTCACTCACAAGTACGACGCGGTTGTCGCGTTCGGCCTCACTGTCGGGTTGGCCGTCATCCTCCTCCTGTTCCTCGCGTTCCTGATGGGCAGTTGCGCGGGGCCGGCGCAGCCGGACGTGACGCCACCGGCACCCCTCAACGGTGATATCAACATGAGCGAGAGCGGATCCGGCGGGCTCGGTACGGACGGCGAGGGCGACATCACTGACCCCACCACCCCGTCGATCCTCCTGTTCGCGATCCTCGTTCTCACCGTCGGGATGGTGGTCGGCCTGTACGTGTTTAGCGGCAGGGATACGACCGGGGACGAGGACGCGGACGCAGAGGAAACGGACACGGAGCGACGGTCAGCGATCGGCAACGCCGCGGGCCGAGCGGCCGACAGAATCGAGAACGCCGACGACCTCGAAAACGAAGTGTACCGCGCCTGGCGGGAGATGACCGGCCATCTGGACGTCGACCGGCCCGAGTCGAGTACGCCCGCGGAGTTCGCCGACGCGGCGGTAGACGCGGGGATGACAGATGGCGACGTGGACGAACTGACCCAGCTGTTCGAGGAGGTCCGATACGGCGGGAAAGACCCGACTGACGACCGCGAACAGCGCGCGCTGGCGGCGCTCAGACGGATCGAATCGGAGTACGCCGACGACGGGGGTGACTGGTGATGGGCCGAAGGATCAGCGGGCTCGTCGCGATTATCGGCATCGTGACCGCTGCGCTGGGCTTCGTACTGGTGTTCGTCCCGGAGTACGCCGGCCTCATCAACGCACCTAACGCGTTCGTCACTATCGTCGGCGCTATCGCGCTCTTACAGGGGTTTCGGGCCGTACAGCTCCGCCGACGAAAAGAGGTCGTGGAGTTCGAAACGCCGGATCCCGAGACCCGACCGACGCTGCCGACGCCGGGCGACGAACTCGGCCACAACCTCCGGTCGCACGACCGTCGCCATTCGGATCGGCAAAAGCGGATCGACGAACGCCTCGAAACGGCCGCTATCGAGGGGATCGTGTACGCTCAAGACTGTTCCGAGGACGAGGCCCGCGACGCACTGGAACGCGGGACCTGGACGGACGACCCCGTTGCCGCCGCGTTTTTCACTGACCACGTTCCGGAGTCGACACCGGTTCTGACCAGAATCCGCCACACGATGTCGTTCCGCCTCCGTTTCGACCGACAGCGACGACACGCCGCGCACGCTATCGCCGACCTCCACGGGGTGGACCGAGAATGACATCCCGCGCATCCGCAACCGAATCTGAAGGACCGACTGACGTACCGGATCAGGACGCGAGAGATGTCTCCGAAGAGACGGAAGGCGACGGCGAAACGGCGGAACGCGACGCGGACGAGCGCGCCGAGACGGACGAAAACGCCGCTTCACCCGTTCTCGAGTCCACGGACGCACCGACCCACCGCTGGCGCGGAATCAGCGCTGTCGCCTTCGCCGCCGGCGGTGCTGGGATAGTGTTGAGTCGACCGTCGCTACTGCTCGCCGGGGCTATCGGCGTCGCTTACGCCGCGTACGCACAGGCGGGGACGGTACCCGACGTGGCGCTGTCGGTCTCGCGGACCCTCTCCGACGAGTCGCCGGAACCGGGCGACGAGGTGGACGTCGTCGTCACCGTGACGAACGAAGGGAAGTCGTTCCTTCCCGACCTCCGACTCGTCGACGGCGTGCCGGAACCGCTGGTAGTGACCGACGGCGTTCCGCGTCTCGGGACGGCGCTTCGCCCCGGAGAGTCGGCGTCGTTCGACTACACCGTGACGATGGGTCGCGGGACGCACACGTTCGACCACCTGCTCGCGATAGCGCGTGGGATGAGCGGGACTGTCGAGCGCCGCGTCACCCTGTCTACGTCCGACGAGATCGTCTGCGAGCCGGAGTTCCAACCCATCTCGACGATGGCGCTCCGGGCGCTCACCACGAGACACGCCGGCCGCGTCGAAACTCGGGACGGCGGCGAGGGGATCGAGTTCCATTCGACCCGCGAGTATCGCCCGGGAGACTCGCTTTCCCGAATCGACTGGAACCGCCACGCGCGGACCGGCGAACTCGCAACGCTGCGGTTCAGGCAGGAGCGGTCCGCGATGGCCGTCCTCGTGATCGATTCGCGAGAAGCCGCGTATCTTCGACCGTCGGAGAACGCACCGCACGCGGTCGACCGATCAGTGCAGGCCGCGATGTCGGTGTTTCCGGCACTGCTCAAAGAGAGCAACCGGGTCGGGGTCGCCGCGTTCGGTCCGGGCGACGCCTGGCTACCGCCGGGGCTCGGGTCGGATCAGCGCGCACGAGCCGAGGAACTGTTCACGTCGAACCCGGTTCTGTCGGCGGAGATACCCGATGGGGAGTTTTACTTCGCTATTCAGGCGAAGCGGCTTCGAAAACGCCTCCCCGATGACGCGCAGGTGATCCTGTTCTCGCCGCTGTGCGACGATGGCATCGTTCGCCTCGCACGGCTTCTCGACGCACACGGGCATCTCGTCACCGTGATAAGCCCGGACCCGACGACGACCGAGACCGCGGGACACCGACTCGTCGCCGCCGAACGGATTGCTCGTATCGTCGCGCTACGCGGGGCGGGCATCCGCGTCGCCGACCTGCCCGAGGGAACGGACGTAGAGACGACGCTTGCCTGCGCCGCCCAGCGGTGGTCGCGATGACGGGCGAGATAGACCGCCTGCCGCCGTTGCACAGCGGCGTCGCCGCGGTCGTCATGATCGGCTTTCTCACCCTTCTGGCCGGCATGTACGCCGGACTCGCGGCACCCTTCGGTGTCCTATCCATGTTCGCCGCGGTCGTCACGATGCTTCGCGGGTGGCGACGCACGGCGTTTTGGTCCGGTGGACTGCTCTTTCTCGGCGGGATCGTCGCCGGGATCCAGAACGCACCGACAGTCGTGGTCCTCCTCGTTGTGAGCGGTGCCGTCGTCGCGTGGGACCTCCTCGACAACTCAGTCAGCCTCGGCGAGCAACTCGGCCGGGAAGCGTCGACCGGACGGGCGGAGATCGTCCACGTCGGCGGGAGTGCGGTGCTTGGCCTTGGCGTATCGCTTGCCGGATTCGCCCTGTATTCGGTGGCCGGCGGCGGAATGCCGCTGTCGGCGCTCGTCTTTCTCCTCCTCTCGGCAGTGGCGTTAACGTCGGTGCTACGGAACTAATCAATCGTCGGCACCGGCACCTGGTCGAGAACGCGTTCTATCACGGCGCGTTTGTCGACGTCGTTGACCGTCGCGTCGGGCGTTAGCACGAGACGGTGAGCGAGCACCGGTTGCGCCACGCGCTTGATGTCGTCGGGTGTGACGTAGTCGCGGTTTGCGAGCACCGCTTGTGCGCGGGCCGTCTCGAACAGTCGCTGGGTGCCACGCGGGGAGACGCCGACCTCGGCGCGGCGGTCCTCGCGGGTCGCCCGGGCGACCTTCGCGACGTACTCTAGCAGTTCGTCCTCGATCCGGACCGATTCCGGGACCGACCGCAAGGTTCGGACGGTATCAGTCGTCAGCACCTGTTCGGCGTCGGGGCTCTGGGTGTCGCGGGAGCGCCGGCGTTCGAGCAGTTCCACCTCGCCGTCGAGTTCCGGATAGCCGAGGCTCGTCTTGACCATGAACCGGTCGATCTGGGCCTCCGGTAACGGGAACGTCCCCTCTTGCTCGACGGGGTTCTGGGTCGCGATGACGAAAAACGGCTCCGGCAGGGGGTGGGTGTCGCCGTCGACGGTCACCTGATCCTCCTCCATCGCTTCCAGCAGGGCGGCCTGAGTTTTCGGCGGCGCGCGGTTGATCTCGTCCGCCAGAACGACGTTGGCGAAGATCGGTCCCTCGTTGAAGGTGAACTCGCCGGTGTCCTCGTTGAACACGTGTGTCCCGGTCACGTCGGACGGTAGCAGGTCCGGCGTGAACTGGACGCGACTGAACGAGAGTCCGAGCGCCTCGGCGTACGACCGGGCGGTGAGCGTTTTTCCCGTACCGGGAACGTCTTCGAGCAGCACGTGTCCGCGGCCCAGGACGCCGAGCAACACCGTTTCCAGAAATTCGCGGTCAGCGATGACCGCCTTGCCGACCGTATCGAGAACGGCCTGTGCTTCTTCGTTCGCTTCGCGAACGTCCATGGGTCCCGTACGCACTCCCACCTATTATTCGTGGCGGAGACTCGCGGAACCGGTCCCGAACCGAAACCCATAACATCGAAACCACCGAACCGAAGGATGAAGCCGAGGTAGCCTAGCCCGGCCAAGGCGGTTGCTTCGAGAGCAACTGTCCGCAAGGACACAGGAGTTCAAATCTCCTCCTCGGCGCTTTTCACGACGCAACGCGACGAGCGGAGCGAGTCGCCAGCGTCGTGAAATCTACGGACGTGGAGATTTGAAGTAGCGGACGGTTTCGCCGTCCGCGTGGAGAACTGTTAGAACAGCGGGTCGAGGTCCTCGCCCTGTTCGCCGATCAACTGCTCCTCAGCCTGCGCCGGCCCCTGCGTCGTCTCCTCGATGTTCTCCTGAGTCTCGTTGGCGATTATCTGGAGTTTCGTGACCCGCGGGACTTCCGTGACACCGGAGAGCAACACGGCCGCCGCGACGGAGTCGGACTGGAGCGGGTAGTCACCGCCCCGGACCTCCATCGACCCGGTTTCCTCTTCGAGCCAGCGACGCCCCTCCTCGATACCTTTCCTGCTCAGGTGCTCGGGCGGTCCGGCGACGACCGTCAGTGACCGCTCGGCGCTGTCGACGTCACACGGCAGCGTCAGCCGTCCCAGCGTCGCCTTCCGGATGAGACTGTTGATCCGGTTTTCCGCCTCGCTGGGGTCCGGTTCCGCCGACCCGCCGGTGAACCGGGAGAGTAGGCCCGGGTCCTCCTCTTCGGGCGTGAGTTCCTCGGACGCGTAGCCGACCGTGGAAACGCCGTTGGCTTTCAGCGTGTTGACGATCTCGCTGGCGTCGACGACGCTCTCGGCGATGGCGTCGTCGGTGTTCGTCTCGCCGGCGCTGAAGAGGACGCCGAAGCGACGCGCGATCTCCTCGTTGATCTCGTCGTAGCCCGCCGTGAGCGTCTCGCCGGATTTGCGCCAGGCGTCGTTGTCGAAGACGAGGAGGTTGTCCACCTCTCGGACGAACGTCTGGAACGAGCGGGCGGCGTTCAGCGTGTAGATACCCCCCTCGTCGCTGGCCGGCAGGATACCGAGTCCGTACACCGGCGTCGTGTACACTCGCTTCAGTTCTTTGGCGATGACTGGGCCCGCGCCGCTTCCGGTGCCGCCGCCGAGCGCCGCGACGACCAGGAACGCGTCGACGTGACTCACCGGTACGTCGTCGGTCGCCGCGACGATCTCCGTCGACTCCTCGGCGGCTATCTCCGCCCCGAGTTCGTTGTCGGCACCGACGCCGTGCCCGCCGACCCGCGACTGACCGATGAGGACGCGGTTCTCGACGGGCACGTAGTCGAGTCCCTCCAGGTCGGGTCTGGCAGTGTTGATCGCTGTCGCCGCCGTGATGAAGTCCGCGTCGGCCTGCTGCTCGTACGCCAAGAACTCGTCGACGATCTTGCCGCCGGCCTGGCCGACTGCGATGAGTGCTAGTTTCACTGGTATCCCCTGTCAGCGTGGCCAACATGGATCCGTATGATACTACGTCACAAACACAGATCTGTTGCTGACGGGGTAGTTACCAGATATCGACGAAATACCGACAATATGGTTTCAGACGGCCGATATTCCTCCCTGCAGGCCTGCTATCCACTCGACCGAACGATAGTGGACTGGCCTCGAAAAAACGAAACGATGTCCGCTCATAGGAACTGTTGTAAGTCATTTCGGTATTTCGCCGACACGGGGTCGGCGAATACCGGTACACAGTTACAACAGTCCCTATCAGTCGTCCGCGAGAACGGGCTGGCCGTCCTCGCCGGGAACGGTGAGCAGGCGGTCGAGCGCGTCGACCATCGCACGGACGCTCGCGCCCGTGATGTCCGCGTCGTTCGCGGCCACCGTAACGGAGTGGTCGCCGCGGCTCATTTCCACCTCGACCGTGACGACGGCGTCCGTGCCGCCGGTGATAGCGTCGACGTGGTATGATTCGAGCGTGGCGTTCGCGGCGGAGCCGAGCGCCTCGCGCACGGCGGTGACGGCGGCGTCGACCGGTCCGCTCCCGGTGCCGCTGGCGAGGCGCTCCTCGCCGTCGACTTCGAGGCGAACGCTGGCGGTCGGAGTGCCGCCGCCGCTGGCGGCGGTGAGGCCCTTCAGTTCGACGCGGCGCTCGCGGTCGCGCCCCGTCACTTCCTCAGCGATGGCAAGGAGGTCGGCGTCGGTGACGCGCTTGCCGCGGTCGCCTATTTCCTTGACGCGCTGGACGACCTCTGTGAGTTCCTCGTCCGAGACGTCGACACCGTGTTCGTCGAGGGCGGCGCGGGCACCGGCGCGTCCGGTGTGTTTGCCCAGGACGATCCGGCGCTCGCGGCCCACCTTCTCCGGCGGGTACGGCTCGTACATCTGGTCGTCCTTGAGCGTCCCGTCGGTGTGGATGCCGCTCTCGTGGGTGAACGCGTTCGCGCCCGTGACCGCCTTGTTCGGAGCGGTCTGGACGCCCGTCGCGCGGGCGACAGTCTGTCCCAGGTCGTACAGTTGCGTCGTGTCGACTGTCTCGATGTCGTAGGAGTGGTCAAGCGCGATGGCGACCTCTTCGAGCGCGACGTTGCCGGCGCGTTCGCCGAGGCCGTTGACCGTGGCGTGAATCAGGTCCGCACCCGCGGCGACGCTCGCGAGTGCGTTCGTCACGCCGAGACCCAGGTCGTCGTGGGTGTGCGTGCTGACCGGGCCCAGTTCGGAGAGGCGAGAGATGGCCTCGACCGCCCGTTCGGGGCCGGCGTGGCCCACGGTGTCGGCGTAGCAGACGCGGTCCGCGCCCGCGTCGAGCGCCGCGTCCATGAGGCGTTCGAGGAAGTCGAGGTCCGCGCGTGACCCGTCTTCGCCGATGACTTCGACCCAGAGGCCGTGGTCTTTCGCGTACTCGACCAGGTCCACGGTGTCTCGCACGACCTCGTCGTGGGTCGTGTCGACCTTCGTCTCGATGTGGCGGTCGCTCGCCGGGACGACGAGGTTAACGCCGTCGACGCCGCAGTCTATCGCGAGGTCGATATCGTTGCGGACCCCGCGGGCGAAGCTGGTGATCCGCGCGTCCAGACCGAGGTCGGTCACGCGCTGGATAGTCCGGCGCTCGCCCTCGCCGGTACAGGCGCTTCCGGCCTCGATTACGGAGACGTCGGCGCGGTCGAGCGCCGCCGCTATTTCTGCCTTCTCGTCAGGCGTGAGCGAGATGCCGGGTGCCTGTTCCCCGTCACGTAACGTCGTATCGAGAAGCTGTACGTCCGCACCGTCTTTGAGATTAGTTGATTCGGGAGGAACCCCGAATAAATCGGCCACCGGTCATGAGTAACCAGTTGCTCCTTATCGCCAGGGGACGTATAAACCGTTCGTTGTGACAGATTTTGCGACGCGGCGGATCAAGCGTCGATACGGACCGTGTCGCCGGCGTTTACGCCCGCAGCACCGCCCGCGGCGAGTTCGACGATGGTGTCTGCCGTCGCGGTGGCGACGCTTCGCCACGGGGCGAGCGTCTCGACCCGGGTCACGGTGCCGTCGTCGACCCAAATCACGTCGATAGGTACCCGGACGAACAGCGTATGGATGCCGCGGCGCTTCGTCCCGTCGAAGGGAAAGACGAGCGCGTAGTCTGCCGGCACCTCGGAGCGGAACATCAGACCGCGCAGCCGAGTCCCGAACGAGTCCGCCGTCTCGACGTTCGTCGCGAGCGTTCGGATGGGACCGTTATAGTCGCTCTCGCCGCTGGCTTCCCCCTCTCTGCTGTCGTTTCCGCCGCCGCCCGGATCGTGAACCAGTCGCACGAACGGGGGTCTTCCGGAGCGCGAAAAAGCGTTGCGGTGCGCCCGTCCGACAGTGTCAAAGTGCTCGCCGCCGATCCCCGGGTATGGAGAAGACGCCCGAGGGAACCTCCGTCGGGGTCGACGACCCGTACGAACACGCGGACGTCTGCGACCACCTGACCGACGACGGTCGCTGTCGGTTCGCGTTCGACCACCCCGAACAGGACCGCGACTTCGCCCGGAAACGCCGCGAGGACGAGTTCGCCTGTCCCGTGGTCGACCCCGATGCCGACGTGTCGTGTCCCGGAGAGGAGGCGAGCGGCTGAGGCCCGGGCGGTGATAGCGACCGCGACGAGTCGGCGGTCGACAGCGCCCAGTCTCCAGGCGCCGACTGGGCGTGGGCGGACTGCCCGCACTTCCGGTCGCGCAACAGCGACCGCGAGTGCATCCGCTGTGGCCTAGACGAGCGCCGGATGGCGCACTCGGACGAGCGTCCGCTGCTCGAAGAGCACCACCTCTCGTACTCGCAAGCCGGCGACACGCTTTCTCACGAGATAACCGTCTACCTCTGTCGCTGGTGTCACGCAAAGGTCCACCAGTCCTGGGCACGAGTCACTGACGACGCGTCACCGGACACGGCCGCCATCGCCGCCAAGGAGGAACGCCGGAGCAAGGAGCAGTCGGAACTCGGTTTCGAATCGGCCGCGGACCGCTACGACGAGTAAGCGGTCCTCCCGTGCCGGTTCACGGACGCCGGATCCGCCGCGTGACGCGGCAGTCGAGAGAGACCCGAAACGGCCAGTCGACTTTTCAGCCGTCACGTCGGAGATTCAGTATGAGCGAGTCGCGACCGACGCAGGTCGGCCACGTCCATCTGAAGGTCCGGGATGTCAGCCGTTCCGTGCAGTTCTACACAGACGTTCTGGGCCTGGAGGTCGAGGACGAATACGGCCAGTTCGCGTTTCTCTCGTGGGGGAAACACCACCACGACGTCGCCCTTCAGGGCGTCGGCGAGGACGCCCCGGGACCCGGGCCCGGCATCGGTCTGTACCACGCGGCGTTCGAAGTGGAGACGGCTGATGCGCTCCGGGCCGTCTACCGTCGCCTGCGCGACCGTGAGGTGACAGTCACGCCGGTCGACCACGGTATCAGCAAGGCGCTGTACTTCGACGACCCCGACGGGAACGGGATGGAGGTGTACCTCGACACGCGAACGGCGGATCACGAGGCGTGGGAGGGACAGAACCGTCGGTTCGACCCCGAAGCGCTGTAAGCGGCCAGTCACACCCGAAGCGCTGGGAGCGGCCAGTCACACCCCAAGTGCTTGGAGCGGCCGGCCGCTATCGGAGGATGTCACCGATACGGCGCGGTTCGCCGTTGAGGTCCGGGTTCTCCGCGACTATCTGCAACACCTCGTGGTCGGTCGCGTCGTGGTAGTCCTTCTGAATCGCGTCCTCGATCAGGGCTTTCTCCAGACGGAACTCGGTGCCCTGATACACCACGTCGACACCCTTGTCGTCGAAGGAGAGCGTAGTCATATCGTCCGATACGACGCTTGCGGATAAAAACCTGAAGAAGCGGAACGCGGAGAGACGAGGCGCGGCGGACCGTCGATCAGCGCCGTCGTCAGACGGTCGTCAGACGGTCGCGGGGGGTTTATTATCACGGGACGGAGTGGGTGTAGTGTGTCTTTGAGTACGAATCCCCTCGACGAGTTGGCCATCCCGGACGGGACCACCGTCGAGGAGCACGACCTCGTGACCGACGGCGACGTCGTCGTCGGGAACCGAAGCACCGTCGAGTTCGGCGTCCGAGGACGGAACGTCCTCGCGGGGGAAGGAGTTCGCTTCGGCGGCGATATCGAAGCGGAAGGCGACTCTCGCCTCGACATGTGGTGTGACGTGGCCGGCAACGTCCTCGTCGGCGAGGACGCCTACCTGGGCGAACGGGTCCACGTCGGCGGCCGGTTGATGGTCAGCGGCGACCTGGACATCGGCGACGACGTCGAGATAGAGGAGGGGTTCGAAGCCAACGGCTGGATCGTCATCCGGAACCCGATGCCGACCATCGTCTTCCTGTTCGTCTACCTCTCGCAACTCCTGCGCATCGGCGAGGACGAGGCCGCACAGGAACTCGTCTCCGAAATATTCGACGACGATGACCCCGAACACGAACCGCTGGTCGTCCCGCCTAACGCGACCGTCAACGACGACGCGTGGCGCGTCTCGACGCCCGCGACCATCGGCGACGACTGCCGGATCCACGGCAACATCCGCGCCGAGGAGATAACCGTCGGCGAGGACAACAACGTGTTCGGAAGCCTCCGCGCCCGCGGCGACATCCACGTCGGCCAGGGGACCCGGATCCACGGCGACGTGACGACGCGGAACGGCCAGGTCGAACTCGCCCCCGACGCCGAGGTGCTCGGCGACGTCTCCTGCGGGTCGCTCGAACTCGCTGACGGTGCCGCCGTCGACGGCGCGATGCGCGCGAGCGACGAGATACGGATGTTCCGCCCGGACGGCCGCGAGATCGAGTGATCAGTTCGTTCGCTCGCGGCGCTCGCTCCCCTGCTCGAACCTCTCCTCCTCGCTGACGAGTCCGAACAGGTTGTCGAACTCCTCGTCCGGCAGGCTGGTGCACGTCGTCAAGTTCGCTTCTCGGAACGAGGTCGCCGACCAGCGCGACGATAGCCTGTGCGTAGAAGACAGCATCCGACTCCTCGACGTCCGCACGGTCGCAGACGCGGTCGACGAACTCGTCCCAGTCGAACCGCTGGCCGTGGTCTGCGCTTTTCAGAATCGTCCTACTGGTCAGTCTGCCGCTGGACACTACAGATGTGTGCCCCGTCTTCGAGGTGAGTGAGTACGAGCGATTCCGAGATCGAACTCCCGTCGGAGCGTTTGCCGACTGCGGTACCCGACCAGTGGCCGCAGTCTTTCAACTCGGGGAGGATATCGTCGTGGAACCGTTCGACCTCCTCGTCGGGATACAGTTCTTCCCAGTGCCGTCCGATGAGGTCTTCCTTCGACCGTCCGTAGATGGATGCGTAGGCCTCGTTCAGGTACAGATACGTTCCCTCCGAACTGATGACTCCGATCCCCTCTTGCGTGGATTCGAGAGCCTGGAAACACTGCTTGAGTCGCTGTTCGGTTTGGTACTTGTCGATGTGGTTCTGAATGCGGTTGGCCAGAATTTCGAACACGTCGGACGTGCCGCCTTTCTGAAGGTAGTCCGAGACGCCCTCGGAGATGGCCTCGTCCGCGACTTCTTCGCTTCCTTTCCCGGTGAACAGGATGAACGGGAGCATCGAGTGGTCGTTCCGGACCTGCTTGAGAAGTTCGATGCCGTCTAGCGTCGGCATGTCGTAATCGCTGACGACACAATGGATATCGTCCGACGAGACGAGTTCGAGTCCCGCTTCGGGGTCGGTTCGAACGATGATCCGTGCGTCGGGTAGCTTGTTCCGTAATCGCGTTTCCGCAAGATCTGCAAACGCTCGATCGTCCTCTATCAGTAGGATCTGTAGCTCGTCGGTGAAAGATGGAATCGGGAATTGATCTACAGAAAATGACATCTTCCTGTGTTTTTTGTACTTCTCAGACTTATAAATTTTGTTAATATTCTAACACTACCGTCGTGGTACGACGCCGGGACCGGGAGAGACGAACGACAATGGGTCCGTTCGTACTGACGGGGCGAAGACGGCGTCTTCGACATCCCCGTCGCCGGCGTCGCGCTGGAGGGCGAACTGGAGACGGTCGCGGAGCTGGGCGCTGAATGGTTCGAGACGCACCACTGAGTTCGATAGACGGAGTCTCCGTCTGCGTTACGCGTCGGCCGAGAGAAGAGACGGGCCGGTGAAAACGACTGCGGTCATCAGGCGGGCGTGATGGTGCCTTCGGCTTCGAGCAGTTCCTTGTAGCGGTTGCGGATGGTGACCTCACTGATGTCGGCCACTTCGCTGACTTCGCGCTGGGTGATCTGCTCGTTGGTCAGCAGCGGGGCCGCGTAGACGGACGCCGCGGCCAGGCCAACGGGCGACTTGCCGCTGTGGACGCCCTCTTCTTTCGCGTTCTGGAGCAGCTGGCGGGCGCGCCGCTCGGCCTCGTCCGAGATGTCGAGGTCGCTTGCGAACCGGCCGACGTAGCTCTCGGGGTCCGCCGGCTGGACTTCGAGACCGAGTTCGCGGACGATGTAGCGGTACGTCCGCTTGAACTCCTGGTCGTCGATGCGGCTGACGTTGGCGACTTCGTCGATGCTTCGCGGCGTGTTGGCCTGCCGCGCAGCCGCGTACAGCGCGCTGGTCGCGACGCCCTCGATGGAGCGGCCGGGCAGCAGGTCCTCTTCGAGCGCGCGGCGGTAGATGACGGACGCGGTTTCGCGGACGTTCTCCGGGAGGCCGAGCGCCGACGCCATCCGGTCGATCTCGCCGAGCGCCTGCTTCAGGTTGCGCTCCTGGGAGTCGCGGGTTCGGAAGCGCTCGTTCCAGGTGCGCAGGCGCTGCATCTTCTGGCGCTGGCGGGAGTTCAGTGAGTTGCCGTAGGCGTCCTTGTCCTGCCAGCCGATGTTGGTCGAGAGCCCCTCGTCGTGCATCATCTTCGTCGTCGGTGCGCCGACGCGGGATTTCTCGTCTTTTTCCTTGGCGTCGAACGCGCGCCACTCCGGACCGCGGTCGACGTTGTCCTCTTCGACGACGAGACCGCACTCTGCACAGATCGTCTCGCTGCCTTCGGTGACGAGGTCGCCCGAACACTCGGGACAGACCTGCTCGTGTTCGGTCTCCTCTGTTGTCTCCTCTTCTCGTTCAGTGTCCGTTACTCGCCTCTGGTTGCCGGTATGGATGCTTGTTTCAGTCATTGATTTGTACCGTGAGAGGGCAGCGACTGCCGGTGGGGAAAAACCCGAAGAAGACCGGAAGCCACGCTTCCTATCCATAGACAAGGGCGAAAGCTACTTAAACCTTTCGCCGATATTGCGAATCCCGCACAATCTACCGCCGCATTCGACATACATTCTAGGCCGTTCAATATTGGCGTATACAGGCCAGTTACGGCGCTGTACCACAGACTACCTGAGAAGTCCAATTACCAACGGTATTGCTCATCATGTACATTCATGATTGTGAGGTGTTCACGTGGTGGCCGATGGTCGGCAGGATCGAAAGGCAGTTTTCGGCGTCGGCGGTAGGGCCCGTATGCTCTCGATCGCGCTTGCCGGGAAGCCGAACGCCGGCAAGTCCACGTTCTACACCGCGGCGACGCGGGCCGATGTCGACGTCGCGAACTACCCGTTCACGACGATCGACGCGAACCGCGGCGTCAGCCACGCCCGGACGACGTGTCCCTGTCTCGACCGCGACCGTCGCTGTGACAGCGACAACTGTCGTGACGGGAAGCGCTATGTCCCCGTGGAACTGTTAGACGTCGCCGGTCTCGTCCCGGGGGCACACGAAGGGAGGGGCCTGGGTAACCAGTTCCTCGACGAACTCACGAACGCCGACGCGATAATCAACGTCGTCGACGCGAGCGGTGCGACCAACGAGGAGGGCGAACCCGTCGAGATCGGCGACCACGACCCGATGGACGACATCGACTTCGTCGAGGAGGAGATGGACCTGTGGCTCGCGAGCATCGTCGACCGGAACTGGGAGTCGGTCATGCGCAAGTCCCGCTCGCCCGACTTCGACATCGACGACGCGCTGGCGGAGATGCTCACCGGGTTCGGTGCGACGGAGGCCGAGGTGGCCGCCAGCCTCCGCTCGATCGAGTATCCGGACGAACCGCAGCAGTGGACCGACGAACACAGGGAGGCGCTGGCACGCGACGTTCGCAGGCGTACGAAACCCATCATCGTCGCCGCGAACAAGATAGACGTCGCCCCCGAGGAAAACGTCGAGCGGTTGCTCGAACTGGACAAGCCCGTCATCCCGACCACCGCGGAGGGCGAACTCGCCCTTCGCAACGCCGCGGACGCGGGCGTCGTCGACTACGACCCGGGCGACGGGACGTTCGACATCGTCGGCGACGTGAGCGACGACCAGCGCACGGCGCTCGAAGGCCTGCGCGAGGCGACGGCCGAGTACGACGGCACCGGCGTCCAGGCGGCCCTGAACTACGCCGTCTACGACCTACTCGACCGAGTGACGGCCTACCCCGTTCAGGACGCATCCAAGTGGACCGACGCGACGGGGACCATGCTCCCCGACGCCTTCCTTCTCCGTCGCGGGTCGACCCCCGTCGACCTGGCCTACGCCGTCCACAGCGATATCGGCGACGGCTACCTCCACGCAGTGAACGCAAAGACCAGCCGGGAGATCAGTGACGGGTACGAACTCGAAGAGGCCGACGTTATCAAGATCGTGAGCACTAACTAACGGAATCAGCACACGCCAAACCGCCGTTCTATCTCGTTTCAGCCGGGTACGGTGCCAGTACGGGAACCGGTTTGAGTCACTCTAACGGTCGTGCGTAGTCGACCTGTTTCGGTCGGAACCCCGTACTCCTGTAGAACCGGCGCGCGTCTTCGTTCTGCCACTCGCAGGAGACTTTGACGTGGTCGCACCCCTGGTCGCGGGCCATCTCGACGACGCGCTCGACGACTTTCGAGCCGTGACCCTGGTTCCGGTGGTCTCTGTCGATAGCGAGGTTCACGATCCGGAGATACTGAGAGTACTGTCGGGAAGGGTGGTTGCCGTCGCGAAGCGTAACAAAGCCGATCGTCTCGTCCTCGTGAACGACGAGGTAGTCAGTGATTTCGTCGTCGTCGAGATGGTCGCGGAAGCCGTCGTCCGGGACTTCGGTGATTTCCCCATAAGCGAGTTCATTCAGTTCGTCGTACGGTTCCATCGATTTTGCGAGGGAATACCAGCGGTCGACGAGCGTGTCGAGGTCTTCCTCACCGGCTTCGACGAGTTCCATACGACGATCCTCCGCCGCGTCCACTTTACGTTTCGCAGGGTGTGTTTCGGCCCGTCATAGTTCGGGAAAGGACTGGTACTGTCGGACGTAACTGTTGCAGATATTTCGCGGGCGCGTCCCCGCGGAATTCTCCACTGACTTCCGTCCGGCAGTATGTGAGGTGAGCCGACAGTCCGTTCTCGGTTGCGTTCGCCGACGGAGAGTCGGCCGGCCGTCGATCCCTTTTACCTTCGTTCGCGTCTCTCCGGCGACCCTTGCATCTCCGTCCGTACATCTCAATTGATATCCATTGACATACCCGACCCTTTTGACCGTATTCGTTGTCCGCTTCTCTCATGGGGGGAGACAGCCACGCGGTCGTACTCGCCGCCGGCCTGGGTCGCCGGTTGCGGCCGCTGACCGAGGACACGCCGAAGACGCTGTTAGCAGTGGACGACAAACCGATCCTCGACCATATCACGGACGCGCTCGCCGCGACGGGGTACGAGGACCTCACCGTCGTCACGGGCTTCGAGGAAGCCCAGATCCGGGCCTCTCTCGTCGGCCACGGCGATCTGTCGGTGTCGTTCGTCCACAGCGACCGATTCAGGGAGACGAACAACCTCTACTCGCTGTGGCTCGCCCGCGACCGCATCGGGGACGGGTTCACGCTAATCAACTCGGACACCATGTTCCCGCGGTCGGCCCTCGGCCGCCTGCAGTCGGCGGAGGGGTCCGCGCTCGTCGTCGACGCCGAGAAAGACCTCGGCGAGGAGGAGATGAAAGTCGACACCGACGGAGACACCGTCGTCGACATCGGCAAGGAGATAGACAGCGCGACGGGCGAGTACATCGGCGTCTGCAAATTCGACGAGCGCGGAGCGGAGCGGGTGGTCGACGCGCTCGACCGGTTCGTCGACGAGGGACGGGTAAACGAGTGGTACGAAGCCGCCTTTCGGGAGACGTTCGACGACATCGACGTCAGCATCGTCGAGGTGGGCGACGACTGGATCGAGATAGACGACTTCGCCGACCTCCAACGGGCGCGTCAGATGTGGCAGGCCCGGACCATTCCGGAGTGAGCGGATGGGCGCGTTCGGGGTCCTGCTGTCGCTGCTTGCGCACCGTCTCGCCGTTTTGCTCCCGCGGCGCGACGACGTGTGGGCGTTCGGCTCGCGCGGCGGAACCGGGTTCGAGGGGAACACGAAGTATCAGTTCCTGCACGTCGCGAACCGGGACGACACCGACGTTCGCCCCGTCTGGATCACCGAGGACGAGGACCTCGTCTCCGAACTCCGGGCCGAGGGGTACGGCGCTCGCCGCGCGTCGAGCCTTCACGGCATCTGGACGCTTCTGCGGGCCGGTCGAGTGTTCGTCACCGGGGCGCTGACGGACGTTCCGATCTGGCCCACCGGCGGCGCGGAGGTCGTCCAGTTGTGGCACGGCGTGCCGCTGAAGCGAATTTCGACCGACTCCGCGGCGTACGCCGACGCCTCGCTCCCGGACCGTCTCGCCAAACGGTACGTCTACCGCCAGTTCGACTGGGTGACGGTGACCTCGGCAGGGGTGTCGGAGCACTTCGCGTCGGCCTTCCGCCTCCCGCTCTCGCGGATGGTGGTAACGGGATACCCCAGGACGGACGTGCTGTGGCGGGACGTTCCCGGTGCGACGGTGGGGTTCGACGGGCGCGTACTGGACGACATCGCGGACCTCGACGCCGAACGCGTCGTCGCGTACTTCCCGACGTACCGAAACGACCCGGACCGCACACCGGCGTCCGCTCTCGACTTCGCGGCGCTCGACGCCTACCTCGCCGACCGCGACGCCGCGCTCCTGCTGAAGTTTCACCCCGCAGACCAACCCGACGTTGACCTCGACGACTTCGATCAGATCCGTCGGCTGCCGTCGGATGCGGACCCGTACCCGCTGCTGGAACACGTCGACGTGCTCCTAACGGACTACTGCTCTATCTACTTCGAGTTCCTCCTGCTCGACCGCCCCGTAGCGTTCTACGCGTACGACCTGCCGGCGTTCGAGGAAGCGAACGGCCTCTACTTCGAGTACGACGAGTACGCACCGGGACCCGTCGCTACCGACTTCGACGGCCTGACGGCCGCGCTGGACCGGTGTTTCGAGGACCCGTCCGCGGACGCCGACCACCGGCGGCGCGTCCGCGACGAGATGTTCGACCACCGCGACGGTCGGTCGGCGGAGCGGGTCTGTGCGCTCGTCGAGGACGAAAGAGACCGCTGAGAAAGCGCGGTTCTACGCCGCAGGCCTCCCCCTCGACACGCCGCCCTCCGTCCATTCTACACACTACTGACCTCCCAGTCTCTTCTCTACTGCCCTCCGTTCTACTCCTCGCGGCCGTTTGTTGTGACTAGAATCACAACAGTCCTGCGTTCACTATCATCCTCACGATACCATTTAATCCGTGCTGTCGTACGGTCGGTCGGTAAATGGAACGCAAACCAGAGGCCGGGGGGATCCCACAGACGTTCGCGCGGTGTACCGAGTGCGGTACTATCTATCCCGCACAGCTGACCGACGACGACAACCTGCGACCGGTCGGAACTGACGGTAGCTGTAGCTGCGGGAACGACGAGTTCGAACCTCCCGCTTTGCAGTAGCCGCCCCGTTTCTCGGAGCCCGGCGTTCGACTCGACGGCAGTCGGTTACGCCGTCGCGACGAAGACGCCAACGTCCTTCTCGGCTCGAAAGACGCCGTCCTCGAACCGCTCGGCGAACGCCTTCCGGAGAGGGTCGCGGTCCGACTCGTCGAACTCGTCGCGGGAAAGCGCGTACTCGGCCAGCGGTTCGACCGCCGTCACTTCGAGGGCGTCGTCGTACGTCCGGCGCTCGACGCGTTCGAAGAACGGGTCGAGCTGTGCCGCCCCGTTTTGCAGATCGAACCCCGCGGCCCGCGGCAGTGCCTCGCCGGCGATTTCGGCCATCACGTCGTACAGCACCTGCATGTTCGACTCGCCGTTGGTCGACGCGTAGAGGCGACCACCGGAGTTCAGCACGCGACGGATCTCCGCGAACGCCGCCTCGCGGTCCGGGACGTGATACAGCATGTGGTTGGCGGTCACGATATCGAACGTCTCGTCGCCGAAAGAGATGTTCTCGGCGTCCATCACCTCGAAATCGAACCCGTGCGAGCAGTCCGCGAGGTTGTTGCGGGCCGCTTCGACCATCCCCGGCGAGAAATCAGTCACCGTCACGTCTACCCCGTCCGGGATCCGCTCACAGTTCTCGGACCAGAGCGCTCCCGGACCGGACCCGAGCGTGAGGACGCGGCCCTCCGACGGCAGGTCGAATTGGTCGAAGAGCCAGGGGTGGAGGTCGCGGTCCGCGGTGCTGTACCGCTCGTGGAGGGCCGCCCGCGCGTTCAGGTTCGATGCGTCCGCGTACTGCTCCGCCAGCGCGTCGGAGTCGTCCAGCCAGTCGCTCATCCGCGTTGGTTCGCCGTCGTTCGGGATAAAACTGGTTTACGCGAACGGTTCGAACCACACCGCCGCGACGAGGACGGCGAGAAACACGTACGACCCGCGAACGAGCAACATCGTGGCGAGTTCCGGGTCCGCGCGGCGGGCGACGAGTGCCACAGCGCCGAACGCGAGAACGGCGAGGACGCTGGACGGGGGGAACAGTTCCGCCGCGGAGAAGGCGACGACGGCGAGCAGAGCGGTCGCCATCAGCAGGAACGCGACCGTCCGCGCCCGCTCTTTACCGAGGAGGACGGCGACCGTCCGCTTGCGGATGGATCGGTCGTACTCGTAATCCTGCGCGTCGTCTATCACCTTGACGCCGGAGAGCAAGACGAGGAAGACGACGCCGAACGCGAGCGCCGTCGCGCCGACCGTGCCGGCCTGGACGTAGTGACCGCCGACGATGGCGAACGCGATGCCGAGCGGGTAGCCCGTCGTCGCGGTCACGGGGTTCATGTCGAGTTGCGGCGCGTGGTGGTAACCGATGAGCCACGTCGGCAGGGTCACCAGCGCCGCGCCGACGCCGACGAGCGCCCAGAGGCCGGCGAGACACACCGCGAACAGGACGCAGACTCCCGCGAGAGCAGCCTTGCATCCGCGCTCGGTGAGCGGATGGTCGTCGTCCTCGCCGCGGACGTGGAAGTCGACGTAGCCGTCTTTCACGTGGGCGGTGTACACCGCCGAGAAGACCGCGACGACGTGCAGTCCCGCGACGACCGGGGCGACGCCGCTCGCGAGGACGCCGCCGAACAGCGACGCCGCCAGCGGCGGGAGCATGAACACCGGATGAACCTGCGAGAGAAGCGCTCGAAGCGCCGGTTCCGGTCCGGATCCGCGGCGCGAGATGGCCATAGGTTCAACATAGGCTCGACCGAACATAACGTTCGGGGCGTTGGGAGAATTCGGCCGGACACGTAGCCGACTGCATGGCCGGACTGACACTGAGCGGTTCGTTCCGTCAGCGAACCGCTCGCGTCGCCTCGCCCATGACCTCTAGCGCCTCTTTCAGCGTCTCGATGCCCGTCGCGTAGGAGATGCGGGCGTAGCCCTCGCCGTGTTCTCCGAACGCCTCGCCGGGGACGACGACGACGCCGCGGTCGATGCACTCGTCGACCCAGCCCTCGGGCACCTCCGGCATCGCGTAGAACGCGCCGCGAGGCGTCGGGGTGTCGAGGCCGATGTCCGCGAGGCCGTCGAGCAAAACGTCGCGGCGCTCCTCGAAGGCGGTCACCATCTCGTCGACGGGTTCCTGCGGGCCGGTGAGGGCCGCCTCGGCGGCGAACTGCGCCGGGGCGCTGGCGCAGGCCTGCATGTACTGGTGGACGCGGAGCATCCGCTCGATCCGCTCGTTGGACCCGGTCACCCACCCGAGTCGCCATCCTGTCATCGAATACGTCTTCGAACACGCGCCGACGACGACGACGTTGTCGCTTTCAGCGTACGCCATCGGCGAGTGGTGTTCGCCGTCGAAGACGATGTACTCGTACACCTCGTCGGAGATACAGAGCACGTCGTGTTCGTCCGCGATCCGGGCGAACTCGCGGATATCGTCCTCGCTCTGGACCGCACCGGTGGGGTTCGCAGGGCTGTTGACGATAAAGACCGCGGTGTCGTCGGTGATCGCGTCCTCGACCGTCGCGGGGTCGAGAGTGAGGTCCTCGCGCAGTCCCACTGGCTTCGGCGTGCCGTCGGCGAGATGCGTCAGGGCGTCGTAGGAAACGAACCCGGGGTCCGGGAAGATAACCTCTTCGCCGGGGTCGACGTGAGCCTCGATCGCGAGGTGGAGCGCCTCGCTCCCGCCCGAGGTCGCGATGATGTCGTCGGTGTCGACCGAAAACGCTCCGTCGCGGTCGTACTTCGCGCTGATCGCCTCGCGGAGACCGAGCGTCCCCTTGTTCGACGTGTAGGCGTCGGCGTTGCCGTTCTCGACGGCCTCGACGGCGGCCTGCCGAGCGTGGCTCGGGGTCGGGAAGTCCGGTTGCCCGATACCGAGGTTGATCGCGTCCTCGCTCGCAGCCTCGAACACTTCTCGTATCCCGCTCATCGACACCTGTTCGACCCGTTGTGAGAACTCCGTCATGGAGTATACCGATAGCGCCGCCCGCTTAACTGTTCGTGGTCCGCTCCCGTCATCGATACGTAGCCCGTCTCCCGTCATCGATACGTGACCCGTCTCCCGTCATCGACGCGTGACGGTCATCCGGAACTCGAAACGTGCGCCACCGCCGGACTGCATCCGGTGCGTACCGCCCGCATCTCCGTCGGGCGCAGTTCCGCAGGTGGTAGCGTGTCGGCCGGTCTCGGAGTCACGTTCCCGGTCCGAGGTGTCCCCGGAGCCCCTGAGTAACCGGGCGGTGTCGGTGCGGTCGCCGTCCCCGCTCACCGTCGCCGACACCGACCACCCGTGCCCCTCGGCGATCCGCTTGACGATGTTCAGGCCGAGCCCGGTGCCGTCGTCCGCCGTCGTGTACCCCCGGTCGAACACCCGTTCCGAGTCCGATACGGGGATTCCGGGACCGTCGTCCTCCACGTAGAAACCCTCCCCAGTCGTGCCGACGCGCACCGTCGCGTCCGGACCCGCGTGTTCGACCGTGTTTCGGAAGAGGTTCTCGAATAGTTCCCGAAGGCGGGTGCCGTCGGCCTCGACCGTCGGGTCGCCGTCCGGCAACTCCAGCGTCGCATCGCCGGTGGCCACGCCGTCCCAGGCGTTCCGGGAAACCTCGACCAGCGACACCGTCTCCGGGTCGCTCACGACTTTCCCCTGGCGAGCGAGCGCAAGCAGTTCATCGAGGAGGTCCTCCATCCGGTCGACCCCTTCGCAGATCGCGTCGAAGTGCTCCGCTTCGCCCGTCTTTCGGGCGATGTCCAGATGCCCCTGAATGACGTTCAGCGGGTTACGCAGGTCGTGGCCGACGACGCTGGCGAATTCGTCCAGACGTTCGTTCTGCCCTCGGAGCGCCTCGATCCGGCGTTTGCGCTCACTGATGTCGCGGATGACACCGACCGACCCCGCGTAGTTCCCGTCGTCGGTGAGGACTGCCACGTTGTTTTCGGTGAGTATCCGCTCGTCGTTCGCAGTGACGCTTTCCATCTCGTAGGTCCCCCAGTCGCGTTCGTCGTCCTCGTACAGGTCTCTGAGCAGTTCGGTCCCGCGCTCGTAGTCCCCGTCGGCCACGAACTCGCTCGTGTGCGTCCCGACGATATCCGCACGGTCGTAGTCGAGATGCTCGGCCATTGCCTCGTTAGCCATCGTCACGACTTCCTCTTCGTCGAGGATGTACATCGGGTCGCCGACGGCCTCGACCAGCGTTCGGTAGCGGGCGAGTTCCCGCTCTCGTCTCTTCCGGTCGCTGATGTCGCGAATGACGCCGACTGACCCTGTGAGTTCCCCGTTGTCGTCGGTGAGGACGGCGAGGTTGTCCTCGTACTGCCGCAGTTCGCCGTCGGCGTCCGCGATTTCGAACTCCAGTCGCCCGCGCTTCCGGTCGTCGTCGCTGAGGATCTCCCCGATCAACGACTTCGCTTCCGCGACGGCGTCGTCGCCGATGCGTTCGCCGGGATGCGACCCAATGAGGGCCTCTCTCGACTTGTTCGTGAACTCGACGTGAGTCTCGTTGACCATCGTGATCCGCCCCTTCTCGTCGAGCGCGTACATCGCGTCGCCGGCCGTCTCGACGAGCGTCCGGTACCGTTCCAGTTCCCTGTCGCGGGCCGCCCGGGACGTAGTGATATCCCGGACACGGCCCCGGGCGACGCGCGGCGGATCGTCGACGCGGAAGTAGTCCGTAGCGCCAGCGTGTAACGCCTCGTCTACCCCTTCCTCTCCGTCGGTCACGAACAGAACGCCGGGGGCGTCGTCGGCGGTGGCGAGCGAACGGATCAGGTCCGTCGCCCCGTCGACGCCGTTCTCGACCAGAACGCCGTCGAAGCGGCCCGCATCGAGTTCGGCGCGCGCCTCCGCGGTGTCGTCGACTGTGATGGACCGGTCAACGGCCGCGGCGACGCCGTCCGCGACCGTCTCGTCGCCGACGACGAGGAGTCGCTGCTCCGAGAGAGCCATATGATGTTCTGTTCACACAAACCGGACCACGATAAATGGTGTGACTGACCGGAATCGTTCGGAACCGCCGCTCTACTCGCGGGCCTCGCGCAGTTCCTCGACGTGGTCCTCGATCCGGTCGAGCGCAACGTCGGCGTCCATGTAACCCTGTTCGTACTCCCCGAACACCGTGTCCGTATCGTCGAGAAACGTCTCAACTGCCGCTTCGAGGTCGCTCATAGTTCACAGTCGTTCCGCCAGACGCAAAAGAAACTACGATCGCAGTCGGCGATAGTTCGGCGGTCGACGGTCGGACCGGAGAGGCCCATAGCTCTCGCAAGTCAGTTCGGCAGTTCACCGACGCGGGTCGGCGAACACCGCGACACAGTTACAACGTTTCCCTCTCACTGGAACATTCGCAGCGGCTGAGCCTGCGAACTCTCCTGCTCGTTCGCTTCGCCCATCCGCTGTGCGAGTTGCTCCTTCTGGCTCTGGATCTCCTCGGCGCGGTCGACCAGGTCGGAGACGTTCGGGTCGATATCGGCGACCGGACCGATGCCGCGGTCGATAAGTACCCGCGCCGCCTCCGGGTCCGGGAACTGCGGGTCGCTCTCGACTATCAGACCGACGCCGTCGATGTTACGCTCGGCCGCCTGCGATATCAGCGCGCCTGTCGGCCCCGCGATAGCCCCGTTTTCGGTCGGCGTACCGATGTCCAGTTCGTCGAGTATGCCGCCGGAGTCGCCCGTCGAGATGCCGAACATGTCCGGGGCGCTCCCGTCTTTTTCGGCGGGGCGTCCGCTGAGGTACAGCGGCTTGGCGCCCGTCTCTTCGAGCCACGTCGTGACGCAGGTGGCGAAGTCGGTTGCGGTCTCCGCGGAGACCGGCACGTCGCTCTGGAGCGCGAGGAGGTTGCGCTCCCGGTCGGCGTACAGACGGACCGGCGGACGGACCGCCCGGTCGCCGTCCTGATAGACGCCGATCTGCGGGATGCCGTCGGAGTGCACGCTCGCGTAGTACTCCATGTCGAACTGTTCGACGATGTGGTCGGTCGCTATCTTCCCGACGAGACCGACGCCGGGCATTCCCTCGACCAGCCACGCTCCCTCGAAGTCGGCCTCGTCGCTGCGGAGTTTGACGTGCGCCATACACTGGACGTTTCGGGGACGAGTCTTAACCGTGGGGGTAGTCGCGAACCGCGGCGGGGAGGAGACAGCGGCCGCGAACGGTCGCTTCGAAACGCACTTGCGACCGCCGGGCGAATCCGCCGGTAATGGAACCACTGGAACGGTATCGCCCCATCGTCGACGATTTCGACGCTTTCCTCGACGCGTGTGAGCGGCCGCTCCCCTCGGCCGTCCGCGTCAACACGATCAAGTCGTCGACCGAGCGGGTTACCGCCGCGTTCGACGAGGCTGGCGTCGGCTGGGAGCAGGCCGACTGGAACGACCGCGTCATGACGGTGGAGACTGACCGCCCCGGCAACACCTGGCCGTACTTCCACGGCTGGGTCCAGGGCCAGGAGGAGGTGTCGTCGCTCCCCGCCGTCGTTCTCGACCCGAACCCCGGCGAGCGCGTCTGGGACGCCTGCGCCGCACCCGGAAGCAAGACGACCCACCTCGCCGCCTTGATGGAGGACACCGGGACGCTCGTAGCCAACGACAACAACCTCGGTCGCCTCTCGGCGTTGCGGTCGAACGCCGAACGTCTGGGCGTCTCGAACGTCGCCGTCACGAACCGGGACGCGCGGAACTTCTCGCTGAAACCGTTCGACGGCGAACCGTTCGACCGCGCGCTGGTCGACGTCCCCTGCTCCTGCGAGGGGACGGTTCGAAAGAACCCGGACACGTTCGACGAGTGGTCGTTAAACCACGTCCACAGCGTCGCGGGCGTCCAGAAGGGGATACTCCGACGCGCCGTACAGGCCACCCGCGAGGGCGGCACGGTCGTCTACGCCACCTGCACGTTCGCGCCGGAGGAGAACGAGGCCGCTCTCGACCACGTGATCGCCGAGGAGGACTGTCGCGTCGTCGAGATGGACATAGACATCGAACACGCGCCCGGCATCACGGAGTGGGAGGGCGACGGGTTCGACGACAGCGTCCGGAAGGCCGCCCGCATCTACCCCCACTTCCAGGACACCGGCGGGTTCTTCGTCGCGAAGTTGGAGGTGACGGCATGAGCGACGAACCACTGCGGACCGACGGCGGTCGGGCGGACGACGGCCGCACCAATGACGGCCAGCAGTTCGACCGTCTCCCCGAGACGCCCGCGGACCGAGAAGTGGAGGGCCGCGCCTCCCGCCGAGAGGTCCTCGACTGGTGGGACGAACGCTTCGGCGTCCCGCCCGAGACGTTCGATGGGGTCACGTTCTGGGAGAAAGGCGCGGGGAAGGTCTGGGCGTTCGCCGGCGATGTCGACTCGCCGATCCGGATCGAGGGCCTCGGACTGACGTTCATGCGGACCCGTCAGGAACACTGGAAGCCGACGACGGAGGCCGTCCAGCGATTCGGCGCTGACGCGGACCGGAACGTGCTCCGACTCTCCCCGGAGCAGGCCGAGCGGTTCGTCGCGGGAGAGGACCAGGAACTCGACTGGGACGGCGACTGGGGTTACCTCATCGCGGCGCACGAGATAGCCGGTGAGGACGCCCCGCTCGGCGTCGGCCTCTACCTGCACGGCGAACTCCGCTCGCGGATCCCGAAGGGGCGGCGGCGGGAGTTCTGAGCGGACGGGAAAGCGGTATCGCCCGCTCACCGCGGCGTCATGGTCAGCACGTTCACGAGCAAGGCGAGCAGTAGCGACTCAAGCAGCGACTCCACGCCGGCGAGAAAGCGCGCGAAGCTTCCGACCGGGCTGATATCGCCGAACCCGAGCGTGGCGAACGTAACGACGCTGAAGTAGAGCTTCGCTGGTTTCCCGTCCTCGCCAGCGTGCCAGACGCACCGGTCGCGGTCTCCCCAGGTGGGACGCCAGCAGGTCGTCTCACCGACATTTGGAATCGCTGTGACGTCGTGTACGTACCCGCAGCGGTCCTCAGGCATGGGACGTACCACGTTCTTCCCTATACCTGCCGGGGTCACTCGGACCGTTCGCGGACCGTTCCGCCGCCAAGTCCAGTCCACTCGACGCGGTAACCGAGGGTCGCGAGCGCCGCGCTGGCGTCGGTGATACCCGCCTCCTCGAGTACGGCGGTTGCCTCGTCGAGTTCCATCCCGGCCTCGATCCGCTCGCGGAGGTCCGACAGCACCGACGGGTGGACCAGCGTCCGTCCGACTCGCTCGTGGTCGGGAAACGCCTTGCCCTCTATCGCCGCCTCGCTGACGCCGTGGCGGTCGGCGAGCGTTTCCAGCGTCACTACGTCCTCTTCGGGGACGAGTTCGTCGGGGAGCGCCGCCGCACTCTCGGCCACGAGGTCGGTTTCGTACCGTCGGAGTGCGTCACGGACATCCTTGATTCGGACGGTCCCGGAGTAGAGGATCGCTCGATGGTCTCTCGCCTCGATCGCCTCGCCGACACCGAGGCTCTCGTCGGCGGCGACGAGCAGTTCCACGTCCTCGACGGCGTCCATCTGTGACAGTTTCTTCTCGACGTACTCGGGGGTCCAGAACCCTATTATCTCGAAGAAGAGACGGAAGTTCGCGTGCTCATACTCGAACGCGAAGTCCGGGATCATCACGCGGGATCCGGCCGCCAGCGGCTCCGGTTCGCGGACGAGGTTCCAGTCCAGGTCCAGTGACTCGAACCGCGTCGCGAAGTCCGCCTCGACGCCGCTGTCGTAGGTGACGTCGGTCACCGGTTCCACGTCGAGGGGCCGAACGGGGTCGGAATCGGACAGCGATAGCTCCCGCTCCGTGCCCCGGTCGTCTATCGTCGCGGTCAGTTGCCACTCCCGAGCCTTCGCGACGGTGCGAAGCAAGCGAGCGAACCGCGTCCCGTAGCGCCGCGTCGACCGGAACAGGCGGGTCGGCCCGGTGACGACTACCTCGCGCTCGCCCGAGTCGGTTCGCAACACCTCGTACATCAGGCGGAGGCGCTTTACCGCGGAAACGAGCGCCTTCGGGTCCGAGGAACGCACGCGGACCTCCGTCGCGTCGAACAGGACCGTCTGGGCCACCGAGAGGTTGTACTGCGCGATCAGGTCGTCCGGGTCCCAGCGCGCGTCGAACGACGCGAGCACCTGGCGGTCCTCCCGGTCGGCGTAAAGCGCCGTCTCGACCGTCGCGGGGTCCGCACCCAGCGACTCCGCGGCTTGCGACAGCGCCGCGTCTCGCTCCGCTTCAGCGACCACGCCGACCGCCTCCGCGGCGGCGAACGTTTCCCGACGCGCCCGCTCCGGGTCGACGCCCGCGCGCGTCTCGAACGTCGCCTCCCGCTCCAGCAGTTTCGCGAAGCCGCGGACGAGTTTGAAATCCTCGCTCTCGCGTTCGAGGTCGGTCAGGGCGTCCTGCAGGTCGCTCCGTTGCTCGCCGACGTGGCCCTGATAGGTTCCGAGAACTTTCGCGGCGAGCGGTCTGTGCTCGCGGCCGGCGAACTGCGGTCGGTAGCCCCCGCCGGCGCGCGAGACTCGAAGCAGGTCCTTCGTCAGCATCCGACCGGTAGTCGACGCGCCAGCGTCAAAAGCGGTCGGTCCGGGTCGCAAAGCATACGTCCCCCTGCTACCACGTGGCGGATATGAAACGGCGGGAACTCCTCCGGGCGCTCGGCGTCGCTGGCGTTGCGGGGCTCGCGGGGTGTGGCAAGAACCGCGACGAGTGGTCGGCACGCGAGGGGCCGCCCAAATCCGACGACTACCCCACCGCGTCCGAGTCGGGGAACGTCACCCTCAATCTGACTGCGACAGCCTCTCCCGGGGACGGTTTTACCTTCGTCGCCACGGATTACGGCGAGACGGACAACGGGTACCTCTCGGTCACGTCTACCGTCACGAACGAGACCGAAAAACCCCAGGCGGCCGTTCTCGTCTTCAAAGTGGTCGTCGACGAAACGACCTACGCCGAACGAGAGACTGTCCGCCTCGAACCCGGCGAGCGCGAGACCTACGAGTTCGTGTTCGACATAAAGCGCAGCGAATATCTCGAAGCGGACAGTAAGCGGATCGCCCCGCACTGGGAGCCCATCGAGGAGTGAGTTCGTCTCTGCTTCCGAAGCCGTACTCCGATGATACGCAAGCTAAGCGCGTCCTCTCACGTTCCGCTGAGACGGACTCATCGACGGCGAGAGGCCACGCTAAGCACGTGACTTCTCACGTTCCGCTGAGACAAACTTCATCGACGGCGAGAAGCCACGCGCTCCTCCGCCGTTTCCTCGCTCACAATCTCGTAGAGGAGCGCTCGCCCTCCGTCCGCTTTCGGGCGCAGGATCCGTCCGAGACGCTGCGTGAACTCCCGCTCGCTGCCGCTGCCGGAGAGCACCACGGCGACGTTCGCATCCGGCACGTCGACGCCCTCGTCTAACACGTTCGACGTGACGATGCGCGAGTAAGTGCCGTCGCGGAACCGCTCGATGATCTCGCGTCGCTCGGCGGCGCTCGTGCGGTGGGTCACCGCGGGGATCAGGAACCGCTCCGAGATGCGGTAGGCGAGGTCGTTGTGGGCCGTAAACAGGATGACGCGGTCCTCGCGGTGGTCGTCGAGGATATCGGCGAGACGGTCGACTTTCCGCTCGCTACCCATCATGATCTCGCGAGCGCGTTGCTTGGCCAGTAACGCCTCGCGGGCCTCCGGGTCGTTCCCGGAGCGCTTGACGAGTTCCTGATAGTCGCTCCCGCTTCGCATCTGTATGTTCGACCGCACGAGGTAATCCGTGAAAACGTCCTGCTGGCGCTCGTACTCCTCGCGCTCGGCGTCGCTGAGCGAGACGGATATCCGCTTGACGTCGTACGGCGCGAGGTGGTCGCCGGCGAGTTCCTCCGGCGAGACGCGGTAGACGACGGGACCGACGAGTTCCTCTATCACCTCGTGGGCGTCGTCCGGGCGCTCGAACGTCGCCGTCAGTCCAATCCGCGGCGGTGCGGGGAGGAGCCGAGCTATCTCGCGGTACCCCTCGCCGCCGAGGTGGTGCACTTCGTCGAAGACGACGAAGCCGAAGCGGTTTCCGATGTCGTCGGCCCGCAGGTACGCCGAGTCGTACGTCGAGACTGTCAGCGGTTCCAGCCGCTGCTCGCCGCCGCCGAGCTGTCCGACGGGGCGGTCGAACTCGGTTTCCAGTTCGCGCCGCCACTGCGTCACCAGGTCGATAGTCGGGGCGACGACGAGCGTCGGAACCGCGAGGGCTTCGAGCGCTTTGATCGCGATGACCGTCTTTCCGCTGCCGGTGGGCAGTTCGAGGACGCCGCGTTCGTCCGCATCCCGCCAGGCGTCCAGCGCGTCGGCCTGATACGCCCGGAGTTCGTACGCGGAGTCGAGGTTCGACAGCAGGTCGACATCGAGCACGCGGTCCTCGTACGTGACGCCGCGACCGTCGAGGCCCGCCAGCAGGTCGGCGTAGCGGAATCCCGGTGCCCGGCGGGTTTCCGACCGCGGGTCGCTCTCGACGAACGGCGGACACCACCCGTCACCCTCGATCCGAACGGTCCCGTTCTCGTAGCGAAGCGTGAGTGCGGCCACGCCCGCTCGTTGGCGCTACTGGTTTAAATCGGTCCCCGTCCCGTTCTGACGTGTCGGCCCTCCCCGGACCGGAGAGTCCACAGGCGTCTCTGCGACAGCGGGCGATGACTTACGGCCGTCAGTATGAAGTATTAAACCCGCCGGCCGTCTTCGTTCGGGCAATGAGCGAAGACGAGGGACCGGACGCCACGACGGGGGAACGAGACCCCGGCGCCGAGACGGAAGACGCGGAGACGGAACCGGAAGACGCCGAAGCGACGGAGTCCGAATCGGTGGGATCGGAACCGATAGAGTCCGAACCGGAGCGGTCAGTACCGGCAGAGTCCGAAACGACGGACAGCGAACTCGGAGGGGCAGAACCGACGCTGAGTGACCTCCCGGACAGGGTCGCCGAGTACGACGACGAACTCGGAGCGGAGGTCGGCGCACTGCTTTCGAAAGCGGTCGAACTCGACGAGCGGGTGGACGAACTGGAGTCCGCGACCGAGGAGCGCGACGAGGAGATCGAGGACCTAGAGGACCGCCTGAAACGCAAGCAGGCGGACTTTCAGAACTACAAGAAACGCGCAAAGAAGCGCCAGGACCAGATCCGCGACCGCGCGACTGAGGACCTCGTCGAGCGACTGCTCGACGTTCGGGACAACCTGAAGCGGGCCGTAGACGGGGACCACGACGACGTCGAGAGCATCCGCGAGGGCGTGAAAATGACGCTGAAGGAGTTCGACCGCGTGCTCGACGGGGAGAACGTCTCCGAAGTCGACCCGGAACCGGGCGAGGCGGTCGACCCCCAGCGACACGAGGTGATGATGCGCGTCGAGAGCGACCAACCGGAAGACACCATCGCCGAGGTGTACAAACCCGGCTACGAGATGGGCGAGAAAGTCCTCGAAACGGCGCAGGTCACCGTCAGCGACGGGAGCGGCGGGAATGCCGACGTCGAGGCAGATCCGGACGCCGACGAGAGCGAACCGTCCGGATCGAACGGCGATTCCGGCGAGAAAACGGACGGCGGCGAGGTGGACGCCGACGAGGAGGCAGAAGCGATCGAACTCGGCGGCGAAATCGAAGGGTCCGACGACGCGGACGAGCGAGGGACCGGCGACGTTTCGGAGGCGAGCGACAACCAGATTAGCGACGCGATAGACGGGAGCGACAACTGACAGCGCGTATATAAGTCGAGGGGGTTCGGCTCCCCACGGATTTCTTTAATCCAGGCGCTGCGTCGTAGTTTTATTCGGCGGTTCAGGGTGTGTAGCAAGGTTTAAACCAACGAGTGAGCAAGTACTGTTCAAGATGGCGAGTAACAAGATTCTCGGAATAGACTTGGGTACGACAAACAGTGCGTTCGCAGTGATGGAAGGCGGTGACCCGGAGATCATCGTCAACAGCGAAGGGGAACGAACGACGCCCTCTGTCGTCTCGTTCTCCGACGACGGCGAGCGACTCATCGGAAAGCCGGCGAAGAACCAGGCCGTCCAGAACCCGGAACGGACGATCCAGTCCATCAAGCGCCACATGGGGGAGGAGGACTACACCGTCGAGATAGACGGCGAGGAGTACACGCCGGAAGAACTCTCGGCGATGATCCTTCAGAAGATCAAACGAGACGCCGAGGAGTATCTCGGCGACGAGATCGAGAAGGCCGTCATCACGGTCCCGGCGTACTTCAACGACCGCCAGCGTCAGGCGACGAAAGACGCCGGGGAGATAGCCGGCTTCGAAGTAGACCGGATCGTCAACGAACCGACGGCCGCTTCGATGGCGTACGGTCTCGACGACGAGTCCGACCAGACCGTCCTCGTCTACGACCTCGGTGGCGGAACGTTCGACGTCTCTATTCTCGATCTCGGCGGCGGCGTCTACGAAGTCGTCGCGACGAACGGCGACAACGACCTCGGCGGTGACGACTGGGACGGCGCTATTATCGACTGGCTCGCCGACGAGTTCGAGGACGAACACGGCATCGACCTGCGCGAGGACCGCCAGGCTCTCCAGCGACTGAAAGACGCCGCCGAGGAGGCGAAGATCGAACTCTCATCGCGCAAGGAAACCGAGATCAATCTGCCGTTCATCACGGCGACCGACGACGGCCCCATCCACCTCGAAAAGTCGATGACTCGCGCGAAGTTCGAGTCGCTCACGTCTGACCTCATCGATCGGACGGTCGGTCCGACGGAGCAGGCCCTCGAAGACGCCGGCTACGACGAGAGCGACATCGACGAGGTGCTGCTCGTCGGCGGGTCGACCCGAATGCCGCAGGTCGAGGAGCAAGTCGAGTCACTCACCGGTCAGGAGCCGAAGAAAAACGTCAACCCGGACGAGGCGGTTGCACTGGGCGCGGCAATCCAGGGCGGCGTCCTCTCCGGCGACGTCGACGACATCGTTTTGCTCGACGTGACGCCGCTTTCTCTCGGTATCGAGGTCAAGGGCGGTCTGTTCGAGCGCCTCATCGAGAAGAACACGACGATCCCGACCGAGGAGTCGAAGATCTTCACGACCGCGGCGGACAACCAGACCTCCGTCCAGGTCCGCGTGTTCCAGGGCGAACGCGAGATAGCCGAGGAGAACGAACTGCTCGGCGAGTTCCACCTGACCGGCATCCCGCCGGCCCCCGCAGGGACGCCGCAGATCGAGGTGACGTTCTCCATCGACGAGAACGGCATCGTCAACGTCTCCGCCAAGGACCAGGGCTCCGGCGAGAGCGAGGAGATCACCATCGAGGGCGGTGCCGGACTGTCCGACGAACAGATCGAGGAGATGCAGGAGGAAGCCGAGGAACACGCCGAAGAGGACGAGCGCCGCCGCGAGCGCATCGAGGCCCGTAACGAGGCCGAAGCGTCGGTCCAGCGCGCACAGACCCTGCTGGAAGAGAACGAGGACGAAGTCGACGCGGAACTCCGCGAAGCGATCGAAGCCGAGATCGAGAACGTCGAAGCCACCCTCGAGGACGACGACGCCTCCAAGGAGGAGATCGAGGACGCTACCGAGACCCTGAGCAAGGAACTTCAGGAGATCGGCAAGCAGATGTACCAGCAGCAGGCCCAGGCCGGCGCAGGCGGCGCTGGTGCTGGCGCTGGCGGAATGGGCGGCGGCCCGGCCGGCGGTCCCGCGGGCGGCCCCGGCGGCGCGCCCGGCGACGACGAGGAGTTCGTCGACGCGGACTTCGAAGACGTCGACGAGAACGACGAAGACGAGCAGTAGCGAGTCGAGTCGTTCTCGTCGGCTCGGGAGAGCAAAGCTCTCCCGGTGTCTTCGGGAGTAAGAGAAACGAGCGACCGAAGGCTGGAAGCATCGGAGATGCTTCCAAGTCTGAAAACGTGAGCGGAGCGAACTTTTTCAGTTAGGCGACGACGAGCAGTAGCGAGTCGGCGAGAACACGAGACGAAAGCCAGTACAGACTTGCTTACGTCACGTTTCGAAAACGAACGCAGTGCCGTCTCTGTTTCACGCGTCTGGATGAGACACGTCTTTCACTGGGAACCGACAAATACCAACAGATGAACGGCATCCTCGTCTCGCTTGCACTTGCAGTGACTGCGACGGGCGTCATCTGGAAGGGGAGCGAACTCCTCGAAGGGTCAGCTGAACGCCTCAGCAAGTACTACGGGTTGCCCGTCGCCGTACACGGCGCTATCGTCGTCGCCGTCGGGTCGAGCTTTCCCGAACTGAGTTCCGTCGTGATCAGCACGCTGGCCCACGGCGAGTTCTCTCTCGGCGTCGGGGCCATCGTCGGGAGCGCCATCTTCAACCTCCTCGTGATCCCGGCGCTCTCCGCGCTGTTTAGCGACCAACTCGAAGCGACCCGCGACATCGTCCACAAGGACGCCCAGTTTTACATCATCAGCGTTCTCGTCCTCTTTATCGTGTTCGCGCTCGGAGCGACGTACGTTCCCGGCGGGACGAACGGGGCCGCGATACTCACGCCGCCGCTCGCCGCCATTCCGCTCGCCACGTACGGCGTCTACGTCTTCCTCCACCAGCAGGACGCAAGCGACCACGCGGCTACCGAGGTCGTCGACGTGAATCTGCTTCGGGAATGGGCGACGCTCGCGGGGGCGCTGGTCCTCATCGCAGTCGGCGTCGAAGGGATAATCCGGGCGGCGCTCACTCTCGGAGCGATCTTCGACACGCCGAGTTTCCTGTGGGGGATAACCGTCATCGCCGCGGCGACGAGCCTTCCCGACGCGTTCGTCAGCGTTCGCGCCGCCGCGAACGGCGAGGACGTCACCAGTCTCACGAACGTCCTCGGGAGCAACACGTTCAACTTGCTCGTCGCCATCCCCGTCGGCGTCCTCCTAGCTGGGTCGGCGACTATCAACTTCCTCGCGGCGATCCCGACGATGGGGTTTCTCGCGTTCGCGACTATCGTTTTCATCGTGTTCACCCGCACGGATCTCGAACTGACCGACAACGAGGCCGTTGGCTTCCTGGGCCTGTACGCGCTGTTTCTCGCGTGGATGGTCCTCGAATCAGTAGGCCTCATCGAAACCGTACAGGGGATCTAAAGGGAAGAACAGTTCACCCCCGAAGGTGACAAAGGTCGTCGTTACTTGTGGATCCGCTCCCCTTGGTGGAGTCGCTCGGCGATGGTGAACGTCTGCTCGGCCGAGCGCCGCGTGGGGAAGTGCGCGGCCATGTAGCGCGCCGGGGCCATCAGATACACGCTCGCCTCGTCGGGGTCGTCCGCGAGGTCGAACTGCTCGAACCCGGCTTCGACGTGCTGGAGCGTGTGGAACCCGGCGTCCTCACGGAGGAGTCCCCGCCCGAGCGTCGCCTTGAGCGCGGCGGGGTCGCCGTCGGCCGCGAGGTAGTCCGCGACGAGTCGGCCGGCGGTGTCGACTTCGCCCTCCTTGTCGAACGTCTCCAGTAGTTTCTCGGGGATTGTTTCCGGGTCCGCGTCGGGGTCGCCGTCCGGTATCGGCGCGGGCGGCGTGTTGAGGAAGCGGTCGAGGTAGACGCTCATCGCGCCGTGGAGCGCACCGCGGTAGAGCGCGGGCGCGTCGACGCGCCGGGCCCCGCCGTGGACGCCGTTGCAGTAGCTGAACGTGTGATGGACCGTGTTCCAATCGTTGAATTCGTTGGTGGTCGCGAACTGAACGACCCGCGTCGCCGCCGCGAACGTGACGCGAGAGGCCAGTTGCTCGGCGGTCGCGCCGTTCCGGATAGCCCCGCGAACGGCGTCGACGATATCGTGCGGGTCGTCGGAGAGCAGCGTGTCGACGAACCCCGCTTGCGGTTCCCAGCCGCCGGCGTCCCGCGCGTCGAGCAGGTCGGGGAGGTCGCCGTGAAACTCGAACACCAGTTCGCCCAGATCGATCGGCTGACGCCACTCGGACTGCTCCTCGCTGCGGCGCGCCTGCGTGAACCGCGGGACAAGCGTCGGAACGGCCTGCTCGGCGTGCTCCCACCCGACGTGGTCGAGGGTCTCCAGCGCCTTGTTGACGAAATCGAGCGTGTGGCCGGAGTCGAGGTAGACGTGGTCGGTGCCCGCGGCGTAAAGTATCTCCGCGATTTCCGGCGGGTCGAGCGTCGCCACGGCGGTGCGGAGGCAGCGCTCCGCGCCGTCGTCGTCGCGTACTTCGACGGTTTTCCGGAACCACTGTTTCAGGCGGTCCTTCGAGAGGTCAGGGTTGGAAAACGTCGGTTGTTCGAACCGCGGCGGTTCGCCACTGGTGTCGTCCGCGACTTCGAGCAAACCCCGGTAGAGCGCCCGGCGGCGGTCCTCGGGGCGAACGTCGTCGTACATGTTCGCCATCGCGCCGAGGATGACGAGGCCCGGCCCCCACCCGTCAGCGCGGTACTCCGTGCCGAACTCCAGTCCGGTTCTGACGGGGTCTGTGTACGGGACGTTCCGGGACGATGTCCCGGGGCTCGACGAGCTATGCTCGTCGGTGTCGTCCGCAAGCAGGCCGATGACGGATTTGGCGATGACGAGGCGGAGGTCGTCGCGGAGTCCGGCTTCCAGACGGTTCTGCCAGTGTTCGACCGGCGGTTCGTCGGGTTCAGGATACGGGTCCACGTACACGTCGCCGTCCCGGACCTCGACCGGGTACGTCTGGACGTCGTCGGCCCACGGGTCGAACGTGTCGCCGCAGGAGAGTTCGAACCGCGCGTGATGCCAGTGGCAGGTGAGTATCCCGTCCTCGACGGTCCCTTTCGCCAGCGGGAACCCCATGTGCGGACAGCGGTTGTTCACGGCGCGGATCTCCCCCTCGTGGTGGAACAGCGCCATCGGTTGTCCCTCGACTGTGGTCACCGCCCGACCCTCCTCGACGAGGTCGTCGTGGTCGGCGACGCGGACGTACTCTGCTGATTCGGTTGTCATACGTCACCATACCGCAAAGACAGATATCAAGGTTCCCTGAAGGGCGTTTACGTAGAGGCGATGACAATTCTTCTGACGGTCCCGAGCCAGTCTTTTCAAGTAGCTCAACCGTATAGGATCGCTCAACTGATGAGCGAGGATTTCTACGATGTTCTCGGCGTGAGTACGGACGCGTCCGAGGAGGAGATACAGAAGGCCTACCGCGAGATGGCGAGCAAGTACCACCCGGACGTCAGCGACGAACCGAACGCCGAGGAGAAGTTCAAGAAAGCCAAGAAGGCGAAGGAAGTGCTCACCGACGAGGAGAAGCGCCGCGCGTACGACCGCATGGGCCACGAGCGGTTCGAACAGGCCGAGAAACGCGGCGGGTTCGACGAAGGCCGCGGCGGGGGCGCTGGCGGACCCTTCGGCGGTGGCGGCGGCCCGTTCGGCGGCGGTGGGGGCGCGGGCGGCATGGGCGACATCTTCGAGCAGTTCTTCGGCGGCAGCGGCGGCAGCAGACGCGACCGACCGCGACAGGGGTCGGACCTGCGGACGCGTCTCCAGATAGACCTCGAAGACGCGTACGAGGGCGTCGAAAAGGCAGTCACCGTTCGCCGACCGGAGCGCTGTGACACCTGTAACGGCGAGGGCCACCCGCCGGGAACCGAGAGTCAGACCTGCCCCGAGTGTAACGGTCGCGGGCAGACAACGCAGGTGCAACAGACGCCGCTGGGCCGCGTCCAGCAGACGACGACCTGTCCTCAGTGCGAGGGCGAGGGCGAACTCTACGAGGAGACCTGTAGCGACTGCCGCGGCCAGGGGAAGGTCCGCCGCGAAGCGTCCCTGTCGGTCGAGGTCCCCCCAGGGATCCGCGACGGACAGACCCTCCGGATGGAAGGCGAAGGCGCGCCGGGCGAGAACGGCGGGCCGAACGGCGACCTCCTGATCGAGGTGTCCGTCGCCGACCACCCCGACTTCGAACGCGACGGCGACGACCTCCGCTACCACCACGCAATCTCGTTCCCGCAGGCGGCGTTCGGCGACACGGTCACGGTTCCGACGATGGAGGGCGACGTCGAACTCGACGTGGACGCGGGAACCCAGAGCGGAGAAACGTTCCAGCTGGAAGGGAAGGGGATGCCCCGCCTCCGTCGGCGCGGCCACGGCAACCTCTACGTCACGGTGCAGGTAGTGACGCCGGAGAGCCTGAACGAGGAACAGCGCGAGGCGCTCGAAGCGTTCGCCGAGGCCGGAGGCGAGGAGATAGATGTCGAACAGGGGTTCTTCGAGAAGATCAAGAACTCGTTTTGAACGCCTCGGCCGCCGTCGCGATCCCCGGTTTGATGCTCTCTACTGTCCGTTAGGCGACGTGTAACAAAGGTAGGTGGTTCCGGATCACCTGCTGCCGGATGTCACAGTACATGCACGAACCGGACCCGTCGTCGGAGCAGAGTTTCCTCGTCGCCGGACCGTCCGGTACGGGGCAGCGAGAACTGGCGTTCGACGCGCTCTCCCAGTGCGAGACAGTCGTCGCTGTCGCACCGGAGCAGGCGGCCACTACCGTCGGGTCCTGGTATCGGGGCCGTACTGCGGAACTCGTCACCATCGATCCGGCCGAGGGGGGTGGGGGGTCGATGGGGCTCTCGGAACTGGGCGTTTCGGTGTCAGAGGCGATCGAGGAGGCGAACGATGCGGGCGTCTGGGTTGCCATCGACGAACTCCCGGGACTCGTTCCGGAGTGCGACCTCTTCCCGCTTTTCGCCTTCTTCGACCTGCTCCACCGTCGCATTGCCGACGACGGTACCCAACTCGTCTGTACTGTCGACACGCATCGGCTACGGCCGGACGAACTACGAACCCTGGAACAACTGTTCGACTGCCGACGCGTCACGCGTTCCGACCGCGTCGCCGAGCAGACTGAACCGCGGTAGCGTCCCGGCGCGCTTTTCTCGGCCCCGTCCCAAGCCGCAGGCATGGAGACGCTCGACGATCTGGTCGCTCGTGACCGGCGGAGCGAGGCGACCGCGCTCTCGATAGCTGACGGGCCGACGTACGACTACCACCGTTTCTGTACGACGGCCTGGAAGACGGGCAACTTCCTGCGCCACCAGGGTGTCAGGGAGAGCGTTACGGTGTTCGTCGCCGACGACGAGACCCCGCAAGCGCTACTCTCGTTTTTCGGCACTGCGCTACTGGGCGGCGTGACGTTGTTCGACAGCGTCTCACGCTGGAACGACGGCGAGGCGAGCGACCTCCAGGCGCTCGTCCTCCCGGGGGCCGATGCCGACGACGCCGCGGTACCCGCCGGAACGAACCGCGTCGGCTACGGGACGGAACCCTCGGACCCGGCCGTGGCGCACTTCGAGCGGGACGTCTGGAGCGAGAACCCGTCGTTCCCCCCGGTCGAACGGGACCCGACCGCGCCGGTGTTGACGACGGGTGACGCGACCTACTCCCACCGCGACCTGTTCGAGGCGGCGGAGCGGATCGTCGACGGCTACGAACTGACCGCGGACGACCGCGTCGCCGTTCGCGCGCCGTTGTCCGACCCGGGCACTGTCGTCGCGGGCGTCGTCGCGCCGTTGCTCGTCGGCGGAGCAATAGCGTTCGACGGCGCGGACGGCACGAAGGTGGACGCGACGGCCTCCGTCGCGGGAGACGACCAGAGTGACCGGGCGATCCCGGTCGAGGAAGCGCGACCGCGGTAGTCGCCGCAGAACGGTCGAGGAAGCGCGACGCCGTCACCGCGCGGTTACTCGTCTAACCCATCGATCAGTGCCTCTAACCTGTCGATGTGGTCTTCGAAGGCCGTCTCGCCCCCGTCGGTCAGCCGGTAGGTCGTCTTCGGTTTGCGGTCGACGAACTCCTTCTCGACTGCGACGGCGTCCGAGTCCTCCATCGTGCCGAGGTGACTGGCCAGGTTCCCTTCCGTGATCCCGAGTTCCTCCTGTAGTTCGGTGAACCCTGTCTCGCCGTGTCGGTAGAGGTAGGCGAATATCTGCAACCGAGTCGGCTGGTGGACGAGTTTGTCGAACTCCATGGGCTCACTTGGTCAGCGCGTACGCGGCGACAGAGTGGATCAGAAACAGGACACCGAACAGCGCGTAGCCGGTTAGCTGGAGGTATCGAGAGTGGGGTAACAGCACACCCAGTACGAGCATCCAGACGCCGCCCGCGTAGAACGGTAACCTGTCGCGCCGCCGGATCCGTTCGGCTTTGAGTATGTTCCCGGCGACGAGCAGTCCGAGTCCGAGAAAGATCAGCACGTGACTGAAGTAGTGCGCGCCGCGGGCGGCACCAGTGGAGTTTTCGGCTATCAGCGGCCCCAGCGAGGTCCACATGGCGTGGAGCGAAACTATCAGCGCGGTCAGAAGGATCCACCAGTCGAGCCCCGACGAGGAGCGTTCGGTCGACGCGTTCGAAACGAGTCGCCACTGTGCTACCGCGATGACGCCGACCATGCCGTACCAGAGCGCGATGTACGCGGCGTTAGGCAGGTCGGCGGTGAACGCGACGTTCGTGATGATGGCCGTGAGACCGATGACGACGCCGTAGACCAGCCACATCCGGCGCTGGCCGGGGTATCGCTCCTCGATTCCCATCGCGCCCTTGATCTGGTCCAGTTCGCGCTGCAGGTCCTGGGGGTCGACGTCCTGTTCTGACATGATGTGCCGTCAGTCGCTTCGCCGGAGGTTGCGGGGGACGCAGTATGATTGTTCCGCTTCGATCGACCTGACACGACGCCGCGGCCCGCCCAGAAAACACGGACGCGGGGATCGACCGTGGCCGCGGTCGCAGCCGTCGTCGCCTATCAGTTCGTCTCGCCGTCGAGGTGGACGTGGTAGTTGAACAGGTCGGTGTACGTCGGATCCGCTGTCGTCACACGAGCGCTACCGGAGGACTCGGCGTCGGCCAGGACGGCTTTGATGTCGCTTACGTCGCTCTCCGGGTCGAGGAACCCGCGGGCCTCCGCTCCAGCGTGAAACAGTTCGCCACCGACGAAGTGGTCCTTCGCGGCGGTGGCCGCACGCGGTCCGGCAACGCGGACGACAGGCGGTACCGACGCAAGCAGTTCGTCCGGGGGACCGGTCGCCGTCACCGTCCCGTCGACCATGAACGCGATACGGTCGGCCAGTTCGGCGTCCTGTGGGCGGTGGCTCGCGATGACGAAGGTCTTGCCCTCGTCGTTGGCGTCGAGGATGCGGTCGTGGAAGCGCTGGAGCATCGCGAGGTCGATACCGGCCGTGGGTTCGTCGAGCAGGTAGAGCGGCACGTCGACGCTGAGCGTGAGTGCGAGTTCGAGTTTCCGGGTCATCCCCTCCGAGTAGTTCTCGACGAGTTTGTCGAGGTCGTCTTCGAGTTCGAACGCCGCGACGTCCTCACGCCAGCGGTCGGTGAAGCGAGGATGCAGACGAGAGTAGAACCGAGCGTTCTCCCGTCCGGTGAGGCGTCCGATACTCATCGCGTTCTGCAGCATGAAACTCAGCGTCTCGCCGCCGTCCTCGCCGATAGTTCGACCGTCGACTGTCACCGTTCCCGAGGTGGGTCGAGAACTCCCGGCGAGACACGACAGCAGCACGGTCTTACCGACACCGTTCGGGCCCATGAGCAGTAGGATCTCGCCGGGTTCGACAGAGAGGTCGACGTCGTCGACGACGCCGTCGTTGCCGAACGACTTCCGGACGCCTTCGGCGCGGAGCGCGGGGGTACTCACGGCAGAACACCCCGTTTGTAGATCAGACGACGCATGATCCCGAGTGCCAGGAGGAAGCTCCCGGCACCGTACGCCGCGAGCAGACCGACCCACCGGGGACCGGTCGGCACCGGCGGCGGCGTCATGCCGGACGCCCCCCAGTTCGAGATAGTCGTTAGATGATAGTTGAGAAACCGGTTGGGAAGGGTGTTCGGGAGGTAGTTGAGAAGCGTCGCGTCGGCGGCGAACATGGACGGTTCGGCACCGTTGAACCCCGTAACGAAGTAAAGCACCAGCGCGGCGACGGTCGAGATGACAGTCGCGTAGCGGGCGTCACTCAGGACAGCCCCGAGAAGGAGTCCGAGCGTCAGCCAGGGGACCGCGAAAGCGATGAACGCCCCCAACGCGAGCGGTAACGATGCAGGGTCGCGGAGGCCGTACTCGGCACCGGTCAGGACGCCGATGCCGAGCATCACGAGAAACGCCGAGAGCGCGACTATCACGCCGGCCAGAATGCGACCGACCAGGTCGGCAGTGGGTGAGACGGGAAGCGACCGGAACTGCTCGTACCGACCGGCCTCGATGTCGTTGACCAGTAACTGCGCGAACACGCTGATGCAGACGATGATCGTTGTGAACGTCCCGAACCCGATCACGACCGCACCTTTCACCTGGCCGAGAAGTTCGTCGGGAACGGTGCTCAGATCGATAAACAGCGCGAGGTTCAGGAGGTAAAACACAGCGGGAAAGCCGACCGACCAGGCCAGCATTACGCGACTCCGGGCTATCTCCCGCAGGTATCGTTCCGTGAACGCGTGGACCTGGCTGGCCCACCCGCCGTCGTGCGATGTCTCGTACGTTTCCACTGCCATGAGCCTACCGTCACGATCGGTCTGGCTCACAATAAAGTTTGTGCTGTAATCTACTTTGTGCTACAAAGTAGCCTCTCAGCGGCGCTACGGTCGGTTTCGTCGCGCCAGAAGCCAATGGGAGCGGTCGACGACGCGTCGCCGAGAGAAAACGGCACGCCCTCGATCAGTACGGCAGGACAAACAACACGACGGCGAGGAAGGGGATCAGCGCGATGAGCATCGCGATGGCGTAGCCGAACATCTCGCGGGCTTTGATGCCCGTGATAGCGAGCAGCGGGATCGCCCAGAACGGGTTGAACAGGTTCGTGTGAGCGTCGCCGACGGCGTAGGCCATCGTCGCCTTGCCGACCGGAACGCCGAGGTCCTGTGCCGCCTCGATCACGGACGGTCCGATGACTATCCACTCGCCGCCACCGGAGGGGACGAACATGTTCACGACTGCGCCGGTGATCCAGGCGATGACGGGGTACGTCGCCGGTGTCGACACCGCGAACAGCGTTTCGGCGATAGTCTCGGAGAGGCCGGACGCGTTCATCATCCCCTGGATACCCGCGAAGAAGGGAAACAGCAGAATGATGCCGGCGGCGGCCTCCGCGGCCTCGCCGAACCGCTCGCGGTAGAGCGCCGGGCGCTGGTAGATCAACAGGCCGGAAAACAGGAACGCGAAGTTGACGACGTTGAGGTTCCACCCGTCTAGCCCCTGGGTTGCCAGCGTGTAGACGACCATCGCGACGCCGGTCAGCGCGATCACTCCGCCCAGGATACGGCTGTTGTCGATCCGTTCGGCGGGGACCGGTTCGGCATCGGCCGACTCGTCGTCGACCGCCTCGCCCCCGTCAGAGCGGTCCTCAGAGGAGGCTTCCGGACCGTCGGACCGCTCGCCGCCGTCTGATACCGCGCCGAACAGTTCGGTCTCCGGAACGAACTCCGTGATTCCCTCGGACCGTTCCGGACCAGGCGTCAACAGGTACAGTACGGCCGCTGCGAAGAGGATCGAGAGGGCGGTCAAGGTCAGCGCGTACGCGCTGAATATGGTTTGGCTGGTGGGGACGACACCGCCGAGGATATCGAGTTCGACGAACTCGTTGCCCGGCGTGTTGAGAAGCAACGGGGCGGACCCGGACAGACCCCAGTGCCACGTCAGGCCGAGACCCATGTACCCCGCCACGCACAACAGCGGGTAGTGGACCTCGATTCCCCGTTCGTGGGCGGCCTTGCCCATCTCGCGGGCGAAGATAGCGCCGACGATAAGACTCAGTCCCCAGTGGATCCACCCTAGCACCATCGCGAACACGCCGACGAGAACGACTGCCTGCTTGCCGTCGTTCGGTATCGCCGCCAATCGCTGGAGCAGGTCGTTGACCCGTGGGTGATACGCTATCACGAAACCGGTCATGAGGATGAGTACCATCTGCATCGCGAACGTGAGGAAGGCCCAGAACCCGTCGACCCAGAATTCGACCATCTCGAAGGGGCCGGTGTTCTCGACCGCGATCCCGACGACGAACACCACGTATGTCAGGATGATCGCGAACAGGAACGGACTCGGCATCCACCGTTCGACGACATCCGCCAGTCGCCGCCCCGCGCGCTCTATCGCGTTTTCGCCGTCCGCTGAAGTGGTATCAGTTGACATACCTAGTAAAAAGGCAACAATAATAGTTTTAAATCTTTTCGAGACCACGGACGGATAGATGGTCGATAGCGCGAGGGTCTACCGCGGGTGGTCGGTCGTCGCCGGGTGTTTCCTGGGCGCGCTCGTCGTCTTCGGCGTCTCGTACTCGTACAGCGTGTTTCTGGAACCGATCCAGCGCGATTTGGGACTGTCTCGCGCCGACGTGTCGCTCGTGTTCTCCGTCCAGACGGCAGTCATCTACGTCTCAGCCGCCGGGATCGGCGTTCTGGCCGACCGATACGGCGTCCGGCGGTTGCTGGGGCTGGGCGGCGGCCTCTTCGTCGCGGGGACTCTGCTCGCGACGCGGGCGCGGTCGCTTCTGACGTTGCTTCTCAGCTACGGAGTGCTGACGGCGGTCGGCCTCGGCGCGGTGTACGTCGTCTCGTACGCCACCGTCCCGCGGTGGTTCCGGCGACGCCGCGGCCTCGCGGCCGGCGTGGCGACTGCCGGTCTCGGCGTCGGGATGCTCGTGGTCGCACCGGCGGCGAGCGTCCTCGTCTCATCGGCCGGGTGGCGGGCGGCCCTGCTGGCGGTGGCTCTCGGTGCGGCGCTCCTGCTGGCGGTGGCAGTGACACTGGTCGCAGACGACCCCCCGAGTCAAGGTATCGACGCGAGCGTGGAGTTCCCGACGGGGTACCCGGAACGCCCGCCCACGGACTGGTCAGTCTATCGCGACGAGGTCGTCGCGGTCGCGGCCTCGCGGACGTTCCTGCTCGTGTTCGTCGGGTGGGTGTTGGTCTACGCGACGCTGTACGTCGTCTTCGTTCACGTGGTCGCCCACGCCGGCGCGGTCGGCATCGGGGAGCGAGTCGGTGCGCTCGCGCTGGCCGTTATCGGCGCGACCACGAGCGTCGCCCGGATCGCCGTGGGGTGGGGTGCGGACAGGGTCGGTCGACACCGGACGTTCGTCGCGTGCTCGGCGGCGATGGGCGCGTCGACGCTCGCACTGCCGCTTGTCGAATCGGCGGTAGGACTGTACGCATTCGCCGTCGTCTACGGTGTGGCCTACGGGGGGAACGGGGCACTCCTCTCGCCGCTGACGACGGACCTGTTCGGGACCACGAACCCGAACGCGGTCTTCGGCCTCGTCTCGCTCTCGTTCGCCGTGTCGGGTCTGGTCGCACCCTGGGCGGCCGGACTGACGTTCGACGTGACGGGCACCTACGCGCCGGCGTTCGTCGCCGCTGGTGCGGTCGGACTGGTCGGGACCGGACTGGTCGCCGCGGCGCGAACGGCCCCACGAACTAGCTGAAACAGGGACAGCCAATAGTATACCCCCATACTACACGTGAATTTATATGGAGGTGTAATGAAACAGAAGGCCGAGGGATATCAATTAGTAGCACGATTCGATACTGGCGGCAGTACCGTTCGATCCCGATTGTGTACCGGATCGGGGCGGCGTTCGTCCTCGGGTCACTGTTCGGACTCGCTGTGGGTGACCCGGCGACGCGACTGCAACCGCTCGGGGACCTGTTCGTTCGCCTGCTGAGCATGCTCATCATCCCCATCGTCGTGTTCACGCTGGTGATGGGCGCTCGGCGACTCTCGCCGAGCAGTCTCGGAAAGATCGGCGGGCAGGTCGTAATGCTCTACGCGATCACATCGGCATTTGCGGTGTTCATCGGTCTGGCGGTCGGCAACCTGCTGAACCCGGGTACCGGCCTCGAACTCACGGACGCGGAGGCACAGGAGGCGGAAGCGCCAGACATCGTGGAGGTGTTTCTGGGCATCGTTCCGGAAAACCCGATCGCTGCGATGGCGGAGGGGAACGTGTTGCCCACCATCTTCTTCGCCATCGTGTTCGGCCTGGCGCTGGCGATGCTCCAGGAGGAACTAGACGAGGGAGACGTCCGTCGCGGCGTAGAGACGATATTCGACATCATGGAGGCCGGTGCCGAGGCGATGTTCAAGATCGTCTGGGGCGTGATGGAGTACGGCGTTATCGGGGTGTTCGCCCTGATGGCGGCGGTGTTCGGGCAGGCCGGCGTCGACGCTATCGTCCCCTTTGCCATGCTCATCTTCGCGGTGGCGCTGGCGGTGACGATCCACATCGCCGTGGTTCACCTCGGCGGCATCATCGCGCTGCTGGTCGGCGAGTCGCCGCGTGGTTTCCTCGTCGGAGGGAAGGAAGCGTTGATCACCGCGTTGAGCATCCGTTCGTCCAGCGGGACGCTCCCGGTGACGATGTCTAACGCGGAGATCAACCTCCAGATCGACGAGAGCGTCTACAGCTTCTCGTTACCGCTTGGCGCGACGATCAACATGGACGGGACGGCGATGTACCAGGGCGTCGTCGCCATCTTCGCCGCGAACATCGCCGGCGTCTCGCTGACAATCACCGAACAGCTAACCGTCGTTGCTATCGCCGTGCTCGCGAGCGTCGGGGCCGCGGGCGTCCCCGGAACCGGCCTCATCATGCTGACGCTCGTGCTCACGCAACTCGGGCTTCCGCTGGAGATAGTCGGCTTCGTCGCCGGCGTCGACCCCATCCTCGACCGGATGCGGACGATGACGAACATCAGCGGTGACCTTGCGGTGACGACGCTGGTCGCCAAGTGGAACCACGCGGTCGACTTCACGGGCGGTACCTGGGTCGGGAACGAAGCGACCGGGGCGGCCCCGACGGACGACTGAGCGGGCCTGCGGACGACTGAGCGGACCTGCGGACGACTGAGCGGGCCCGCGGTCGACTACCCCTGCCGTTTCCAGTTGCGCGATGGCCGCGCTGTCCGGCGGCGAGCCGTCGTTCGTCAATGCGACCCACTCTCCCGAAACCGATTTAGTGCCCCTGTCTCATCTTTGTGACATGCCAGGGACAGTTTTCCGTCGCGGCGACCGTCTCGCCCTCCGGACGGTCGAACACGAGGACGCAGAGTTCATTCAGCGAGGACACAACCATCCGGATGTAGGGGTGACGCTTGGCCTGAACCGCCCCGAGAGCGAGACTGAAGCCGAGGCAAACATCGAAGACGACGAGGGTGACCCGCTGAACGTCGGACTCCTCGTCTGTCTCGAAGACGGGGACGAGCCGACCCCCATCGGGAAAGTGAGACTGAGCAACCTCCACCACACGCGTCCCGAGATATCGTACTGGATCCTCCCCGAGTATCAGGGCGAGGGGTACGGTACGGAGGCGGTCGGCGTCCTCGTGGACTACGCGTTCAACGCACACGAGATCCGCGGACTGCAGGCGCAGGCGTTCGCACCGAACGAAGGCTCCGTGGGCGTTCTGGAGAACCTCGGGTTCACGCACGAGGGACAACTGCGCGACGCGCGGTTCCGGAACGGCGAACACGTCGACGTCGTCTGGTACGGACTGCTCCGTGAGGAGTGGGAGGACGACTGATGCCGGGGCCGATAGTCGAGGCCGGCGACGACCTCGTGTTGCGTACCGTCGAACGAGAGGACGCCGAGTTCGTACAGCGACTCTTCGCGGACCCGTGGGCGCGTGTCGGGTTTCAGGAACACGGTCACAAGAACCACGCAGAGGTCGAGGAACTGCTCGAAGGCGACCTCGAAGAGAGCGACACGGCGGCGTATCTCGCCTGCGTTGACGATGACGACGCACCCTGGGGACATCCCGAAGAGGACGAGACGACCCCTGTGGCGTTCGTCGCCGTGACCCACGTAGACCGTGACCGGCCGGGCGTCAATCACTGGGTCGCGCCGGCGTTCCGCGGCGAGGGCTACGGCGTCGAGGCGCTCTCGCTGGCGGTCGACACGGTGCTTCGGACGTACGACCCGAACACCATAGGCGTCGAAGTGGTCGCTGGCGACGAGGCGACTCGCGAGCACGTCGAAGCGGTCGGCTTCGTCGAGGAGGGGCGTAACCGCGAGGTTCTGTTCGTCGAGGGCGAGTACCGCGACGTGTATCAGTACGGCTTGCTCCACGAGGAGTGGGAGGGCCGGTGATGCCCGGTCCCGTCGTCACCGCCGGCGAGCGCGTCGTCTTGCGTACCGTCGAGCGCGAGGACGCCGCGGTCCTCCAGCGGTCGAAAACAGACCCCCGGATCCGGTTTTCCCTCGGGTCCGTCTTTCCGAGCAGTCGCGCACAGTTGGAATCGGGCATGGAAGAGTGGCTAGAGAGCGACAGCACCGTAGCGTACATCGCGTGCGTAGACGACGACCCGTCCGCCGGACACCCGGACGAGGACGAAACGACGGTGATCGGGTCGGTGAGCGCGCGCCACGTCGACGGCGACCGGCCGTGGCTGGCGTACTGGCTGCTTCCGGAGTTCCACGGCGAGGGCTACGGGAAAGAGATGGTCCGACTCGCCGTCGACGACATATTCAGTTCGCATCCGGTCCACGGCATCAGTGCGGGCGCGTACGGTTTCAACGAGGCGTCGCGCGGCCTGCTCGAATCACTCGGCTTCACGCAGGAGGCGCGGCAGCGACAGTGCCGCTACATCGACGGCGCGTACCGCGACGAAATACAGTACGGCCTGTTGCGCCGCGAGTGGGAGTGATGCCGGGGCCGATCATCGACGCCGGTGAACGCGTCACTCTGCGTGCCGTCGAACGCGAGGACGCGGAGTTCGTCCAGACGTGTGCGACCCACCCTCGCGTTCGGTTCTCACTCGGCATCGACTCGCACCAGACGAAAGCCGAAGTGCGAGAGCGGATCGAAAACGACACCGAGAACGAGGGAACGCGCGGATTTCTCGTCTGTCTCGACGAAGAGGGCGCGGCCGCTGGCGACCCCGACGAAGAGGAGACGACGCCCGTCGGCGCGGTCCACGCCCGCGGCGTCGACAGGGAGCGGGCGTGGCTCGGCTACTGGCTCGACCCGGACTACCACGGCGAGGGCTACGCCGGCGAAGCCGTCGAACTCGTCGTTGACGCGGTGTTTCGCTCGCATCCGGTCCACGGCATCAGCGCGGGCGCGTACGGCTTCAACGAGGCGTCCCGCGGCCTGCTCGAATCGCTCGGCTTCACGCAGGAGGCGCGTCTGCGGAACGCGTGGTACGTCGACGGCGCGTACCGCGACGGCGTCCAGTACGGCCTGTTACGCCGCGAGTGGGAGTCGTAGCGGGACGGTATTCCCCCGACTACGGCGGGCCAGACGCCACAAACCCGTCTATTCGTACGTGAGCGTCATGCCGCCGTCGAACAGCAGGTCGCCGCCGTTCAGATGCGTCGCGTGTTTCGAGAAGCCGAACACGAAGAGGTTGGCGACGTCGACGGGATCCATCATCTCCGTGACGCGGGACTGGCCGAGCATCACGTCGTCGATGACCTCGTCGACGGAGATGCCTCGTTGCTCCGCGGTGTCTGGTATCTGTTCGGTGACAAGCGGCGTCTTCACGTACCCCGTGCTGATCGAGAACGAGCGCAGTCCGTCTCCCCCCTCGGCGGCGATCGACTGCGTCAGCCCCCGGAGGCCGAACTTCGAGACGTTGTACCCGACCTTGTCGGACGTGACGTAGTGGCCGTGGACCGACGCCATGTTTCCCACGGCACCGACGCCGTCGTCGGTCGCACGGATGTGCGGGATGGTCCGTTTCGCGAGATACAGCGGTGCCCGTAGCATCACGTCGTGCATCCGGTCGTACTGCTCCATCGGAAAGTCCTCGATGGCGTCGATGTGTTGCATGCCCGCGACGTTCGCCAGATAGCGGAGCGTTCCGTGGTCCGCCGCCGTCTCGACGATGCGCTCGATATCGTCGTCGTCAGTGAGGTCGCCAGCGACCGTCTCGACGCGGCCGTCGACGCCTATCTCGTCGCCCAACTCCGCCGTTCCGGCGAGTCCCGACTCGTCGACGTCCGTCGCGACGGCGGTCGTTCCGTTCGCGGCCATCGCGACTGCCGTGGCCCGGCCGATACCGGACCCGGCCCCGGTCACGAGACAGACCGTCTCTTCGACGAAGTGGTCGTCGTCGACGAACATGAGCGAGTCGTCGTCGATAGGCCGTGCTTCGAGGCGCTCGTGCGTGCCAGATTTACCCATACGTCACTAAACGAACCGGACCACCCAAAACCCGGAGGTTGGTATGTCCACCTCTCCGTGCTTGGACAGGCGACGCTACCGCGCCGCGTCTATCTCGTCTAGCGCGTCGGGGTTCTCTATGCTGCTCATGTCGCCGAGGTCCTCGCCGGTGTACGTCGCCTCGATGGCGCGGCGGATGATCTTCCCGCTCTGTGTCTTGGGGAACTCGTCCACGAACAGCACCTCGCGCGGGCGGAACGGTTTGCCGAGTTCCTCGCCGACCTGCGCCCGCAGTTCGTCGCGCAGTTCGTCGGTCTCCTCGACGCCGTCCTCGGTGACGACGTACGTGACGACGGCGGTGCCGGTGGTGTCGTCCGGCGCGCCGACGGCGGCGGCCTGATTCACGTCAGGGTGTTCGATGAGCGCCCCCTCGACCTCGGCGGGGCCGACCTTGCGGCCGGCCACGTTCAGTGCGTCGTCGGCGCGGCCGTGGAGGAACCAGAAGCCGTCCTCGTCCTTCTGCGCCCAGTCGCCGTGGTCCCAGAGGTCGTCCCAGTTCGACCAGTACTCTTCCAGGTAGCGCTCGTCGCCCTCCCAGAGCGATTTCGTCATGCTGGGACAGGAGTCGCGGGCGACGAGGAATCCGCGCTCGTGGGTGTCCGCGATGGACTCGCCGTTGTGGTCCACGATGTCGATGTTCATGCCGAGACCGGGGCCGCCGAGCGTACACGGTTTCAGGTCCTGGATCGGCATCGGCATGAGGAAACAGCCGCAGATCTCGGTGCCGCCGGAGATGTTGATGATCGGCGCGTCACCGCCGCCGACGTTCTCGTGAAACCACTGCCAGGACTCCGGGTCCCAGGGTTCGCCGGTCGACCCCAACAGGCGGAGCGTCGAGAGGTCGTGACCCTCGACCCAGTGGTCGCCCTGCTTGCGGAGGGCGCGGATGGCGGTCGGCGAGATGCCAAACACCGTCAGGCCGTGGCGGTCGATCATCTCCCAGAAGCGGTCCGGTTCGGGGTAGTCGGGCGCGCCCTCGTACATGAACACGGTGCCGCCGAAATGCTGGTTGCCGATCAGCGTCCACGGCCCCATCATCCACCCGATGTCGCTGACCCAGAAGAAACGGTCGTGGTCCTTGTGGTCGAAGCCGAAGTAGATCTCCTTGGCGCACTGAGCGAGGACGCCGGCGTGGGTGTGGACGATACCTTTCGGTCGCCCCGTCGTCCCCGACGAGTAGAGCAGCATCGCCTCCTGGTCCGACGGAAGTTCCTTCGTCTCGTACTCGTCGTCGGCGGTTTCGACGGCGTCGTCCCACCACTCGTCGCGGTCGTCGTTCCACGGAATCGAGGCTTCGGTCCCGCTGTCTCCCGTGGTGTCGCTCTCGGCGTCCGCCTCGCTACCGAATCGGTCGTAGACGATGGTGTGTTCGACGTGTCCCGCCTCTTCGATAGCCTCGTCCGCAGCACCCTTCAGCGTCACCTCGCTGCCGCGCCGGTAGAAGCCGTCACCGGTGAACATGACCGAACACTCGCTGTCCTCGATGCGAGTCGCGGTCGCGTCGACGCCGAACCCGGAGAAGATCGGAACGGCGATAGCGCCGACCTTGAAACAGCCGTACAGGATAGAGATCACCTCGGGGATCATCGGCATGTACAGGCCGACGGTGTCGCCGGTCCCGACGCCCCGCTCTTCCAGAGCGTTTGCGACCTTGTTCGACTGACGCGCGAGTTCGTGATACGTGATCTCCCGGATATCACCGTCCTCGCCCTCCCAGATACAGGCCACCTTGTTCCGCGTCTCGCTCTCGGGGTCGGCGTGGCGGTCGAGCGTGTTGTGCGCGATGTTTATCTCTCCACCCGGGTACCAGTCGGTGAACTGGGGACCGTCCGAGTCATCACGGACCTCGTCGTACCCCTCGTAGAACTCGATGTCGAGGTAGTCGACCATTTCGTCCCAGAACCAGTCGACGCCGGACTCCTCGACCCCCTCGACATCGCCGGTGGTCCGAGCGATCAGTTCGTCGTAGTCCTCCATGCCGTACTCCCGCATGAACTCGTACACGTTCGTAGATTCGACGAACTCCTGTGTCGGCGTGTGGACGACCTCGTCCACGTCAGCAAGTGATTCCATGGTTGGTCCTCGTATGGGATTCTTATTGGATCGACCAAGAACTTTTCCGACCGCGTCGGGGCACCCTTTTTACCACAGGGGACAAACTTCCATCCATGTACGTCCGGGAGGCCAAAAACAGGGAAGAGGTCTGGTTGCTCGACCACATCGAAGCGATGGGACTGGACGAAACGGCGTTTCGCTCCCGCGACTACGTCATCGCGCTGGACGAGGAGACTGGGGAGAAGGCCGGGTTCGGCCGCATCCGGATCCACAAAGTAGAGGATGGTGACGACGTCTGCGAACTGACGAGTATCGGCGTCGTCGAGGACTGGCGAGGGAACGGCGTCGGGGCGCACGTCGTCGAGCGTCTGGTCGAGCACGCCCGCGACGAGGGGTTCTCGTTCGTCTACTCGCTGGTCGACGAACCAGCCTACCTCGCGCAGTTCGGCTTCGAGCGGATCGCCGAGGACGAACTGCCCGCCGTGCTACGGGACCGCCTCGAAAGTAAGCGCGACGACATCGCGCCCGAGGCCGTCGCGATGGTGCTCTCCGTTTCGGAGTTCGTGATGCCGGATCGGTTCCGCCAGCGATTCAAGGGCGCGACGGTAGAAGCGGACGACGAACCGGAGGAGTCCGCGGAGGACTTCGGTATCGATCCGGAAAACACGTCGTACAAGTACGACACCGGGCGGTGAGATCGGTTTCCGCCGTTGCTCAGTGAGTGCGACTGTGGCCTTTCACTCGGCCAGTTCGTTCTCGCGGTCGTGGACGAACCCGCCCTTGAACGCTATCCACCCGATGACGGTGATAAAGAGTATCGGCGGCAGGATAGCGAAGCCCCACAGCGGATTGACGCCCCACTGAAGGATCAGAACCAGGTTCCCGATACCCAAAGCGAGAAAGGGCGCGATGTACAGCGCCGCCCGTCGCCTGTCGGTATCGCCGTCGTCGTCGGGGATGGGCGTCGACATACTCGCAACTCGGTCGTCCACGAGCAAAAACGGACCGGTGGCAGTTTCCGACACCCGGTAACGTGTGGCACCGCCGCCGACCCGCTCGATCCGTCAACCATTAAGGTCGGTGGAAACCTTCCGTTAAAATAATGTTCGACTCGGACGACCTCGAAGCGATCCGCGAGTCGAAGGCCGAGTGGGAGGCGGACGACGTCGACCCGACGGTCGAGCGGTTCGGGGAGCGCAAGGAGCAGTTCACCACCGACACGGGCGGGCAGACGGTTAGCCGGCTGTACACGCCCGACGACGTGGCGGACATGGACTACGACGACGACCTGGGGTATCCGGGGCGAGAGCCATACACTCGCGGCGTCTACTCGACCGGCTATCGCGGCCGCCTGTGGACGATGCGGCAGTACGCGGGTTTCGGGACGCCCGAAGAGACGAACGAGCGGTTCAACTACCTGCTCGACGAGGGCCAGACCGGTCTCTCGATGGCGTTCGACCTGCCGACCCAGATGGGGTACGACTCCGACAACGCCATGGCCGCCGGCGAGGTCGGCAAGTCGGGCGTCGCGATCGACACGCTGCACGACATGGAAACCGTCTTCGGCGGCATCCCGCTGGACGAGGTGTCGACATCGATGACGATCAACGCCCCCGCGTCCGTGTTGCTCGCGATGTACATCGCCGTCGGCGACCGGCAGGGCGTCGACCGCGAGCAACTGCGCGGCACCATCCAGAACGACTTACTGAAGGAGTACGTCGCGCGCAACACCTACATCTACCCGCCGGAGCCGTCGATGCGGATCATCACCGACATCTTCGACTTTTGTGCCGACGAGACGCCGAACTTCAACACCATCTCTATCTCCGGCTATCACATCCGCGAGGCGGGGTCTACGGCCGCACAGGAACTCGCGTTCACCCTCGGTAACGGCATCGAGTACGTCGAGGCGGCGCTCGATGCGGGCCTCGACGTCGACGAGTTCGCTCCCCAACTCTCCTTTTTCTTCAACGCCCACAACAACATCTTCGAGGAGGCGGCGAAGTTCCGGGCCGCCAGACGGATGTGGGCGACGATCATGGAGGAGCGCTTCGACGCGGACGATCCCAAGTCGAAGCAGTTGAAGTTTCACACCCAGACCGCCGGGTCGACGCTCACCGCCCAGCAGATCGAGAACAACGTCGTCCGCGTCGCCTATCAGGCGCTCGCCGCCGTCCTGGGCGGCACCCAGAGCCTCCACACGAACGGCAAGGACGAGGCGCTGGCGCTCCCGACCGAGGAGAGCGTTCGCACGGCGCTTCGCACCCAGCAGATCCTCGCCCACGAGTCCGGGGCCGCCGACACCATCGACCCACTCGCCGGGAGCTACTACGTCGAAAACCTCACCGACGAACTCGAATCGGAGGCGTTCGACATTCTGGACACCGTCGACGAGAAAGGCGGCATGTTACGCGCCGTCGAATCACAGTGGGTCCAGCGACAGATCCAAGACACCGCGTTCGAGCGTCAGGAGGAGATAGAGGAAGGCGACCGAATCATCGTCGGCGTCAACGAGTTCGAGACCGACGAGGAGCCCGAGATGGACATTCAGGAGGTCACGGAAGAGGACGAACGCCGGCAGATAGACCGACTGGAGACCGCCAAAAGCGACAGGGACGACGAGGAGACCGAGGCCGCACTCGCCGCGCTCCGCGAGGCCGCCGAGGGCGACGAAAACGTGATGCCGTACATCGTCGACGCCGTGAAAGCGTACGCGACGGTCGGCGAGGTCTGTGACGTGCTTCGCGATGTCTTCGGGGAGCATCGTCCGGGCGGGACGCTATAGTAGCGCTTGCGAGTTGCCCACACTCGACCGCACGGTTGCATGCGGTCGGATGTGTAAACAGTTGCAAGCGCTACTGTCGGTTGACCCCAGGTTTTTGTACGAGGGCGAGGCCACCCGTCGGCGTGACCTGATATGTCGGACGTAACTGTTTCAGACATTTCGCGGGGACGCCCCCGCGAAATTCTTCAGTGATTTGCGTCCGTCAGTATGAATCCGGTCGCGCGACGGCCAGCGCGGGAGTGCGACGCACCGTCGCGCCGAGAACCCGAGCGTCGCCTGTTCGCTTCCTATTAGTGGTTCCTCCGCGTTCGCTCAGCCATGCAGTTCGACCACGCCGGCCTCGCCACCGAAGACGCCGACGACCTCGCGGCCCTGTACGCCGACCTCTTCGACGCGCCGGTCGTCCACGAGGAAGACCTCGACGACCTCCGGGTCGTCTTCCTCGACCTGGGTAACGGCTACTTCGAGTTGCTCGAACCGATCGACGATGGGACCGTCGCGCGCTATCTCGACCGGAACGGCCCGGGGATCCACCACCTCGCCCTGGAAACCGACGACATCGAGGCGGCGCTGGACGCCGCGCGCGACCGCGGTGTCGACCTGATCGACGACGAACCCCGCCCCGGCGCGTGGGGCCACGACGTCGCCTTCCTCCACCCGAAATCGACCGGCGGTATCCTCGTCGAGTTCGTCGAGCACTGACCGGACGCCACAGCGGTCACGCGGACCGACCGGTTTCTTTGGAGTCGCGCCCGTACGTCGAGCGATGGAAACCGTCACCGTCCAGGGCGTTGACGTACCGGTGCTCGGCCTCGGGACGGCCCGCATGGAAGGAGAGGAGTGCCGGAACGCCGTCGAGACTGCTCTCGACCTCGGGTACCGACACCTGGACACGGCCCAGATGTACGACAACGAGGCGGCGGTCGGCGCGGCCATTCGCGACCACCCGGTCGACCGTGAGGATCTGTTCGTCACGACCAAGATCGACCCGTCGAATCTCTCGCCCGACGACGGTCACGCGTCCTTCGAGGCGAGCCTCGACCGCCTCGACGCGGAGTACGTCGACCTCCTGTTGATCCACGCGCCGCGCGACTACGCTCCAGTCGCCGAGACTATCGGTGCGATGAACGAGTTACAGGAGGCGGAGACAGTCCGCCATATTGGCGTCAGTAACTTCTCTGTCGACGGACTGCGGGCGGCCATCGACGCCTCGGAGACGCCGATCCTCACGAACCAGGTCGAGTACCACCCGTACACCGACCAGACGGACCTGCTGTCGTTCTGTATCGACACCGACGTTCTGCTAACGGCGTACAGTCCACTCGCCAAGGGAAAAGTCGCAGACGACGAGACGCTCGCCGAGATCGGCGACCGCTACGACAAGACGCCCTCGCAGGTCGCACTGCGCTGGCTACTCCAGCAGGACCGCGTCGCGGCTATCCCGAAAGCGAGCAGTCGCGACCACATGGCCGAGAATCTCGACGTGTTCGATTTCGAACTCTCGAACGAGGAGATGGAGACAGTGTTCGATCTTCAGGGGGGTTTGCTCGACAGGCTCAGGATGGCGCTCGGACTGTAGGTGCGAACTGTCGTCACCGCGTGACCCGGTTCGCCCCGCTGGCCCATTGCCGGATCCGAGACTGAGCGCTCGTGTGGACGGCTTCGGGCGGTCGTGACCACCACGCGGCGTCCGTTACTGACTCGTCCGCAGGGACCGGCGTTCCCGCCTCGTAGTCGGCATCGAACACCGCCCATAGACTGTGTATCGTCGGCCCGTCGGGGTCGTCGGACGCCACCGTCTGTCGCCGTCGCACCTGGAAGAGATCGCTGATAGCGCACTCGACGGCAGTGTGGTCGCGAACGGCGCGGGCCGCCGCCGTTTCGAGCGTTTCCACGCCTTCCATCGCCGTCCCCGGAACGCACCAGGCGTCGGCGGTATCCCGGGTCCGGACCAGAAGCAGACTGTCGTCGTCGTCGTGGACGAACGCACTCGCACCGCCCACGTACCCGTTACGGGCGCGTCTGCGGGCGACCTCGAACTCCTCGCGCGGCAGTTCGACGGTGTCGCCGGTTACCCGGAATTCGCCGTACTTCGACCGGAGGCGCGCGAAATGACCGTTGACCGCCCCTCTGGTCCGCTCCGCCAAAGACATGTAGGATTTCTAAGAAACAGCGGTACTTAGAACCCGACGTTCTTTCACCGAGGTGCAGTTGCGGGATCCGGTCGTCGACGTGAGTGATCTCGGTCAGTTGCTCTCATCCGAAGTTCTCTATCTTCGCGTCGTCGGAGTCGCCGCCGGCCGAGTCGATAGCCGCCACGGAGTCGTCGACGAACTCGCGGAAGCCGAACACGTACACTTGCCCGCCGTCAACGACCTCCGCGACGGCGTCGTCGATCTCACCGTCGGTGATGATGACTGTCGCGCCGCCCGCGGCGAGTGTCGCGAGGCGGTCCTCGTGCGCGGGACTGTCGTCTTGATACACGACGGCCACGTCGTGACCGTCCGCGAGTGCTCGCTCGCCCATGCCGACTGCGGGGCCGACGCCGGGGCCGCCGGCGAGCAACACGACGTCCTCGTCCTCGTAAAACACCGTGCCGAACGGCCCCTCTACCGTGACCGTGTCGCCGGGTTCGCGGTCCGCGAGCCACGGACTCAGGTCGCCCTCGGGGTCGACTCCGACTGTGATTTCGAAGGTCTCCTCGACGTCGGCCGACGACAGCGTGTAGTGACGTGACACGTCCTCGCCGCCCACTGTCGCCCGCAGGAGTACGAACTGACCGGGTTTCGCGTCGAACTCCGGCGGAGTCTCGAGTTCCAGTGCGACCGTCTCGTCGCCGACGGTCCGCACGTTCCGGACCGTCACTTGCGTTGCGTTCATGTGGGACCGTACAGGTGGGCCGGACAAAGGCCTTCCTTTCGACCACAGGGACCGCTGCGTTCGAACCGCCTGCTCGGGCCAGTATCGACGGTATCTTTCCGCGGACACGGAGGATTCAGTCCACCTGTCGCCGTGTTTACTCGCCGACGTGTAAGGTCGGTGTTTCAGAAGGCTTTTGATTTGGTAACGGCTACTCATACGTCAATATGGCCGACGACCTGAACTGGGCGATAGGTGGGGAGGCTGGCGACGGCATCGCTTCCACCGGGAAGATCTTTGCGCAGGCACTCTCCAGAGCAGGACGACACGTTTTCACATCGAAAGACTTCGCGTCACGGATCCGCGGTGGCTACACCGCCTACAAGATCCGGACGTCGACCGACCGCGTCCAGAGCGTTGTCGACCGACTCGACATTCTGGTCGCGTTGACTCAGCGGACCATCGACGAGAACCTCGACGAACTGCACGACGACAGCATCGTCATCTACGACGGCGAACGCTCCTGGGACGCCGAGATCCCCGAGGGTGTCACCGGTGTCGACGTTCCGTTGAAGTCGCTGGCCGAGGACGCCGGCGGCGCGATCATGCGCAACATCGTTGCGCTGGGTGCCGCCTGTGAGATAGCCTCGTTCCCCATCGAGAACCTGGACGAATCGCTCGAAAAGCGCTTCGCCAGCAAGGGCGAGAAACTCGTCGAGAACAACAAGCAGGCCGCTCGACTGGGTCAGGAGTACGTCCAGGAGAACTACGACGACCTACCGGAGTACAGCCTCGACACCACCGACGAGGACTACGTCCTCCTGAACGGCGACGAGGCGATCGGAATGGGCGCTATCGCCGCCGGCTGTCGGTTCTACTCCGGCTACCCGATCACGCCCGCGACGGACGTCATGGAGTATCTCACCGGTCGTATCGACAAGTACGGCGGCCACGTCGTCCAGGCCGAGGACGAACTCTCCGCGATCAACATGGCGCTCGGTGCGGCCCGCTCCGGCGCTCGCGCGATGACGGCAACCTCGGGTCCGGGCATCGACCTGATGACGGAGACGTTCGGCCTCGTCGCGACCAGCGAGACACCGCTGGTCATCTGTGACGTGATGCGTTCGGGCCCCTCGACGGGGATGCCGACCAAGCAGGAGCAGGGCGACCTCAACATGGCCCTCTACGGCGGTCACGGTGAAGTGCCACGCTTCGTCGTCGCTCCGACGACCGTCGCCGAGTGTTTCCAGAAGACAGTCGAAGCGTTCAACCTCGCCGAGAAGTACCAGCTACCGGTGTATCTGGTCGCTGACCTCGCGCTCGCGGTGACGGAACAGACGTTCCGACCCGAGGAGTTCGATATGGACGCCGTCGAAATCGACCGTGGAAAGGTCGTCGACGAGGACGACATCGACCAGTACCTCGACGAACAAGACCGCTTCCAGCCGCACTACGACGCCGCGGACGGCGTCAGTCCGCGCGCGTTCCCCGGCACTGAGGGCGGCGCGCACATGTCGACCGGTCTCGAACACAACGAACTCGGCCGCCGGACCGAGGACACCGACGAGCGCGTCAGTCAGGTCGACAAGCGCAACCGCAAAGTCGAAACGGCAAAGCAAGAAGAGGAGTTCGACTACCGGGAGTTCGGCGACGAAGACGCCGACACGCTCGTCATCTCGTGGGGGTCGAACGAAGGGGCGATGGTCGAGGCCCTAGAGTACCTCGAAGACGACGGCATCGACGTACGCTTCATCTCGGTACCGTACATCTTCCCGCGTCCCGACCTCTCCGAGGAGGTCGAAAGCGCCGACGACGTCATCGTCGTCGAGTGTAACGAGCAGGGTCAGTTCGCCGACCTGCTGGAGCACGATACCCTTACCCGACTGAAACGCGTGAACAAGTACAACGGAATCCGCTTCAAAGCGGACGAGTTGGCAGACGATATCGCGGCAACCCTGACGGAGGAGATAAAAGCATGAGCTCAGACGTTCGATTCACGGACTTCAAATCCGACAAGCAGCCGACCTGGTGTCCCGGATGCGGGGACTTCGGCACGATGAACGGCATGATGAAAGCGCTCGCCGAAACCGGCAACGACCCGGACAACACGTTCATCTGCGCCGGTATCGGCTGTTCCGGGAAGATAGGCACGTACATGCACTCGTACGCCCTGCACGGCGTCCACGGCCGCGCGCTCCCGGTCGGCACCGGCGTCAAACTCGCCAACCCTAACCTCGAAGTGATGGTCGCGGGCGGCGACGGCGACGGCTACTCCATCGGCGCGGGCCACTTTATCCACGCCGTCCGCCGGAACGTTGACATGACCTACGTCGTCATGGACAACCGCATCTACGGCCTCACCAAGGGCCAGGCCTCGCCGACCTCGCGCGAGGACTTCGAGACGAGTACGACCCCCGAGGGTCCGAAACAGCCCCCGGTCAACCCGCTCGCGCTCTCGCTGGCCGCCGGCGGCACCTTCATCGCGCAGTCGTTCTCGTCGGACTCCCAGCGCCACACCGAGATCGTCAAGGAAGCCATCGAACACGACGGCTTCGGCTTCGTCAACGTCTACTCCCCCTGCGTGACGTTCAACGACGTCGACACCTACGACTACTTCCGCGATTCCATCGTCGACCTCGACGACGAGGACCACGAACCGAACGACCGCGAGGCAGCCAAAGAGAAGATCCTGGAAGGCGACAAAGAGTATCAGGGAGTCATCTACAAGGACGAAAACTCCGTGCCGTACAGTGACCTGCACGGGATCGGCTCGAACATGTCCGAGATACCCGACGGCGCGCCCGAGGACGCGATGGACCTGGTTCGGGAGTTCTACTAGAACGACGGCGTTTCCGTTCGGACTAAAACGACTTTTTTCGGTTCGAGAGAACGGAGCTTTCGACACTCGCCAGCGACGGCTCTACTAATAAAAGAAACGCCGCGTCAGTCGCCGCCGTCGTGTTCGACCGACTGCATCAGCGTCTCGATGTCCTGTTCTCCCTCCGGCCGCTGGGTCGGGTGTGCGCCGAGCATGACGACCCAGTCACCGTCGTGTTTGACTTTCGTGGCGTACACCGCGACTTCTATCTCCTTGTCGTTGAATCGGGTCGTTCCGGTGAAACGCGTCACGTTCACCTGTTCGCCGAGGACGCCGTCGAGACGCTTCTCTTCGTCGACCGAGAAGTCGGCGTCCCGGGAGCTATCAGTCATTTGCGACTGGAACTCGTCGAGTAGGTCCGCGTTTGACATGTCGTCGAGGGGGTTGAACGACTGCCCGAGCACCTCGACTTCCGGCACTGCGACGGCGGTGAACCTGCCGACTTCCCGTCTGTCGTCGAGGATCGTTTCGTGCTTCGAGTAGGCGTTAACGTGACTCTCGACGACTATTTCCCGGTCGCCGGCGTCTTCGAGCGTTCGGTTCTCCACGAGGGCGTGGCTCTCGTTCAGCGAGTAGCCGGTTTCGTCGAGGGCATCGTCGCTCACTGTCGCGTTCGACGCGGTGAATTCGAGCGAGTCGTTCCCGAGAAGGAATCCGATACATCCGCTCGAAGCGAGCAAAACGGCGACCGCGAGAACGGCGACGCGTTTCCGGTCTATCGGTCCCGACATCGTACAGAGACAGAGTGGTACCCGGGTATATTCCTTCCGGCTATCGGTGTGGTTGGACCGCGGAGTTCATTCCCTCCCGTTTTTTATGAGATGGACGCGAAACTGCGACAATAATGACTGAAACCTACGACATCGTCGTCGTCGGTGGTGGGACCGCGGGTTGCTTCGCCGCGGCGACGGCGGCGGACCGCGGGGTAGATGTCGCTCTGTTAGAACGGAAGTCGGAGGAGGAGGCAGGTCATATCGCCTGCGGCGATGCGATCAAGGGGAAAAACACGTTCCCGGACGTGATCGACCGGGAGTATCTCAAGGAGGAGTCGTTCCAGAACCAGAACATCGAGCGCGCGGTGTTCGAGAACCCTCACTCCGGCGACGACATCGATATCCCGTTGCCCGCCTCGGGTGCCGTTCTTGACCGCACCCGCTACGGGGAAGTCCTCCTGGAAGAGGCCGACCGCATCGGAACCGATATCGAGTACGACACGGTCGTACAGGACGTGATACAGGAGGACGGGCGCGTCACGGGCGTTCGCGCCAAGCGCAAAGGCGAGGCGTTGACCTACGAGGCGAACGTCGTCATCGACGGTGCGGGAGCGCTCTCTATTCTGCAGGACAAGGCCGATCTGGAGGACGCGACGTTCGACACGAACGTCGATTACTCGCAGTTTTGCTCCGCGTACCGCGAGATCGTTCACGTCGAGGACCCGGTCGAGTGGCACGACGCAATCGTCTTCAAGCCGACCGAGGAACTCGGATATCTCTGGTACTTCCCGCGGTCGGAAACCGAGATCAACGCCGGTCTCGGTTTCCAGATGAACAAGGAACCGATGGAACTGGTCGACGTTCTCAAACGCGACTTGGAGAACCGTGAGGAGTTCGACGGCGCGGAGGTAGAAGATAAACTCGGCGCTGCGCTCCCGACACGGCGGCCGTACGACTCCGCAACCGGACCCGGGTTCGTCGCCGTCGGCGACGCCGCGGGCCACGTCAACCCTACCACAGGCGGCGGTATTCCGGGAGCGGCGAAAGCGGGACATTGGGCCGCACAACAGGCGATCGAAGCTATCGAGAAAGACGACGTGGGCGAGGCGAACCTCTGGGAGTACAACCAACGCATCATGCAGGACTTCGGGAAGCGCTTCGCCGCGATGGACCTGTACAACATCTTCGGAAGCGCTCACGAAGTCGACGAACTCGTCGCCGTCGTCTCCTCGCTCCCGGGCCAGCAACTCGTCGACGCGCTCGGCAGTAAGGGGACCTCGTCGATGAGTCTCGGCCTCAAACTCAAGACCATCCTGAAGACGTTCGGGCACTGGGAGACGCTGTACGAACTGTACAAGGTCCACGAGTGCGCAGAGCGACTGAAAGAGGTGTACAACGAGTACCCGAGTTCCCCCGACGGGTTCGACCAGTGGCGGGACCGCCGGGACGCGATCATGGACGACGTGTACGAGATAACCGGCGCTGAGCCGAAGTATTAGAAACGACCTTTGTGCCGCGAGCGCCGCAGGCCGTGTCCCTTTCGTAGTTCTACTTCGCCTCTCCATCCCCGTCGTCTCTCTCCGCATTCACAACCCATTTTTGCGTGACGCCCCTCCCTTGCAGTATGTCTCAAGAGCAACAGACACCGGATAGCGTTCCGTCCGTCGATGGCATGCCGCGACTCGGCCTGGGTACGTGGCAAAACACCGACCCGGACCAGTGTCGCGAGAGCGTCCAGACCGCGCTGGAGACGGGGTATCGCCACGTCGACACCGCGCAGGCGTACGACAACGAGGTCGAGGTCGGCGACGGGATAGCGGCGGCGGACGTCGACCGCGACGACGTCTTTCTTGCGACGAAGATCTGGACTGATAACCTCTCGTACGACGACGTGATCCACACGGCGCGCGAGAGTCTGAATCGTCTCGGCGTCGACTACCTCGACCTGCTGTACGTCCACTGGCCGTCCGGGGAGTACGACGCGGAGGACACGCTGGCGGCGTTCGCTGAACTGTACGACGACGGCCTGATCGACCGCGTCGGCGTGAGCAACTTCCTACCCGAGCAGGTCCGGGAGGCAACAGAGGTCTGTGACGCGCCTATCTTCGCCAATCAGGTCGAGATGCACCCGCTGCTTCCCCAGGAGGACCTCCAGGCGTGCGCCGAACGGGAGGACGTGAACCTCGTGGCGTACTCGCCGCTCGCGCGCGGCCGGGTGTTCGACGTACCCGAGATCCAGGCGGTCGCGAAGAAACACAACGCGAGCGCGGCGCAGGTAAGTCTCGCGTGGCTGCTCGAGAAGGGAGCCACGCCGATCCCGAAGGCCACCAGCGAGGACCACATCCGCGACAACTGGAGTAGCCTCTCGATCGAACTCGACGAGGACGACATCGAGACTATCGACGGGATCGACCGACAGGAGCGGCAGGTCGACCCCGGCTTCGCTCCCTGGTAGGTCCAAAGGCCGGAAAGTTGAAACCGAGCGATCCTGTCTACGTGCATATGGCTACCGGGTCAAAGACCAGAGGTGGTGTCTTTCACGCGATATCGGTGGATCTGCGCCGGTTACACGAGACCTGGATGGAACTCGTTTTCCCCCGGCAGCGCACGTCCACGCACTCGGTGCTCGGCAAGTGGACGCCGAACACGACGACTGGCTGGATCGGCTATCGTCTGTGGGCCGCGTTAGGGGTGCTGATAGTCGCCTTGCTGTACCCGCTCGCGCTGTTCGGGTTCATGGCGCGGTTCTACGCGCGGAAGGCGGACGGGACTGCGACTCGGATCGGCATTCTCGGCGTCGTCGCCGTCTCCGTTCTCATCTGGGGGGCACTGACGGTGTTTGCACACTTTCGCTTCTCGCGCACCGGCTTTCTCGCCGTGGGCGCAGCGGGCGTCGTGGCCACCATATCGGCGGCGCTCGCCGTGGTGTTCTCCCGGATCGGCGGTCGGAAGACGACGGTGTTTCTCGGCTATCCGTTCGGCATGACCGCCGTCTTCCTCCCGCCCGTCGTAGCGGCGCTTTACTCCCCGACGCTCGCACAGACGATCTTCCCCCAGAGCGAATCGCTCGCCATCTGGCTCCTCGACAACGTACTGTACGTCGGCGGGATCAACGAGTTCCTTCGGTCCCGATACTCGCTGTCGGGGCTGGGCTACGTCGGCATGTGGTTCGGCATCGCCGTTCCCCTGGGCTGGATCCTCGGGGGGTTAGTGACGCTCGCCGACCTGATCAGGCCGAAGTGAGCTGCTGATCTCGGAACCATTAGGTGTTTCTCGCCCGTAGATGACGGACATGGAGTTCGACCTGTCCAAGACGGCGGCCGCGTTCGTGGCTCTGATCGCCGTTGGCGTGGGAAGTCTGATCGTCACACCGATGATGACGACTCGGATCGTGTTGATGATGGTGCTACCCTCGATGGTCGTGTTCGGTGCGATCTGTCTCGCCATCGGCGTCGCACACGGACAGTACCGCGCGACGCACTGATACGGACTGTTGTGACTGTGTACCGGTGTTCGCCGACCCCGTGTCGGCGCTATCCGGAACTGACTTACAGCAGTCCGACGGTCCGGTATGCTTTTGCCGTTGTGTACGATACACAAGTGGCGGTATGAACAACCTGCGAACGGGACTCTCGTACGGCGACGTCTTGCTGGTGCCCCAGCGGTCGCCCGTCGAGTCCCGAAACGACGTGGACATATCGACAACCCTCACCGACGAGTTAGAACTCGAAACGCCTCTGCTGTCCGCGCCGATGGACACCGTCACGGAGTCCGAGGCGGCTATTGCCCTCTCGCGAGCCGGCGGGTTCGGAACGATCCACCGGTTCGTTAGTATCGAGGAACAGGCGGCGGAAGTTCGGGCCGTGGCGGACGCCGGCGAACAGGTCGGCGCGGCGATCGGGATCAACGAAGACTATCTGGAGCGAACCGAAGCCGTCCTCGACGCGGGCACCGACTGCGTGATGGTCGACGTGGCTCACGGCCACCTGGAGTCGTGTCTCGATGTCGTCTCCCGTCTCCGGAAGGAGTTCGGCGACATCGATCTCGTCGTCGGAAACGTCGCAACGCCGGACGGCGTCCGCGACCTCTACAGCGCCGGTGCCGACTGCGTGAAAGTCGGCATCGGACCGGGATCGCACTGCACCACGCGGAAGGTCGCCGGTGCCGGCGTCCCGCAACTCACCGCAGTCGACGACTGCGCAGCGGTCGCCGACGACCTTGGCGTCCCGATCATCGCCGACGGCGGTATCCGCTCCTCCGGCGACGCGGTGAAGGCGCTGATGGCCGGCGCGGACTCGGTGATGATGGGCAGCCTCTTCGCCGGCACCGAGGAAGCCCCCGGCGAGGTCGTCGACGTCGACGGCCGCACGTACAAGCGCTCGCGCGGGATGGCCACCACCGCGGCGAACGAGGACCGTTCGGACAAGGAGGTAGACGTGGACGCCGACGAGGGCGTCGAGGGACTCACGGAGTACAAGGGTCCGCTCGTCGACGTCGCCGAGGAGTTCGCCGCCGGTATCCGCTCCGGCCTGAGCTACTGCGGCGGCCACACTATCGAAAAAGCCCGGCAGAACGCGGAGTTCATCCGCGTCGCCGCCAGCGCCCGGGAGCGAGAGGGCGCTCACTCCGACGACGAGTGGGAGACGGTGACCGTCGACCACGGCGTCGTCCGCGAAACCGAGCAGTAGACGAGTTCTGTAGGGACGCACCGATCCCGAGGGGGTGGTGTGCGCTTCGCGATGTGGTTTTTCACCCCCGGTTGGGCCAGCGCGAACGTGCTCGCCGAGAGCGGCGAGCGGGTGAGCGTACGGGGGAGGGCAGGCTGTCGCCGATTAGCCGCCAAAGGAAAGCGTCCGCGCGAACGGAGAGTGCGGTTCGCCGTGGAAGGCATACGGCGGCTTCGCCGCCGTTTCACCGGGCGCGACCGTAGAGAGCGCACGGGGTTTTTTGGCCGAGCTTTTTTGCGCGAGTGGTCGCCGAAGGCGACCTGAGCGTCAAAAAAGGGCGTCTTACATGTAGCCGAGGTCGCGCAGGCGCTCCATCAGGTCCTCCTTGTCCTGGGCGCGGCCGGCGCGCTCGGTCGTGTTCTCCATGTCCTGCAGCCAGGCGGGCTCCTCGGCGGACTTGTCGGTCGAGATCTCGCTGCCGAGCGAGCGGAAGCCGGCGAAGTACTTCGGCGAGACGGGAACGTCCTCCTTCTCGATCCCTTCGGGGAGGTCGTCCTGACCCTGCGGGACGTACCCCTCGTCCGGGTAGTCCTCGACGGTGTCCGGTACGACGAAGTTCCAGAACGTCTCCCAGACGTCGGGTTCGGCAAACTGGAGGATCGGCTGGACGCGGTCGTGCGGCGGGTAGATATCGGGGTCGTGGCGCGGCGAGAAGAACGTCTCGTCGGCGCGGGCCTCCTGTTCGTCCCAGCGGACGCCGGAGAGGATGCCGTCGACATCGTGCTCTTCGATAGCGTCGTTCAGCGCCACGGTCTTCAGCAGGTGGTTGCCGACGTAGGTGTCGAGCAGGAACGGGAACTCGTCCTCCTCGTACTCCAGAATGTTGCGGACGTGATGCTGGTTGTGCTCCGAGAGTTCGTCGATCGGGATGTCGTCGCCGGGTTCGAGACCGTTCTCGTCGACGTACTCGCCGATGTCCTCGTTGCGGGCCCAGATGACATCCAGGTCCCACTCGTCGGCCCAGTGGTCGACGTAGTCGATGAGTTCGTCGAAGTGCTGGTAGTGGTCGATGAAGACGACCGGCGGAACTTCGAGGTCGAAGCGGTCGGCAACCTCCTTGACGAAGTAAAGCGTCAGCGTCGAGTCCTTGCCGCCGGTCCACATCACGACCGGGTTCTCGTACTCTTCGAGGCCTGTCTTCGTAACCTCGATGGCCTTCTCGATCTTGTGGTTTACCGACGGGTAGTCGGCGGGGTCTTCGCCCTCGCCGTCCTCGTAGTCGACGTTAACGTAGTCGGGGAAGTTCTCTGCCATCTCGTAATTAGATATAATTAGGAGCGGTAAAAGTTTGATGGACGCTTATCGCTGATCGCTTGCGAGATGGTACCACACGGGTCGTTACGGGAGAATAGCCGCGGGAGACGGGAACTCAGTCCGAGATGAACTTGTTGTCGCGCCAGTTGACGCCGCTTTCGCCCTTGTTGCCGTCTCCGGGGCCCTCGACGACCTCTATCGATGCCGGGCGGTCCTCGCTGTCGACGATGCGGGTCGCCTGAAGTTCGTCTTCTTCGACGGTGATAGCCGTCAGCGTTCCTTTCTCGGCCTGCCGGGCGATGTCACAGAGGACCAGGAACATCTCGTACTGGAGCGTCGAGTTCTGGAGGACGGTTTCGCGGTCGCCCTTGAACGCGGCGTACTCGACGAGTTCGGATTCGATCTCCTCTTCCTCCTCTTCGCCCCACTGCGGGCCGCTCTGGCGTCGCTCCTCGGGTTCTTCCTCGTACACCCTGTTTTCGGTTACGCTGGCTTTCAACTGTGCCGTCGGCGTGTACTTGCTGATGCTCTTGTCGTCCGCGACGGCTTTCAGGATCAAGGTGTTGTTCCGCCGGGTTATCTCTATGTCCTCTATCCCGTCCGGGAGATCAGCGTCCTCGAAGTGGTCATGGACTGTTTCGAGCGGCAGTTCCAGTGTCGAGTGAAGTCGATAAACGTGGTTTGACATAGCTGATTGTGTTCGAGGTCCGCGACAGCAGTTGGTTGTGTGTGTGTAGGACTCCGGCGCTTATATGGACTGCTATTTCATTCTCTAGATGTAGGACCGAAATTTGCTCGCCTATCGCCGCTGTATAATACGGAGTCACGCAGTCTCCGGAACGGTCGGCCCGTCTACTCGTCCTCGGAGCCGACACGGATGACCTGGAGGAGCGAGTACACCGGGACCCCTTCTATCTCCTCGACGCCCTGCTTGTCCGCGAGTACGCCACAGGCGACCGGTTCGCCGCCCTGTTCGCGGATAGCCTTGACCGTCTCGGTCATCGTCGTCCCGCTGGTGATCGTGTCGTCGACGACGTAACACTCGCGGTTTCGTATCTGCGCGAAGTTCCGAGAGAACGACCCGCCCAGTTCCTCGATATCGCCCTCCTCCCACTGATGTTTCCGAGGGGCGTACGTTCCGAGGTCAGTGTCGAGTTCGCGGGCTACGGTCGTCGCGAGCGGCGCGCCGGCTTTCTCGATGCCGATGGTCAGGTCCACGTCTTCCCCGCGCTTCTGGAGGAGGTCGGCCATCGCCGACCCGACGGACGCGAGACGCTTGCTGTCCCGGCCGATGGCGCTCCAGTCGACGTGAATATCGTGCGGACTGCCGGCAGACGGTTCCGCGGACGCCATCGCCGGCGGAGTGGTCGTCCCGCTCCGTTCTACGAGCCAACTCGCCGTCTCGCGCGAGACGTTGAGTTCGTCGGCTATCTCGCCTTTCGACAGCCCCCGCTCCGCCAACTCGGCGGCGCTCTCTATCAGATCGTCAACGTTCTTCATATGTGCTGAATTCGACCGCTGTTTTTATAGTCGTGTCGTCGTCGTCAAACGCGCGGTCGAGTTCGACGAGGCCGTAGACGCCGGTAACGAGGTCGTCGAAGAGCCACTCCGGCAGCGTTTCGAGCGTCTCCACCGCCGCTTCGAAGTGTTCGACGCGGGAGTTGACGCTGCCGACGAGCGCCTTGTTGTGGAGGACGAACTCGTTGTGAAGCGCGCCGCCGTCTATCTCGAACTCCCAGGAGTCGGGGACGCCGAGGAGGGCTCCGACGCCGTTGGGTTCGAGCGCCCGGATCGTTTCAAACGCGTGCTTCGCGTAGCCGGTTGCCTCGTAGACGACGTCCATGCCCTCATGAGCGTCCGGTACGTCGGCGACCGCGGTCTGCCGGGAGTCGATGTACGTCGCGCCGAGTTCCTCGATGATGTCGATGGTCGGGTCCGGGCGGTCGCGGCGACCGAGACAATACGTACGGTCGAACCCCTCCGTGTGTTCGAACATCGCCAGCGTCAGCAGCCCGAGGCTGCCGTTGCCGAGCACCATGGCGGACTCCGGATTCCAGTCGAACGCGGAGCGGGAGGCGTAGGCGAGTTCGAGCGCTTTCTCCGTGATGCTGACCGGTTCGACCAGAAAACCCAGGTCGGCCATGGCCGCAGGGACGGTGACGAGACAGTCGGCGGGGCTGGTGAAATACTCCGCCATGAACCCGTGAGCCCCCTCGATACCGCGTTCCCGATACTGCCCGCTCGGGGCCATGTCGGGTTCGCCGCGCTCGAAGAACTCGTTGCTCTCGCCCGGTGTGCGCCGGACGGTGGGAACGACGACATCACCGTCAGTCAGGTCCGTCCCGTTCGGATCGACGACGACGCCGACGGCCTCGTGACCGAGCACGAGATGGTCCTCGCCGTCCGGAAAGCCGCCGTGCAAGCCATTGATGACCTCGTGGTCGGTGCCGTCGACGCCGACGCGCAGCGTTTCGACCAGCGCTTCTCCGGGCTCCGGGTCTGGTTTCGGTTTCTCGACGACGGTCGGGGTTTGCTCGCCCTCCCTGAGTACGACAGCGTCCATACCTACCCGTTAGCACGGAAGGTGAAAAGTATTTATTCTATTCTGAGTAAATATACTGAAAGTTCCGTTTCACCTCAGTTCTCTCCGAGCGGACCAACAGTAGTCAACCTTGACCGCCACGGCCGGGACGGAGCGGGAGCGTTCGCGGGTAACGACTCCGTCCGGCCACGTTTATGCCGGTCCCGACACGTGATACGGTATGGAACGGTACGACCACCTCTATCGGCTCTACGACGAGTTCGACACGGGGACGCTCCGGGACTATCAGGAGTTCGTCGACGTGTTTCCGCCGGTCGACTCCCGGGTCGCCCTCGAACACTGGCAGAACGCGAGCGACGAACTCAGCGAGCGGAAAGACGAGATCCGAGAGTCGTTTACCGCCGGTGAGACGTTCGCGGAGACCGCCGCGCACGCGACGCGCGACCAGGCGTTTACCGCCCTCGACCTCCTCGCCAAACACGGCCGGTCGGTCAACGTCCTCGTTCTCGACGTCGACGAGACGCTTCGCTCCGCCGGAAGCACGGACAACGAGATCCCGCGCGACACGCTCCACCTGCTGACGGAGTTCCACGAGGACGGCGTGCCTATCGTCATCTGCACGGGACAGACGCTTGAGAACGTGAAGGGGTTCATGATCCAGGGACTCGGCTCGGAGATCGTCCACTCGGGCGACCTGAGCATCGTGTACGAGGCCGGGACCGGCGTGTTCACGCCCGGTCACGGTGCGGAGACGAAGCAACTGCTGTACGACGACCTCGACGACGATATCGTCGAGGTGTTCGACGAAGTACGCTCGCGTATCCTCCGGGAGGCACCGGACCACCTCCGCCGCGGGTGTCACCTCCAGGGCAACGAGTTCAACGTCACGCTCAAGCCGAACTTCGAGATCGGCGGCGAACGGGCGGGCGAAGTGATAGACGACGGACTGGTGTACGAACTCGACCTCCTCGGCGAGGCGGTCGCCGGGCGGGTCGACGGAGTCGAGACGGACGACAGGGCCTCCCGATGGGCCCGGACGTACTACGCGGCACAAGACCCGGAGATACGGAGCGTGCTCGAACAGCGAGGCGAGTATCCCGACACGCACTCCGAGTCGATACCCGACGCCGTCGCGGACGTGTTCGAGCGGATCGACGTGGCGTATTACGAGGCCGACGCCGCGGAGATAGGGAGCCTCGAACTGAACAAGGTCGTCGGCGTCCGGACCGCGTTCGACGTCCTCGGTATCGACGCCCCGTTCGCGCTGGTGATGGGCGACAGCAAGAGCGACCTGCGCGTGATGGAGTGGGTCGCGGAGAACGACGCGGGCATCGGGGCCGCGCCGAACCACGCGTCGCGGGACGCGCTTGATCACGTCCTTTCGACGGACGAACTCGTTTTCGACCGCGGCAAGAGCGCGGAGATGCTGCGGACGATTTACGCGCTGAACCGACTCGCCGCACTGGACGGCGCGTGACTCACGAGAGATCCGTCATCTCAGCGCCCGTAACTGTCCCGGACGCGTATCTCAAACCTTTACTTCCGCGTGAGTAAACGATCCACCATGGGGATCGACTACTCGGACCTGCACGACCCGAACGCGGAGTACACGATGCGCGAACTCTCCGCGCCGGAGATGGGAGTGACGAGAGAACGCGGCGGCGGGCGCGACGTCGAGATCACGGACGTTCAGACGACGATGGTCGACGGGAACTTCCCGTGGACGCTCGTTCGCGTCTACACGGACGCGGGCATCGTCGGCACGGGCGAGGCGTACTGGGGGGCCGGCGTTCCCGAACTCATCGAGCGGATGAAACCGTTCGTCGTCGGCGAGAACCCCCTCGACATCGACCGCCTCTTCGAACACCTGATCCAGAAGATGTCCGGCGAGGGCTCCGTCGAAGGCGTCACAGTCACGGCCATCTCGGGGATCGAAGTGGCCTTGCACGACCTGGCCGGCAAGATCCTCGACGTGCCGGCCTACCAGTTGCTCGGCGGGAAGTACCGCGACGAGATGCGCGTCTACTGCGACTGTCACACCGAACAGGAGGCCGACCCGGACGCCTGCGCCGACGAGGCGGAACGCGTCGTCGAGGAACTCGGCTACGACGCGCTGAAGTTCGACCTCGACGTACCGAGCGGGCACGAGAAAGACCGCGCGAATCGACACCTCCGCCCGCCCGAGGTCCGACACAAGGTCGAGATCGTCGAGAAAGTAACCGAGCGCGTCAAGAACCGCGCCGACGTGGCCTTCGACTGCCACTGGACGTTCTCCGCCGGGTCAGCCAAGCGTCTCACCGCGGCGCTGGAGGAGTACGACGTCTGGTGGCTCGAAGACCCGGTCCCGCCGGAGAACTTAGACGTACAGGAGGAAGTGACGAAATCGACGACGACGCCGATCACCGTCGGTGAGAACCGCTACCGCGTCACGGAGGAGCGCCGCCTCATCGAGAACCAGGCCGTCGACATGATCGCCCCGGACATGCCGAAGGTCGGCGGCATGCGCGAAACCCGGAAGATCGCAGACGCCGCGAACCAGTATTACATCCCAGTCGCGATGCACAACGTCTCCTCGCCCGTCGCGACGATGGCTTCGGCCCACGTCGGCGCGGCCATCCCCAACTCGCTCGCCGTCGAGTACCACAGTTACGAACTCGGCTGGTGGGAGGACCTCGTCGAGGAGACGGTCATCGAGGACGGATACATCGAGATCCCGGAGGAACCCGGACTCGGCGTGACGCTCGACATGGACGCCGTCGAGCAGCACATGGTCGAGGGCGAGGAACTGTTCGACGAGGCCTGATAGCACCCGTCCGCAACGCGCTTTCGGCGGACGGTTGACCGTTCCGCGTCCGGTTCGCAGTGACCGCGGACGCTGTCACTTTTTTCGTCGGGTTGATATAAAATATCGATCAAAAATTCGTTTCAGGGAGCGCTTTAGTGGGTATCGTCGGTAGTACGGAGTAGAGACCGATGCCGAGGAATCCACATGTCGTCGCGGTGTGCGGAAGCCTGAACGACGACAGCAAGACACGAGTCGCGCTACGGACCGCGCTGGACGCGGCGGCGGCCGCGGGCGCGACGACTGAACTGATCGACCTCCGCGACCACGAACTCCTGCCGTACGGGTGGGACGGTGCCGACGCGAGCGACGCGGAGTCGCTCCGGCGGAGCGTCCGCGAGGCGGACGCCGTCCTCTTCGGAACGCCTGTGTACCACGGGTCCTTCTCGGGATCGCTGAAGAACGCCCTCGATTACTGCAAGCGCGCCGACTTCGACGGAACGACAACCGCCGCACTGGCCGTTGCCGGCGGTGGGTTTCCGCGAGCGACGCTCGAACACCTGCGGGAGGTCGCTCTTACGCTCGACGCGTGGCCGCTGCCACAGCAGGTCGCCATCCCGAACTCGGGATCGACGGTCGGTGACGACGAGATACGCGACGGCGACGTCGAGCGCCGCGTCCGCGAGTTAGGCGAGAAACTGGTCCGGTACGCGGGTGTCGAGCGCTACCCCGAGGCCACTCGGGCCCCGGCAGACCCCGCGACCGTCGACTGACCGCGACAGATGAATTCCGAACGCTACCTCGAACGGATCGGCCTCGGCGCGACGGATATCCCGCGTCCCGACCGCGAGTCGCTCGAACGACTTCAGGAGGCACACGTCACCGCGGTCCCGTTCGAGACGCTATCTATCACCGGACATCCGTTCGGAGACCGGAAGTCGAGCGGAGCGGGCGCTCCCAACGAGCGACCGGACGGAACCGCGAATCCCGACGGCGAGGGGGTCTCGCTCGACCGGGCCCACCTCTACGAGAAGGTCGTCGAACGCCGCCGGGGCGGCTTCTGTTACGAACTCAACGGCCTGTTCGGGTGGCTCCTCGGCGAACTCGGGTTCGATGCGGACCGCGTCGCCGCCCGCGTCGTCAACGACGGCACGGCCCGCCCGCCGGCGAATCACCTCACTCACGTCGTCGAGTTCGACCGACGGTACGTGACGGACGTCGGAACGGGGACCCCCCAGATCCGGCGTCCGGTCCCCCTCGACGGGACTGTCGTCGCCGACGCCGCCGACGTCGAGTGGCGCGTCGTCGAGAGCGACCGCCCCGACGCGGAGTATCTAACGCAGTACCAGGAACAGGGTGACGACGGATGGACCGACCGGTACGTGTTTCGCGACCGCCCGCGGCCCCCTGGCTTTTTCGAGGCGACCTGCGAATACCTCCAGAGCGCGCCTGAATCGCCGTTTACCGGCGATCCCGTCGTCGCTATCGCGAGCACGCGAGGGTACAAACGGCTCTCGACGGAGACGTTCACCGAGAGGACCGGCGGCGAATCCCGCGAGAAACCGGTCGCCCCAGAGGAGTGGGATGACGTTCTCGAACGCGAGTTCGGCGTGCGGTATCCGGCGAACAGGACCGGTTGACGACCAGCAGCGAACGTTCCCGTCCGACATCACTCACTTGTGCCCTAGAATCCCACCCTCGGGCAGCGTCCGGCAATCAGGGACCCCGTGACCAAGAGCACAAGAACTCACCGTTTACAGGAATCAGAACCCGGTGCACGGGCGTCCTCTTTCGGCGCCTCGCTCTCCCGACGGTACGGACATCGCTATCGAGCGGAAAATACACGAGAGAGCGCACGGCAGGGGCCTCTGAAGTCGAAAAGCGAACCGGCGTCAGTTCGCGAGGCGGGCGAACGCGAGATTGCCGCTGATGTTTTTGATGTAGATGTTCACGACCTGGCCCTCCTGCGTGCCCGGGACGAAGATTGTGTACTTGCCCTTCTCGGCGACGCCGTCGCCCTTGCGACCGGTGCCGGTGATCTTGACCTCGTAGGTTTGACCCTCCTCGACCGCATCGCGGTTCTGCGTAGTCTCGGTGTTCGACCGCTTCGTGACCGGTCGGAACGCACCGCAGGCTTCACAGCGGAGCATCTGGGTTCGGTCCTCCATCGTCAGTTTGGTGTCGGGGAGTCCACACTGCGAACAGGTGACGAACTCGTCGATGTAACTGTCGATCGCGGCGTCGAAGTCGCTGCCGGTAAACGATCCGTTGTACCGCGCGCGGCCGTCGTCGAACTGACCGGCCGTACCGAGTTCGCGCTGGATGACGCTGTGTAGATGTTCCGGGTCGCGCGAGAGCGCGTCTGCGACAGCGCCGAGGTTCGTGAGTCGCGTGAACGCGCCGTCTTTCTGGGCCTCTGCGTCGGGCACCGACAGTCGTTCGTCGGAGCCGGTGTAATCAGGGACCGCGTCGAGGGCGCGGTCGAGGCTAGCTTCGTAGTCCATATCACACCAAGAGGCCCGGCAGGTAAAGGGGTTCGCTTTGCGCTATCGGCGACCGCAGTCCACATTTAGGACAGCCCGACAGTAGTATTATTCTACATATTAACAGTAAGGAATAATATATAGTGTGATATAGAGTATATGTGGATCAGTATCGCCAGAACCAATTCTACTACTGTCACTTTCGGCAACAGATCAGGTCGTAAGGCACAGTTTAATCGGCAGTATCCAGTGTATAACTATGCCCATACTGTGAGTTGTCGCTGGCAGGGTGAATTAGAATGCCCAAATGTAACAACTGTGGTTCGTTCGTAACACCGGATTTCGTTAGAGTGTTCGGCGGAAACGAAGACGAGGTGTACGGTTGTCTCGACTGCGTCGGCGCGACCGCAGTCAAAAACGGCGCGGGACGAGAACAGATCGAAGCGCGAACCGGACTGTAACCGCAGCGGATTTCACCACACTGTTTGTCCTGATTGTCTCCAGTAGTGTCGCTACTGGGTATCCGCTCACAGGCGATAGCTGACAGCATCCAAATACGTCCGGTAGGTGAGAGAACAGTACGAGATCCGGAAGTCGGACTGGTATCCGAATGCGAATTCACACAGTTCCTATCAGGCCGTCCTGCCCTTGTGAGATGGCCGTCCGTCGACTCTATCAGTGGTTCGCCTCGGACGGAGTTCCGATCCGAAGAACCGATCTGTCCGCAACAAAGTTCCTGCTTACCACCGTTTCGCGGCCGATCCAGTTCCCGATACGAGTGGACACGACTTCCGCGAACGCGAAACCGTCCGAGTAAACGAACGCTACGACGGCCCGGCGCACCGATCTCGCGGGTAGCCGCTCGGACTCGTGACGCTAAACCGTGGGCGTCGACACGTGTCGCTGTACGACCGTAGCCACTGGATAGTCCCGTCCGCCAGAATGAACGTCAATCGACCCCAGTAATGGACACCCTTAGCCGATTGAACGAAAATGCCCTCTTATATCAGACGGGATCGTGTGAGAACACTTACGGGAGGACTGGCGAATGAGCGTATTCGAGAACTTGCGGCAGGTGTTCCGGAGTGAAACCCCGGATCACACGTACGAATGCAAAGGCTGTGGGAAGCCGTTCGAGTTACAGCATCAAGTCTGTCCCTCCTGCGGTGGGTTCCGGGTCGAACGAGTCGACTGGAGCGACATTACGAACTGATTATAACGAGGTCGAAGCGTTTCGCAAGTCTCCGAAATACTGCGACATCTACGACCGCTCCGGATATCGACTGCTATCACGGATCGGAAACGCACACGAGACTCACCCGAAGTGGACAGTTCTTTTAGAGTCCCGTTTGAGGGGTAGGTATGGACGGTGAAACCGCTGACTCCTCCCCGTTCGACCGGATCCGTTCGAGGGTCACGCGTCGACGGCTTCGCATCGCGTTTCTCGTCATCGTTATCCTCTGCGGAGCATACCTGGCGTACGGTGCCGTGACGGGGGTCACGACCGCAACCGAAGACGGCGTCCCCGAGGCCCCGCCGACGGAGAACCACACTGTCGTCACTGAATCAGCCAAATTCGGCACGATAATCGCCTACGCGCCGAACGGGAGCGTCGCGTACTACAACAACACGCACACGAAGTATTTCGACGTCGATCCCGTGGAAGGGGAGTCGATGACCGTGGAGTACGTTGCGACCGACACCATTCACACCGCAGGACCGCGGTGTCAGGACCCGCCGTGTGCCAGAAACGTCATCGAGCGGGCGAATCTCACGACGGGCGAGGTCACTGAACTGTACGTCCGCTACGTTCCGGAAGAGAACGCCGCCGAGTGGCACGACGCCGACCGAGTCAACGAGTCCCACGTCGTGCTCGCGGACATGGTCGACGACGAGGTGTACATGGTCGACACCGAAACGGAGATGATAGAGTGGACCTGGGAAGCCCAAAGCGAGTTCCCCGTCGAAGAGGGCGGTCCGTACCCCGGGGACTGGGCGCATCTCAACGACGTGGAAGTCCTGAACGACGGCCGCGTCATGGCCAGTCTGCGAAACCAGGACCAGGTCGTCTTCATCGACCCCGAGACCGGCATGCAGAAGAACTGGACGCTCGGCGAGGAGGGTAACCACGACATCCAGTACGAACAGCACAACCCCGACTACATCCCCGAAGAGCGCGGCGGCCCCGCCGTCATCGTCGCGGACTCCGAGAACGCACGCGTCCAGGAGTTCCAGCGCGAGGACGGTTCCTGGAACCGTACCTGGGTGTGGTCCGACGAGCGCATGCAGTGGCCCCGCGACGCCGACCGCCTGCCGAACGGCAACACGCTCATCACCGACACGAACGGCAAGCGCGTGATCGAAGTGAACGAGTCCGGCGACATCGTCTGGCAGGTCGAACTCTCGCACCCGTACGACGCCGAACGCCTCGGGACCGGCGACGAGAGCGCAGGAGGACAGAGCGCGACGGCCCTCGGTCTCGACTCCCGGACCGCCGGCGATGACGGGGGCGGAGGCGGGTTCAGTCTCGGCATCTTCGAAACCGTCTCCGACGTCGTCCGCGGACTCTTGCCCTCTCGGGTCGTCAACGCCATCATCTACGTCGGTCCGACGTGGATGGGCAGACCGGAGTTCGGCGCGGCTGCCGTCGCCGTCCTCACCGGTCTGACGTGGACCGGCCTCGAACTCCGCTGGTTCCTGCGGGCGCGAGGGATCACGTTCCAATCGCCGATCACTCGCGACGAGCGGAACTGAACCGCGTCACAGGACCGAGTTCGGCGTTTACCACTCTCCGCCGCCGGACGCTACGAAGCGGGTCACCAGCGTTCTGGTGACAGATCCTCAAGCGCAGATCGAGTACGAGGGCAACAGTTTTCGTCGTCGAACGCTTCGTATCGAACGTGTTTCCCGAACGGAGAGTCCCGTTCGTCCGCGACGCCGTGGTCGCAACTGCGGTCGTCACCGGGTCGTACGCTCTCGCGTCCAACGTCGAATTCGCGCCCCTTCAGATACCGGGCTATCTCGTCATCGTGGGATTCGGCGTACTGGAGGCGGCCTTCGGCTTCGCCGGTGACTACTCCGAGGTGCTGTTCGCCGCGTATCTCATCGGCCTGGGGCTGGCCGGTGCCGTCGCTGCTGCCGCCGTCCGCTCGCGGGCGGACGAAACCGGCGCCCCCGGCTGGCAGACCGGACTGGCCGGCGCTCTCGCCGTCCTCGGGTCGCTCTCGCTCCTGTTCGCGCTGGCCGTTCTCGTCGGGACCTCGCAATGGGAACCAGTTCTCATCACGGGCGCGTTCGGTCTGGGCACGCTGGCGCTTGCAGGCTGGCTAGCCGGAGCGCGGTAGTGGAGCGAGGCCGTCTGGCCAGTAATCGGTAACTATCGGCGGTCCGCACTCGCCGTTCGTCGGTCCTCGTCGACGAGCAGTACATCGATCCCTCGTATACGATTGGGAGACGCGGCTTCAAAGTCGGCGTCTTACAGAACGGAGTTCGGTTGCTGTTACGGATCTGTCCTCAACGATCTTACGCTGGAGTTCCTCCGCGCAGAAGAACGGCGACGCCCTCCCACATCACCAATGAGGCTTCACTGTGCGCCTCGCAGAGACGGGTGACAGAACGCTGTATCCCGCTCTCTCGGGCCGGTCTCATCGCTCCCGTCTCCCAAGACTGGCGTCACTACGAGATCACCGGGAAGGGCGAAGAATACCTCGACGGGGAGCCACGTCTCGCGGTGCTTGCTTCAGATCGGCTCGGGAGAGAGTTTTGACTGCTCACGATGTTCGCAGGAAAAGTCCGCCCTCCCCGAACTGTTTTCTCCGTCTGTCGCCGTCGGTCGTTGATCCGTTTGCTCATAGGTCATCTCGTTCTATCGGTTCGACTATTTCCGTTTCATGGTAGTCGTGGGCCTGACCGTCGATCAATACCCCGACTCGTGCCCGAAGTCGTTTCTCCGGAGGGTAGAGGGTAGTTGTTACCGTTTTGCTTTCCCGAGGGGCAATATTCACTGAGGAAGATCGACCGCTCGTCACTATATTTCCGTTCGGCAACTCCAGTTCTACCTGTGACTCCACGTTTCGAGCAGGTGCTTTCCCTGCGTTCAATATCTGTATCTCGGCCTTTGCCTTCCCGATCTCAGGCGTCATCGACCAACTGAAGACGAGAGACGGATAGGCGTCAACGGACTCGATTTGGGCTCGGTCGTCTTCGATATCTGGGGGGAGTTCCCCGACATTCCAACCGGGGGCGGTAGTCTCAACGTAGTAGTACTGTCGTCCGTCGTGATCGTAATAGGAACCCTCGATCGATTCGTCTCCGGCAACCCCAAGCGCCATGTGGTTCTCGTTACGAAGGACGAGAAGGACGGTCGCATATCCCATTTGATCTAACAGAGAGGAAAGGAGAATGCAGGTGTCTTCGCAGTCACCTCCTTTATCATAAAGCGTTTCGACTGGATACTTCGGATACTCGTCGTATCCAGTCGAAACCTTGTCCTTGGTATATTCTAAGTCTTGTACGAACGCTATCGCGTGGTCTACTACCTCCCGGTCTGAGAGGTTGTTCTGCTCGCCATACTCTTCGAATTCGCTAGCCAGACTCTTGATGTACCTGTCATCAAACCGGTCGGAGACATAGCTTCCATAGTTGGGATTGCGCTCCCGATCCTTGTAGTACTGATACAGGACATCTGGAACTTGGAGCGTGAAGTTCGTTCTAATCCCGTGCGCAGTCTGGGTGAACTCTCGTTGTGTCTGAGAACTCTGTTTGAGGTCCGGTGAGACTGAGCCATTGAGTTTTATGACGTGTGTCGCCACTGGAGGCGTCTGATCCGAACTGACTCGATATAGATCGACGCTCATGTTCGGCCCCTCCCGCGGAACGAGAGCTTCGACCATCGTCTCCATACTGATGAATCCGTATGCCGTCTCACGCCCCGCGATCTTCGTTGAATGAGTTCGCCCATCTGAACGGGAGAACTCGGCAACCACGTCTTCACTATTCTGGGTTTCGAAGCGTAACTTTTCGGCGTCCTTGAGATCGACATCCACCGAAAGACTGTACTGCTCTCCCTCTACCCATTGTTCCTGCCAACTGATCTCCGGAGGTGTCGTCTCTTCAGGAGAGGCTATCTTGGTCGTGTCCGTTTCGGGTTCTGTATTCTCGTTCTGAATCTGTGAACAGCCAGCAACACCTGTTAGTAAACCGCCGGCTGCAAGCATGTATCTCCGTTTGGTGAGACCGCTGTATGAGGATGAGGAGGGACCGTTATCTGACATCTCATAGTAGATGTTATCCGAGATGAATAAGATTAGTGGTAGTTACTTGGAAATAGAGTAGATGCTATTTATAATATTACACAACTCACAACCAAAAGACATTCTGCTTAGGTTTCGTCCGGGCCTTCGAGTACGGGTCACAGTCTCACGCGCCGCTTGAAGTACTCTCAGAGCAAATACGACCGAAACTAGGGGAGAATCCACTGCCATCTATCGACTGTGATGCGGCGGGGTACAGGAGTTCGCTCTCCGGTTTGAACTGAGGAAGGTATTCCTGCTCGCTACGCTGTCGGGCTGTGACTTCCAGACTCGAATCGGCTCAGTTCAATTTTCGGACCTCATCGCGCCCGCTTCGGACACAGAAAATCCGCCCTCCCCGATTTGAACGGGGGACAAGTCGATCTACAGTCGACTGCTCTACCAGTCTGAGCTAAGGGCGGGCAGGCGATTACACGTAGTCCCTCTGTTGGACTTAAGGGTTATTATTCGGTTCGCACGTCGACAGACGAGCGTCAGACATCGCGGGAAGATTGAAATAGGTGGCGCTACATCTGTCTGACGAGAGACGCGCATGAGCAAGATCACGTTCCGCGCCGACGACACTCTCGTCGACGAGTTAGAGCGGTTCGACGCCTCCAAGAGCGAGGTGTTGCGCCGCGCCCTCCGAGAGTATCTCGAGGGCCGGGACGGCGCGAGCGCGGAGCGGAGCGACCGCGGCGCGGAGGGCGGGAGCATCGACGACATCGTCGCGGAACGGGTCGATACGCTCGTCGAGCGGCGACTGGCGGAGCGGACAGCGAACGGCGGCGGACAGGACATCAACGTAAACATCTCACTCGACGGGGACCGCGCGGCGAGCGAACAGTCCCAGGCGGGCGCTCGTAAGACGGCCGCGCCTGACGAACGCGACGCGTCCGACGCTCGCGACCCGGCCCCCGACGGAAGTAATACGTGCGGCCAGTGCGGCGAGAACGTCAGTTCGGACCACGTGTACTGCCCGAACTGCGGGGAAAAAGCGACCCACAGAGTGTTCTGTGACTGCGGCGACGAGCTCAGAACGGACTGGGCCTTCTGTCCCAGTTGCGGTCGTCGGACGCCGGCCGCCGACGTGCTCGATTCCGCCTGACCGGCAGTATCGGCGCTCTACGCCGCTGTTTTCTCCGGTTGTCATACGATCAGCGATACTTTTATTACATATCGGCTGGTGTGTTGATTCGCGTAAGACGGTCGTCTTACACGGCGAGAACATACGGCAGTATCGTACTCCCATCGTGGAGTTATGACGTGTAAGACACCACGCGTGTGAGGGGAATCGCACGTATCCGTCTTACCAAAGGGGAATCTAACAATGGAGCGTGTGACACTGCGAATTCCGAAACAGCAGATCGACGAGGTCGAACAGTTAGTCGAGACGGGGGAGTTTCCGAACCGGAGCGAGGCGATCCGGTCGGCCGTCCGCGAAATGATCAACGAGCAGGGCGAGAAGACCCAGGATAGCTCGAGCAAACACAACTGGGCGAAGGTGTAACTATGCAGGACATCGTTCAGGACGCGCTCGAGAACGCCGAAGCCGAGAAGCGTGACATGGATGTCGACACCGACGGGGACGAGTTCGGCGACCCGCGGATCGTCATCGTCGGAGCGGGCGGGGCGGGCAACAACACCGTCAATCGCCTGTACAACATCGGCGTCGACGGAGCGGAGACCGTCGCGATAAACACCGACAAACAGCACCTGAAGATGATCGAGGCCGACACGAAGATCCTCGTGGGCAAGTCGCTCACGAACGGTCTCGGCGCGGGTGGCGACCCCTCGATGGGCGAACGAGCCACCGAGATGGCTCAGGGGACCATCAAGGAAGTGCTCGGCGACGCCGACCTGGTGTTCGTCACCGCCGGGATGGGTGGCGGCACCGGTACCGGCGCTGCGCCCGTCGTCTCGAAGATAGCGAGCGAGCAGGGTGCCATCGTCGTCGGCATGGTGTCGACGCCGTTTAACGTCGAACGCGCGCGGACGGTCAAGGCCGAGGAAGGCCTCGAAAAACTCCGCGAGGAGGCCGACTCGATCATCGTCCTCGACAACAACCGCCTGCTCGACTACGTTCCGAACCTCCCGATCGGCAAGGCCTTCTCGGTGATGGACCAGATCATCGCCGAGACGGTGAAAGGTATCAGCGAGACCATCACTCAACCGTCGCTCATCAACCTGGACTACGCGGACATGACGACGATCATGAACCAGGGCGGCGTCGCGGTGATGCTCGTCGGGGAGACTCAGGACAAGAACAAGACCCAGGAGGTCGTCAACGACGCGATGAGTCACCCCCTGCTCGACGTGGATTACCGCGGCGCGAGCGGCGGACTCGTCCACATCACCGGCGGCCCCGACCTCACGCTGAAGGAGGCCGAGGGTATCGCCAACAACATCACCGAACGCCTGGAAGCGAGCGCGAACGTTATCTGGGGCGCTCGTATTCAGGAGAACTACAAGGGCAAGGTGCGCGTCATGGCGATCATGACGGGCGTCCAGAGCGCGCAGGTGCTCGGCCCGACCACGCAGAAGCAGGCCAACAAGTCCCGACAGAGCCTTGACGGCGTCGACGAATCCGACTTCGACGCGAGTCAGAACCTCGGGAACGACGCCGTTCACGGCAACGGCGCACAGAGCGACGGCGGCCGGGAAACGGTCGAACAGAACAACGGCCTCGACGTCATCCGATAACCCGTTTTTTCGACGGAGACTCGTGGGGCTTCGGCCCCTTTATTTCGCACCCCACGAGCGACGCTATCGGTGGGCTTCGGACGCATACTCGGGGGCGGGTGCCGCCGCTGGAGTCGCCTATCGGCTCGTTTTCGGCGGACTGGGCGGCTGTCTCGCCGGAAAGACGGCGGAACGAGAACGTCGGGTGACAGTCCGTCTTACACGGCATGAACCGATTCCACGAGAGCACACTTTCGACATTTCTCTCTCGTCGTCGCCGCGCCACACTCCGCGCACTCTCCCAGGTCGCGTTCGCTCGCGTCGCCGTACTTGCTGGCGGCCATGGCCGCGATCTCCTCGTACCCCGCCATGATCGAGTGGCGAGCCCCGGGGTGGTTCTCTTCGAGGTCGAGTAGCAACTCCTGAATCTCGCCGCGGTAGGCCTCGCTGGCGTGGGGACACTCCGTGATGTGGGCGGGGAGGTCACGCAAGTGTGCGTACAGGGCGACCTCCTTCTCGGGGATGTCCCGAAGCGGTTTGGCGCGGGGGACGAAATCGGCCTGCTCGCCGCGAGTGTCGGGGCCGTCACCGAACGGGCCGAGGCTGGCATCGAAATGCTTCGCCATCTGGGGGATATCGCCTTCAAAGAAGTTCATCAGTGCCGTCTGGGCCTCGTCGTCCAGGTTGTGGCCCGTCAGGAGTTTCGTCGCGCCGTACTCCTCGGCGTACTTCGAGAGGAGGTCGCGGCGGAACACGCCGCAGTACGCGCAGGCGGCCATGTTTTCGGGGTCCGTCTCGACGACCTCGTCCATCTTCACGTCGAATTCCTCTTCGTAGGTCACTATCTCGTGGCGGATACCGAGGTCCGCGGCGAGTTCCTCGCAGGCATCGACGGACTTGTCGCGGTAGCCCTCGATCCCTTCGTGGATGGTCAAGGCGATCATCTCGACGCGGGGGTCCTCGGCGAACGTCTGGTCGAGGATCTGCGCGAGGACGACGCTGTCCTTGCCGCCCGAGAGACCGATCACCCACGTCTCGGGGTCGTCCGGCGTGGCCGACCGCGGGAGGAGGTTGTCCTCGCGGATCCGGCTCCGAGCCCTGCTCTCGACCGACTCGCAGAAGTGGTGCTCGCAGAGGTGCGACCCGGAGTAGGCCGCGTGCATCACCGCCTCGCGGTCGCACTTGGTGCAGTCCATTACCGACACGTACCTTCGCGCCGCCCATCACGGTTTCGCCTCGGCGCGTTCGCGGGTGGCTGTCGTCGACGCTGGTCCGCCCGCCACTGCGGCATCACCGGTCACGCCGAGAGCGCGGCCGAACCGTCCTCCAGAGCGGCCAGGAGCGTGTCGAGGTGGCGGTCGCGCACCGACGAGGAAAACAGTTCGTGACCGCCGTCGTAAAGGACGATACGCTCCGGCGGAACCCGGTCTCCGATGGCGCGCGTGCTGACGATCCGGTCCCGAAGGGTGCAGAAGACGACAGCGTCGTCGTCGATGGGCGGAAGGGTCCGCTGTGCCTCGCGGCACTCCCGTATCCACGACGGCGCGGCGGCGTTCGCCCCGGTCGCTATCTGTCGGTCGGTCGCCAGGTCACCGATGTTCTCCGCGTCAGTGTTCGCCGGCAGGAATTCGACGCTGGTCGGGAGTTTCGCGAACAACGGGCCGAGAACGTCGAGCACACCCTCGGGGAACCCCCAGAACGGACTGAGATAGACCCGCCGGTCAGCGCCGTCGAGATGGGCCGCGATCAGGCCGCCGGTGCTGTGCGAGAGCAGGCGGTATCCGTCCAGTTCCGCGACGAACTCGGCGACGGGTTCGAGGTACTCGCTCCGGAAGTCGGAGATAGCCGTCGGGATCCGAAACGCGTGGACGCGGTATCCCGCGCCCGTGAGTTCGTCTATCAGCCAGCGGACGTTCTCGTGGTACAGTTTGTTCCCCCAGCCGAGAACGAACACCAGGTCCTCGTCTCCGCCGTCGTCGAACGTGCGCTGTTCCATACGGTCGGGTTCTCCGTAATACGACAAAAGCGATGCGGGAGACCTACTCCGCCGTCCAGAAGCCGGTGACTGCGCGCACGGCTACTGCGGGACCAGCACGAAGACGTTTTGCGCGTCCGGCGACTACCGGGAAACGATGAGCGGACTGGACCGCGACGACGCCATCGACCGCGTCGAAGCCATCGTCGACGCCGTAGAGAGCGAACGGATGCCCGTCCCCGTCCGCGAGGTGTGGGTGTACGGGGACGTTGCTCTCGGTCTCGACCCGGTCGAACGCCTCGACGTCTACCTGACGAAAGACATCCTGCTGGACGGCGAGAGCGACCGCGAGGGGGAGTTCGTCGACAGCCACGGAATACAGGGGGTCGGCAAGTCCGTCCGAGCGGACTGGGCCGAGGACCACCCCGACCTGCTCCGGGCGAACCCGAACGGTCACGCCGCGCCGGAGAAATGTCTCGCTGCACACCTGATAGACGAGGACGAACCGATCCACCTCGAAGTGTGTAACGCCAGTTTCGAGGACAACGTCACGCAGCGCTTGCGCGGGGCGGTAGACCGCGAAGCCTACGAGGAGATACTCGACCCGCGCGGGGCCTGCCTCTGGGTCGATGGGACTCGGAGCGAGGACGCACTCTCGAAACTCCGCAACAGCGAACTGCCGTTCCCGACGCTGTCGGAATCGCTCGAAATGCTCGGGCTCGAACCCGACCAGGCCGACACCGCCGCAAAGGAGATTCACGCCTGGCGCGAACAGCAGGAGGGCGCGACCGTTCGCGGCGACGTAGTTTAGCTGAAGAACTTGTCGAGCAGGCCTTCCTCGCCGACCTCCTCGCTGCGTTCAGTCTCGCGTTGCTCACGGGCGTTTTGCATCCGGTCTTTGAACGCCGCGGCGACCGGATCTTCCTCGTCGTCGCCTGCTGTCTGTCCGGTCTGATCGGCGGAAACTCCGGCGACGGAGTTGCCCTTTCCGCCGCCGGACCTACCGGATTCGGCGTCGGCCGCCTCGCCGCTGGCTCCGGCCGACCCGTCCGAATCGACCCAGTCGAACGCCGGATTCGAACCGCCGTTCTCGCCGTCCGCGGCCGTCTCCGTCCCGCCTGCAGCGGCCGCCGTCGGCTGATCGGCTTCCTGCGTCGTCTCGGACGCTCGTTCGCTCCCCGCCTCCGCCGCACTCGTCGCTCCCGGAGAGTGATACGTGCCCTCGTCGAGACCGTTTGACAGCGATGACGGGACGATCGGGTCCGCGGACAGGTCGTCCGCGGCGATGCGCGCCGCCAGCTCCCAGTACGTCTCCGCGGTCGGGCTGTCCGGGTCGTGTTCGATCACCGGAACCCCGGCCGCCGAACTCGCAACGACGCTCTCGTCGTGCGGTAGTGCGGCGAGTACGGGGGTCGAAACGTGGCGTTCTATCGCCGACAGGTCCGGCGTCACGCCGGCATCGATTCGGGTCACGATCACGCCTTCGACCGGCGTCCCTAGATACTCCACGGCCTGTCGCCCCTCAGCGGTGGCCGTTAGCGATTCCTCGTCGAGCGTCGACGCGAACACGGCTCTGTCGGCGAGTGACGCCCACAGCATCGCCTCCAACCGGTCGCTGACGCCGACGTCGAGCAACACCACGTCGTAGCGCTGGCGGGCCACGTCGACGATATCCGCGGCGATCCCCAGGTTCGCGTTCCGCTGCCAGTCGCAGTCGGACGCACTGGGAACGACGGCGAAGTCCCTCGACCGCTTGTACGTCGCGTCGAGCAGGGTCGCCTGCCCCGCCAGGACCGACTCGATCGTCGGTCCGTCGACCGCTACGTCGATGCTCTCTGTCAGTTCCGCCCCGCCCAGGTCGGCGTCGACGATGCCGACCCGAAGCGGTCCCTCCGCGAGCGACGCCCCCAGCGCCGCCGTGGTAGTTGTTGCCCCCGCGCCGCTCGATCCCCCGAGTATCGCGTACACCCCTGTCATCTTGCGGGGATCTGTACCGATGCGTAATAAATAATCTCCGTGATACATTAACATTTATTTTCTGAGACTTTCCGCCCCGGTGACTGAACAGGTCACGGGAGAATGGCGTATCCGTCTCAGACAACGCTCCGATACAGCGACACGAGATCGTCGGCGACAGTGTCGAGTTCGAACGACTCGCTCGCGGCCTCCGCGTTCGCGCCGAGGCGCTCGCGCTGGTCAGAGTCTTGCACCTGCTTGATCGCGCCGGCGAAGTCGTCGTCCGCTTTCAGGCAGTTCGTTCCGTCCGTGAGCCACTCGAACGTCGGGATATCGCGGACGACCGGCGGTTTCCCACAGGCCATCGCCTCCAGCAGCGCCATCCCCTCGTTCTCGTTTTTCGTCGGGAAGAAGAACACGTCGCCGGCGGCGTACGCCCCGCGGATGTCCTCGACGTAGCCCGTAAACGTGCAGTTGTCCGGCGCGTTCTCGACGAGTTTCGTCGTCTCTCGCTTCCGGAGGAGGCGGTCGAGACCCCCGCCTCCGGTGGGGTTGAGGTAGCCGAACCAGACGAAGTCCGTGTCAGGCATCGCGCGAGCAGTCTCGACGAACGACCGGAGGCCTTTGCGCTCGATGACGTGGCCCACCATGAACGCGACCGTTCCGGAGAGGTCGTACCTGTCGCGGTACTTCTCGCGGAGGTCCGCGTATCCGGCCAGCATATCCGGGTCGAACCCGTTGCTGATGACGGTTTTCGGAGCGTCCGCGTACCCCTCCAACACCTGGCGGTTGTGCTCGGAGGGACAGACGAGGTGATCGGCCAGCGAGTACGCGTACTCCAGATAGGGGCGCATCGGACGCGCGAGCAGGTTCGAAAGGGCGAAGCTCTCCCGGAAGTCCTCCGCGGTCTGGTGTGCATGGACCAGTACGGGAACGCCGCTCAGGCGTGCTTTCCGGGCGTAATACACGGAGCGCGGCCCCATGTTGTTCAGGTGCAGGAGGTCGGCGTTCAGGTCGGGTTCGGTGGTGTACTCGATCCCCCGCCGGTCCAGTATCTTCCGCTGGTTCCGCACCGACTGGGCGTGTCCGCCCGTGATGTGGTCCTCCCACTCGAAGTAGTGGCTGACGCGCATTCCTTGTCCGCACTCTCAAACGCGGAGGGTTCAACCCTTCCGGTTCCGACGCGGGGTCCCGGCGGCGTTGCGCTCGCCGCCGAGCGACGCCGCGGTTCGACACATCGGACTGCCGAACGGCCGCGTATATCTCCGACGCGCCCGTACGACGCCGCATGAACGTCCGCGAAGCCACGCCCGCCGACGCTGCGGCGGTCAACGCAGTCCATCTCGACTCCGTCGACGGCCTCGGCCCCGCGGCCTACGACGAGAAACAGGTCGCGGCCTGGGGGACCAGCGCAGGGCCCGACGATTATCCGGTCGACGCCGGCGATACCCGCTTCGTAGTCGCGGAAGTAGACGGCGAAGTTCAGGGGTTCGGCGAACTCGCGTTCGATCCGGGCGAGTATCTCGAACCGCCCGCAGACGCCGAGGTAAAAGCGGTTTACGTCCACCCGTCCGTCGCCCGCCGAGGCGTCGGGTCGGCGCTACTCGCCGAACTGGAGGACGCGGCACGCGAAAACGACACCGAGACGCTCGGCCTCTACGCGTCGAAAAACGCCGTCTCCTTCTACGAGGCGTGTGGGTACGACCGCGTCGCCGAACGGGCCCACGAGTTCGGCGGCGAGGTTCCGGGAACCGTTGTGGAGATGCGGAAACGCCTGTAAACGGAGGCGAGGCGACTGGTAACTTCCAAACTTCACCGTCTAACCGTCCGGCGACCACCGACAGTTGTCCGGGTATCCTACACCCGTCCGACGGTCACGAAAAAGGGGACGACCTCCGCTCGCCGGTAGTTCTCATCTTGCATCTGCTCGATGACGTCCCGTCCCATCGCGCGCCACGCTGCGCGCAGGTCGTCGAACTCCTCGGCGGAGAGGTCGCCGTTGAGCATCGTCGTGCGGTCGTCCGTTAGCCCCTCGCCCGACGCCTTCCGCTTCGCTGCGGAGAGCGCAGACTCCGAATACGGCGGGGCGACCGTCCGCTCGTGGTCGTAGCGACGCGTCTCCACGCTATCGAGATCGGCTTCGTCGAACACCCGGCGGGTTCCGGTCCCGCCCAGCGAGACGTCCGTCGGCACGCCGTCGATGTACGCGCGGCGGGCGCGTCCCTCCAGTCGTGATTCGGCGGCGACGCTGGAGTCGACGGTAACGGCACCGTTGTCGGGTTCGACCGCGGCCACGCGGTCCCGCGAGACGCGCGCGAACTCCCGGACCGTCGCCGCGGGGTCGGGGAGGTTGATCAGCAGGGCCTGACAGACGACGAGGTCGAAAGAACCGTCAGGGAACGGGAGGCGGGTCGCGTCGCCAGCGACGACCGGGGCGTGGTCGGCCGCAACCGCGAGCAGGTCGGCGTCGGCGTCGACGCCGATCACCTCGCCCGGCGACTCCTCGGCGAGGACGCGAGTCAACTCACCCGTCCCGCAGCCGACGTCGAGGACGTGGTCCGCGTCCCCGAGTTCGAGCGGGTCGAGGGCCCTGCGGTCCTCCCACATCCCGCGACGCGTCTCGTCGAGGTAATCGGCTGTGAACTGGCGCACGGGGCGCGTTACTCCCGCAACTCCTTGACTCGCTCGATGTTCCAGGCGAATCCCTTCCCGTCCTCGTTCGGCGTCTCAAGCACCAGCGGCACGTCGCGCAGGTCTTCGTGGTTGACGAACGCGCGCATCCCGTCCTCGCCGATGAGGCCCTCGCCGATGTGGGCGTGTTCGTCCTTGTTCGTGCCGCACTCGTGCTTCGAGTCGTTGAGATGGACGCATTCGAGATGCTCCAGTCCGACCACGTCGTCGAACTCGGCGACCGTCTCCTCGACGCCTTCGGCGGACGAGAGGTCGTAGCCCGCGGCGAACATGTGGGCGGTGTCGAGACAGATGTCGAGGTCCTGCTCTGACCGGTCGAGGACCTCGGCGAGATGCTCAAAATCGCCGCCCAGCTTGGTGCCGCTGCCGGCGTCGCTCTCGACGAGGACGGTGACCCCATCGGGGATATCGAGTTCGTCCAGCGCGCTGGCGGCGTTGTCGAGGCCGCCCTCGACGCCCGCGCCGGTGTGTGCGCCGAGATGAACGTTGACGTACTCGATGCCGAGTTTGTCCGCCGCGTCGACCTCCTTCTGCATGGCGTCGATCGACTTCTCGCGGAGGTCGTCTTTCGGCGTACAGAGATTGACGAGATACGATGAGTGGATCACCCACGGCCCGTCGAGTTTCTCGCCGGTACCCTCGCGGAAGGCCGCCGCCTCGTCGTCCCCCACGTTGGGGTCCTGCCACACCTGTGGGGAGTGGGTGAATATCTGTCCGCAGTTCCCGCCGACGTCGCGTTGCCTGTCGACGGCGAGATGAACGCCGTCAGCGATAGACACGTGTGCTCCGACTCGCATGTGTTCGGAGAGTGACCGAACCGGCAAATGCACTTCGACTCCGACGGGCTAACAGTGACTCTAAGCAGTCGCACTGACTGCAGCCGTGCTGGCAGTGTTTCACCCGGTAGCAGCGGCGTCGAGGAATAGCGAACGACTCCTAGGTCGGATCGTCCCGGTGACGGTTCCAGTATTCGCTGTCGTACTTGCGATCCGCGCGCAGTTCGGCGTCGTCGAGTTCCTGGTCGGACCAGCCGCCTTCTTCGGCGTCCGCCCACTCGGCGAGACACGTTTCGAGCGTCTCGACTGCCGCCTCCCGAGTGACATCCGCGTGGTCTGTCACGCTCGTCACCCGACCAGTGAACTCCTCGGGCGACGTGTCCGGCTCCGAGAAGACGCCGAGATGGCGGGTTTCGGTGAGGTCGAAGTTGATCGAACCGTGCTGTATGACGGCGTCACGCTGGCGATACTGAGCGTTCCCGCTTATCTTCCGACCGCCACAGAGCAGGTCGTGAGCGGGGTGGACCGCCCGCAGGTAACAAGCCGGGTCGTGGATCGCCGGGAGGTCGTCCTCAGCGAACTCCGCGAAGACGCCCATCCGTTGGAACGCCTCGACGATAGGTTCACAGAGGAGTCCGTAACAGTCCATCAGGTCACCGGGAAGGTCGTCCGCTGGCGCGATTATCGAGTAAGAGATGTCGCCGAACGAATCGTGATAGATGCCGCCGCCGCCCGTCTGGCGCCGGACCACGTCTATCCCCTCTCGTTCGCAGTACTCCCAATCTACGGATTCGGGATCCTGTCGATATCCGAGCGAGAGGCAACTGGGATCCCACCGATACACCCGGACGGTCCTGATCCCCCCGGTGGACGCCGTTTCGGCGGCTATCTCGTCGAGAGCCATATTCATCGCGCCCGAACGGGACTCTTCGCTGACGAAACGCCAGTCCTTGTCTGCGAGCGAAGACCGGAGAGATCCTGAGTCGTCGGCCATGCCGTGGCGTACGTCGGGTTCCGACAAAAAGCCGGTGCAGACCCACCGTCACAGGTGTCTCCTCGGAGACGAATGCGACGCAGTGGACCGACGCGTAACTGTAGTGCTGTCGGTCAAACCCTGCTTACTGGAGGCCGGTCGAGTCCGTGCGAGCAAAGCGACAGTTCACCAGCCACGCTGACGGCGGTACTCGGCCGTGATCGAAGCAGGACGAGCCACGCCCCATATATTGTGTATATCGGAATGTAGTTTACACATCCGACGGACAACGCACGGGGCTTAAACCTGCCCGTACGCTACGGATACGGTATGGTCCAGAACGTCGCCGGGATCCTCCCGGAACTCGAACCGGAGGATTTCCACCTTCTCTCGGGCGTCGAGCAGGGAATGCGATTTTCGGAGTGGGTAAAACGCGAGAAGTTGCCCGAGTTCTCGCGGTTGACGAAAGAAAACGTCGACTACCGGATAGACCGGTGTCTCGATTACGACCTCATCGAGCGGAACACGATCCAGTACGAGGGGTATCGCCTGAAGTTCGAAGGGTACGACGCGCTGGCGTTGCACGCGTTCGCCGAGCGAGAGACCATCGAAGGGTTCGGGTCGTCACTCGGCGTCGGGAAGGAAAGTGACGTCTTCGAAGTACAGTCGTACAAGCCCATGGCGCTGAAATTTCACCGAGAGGGCTTTACCAACTTCCGTGAGGTGATGCGGGAACGGGATTACACGACGGACAAAGACCACGTTTCCTGGCTCTACACTGCCCGGAAAGCGGCCGAACGCGAGTACGAGGCGCTGGAAGCCGTGTATCCAGATGTCGCAGTGCCGCAACCGATCGACCAGAACCGTCACGCTATCGTGATGGAGAAGATAGACGGGGTTGAGCTCTCCCGCACGAAACTCAAGGACGAACAGGTCGTCCCAGTCTTGCGGTTGCTCTTGGAAGAGATGAGCGAGGCGTACGCGCACGGGCGCGTACACGCAGACATGAGTGAGTACAACGTGTTCGTCGATGAGAGCGGAGTCACGATCTTCGACTGGCCACAGTCGATACCCACGGACCACGAGAACGCCGAGGAGTTCCTGGAACGGGACGTGGAAAACGTTGTCAGCTACTTCCAGCGGAAATATCCCCAGTTACTTCCGGAGGCTGTCGATAGCGCCGCACTCGCGGATGCTGTGGCGGCTGGCGACGACGGCGGGATCCGAACGACGTTAGAATAAACTTCATTTCGATATAGAAAATAGGTTAGTCCAGTAGTTGAGACTGGGAACGAACACGTGCGGGGTCGGACTGAGGGAGGTTGCGATGCAATCCCAAACTGGGGCGTACCGCCGTCTAACTATCACCTGGCCGTGGCACCGAAGACAGGTCGCACGGGAGGCCGTCCGTGCGACTGGCGTTTGTGGCGACAGCCCCCGTTCTCAGATCCCGGGAATCTGAGACGCTCCTTTTTATGGGGGGTTCGAAGTTGCAGGTGAAGCCATGACCCAAATCGGTGCCCCCGGCGACGGTATCTCTCGACGAGCGTTTCTCGCGGCGACTGGCGCAACCGGCCTCGGTGCGGTTGCCGGATGTACGGCTCCCGCCAGTCAACGTGACGAAGGAAATACGGCAGCGGCGACCGAGTCGCCCAGCGATCTGCCGACGACCTCCCCGCCTCAGGTCGTCGATGTCGACGAACAGGGGGGACAGGTGACGCTCAGTTCACAGCCTGCCCGCCATCTCGCACACCCCGGCGAATCGATGGGCGGCCCCGTCGAACTGCCGCAGGTGTGGGCGTTCCAGGCCGACGACCGGGAACCGAGCGTCCCCGGACCGATCCTGCGAACGACGGAGGGCGAAGACATGGAGGTGACGTTTGACAACACCGATGGAAAGCACCCGCACACGGTGCACTTCCACGGCGTCCGAAAGACCTGGGAGAACGACGGCGTTCCCACAACGACGGGTATCACCATTCCGCCCGGGGAAAAACACACGTACGAGATCCCGGCGAACGTTCCCGGCACGCACCTCTATCACTGCCACTACCAGACCCACCGCCACATCGACATGGGGATGTACGGCGTCTTCCGCGTCGACCCCAAGGGGTACGAACGCGCGGACAAGGAGCATTTCCTGACGTTCAAAGATTGGGACTCACGGCTGAACCGGCGGATGGCCGGCGAAGACGTCGAGTACAGCCCGCGCCAGCGCGACCCCGACGTGTTCACGATCAACGGCAAAGTCGCGCCGCGGACGCTTCACCCGGAAGACGGGTCGCCGATCATCGTCTCCGAGGGAGACACGGTCCGCCTTCACATGGCTAACAACGGGTACATGTCCCACCCGATCCACATTCACAACCACCGCTTCGAGCGCGTGGCGAAAGACGGCGGGACGATCCCCGAAGCGGCCAGACACGAAATGGACATCACGAACATAGCGCCCGCCGAGCGACACACGATTGAGTTCGAGGCGGACGCCGACCCCGGCATCTACCTCATGCACTGCCACAAGGTCAGCCACGCGATGAACGGCGAGGTGTACCCCGGCGGTATGGTCGGCGGCGTCGTCTACGAGTCCGCGATGGACACCGACATCTTCGCGGATCTCATGGAGTACGCGGGCTACGAGGGGTAGTGCGGTATCGGCGTTCCGGCCGACGAGAGTGATCCCGAACGCCCGCGTATCGTCGGACGCGTAAGGTACGGAGACTTTTGCACGTCATCACGCACCTGTCGTACGCAGTCGTGTGATCTGGTATGTAAACAGTCGCAAACGCGACTATACATCTAAGCGTCTGGCGCGCGTTTCCGAACGTATGGGACGCACTGTCAAACTCAACGATATCGACTCCGTGGTTTCGGCCCTCGACTATCCAGTCTCTCGTGAGACGGCGGTTGAGGAGTACGCGGACGTGACCCTCAGTCTCGCCGACGGCGAAGAGAACATGGGCGACATCATCTCACAGTCAAGCGACGACACGTTCGACAGCGCCGACGACCTAGAGAACGAACTGATGAACCTCCTCCCGCGTCACGCCGTGGGGGAACCGTATCAGTCTGAGGGTGACGGCTGACGGCGGCAGTGTCGGCGTAACAGTTGGATGCTCGCCGGTCGCGTGCCGTCCGACGAGGATGTGCCTCGTCTGTCAGTGGCTGCCGTACCAGTCGGGTAGTTCCTGCATCGCGGCGTGTTCGGCATACTCCTCTATCGACGGCTGGCCCCAGAACCGAACGGTGTCGGACCGGCTGTCGAAGTCGACGACGCCCGCGTCGTCGAGTTTCGGGAGGTGAATCTGATACAGGTCGGCGGCAATCCGGTCGATCCGCTCCGCGGACGGGTCAGTGTCAGCCTCCAACGATGCGATGTGTTCTACCAAGGAATCGCAGTCGACGGTGTCGTCGTCCGTGTCGACGAGATAGTAAATGACGTAGCGGCGACGTCGGGCCGACAGAAGGTCGAAGACGGTGTCGAGAGACGGAGCGGACGACAGATTACGACTACCGGGTCCGGTGTTCCCGTCGCGATCGTCCCTGTTACCGTCGCTCATTCTCGTGGGTGGACATGAATCTCGTAGTACAAAAAACGCCTTCTTTGTCTGAATGAAATCGCGTCATGGTCAGATAAATCGGCCACTGACTTTAAGCAATGGTGCGGTGCAGGTAGGGTAATGAGTAACAGCGAGGTCGAGTTATCGACCACTTGGGAACCGAGCACGCAAGTGATCGAATCCATCGCGGCGGCCGAAGGTGTCGACCCGATCGATCTCGACCCACCGCTACACACCGCTATCGACCTCGACGCACTCGACGCGCTGTTTTCGCCGACGAGCGGGGTTCCGCGCCCGGAAGGTCGAGTCGAATTCGAGTACGCGGAGTACGAAGTCGTCGTGTCGAGCGACGGTTCCGTCACCGTGGATCCGCGGGACACGACAGCCTCGGAACAATAACTCGATCGGTCGAGTCGAACGACCCGGTGCAGTCGCTTTCGCGCGATAACGGCGACAGAGCGCCTCTGATAGCAGAGCGTCGCCCACCGGGCGGCCGAGCGTTTCGAAGCCCTTAAACTCGGAAGTCGAGAAGAAGCAGTAACTCGCTGGACGACGGGCGCCAGCGGGCACCTGTACACTCAGGACGGAATGTGGCCGGTCAACCGGCTGAACCACAAACGCCCGTGGTGATATAGATGGCACGAAGCTTCTACTCCCACATCAAGGAAGCGTGGAAAGACCCCGGCGACGGCGACCTCGCCGAACTACAGTGGCAACGAAAGCAGGAATGGCGCGACCAGGGCGCGATCGAACGCGTCGACCGTCCAACCCGCCTCGACAAGGCCCGCGAACTGGGCTACAAGGCGAAACAGGGCGTCGTGGTCGCTCGCGTGAGCGTCCGTAAGGGCTCGGCCCGCAAGGAGCGGTTCCGCGCCGGTCGACGCTCGAAGCGCCAGGGTGTCAACGCGATCACCCGACGGAAGAACCTCCAGCGGATCGCCGAGGAGCGTTCCAGCCGGAAATACCGCAACCTGCGCGTCCTCAACTCCTACTGGGTCGGAGAGGACGGCAGTCAGAAGTGGTTCGAAGTAATCATGCTCGACCCCGAGCATCCGGCCATCCAGAACGACGACGATCTCAACTGGATCTGCGACGACACGCACAAGAACCGCGCGTTCCGCGGCCTCACGAGCGCCGGCACCAAAAACCGCGGGCTCTCGGAGAAGGGCAAGGGCTCGGAGCACACTCGCCCGAGCAACAGCAGCGACCAGGGACGCGGGAAGTAAACGCGGCCGGCTGATTTCTCCCGTTTTTCGCGGCGACGAGCGTCCGCTTTAGTGAATGTACTTACGGCAGGTCCTCCGTCTCCCGTCGCTCGACGAACTGGCTCACGGTCCCGCAAAACAAAGCGGCGGTTGGAAGACGGCTAGACTCGCCGATACAGAGATCAGCCACCGACGACTATGCGCCGAAATCCGGTCTCCCGTCGGAACGCGTCGTCAGTTCCCTTCGTCGGGCGATCCGAGCGAGAGACAGGGGTGACCGACCTGTGCGCGGGATGCGAGAGTGGACCATCAGAAGTCAGTCGGACGAGGAGAAGCTACGAAAGACGACCGTCACGGTTGCGTACGTGACGCCGAACGCGATCCCCTGCAGCGTCGCACTGATGAGATCGTCTCCCAGCGCGTACGCTGTCACGGTCACGGTGATGAGCGGGACGAGGACCAGGAGGGCGACCTCGACAAACGGATGCACCGCGAGCAGGTCGTTCCAGCGGTCAACAAGACGCCGAACGCGTGCGAACCTACCCATGATAGATCAGTACTCCGAAGCTCCGGAGCGTCGGTTGCTCTTCGGGATTCGAGGGCGACTGCGTCGGGGTCCAACCGCAGAAGGGCGGAGCGTCGAACGTGCGTTCGGTTCGGAAGAGTACAGACATTGCTTATATAATTTTACTACTGGGTCGGCTTAACTGTCGGTGGATGTCGTCCCGTTTCGGGACCACGTTTATCCCCCACGTCGCCGTAGTCGAACGTATGTCTGGCGCTGACAGGTTCTTTATGGTGGTAACGCTGCTGATCTTCGCGCTAATCGTCGTCGGGTTCGCCATGGCCGCCCTCGGAATGTAAGCGGGGCGAGACCAACTCGATTATCCAAGCGGCACTTCCACGAGCGACAGTTCGTCGGCCCCGATAACGTCGTTCAGGGTCGCCTCGATCTCCCCCCAGTCGTCGGCGCGGTACGCCTCGATCCCGAAGCTCTCGGCGAAGTCCACGAGGTCGGGGTTTGAAATCCTCGTGCCGAAGTGTTCGTCCCGGTGTTCCTCCTGATGCTCGGATATCATGCCGTAGTCGTCGTCGCGGAAGACGACGATGGTGTACGAGCAGTCGAGGCGGTTCGCGGTCTCTATCTCGGCGGCGTTCATCAGGAACCCGCCGTCGCCGGTCGCGACGACGACATCATCGTCGAGCGCCAGGTCGGCCGCGATCCCGCCGGGGACGGCGATCCCCATGCTGGCCAGGCCGTTCGAGATGATGCAGGTGTTGGGTTCGTACACCGGGAAGTGCTTCGCGATGGCCATCTTGTGGCTGCCCACGTCCGATATCAGCACGTCCTCGTCGTTCATCGCGTCGCGGAGGACGGGCAGGACGCGGCGCACCGAGACGGGGTCGCCGGCGTCGGGCCACTCGCTAACGTCGCCGGCGATGCGCTCGCGAAGGTCGTGCCACCAGGTCGAACACTCCGTGGAGAGACGGTCGGTCAGTTCCTCCAGCGTCCGGGACACGTCAGCGACGACTTCCACGTCCGGGTTGTAATGGCGGTACACCTCGGCCGGTTCGTGGTCGACGTGGACTACCGTCTTGTCGGGGACGGGGTTCCACTTCTCGGGGTCGTGTTCGGCGATGTCGTAGCCGACGGCGACGACGCAGTCCGCACGTTCGATGGCCGTCGTCGCCTCGGCCGACGGACCGGAGTCGAGCGTCAGCAACGAGTGTTCGTCCGCGTCGGAAACGGCCCCTTTCCCCATGAACGTCGAGACGACAGGGACGTTAGTCGTCTCGACGAACGCCCGCAGTTGCTCTGCGGCGCGGGTCCGCACCGCGCCGTTGCCCGCGAGGACGAGCGGATGCGCCGACGCCGATATCAGGTCCGCGGCCTCGTCCAGCGATGACCGGTCGGGGTCGGGACGACGGACCCGTTCGCGCGACGCGAGCGGCGTCGATTCGACCGCCTCCGCGGCCACGTCCTCCGGTACTTCGAGGTGTGTCGCGCCGGGTTTCTCGAACTCGGCGAGTTTGAACGCCTTGCGGACCGACTCCGGGACGGTTTCGGGGGCGCTGACCTGCGTGTTCCACTTGACGACCGGTTCGAACGTATCGACGATGTCTAACGCCTGATGGCTTTCCTTGTGCAGACGCTCTAACCCGCCCTGACCGGTGATGGCGACGAGCGGGCTCTTGTCGAGGTGGGCGTCCGCGACGCCGGTGATCAGGTTCGTCGCGCCCGGTCCGAGCGTCGCCAGGCAGACGCCGGCATCGCCGGTGACGCGCCCGTGAACGTCGGCCATGAACGCCGCCCCCTGCTCGTGGCGGACCGGGAAGAAGTCGACGTTGGAGTCCCGCAAAGCGAAGAGTATGTCCTCTAGTTCCTCGCCGGGAATGCCGAAGACGTAGTCGACGCCCTCCTCCTCCAGACACTCCACGAGGAGGTCGGCGGCTTGTATCATTCGACGAGATCACTCTCCTTGCTCGGGCCATGTGAGACCCACACCGTCTTCTCGTTGACGAACTCGCGGATCCCCTGTTTCGCCAGTTCTCGGCCGTACCCCGAGTCCTTGACGCCGCCGAACGGCAGGCGTGGGTCGGACTGAACGAGTTCGTTGACGAACGCGAGGCCGGACTCGAACTGCCGGGCGACGTGCTCGCCGCGCTCTAAGTCCTCGGTCCAGACGCTCGCGCCCAGCCCGTAGTTGCTGTCGTTCGCCTTCTCGATGGCCGTCTCCTCGTCCGGGACGGAGAACACGGGCGCGACGGGCCCGAACAGCTCCTCGCTTTCGGCTGGGGACCCCTCGGGCACGTCGGTGAGCACCGTCGGCGGGTAGAAGTAGCCGTCGCGGTCCATCGGCTCGCCCCCCATCCGGACCTCCGCGCCCTGTTCGACGGTCGTTTCGACCTGCTCGTGCAGGTCCTCCATGAGGCCCTCGCGGGCCTGTGGGCCGACGTCAGTGTCGTCGTCGGTCGGGTCGCCCGTCCGCAGGCTCTCCATCTCGTTCAGGAACCCGTCGAGGAACTCGTCGTACACGTCCTCGTGGACGATGAAGCGCTTCGCGGCGATACAGGACTGTCCGGAGTTGATGATCCGGGCCCTCGCACCGACCTCGCAGGCCCGCTCTATCGGCGCGTCGTCGAGGACGACGAACGGGTCGCTCCCGCCGAGTTCGAGCACGTGGTGCTTGAGGTTCTTTCCGGCGGTCTCGCCGACGTTCCGGCCGGCACCTTCACTCCCCGTGAGCGTGACTGCGCGCACCCGGTCGTCGCTGATCACGTCGCCGATAGCGTCCGAGCCGACCATGAGCGTCGTAAAGACGCCCTCGGGATAGCCGGCCTCCTCGAACACGCCCTCGATGGCTTTCGCACAGCCGGGCACGTTCGAGGCGTGCTTGAGCAGGCCGACGTTGCCCGCGGTCAACGTCGGCGCGGCGAAGCGAAACACCTGCCAGAAGGGGAAGTTCCACGGCATGATGGCGAGAACGGGGCCGATCGGTTGGCGGGCGACGAACGTGTCCGCGCCCGTCTCACCGCCCACGCGCTCGTCCTGCAGGAACTCCCCCGCGCGCTCGGCGTAGTAGTCACAGACCCACGCGCACTTCTCGACCTCCGACCGGCCCTGCTCGATGGGTTTCCCCATCTCGCGGGTCATCAGTTCGGCGTACTCCTCGCTGTTGTCACGCAACACCTCGCCGGCGCGTTCGAGCAACGCTTCGCGTTCGGTTATCGTGTGCTCGCGCCACTCCTCGAACGTCTCGTTGGCGCGGTCGAGTAGGTCGTCGATGTCTCCCTCGCCGTGTGTCTCGTACGATTCCAGAGCCTCCTCGGTCGCCGGATTGACACTGTCCATTGGTATCCCCCACACCCCGGTTATGGCTCCGGGTTGCTGGTAAACGAACTACGGCAGAGACCGGCTTATCTGTGGGGGCACACTCCGGACCGTACAACCGGCGTTCGGCAGTGCCGACGGACGAAATCAGGCGGAACCGGTGTTTTCGGGTGGGTTCCGGAAGAGTCCGTCGAACATCGCACCGACGCCGACTACCGAGGCGGCGATCAGCGTGGTACGTGACGGAAGCGAGAAGAGATAGCCTATCAGCAGTGCGAATATGAACGCCGCCGGGATGACGGCCAGAACGAGGTCGTAGCGCGATACTCCGAGTGACCGACCTGTGGCCGTAGAGCGGCCATCGTTGACACTATCTGTCATACTGTCACCACCCTCAGTGATCACTACAACGGATCCCCACTAAAATCTTATCCCAGTGAAGTTCAGACAACACATTTTGAAGCAGTCTGTGATCAGTTCCGTGAATTCTCCTATTTACTTTGTTGCATACCCATAACTTATGGCACCGTGAACGGACTGACGCTTTGCGGGATGCAATAAAAGAGTCACTTTCCGCTCGCTCGCCGAGAACCGTCTCCGGACGCCGTTATATCGTTATCGTCACCGGCTGACGTTCGACCGTCACCGCGCGTCGCTGTATCGCTCCGCGAGGTAGTCCCGAATGTCGTCGCTCTCGGCGATGACTTCACCGTACCGGTGGTCGACAAGTAGCGGTATCTGGTCTTTGCCGCCGACGGCTTGCAGTTGCTCGTACGTCTGGTCGTTGAGAACCTCCGGGTCCTCGCCGGGCCGGCGCGGGTTATGCGCGACGTAGGACAGGCCCAGATCGGTGAGTTTCTCCCGGACGTCTTCGCTGTGCGGACAGCCTTCTGCCTGGTACAGTTCGAGCACGACGGAGTAAACGACGCGACGAACCAAAAGCGTCGGTACGAACGCCGCGGTAAGTGCCGGAGAAGCCGGACGGGAGGCACGTTCCACAGCCCGTACGACCCCCGCCGATTCACGGACCGCCCTCGCGCGCAGTCCGGTACTCGGTCTTCGTACTCCGCGCTCACAGCGGAGCGACGGGCTGCTGCGGTCCTCCGACGGGCTATCCCCTCGGTCTGGTATTGCGGGTTTCGCCCTTTCCTCTACCCGCCCAACACGGCCGGATATAGGTCGTCCGGTCGGCCTGCATCCGGCACGTTATTTGTTATCGCACTGCACGAAAAAGCCTTCCGCAACGTCACCGCCGTACGACAGGTTCGTCTCAGAGATGGACGTATCAGCGGGGACCACTCGTCACCCCCTAGGAACGGATCCAGCACCCGAACGTATCGGTGACCCTTGCAGGCAGTGACGGTCTTTTGTCCTTGCAGATCCAAGTGACTCACGTCGACGCACCGACGGAAGAGTTAGTCCGAAGCCGACTAACTTCCGGGCGGAGATAGCCATCACACACAAAAGGTACTTGAATGGCCCCGCCTTAACCCGAGGTGAAAGATACATCGGACTTCTACCATGCAAGGACAATCTCAACAGCAGGCGTACGACCGTGGGATCACCATCTTCTCCCCGGATGGTCGTCTCTATCAGGTCGAGTACGCCCGCGAAGCGGTCAAGCGCGGCACGGCGAGTATCGGCATTCGAACGGCAGAGGGCGTCGTCCTCGTCGTCAACAAGAAGCTCCGTTCGCGGCTGATGGAGCCGAACAGCATCGAGAAGCTACACAAGGCAGACGACCACGTCGGCATCGCGAGCGCCGGCCACGTCGCCGACGCCCGACAGCTGATCGACTTCGCACGCCAGCAGGCCCAAGTCAATCAGTTGCGATACGGCGAACCGATCGGCGTCGAGACGCTGACGAAAAACGTCACCGACCACATCCAGCAGTACACCCAGACGGGCGGGGCCCGCCCGTTCGGCGTGGCACTGCTCATCGGCGGGATCCAGAACGGCGAACCGCGCCTGTTCGAGACGGACCCGAGCGGGACGCCGAACGAGTGGAAAGCGCTCGCCGTCGGCCGCGACCGGGGCGAGATCCAGGAGTATCTCGAGGAGAACTACGAAGAGAGCGCCGACCTCGACGCCGGTATCGACCTCGCGCTCGAAGCGCTCGCGTCCGTCTCGGACGACGACTTCGAGGCCAGCGGCGTCGGTGTCGCCACGGTCGACGTCGAAACCGAACAGTACAGCGAACTCGACGACGAGCGCGTGCAGGCGCACCTCGACGAACTCGACCTGCTCGACGAGGAGGACGAGGAGGAGTAAATCATGCACGACAACTTCAACAACACTATCGACAGCGGACTTGCGAACCCGGCCGAACCCGAGGTGGGGGAGATGCCGACGAACGACCACAGTCTGGACGACCTGGAGAACGTGAACAAGACGGGGACGACGACGGTGGGGCTGGCGACGGCGGAGGGCGTCATCATCGCGACGGACATGCGCGCGAGCCTCGGCGGTCGGTTCGTTTCGAACAAGAACGTTCAGAAGGTCGAGCAGATCCACGACACGGCGGCGCTGACGCTGGTCGGCTCCGTCGGCGGTGCGCAGTCGTTCATCAGTAGCCTCCGCGCCGAGGCGAACCTCTACGAGGCTCGCCGCGGCGAGCCCATGAGCATCAACGCGCTGGCGACGCTCGCGGGGAACTTCGCCCGCGGCGGTCCGTTCTTCGCCATCCACCCGATCCTCGGCGGCGTCGACGAGGAAGGCCACCACGTCTACTCGATCGACCCCGCCGGCGGCGTCGTCGCCGACGACTACACCGTCACCGGCTCCGGCATGCAGATCGCCTACGGCGTCCTCGAACAGGAGTACGAAGAGGGCCTCTCCAACGAGGAAGGCAAAGCCATCGCCGCTCGCAGCGTCAAAAGCGCCGTCGAGCGCGACACTGGCTCCGGCAACGGCGTCTTCCTCGCCGAGATCACCACCGACGGCGTCGACATCCGTGGTCACAAGGACTTCGACGACGTCATCTGACGACGTTCGGCACCTGTACCCCGCAGCGGCCTATTCGAGGTCGCTCGGGTCGACGTTCTCGCGTTCTCCACAGTAGTGGGCGAACGCACGTAACTCGTCCTCGGAGAGTTCGTTGTACGCGCCGCGCTCTATTTTCTCGATCACTTCGTCGACCGGAGCGTCGGTTCGTTCCACGTCGAACGTCGCGCTGACGGTACACTGCCCGTCCGCCTGCTTGCGTTCGGCGCGGTAAATCGACTCCAGAAACGTCGCCTTCCGCGAGCGGTCGCCGTCGCCGAGGCCGAGATAGAAGAAAGCGAGCGCGTCGACCAGCGCCTCGTCGAGCGCGTCGTCCGCAAACACCCCCTCGCGGTCGCGCGGTTCCGCGTGTTCGAACAGGAGCGCGAGGTCGCAGATAGCGTTTCGCAAGCGCCGGCGGATGCGGTACCGGGCGTCGTAGGCGGACTGTTCGCTTCGGAGCGTCGTCTCGCCGCGGAGAAACGCCCTGTCGGCCGGAGTGAGTACGCCGCGGTCGCGGTTCTGGTTGTCTTTCATCGTCTGTATCGGACTAACCGTACGGAACGACGCATCTATTTCCGCAAAAACCTTGGGACGAGGTCGGCGACGGAGTTGCCCGTGACGCGACTGCGGGACGGTCCCGCCCTCGTAGCCTCCGCGCCGCGGAGCACGTTCGATGTCGGACCGACTCCCAGCGGACCGCTCCGTTCCGGCGACGGGCCACACGTGACGGTCGTTTTACCGAACGGCCCGAGCGGCGGCGTTCGGGCGGATCAACAGTTAATAGCGGGTAGTTCGTACGTTTACACGTATGCCCAGAAGCGTGACCGAACCCTCCGACTACGAACCGAGCGAGGAGATGAGCGTGATCGGGTATCTGCTGGCCGCGATGACGGCGATCCTGTTGCTCCCCCTGTTGCCGTTCCTTGCCGTGTTGTGGGTGTTCGACCGCCTGTTCGGCGGAAACCGCGTCGAACGGACCGTCAAGCGGGTCGAGTACCGCACCGAGTCGTCCGGCAACGAATAGCCGCTTAGAACGTCTCTCGGCCCCGCGGTGCGTCGGTTCTCGTTCCGTACGGCGACGCGCGGGGAAGTTCGCCGACGCACTGCCGACAGAAGCGGTACCCCGTGTCGTTCTCCGTTCCACACGGGGCAGATACTGCCCGGCGAGCGACGGTCAGCGAGGTCGGAGGAGAAAACACAGAGACAGCAGCCGATCAGACAGCGACGTCATAGCCCGCCTGCTCAACGGCAGCGTAGAGGTCGTCGTCTTCGACGTCCTCTTCGGCGACGATCTCGACGGTGTTCCCGTCGTGGTCGGCCTCGACACGCGTCACACCGTCTATGTTGTCGAGGGCGCTTTCGACGTTCTGCTCGCACCCGGTACAGGACATTCCGGTGACGGAGAGCGTTTCGCGCTTCATATCAGTCGCTTTCTGCTCCACGTCAAAGACCGTTACGACGCGGTGCAAAGTGGAACGGACTCCGCACGCCCGCGAAGTCAGAAACGACGATGGTCTTTGCGGAGATCCACGGGGCAGGGCGAAAAAAGAGAGCGCTTACCAAGCGACTGAGGAAGTAAGAGTCGAAAGAGCCTTGGTCCGATTACGCGCCCTCGACGAGGCGGCGCAACTGCTCCGGCGGCACGGCACCGCGAGCGGCGTGACCCTCGAAGACGAACGTCGGGACGCCGGTGACGCCCTGCTCGTGGGCGGCGTCGAACGCCTCCCCGACCTCGCTCCGGAGCGTGTCGTCGTCGAGCGCCGACCGGACTTCGTCGGGGTCGACGCCGGCCTCGCCGGCGAGGTCGGTGAGTACGTCCTCGTCGCCGATGTCCCGGCCGTCCTTCCAGAGGGCGTCGTACACCGCTTCGTCGAACTCGGCCCACGTCTCGTACGGGTAGTGCCCTTTCATGTAGTAGGAGGCGACCTGCGCGTCCAGCGAGTCGACGTCTGTGACGAGTTCCTGCACCATCTCCACGTCGTACTCCTCCTGCAGGCGCTCGACGTTCTCGCGGGCCTGTGAGTAGTAGTCGTCGTCCTTGCCGTCGTCGACCTCGTGGTCGATCTCGCCGTTCTCGTCGCGCTTTTGCGCACGCAGGTCGAACGGGTGCCAGTCGACCGTCAGTTCCTCGTCGCGAGAGTCCTGATACTGTCGCAGCGATTCGCGCCCGAGATAACAGAACGGGCACACGTAGTCGGCGAACACCGTGATGGCTGCCGCTTCCTGCTGTTTGCTCATGCACCCGGATAGGCGATTCGGACACAAAAGGAAGCCGTTCGGGTGCGTCGCCAGCGCACAGCCACGAGCCGTAGGTTATACCTGGCCAGTCGCCGACGAGCGAACCATGTTCATCGAGTGCAGGTGGCACGCCCGCGGCGGTAGGTGCCGTGGGCCGGAGGACACAAGGTCCGCACGACAGCGGTGCGGTCCGCGGCGACGCGCGAACGCGACGGAGCGCCGGGAGGGCCGATGACGGACCGACCCAGACTCGGAGCGGATGTGGGCGGGACGTTCACCGATGTCGTCCTCGCAACCGGGGACGACCTCGTCACGGCGAAGGTTCCAAGCACCGCCGATCAGAGCGTCGGCGTCATGAATGGCGTCCGGACGGCCTGCGACGAGGCGGGGGTCGATCCCGCGACGATCGGCGAGTTCACCCACGCGATGACCGTCTCGGTCAACGCCCTGCTGGAGGAGACGGGCGCGAAGACGGCGCTCGTCACGACCGAAGGGTTCCGGGACGTGTTAGAGATCGGTCGGCAGGACCGGCCGGACCTCTACGACCTCGATGCGGGGCGGCCAGAGCCGCTGGTGCCGCGCCGCCGCCGCTTCGAACTGCCGGAGCGGGCGACCCCGGACGGCGTCGAGGAACCGGTCGACGAGGCGGCGCTCCGCGAGGTCGCGGCGCGGATCCGCGACGTGGACGCCGAGAGCGTCGGGGTGTGTCTGCTCCACGCGTACGCCGACGCCGAGAACGAGCGGCGCGTCGCGGAGGTCCTCGACGAGGAACTCGACGTGCCCGTCTCGGCCTCTCACGAGGTCCTCGCGGAGTTCCGCGAGTACGAGCGGGCGTCGACGACCGTCGTCGACGCCTACGTCACGCCGACGATCGACAGCTACCTCGGCCGGCTCACGAGCGAGGCCGTCGACGCGGGGCTGCCCGAACCGCTCGTCATGCAGGCCAACGGCGGGATCGCCGACGCGGCGACGGTCAGGGCAAACGCCGTGACGACGACGATGTCCGGCCCCGCGGCGGGCGTCGTCGGCGCGAACGCCGCCGCGGGCGAACTGGTCGCCGAGCGAGGCCTCCGGGGCCTCGTCACCTTCGATATGGGCGGCACGTCCAGCGACGTGAGCCTCGTCCGCGACGGCGAGGCCGAGCGAACAACTGACGCCGAGATCAACGGCCGACCCGTCCGCACGCCGATGGTCGACGTGACGACCGTCGGTTCGGGCGGCGGTTCCGTCGCGTGGGTCGACGAGGGCGGCGCGCTCCGCGTTGGCCCCCGCTCGGCCGGCGCGGAGCCGGGTCCCGCCTGCTACGGCAAGGGCGGAACGGAGCCGACCGTCACCGACGCCGACCTCGTCCTCGGCTACGTCGGCGAGAGCACGGAGCTCGGCGGCGATCTCTCGCTCGACGCAGAGGCCGCACACGACGCGCTCGCCGCCCTCGCGGACGAGGCGGGCCTCGACGGCCCGGTCGAGACCGCACGCGGCGTCTACCGCGTCGCCAACGCGAACATGGCGCGGGCCATCCGCTCGGCGACGGTCGAGCGCGGCCACGACCCGCGGCGATTCGGCCTCGTCGCGTTCGGCGGCGCGGGGCCGATGCACGCCGGCGCGCTCGCCGCCGACCTCGGCGTCGGGACGGTCGTCGTCCCGCCGGCAGGGGGCGTTCTATCGGCCTACGGCCTCCTCGCAGCCGACGAGAAGCACGACGCGGTCCGGACCCACCGCGTCGCGCTCGACGAGACCGACCCCGACCGAGTCGACGACCTGTACGACGACCTCGAACGCGAGGTGCTCGCCGACGCCCGAGACCCGGCGTCGAGCGTCGTTCGCCGGCACGCCGACCTGCGCTACGCCGGCCAGAGCTTCGAACTCACCGTGGACGTGGAGGGGTCGTTCGACCCGGCCCGCGCCGCAGAGCGCTTCCACGACTCCCATGAGTCGACGTACGGCTACCGGATGGACGAGCCAGTCGACCTCGTGAACCTGCGCGCGACGGCGACGGCCGCCCGGAGCAGTCCCGCCACCGAACGCGAGGCGGCGGGCGAGGCCCTGACCGACCGCCGCGAGGCGCGTTTCGGCGACGGGTCGGCGTACGAGACGCCGGTGTACGACCACGCCGCGCTGCCGACCGGCCGGACGGTCGGCGGCCCCGCAGTGATCGAACAGGCGGAGAGCACCGTGGTCGTTCCGCCGGCGTGGGACGCGGAGGTGCGCGCGGACGGCTCGCTCGTTCTCACGGAGGGAGACGCATGACGGGAGATAACGGCGATAGTAGCGCGACGGAGGACGATGGGACGGAGCGGGTCGACCCCGTCACGCTGGAGATCCTTCGCAACCAACTGGAGGGCGTCGCCGAGGAGATGGGCCAGGTGCTGATCCGTGGCGCGTACTCGCCGAACATCAAGGAGCGGCAGGACTGCTCGACGGCGCTGTTCGACGCGGACGGTCGAATGGTCGCGCAGGCCGAACACATCCCGGTCCACCTCGGCGCGATGCCCGAGGCCGTCGACGCCGTCGCCGAGAAAGACCCGCAACCCGGCGAGGTGTACGCCCTGAACGACCCGTTCGCGGGCGGCACCCACCTGCCCGACGTGACGCTCGTCTCGCCGCTCGCGCCCGGCGGCGAGGGGAGCGGAGTGAACGATGGCGGAGACAGCGAGGGCGGCGAGGTGGTCGGCTACGCCGTCTCGCGCGCCCACCACGCCGACGTGGGCGGGTCGACGCCCGGCAGCATGCCCGCCGGCGCGCGGGAGATCTACGAGGAGGGGGTCCGCCTGCCGGGCGTCCGCCTCGTCCGCGACGGGGAGATAGACGACGACGTGATGGATCTGTTCCTCGCGAACGTCCGGACGCCGGACGAGCGCCGGGCCGACCTCCGGGCGCAACTGGCCGCCCACGACCGGGCCGAGGAGCGTCTGGGCGACCTGCTCGACGAGCACGGCGAGACGCTGTTCGCGGCGTTCGACGGCGTGATCGACTACTCCCGCGACCGGGTCGAGGCGGAACTCGCGGAGATCCCCGACGGCACCTACGAGGCCCGCGACGCGATGGAGGGCGACGGCGTCACTGACGACGACGTGCCGATCGAGGTTGCCGTCACCGTCGACGGCTCCCGCTTGCGGGTCGACTTCACGGGGACGGCCGAGCAGGTGACCGGCAACATCAACGCCCCCCTCGCGGTCGCGAAAAGCGCCGTCTACTTCGTCGTGCGCTGTCTCACCGACCCCGATATTCCCCCGAATCATGGGTGTTACGACCCCGTGACGGTCGATGCGCCCGAGGGGTCGCTCCTGAACCCCCGACCGCCGGCCGCCGTCGTCGGGGGCAACGTCGAGACGAGCCAGCGGGTCACAGACGTGGTGTTCGCAGCCCTCGCGCAGGCCGTCCCGGAGCGCGCCCCGGCGCAGGGCCAGGGGACGATGAACAACCTGATCGTCGGCTCCCGCAAGGGCGACTTCGCGTACTACGAGACCATCGGCGGCGGCGCGGGCGCGACCAGCGCCGGCGACGGGACCGACGGCGTGCAGGTCGGCATGACGAACACGCTGAACACCCCCGTCGAGGTGCTGGAGGCGGAGTACCCGCTGCGCGTCGAGCGCTACGCTTTCCGCCCGGGCACCGGCGGCGACGGCGAGCACCGCGGCGGTCTCGGCCTCGAACGGTCGCTCACCGTCGAGCGCGACGCGACGGTGTCGCTGCTCACCGAGCGCCGGCGAACCCTCCCCCGCGGCGTCGCCGGCGGCGAGGACGGCGCGACCGGCGAGAACCTCGTCGGCGGCGAGCGCGTGCCCGCGAAGGCGACCGTCGACGTGCCCGCGGGGACGACCGTCACCGTCCGGACGCCCGGCGGCGGGGGTCACGGCGACCCCGCCGACCGGGACTCGGACGCGCGAGAGCGCGACCGGCGGGACGGGAAAACGGAGGAGTAGCCGCGGGCGACGGTCCCGGCGACTTCCGCGGGTGACGCCAGATAGATTTCGCGCCGGTCCCTAGCGAGCGTATGAGTGAATGGGACGTCTCGTCGATGCCAGACCTGTCCGGGAAAACGGTCGTCGTCACCGGCGCGAACAGCGGGATCGGACTGGAAGCGACGCGGGCGTTCGCGCGGAAGGGGGCACACGTCGTGATGGCGTGTCGCGACGTCGGCCGCGGCGAGTCGGCGAAGGCGACCGTCCGCGAGGACGCCCCGGCCGCGTCGCTGACGGTGCGTGAACTCGATCTCGCGGACCTCGACTCGGTGCGGACGTTCGCCGAGGCGGTCGCGGACGAGGAGCGGGCGCTGCACGTGCTCTGTAACAACGCCGGCGTGATGGCGATCCCCCGCCGGGAGACGGCAGACGGCTTCGATCGACAGTTCGGCGTCAACCACCTCGGACACTTCGCGCTGACGGGCCTGCTCCTCCCCACCCTTCGCGAGACGCCCGGGGAGACGCGGGTCGTCACCCAGAGCAGCGGCGTCCACGAGCGCGGCCGGATCGACTTCGACGACCTCCACGGCGAGTCGTCGTACGACGAGTGGGACGCCTACGCACAGAGCAAGCTCGCGAACGTGCTGTTCGCCTACGAACTCGATCGCCGGCTCGACGCGACGGGGGCGGACGTCCGCAGCGTCGCTTGCCACCCGGGGTGGGCCGCCACGAACCTCCAGCAGCGCGGCCCGGAGATGGCAGGGTCGCGGCTCCGCCTGTGGCTGATGGAGGTCGCCAACCGGGTCTTCGCCCAGTCGGCGGCCGACGGCGCGCTCCCGCTGCTGTACGCCGCCACCGCGCCGGCCGTCGAGGGCGGCGACTACGTCGGCCCGGGCGGCCTGCTGAACATGCGCGGACTCCCTGAGAAGCAGCGCTCCAACGACCGGTCGTACGACGGGTCGGTCGGCCGCCGCCTGTGGGCGGTCTCCGAGGCGGAGACGGGCGTCGCGTATTCCCTCCCTGACCCGGCGTGAGGCGGGTCTCGGTCTGCCGCACGCCGCGAGCGGACGCCCGGCGACTTTATGTCGGTCGAGGAAGCACTGTCCGACGATGATCCGCGACGCTCGGGTTCTCCGGACGGACTTCGTCCCGCGGGAGGTCGAGCACCGCGACCACGAGGTGAACTACCTCTCGGAAGTACTCCGGCCGCTGACCGACGGCGACCCGGCCGACACGGTGCTGGTGACGGGGCCGACGGGGACGGGCAAGACCTGCGTGACGCAGTTCGTCGGGGACCGCCTGCGAGAGGAGACGTTAGACGTCGAGTTCCAGTACGTCAACTGCTGGCGGCACTACACGTTCTTCCGCTGCGCCTACGCCGTCCTCGACGGGATGAACGAGACGATGGACGTCCACCGTCAGTCGACGCCGGGGGACGAACTCCTCGCTCGGCTGGAGGCGTACGACGGGCCGCCGCGAATGCTCGTCCTCGACGAGGTCGACCAGCTAGAGGACCCGAGCCTGCTGTACGACCTCCACGAACTGCCGCAGTTCGCGCCCGTGCTCATCGCCAACCGCGAGGCCGAACTGTTCGGCCAGATCGATGACAGGCTGACGAGTCGTCTCCGCGGGAGCGAGCGGATCCGCTTCGAGAAGTACGGGCTCGACCAGTTAGTCGCCATCCTCGACGCTCGCGCCCGTCGCGGACTGGCGGCGGACGCCGTCGGCACGGCGGAACTCGAACGGATCGCCGACGCGGCGGCGGGCGACGCCCGCGTCGGGATCAGCGTCCTCCGGAGCGCCGCCCGGAAAGCCGACCGCGACGGCGACGAGCGGATCACCGCCGCGACCGTCGAGGCGGCGATCCCCGACGCCAGGGAGGAAGTCCACCAGCGGAACCTGGAGAACCTCACCCGGCACCAGAAGATACTGTACGACATCGTCGAGGATGCCGGGGAGATCGAACCGAACGCGGTGTACGAACGCTACCGCGAACGAGTCGCGGACCCGAAGAGCGACCGGACGGTGCGGAACTACCTGCAGAAGATGGCACGCTACGACCTGATCGAGATCGAGGGAACGAGCCGCGCCCGCGTGTATCGGAGCCTGAACTGACGCGGGGCGAATCGCACTGTTCGCGGCGAGACCGAATCGACCGTGACGGCGGCTTCTGGAACTTCTGGAAACGGCCGCTTTCGACGTTCGATCCCGTCCACGTACGGTTGTTACGGGAACTCTCCGACGACTTCTGGAACTTCTGGAAACGCCACGCCTCGGCTTATGCGGCGAGCCGCGGAACGTACCGGTATGGTTCGAACGCCACCACCAGACGGTAGCACACTCACGGCGGCGCGGGGCGGTCGCCTCGACGTGCCGGAACTGCCGACGCTCGACCCGGGGATCACGCTTCTCTCGACCGAGGAGGGGGCGACCGGTCCCCTGCAGGCGCTGGTCCTCGACCACCTTCTCCTGCAGGGCGGCGAGGCGCTGTGGGTCGACAGCCACGGCCACGCACAGTCGCAACTGCTCGGTCGCCTCGCGCCGAGTCGGCGCGTCCTCGACCGCGTCCGGGTCGCAAGGGGGTTCACGCCGACCCAGCACGCGACACTGGTCGAGCGACTGCCGGAGCGGGTGACGCCGAACACGTCGCTGGTCGTCCTGCCGGCGATAGACGGTCAGTACCGCGGCGACGAACTGCCCCGTGAGAACGGCAGGGAACTGTTCCTGCGGAGTCTCGCGACCGTCGGCCGCCTCGCCCGCGAGCGCGACCTGCCGGTTCTCGTCACCCGGCGGCGGGACGACGAGTTCGGCGCGCCCGCTGCGGCCGCCGCCGACGCGACCGTGGCCTGCGATCGGACCGAGTTCGGCCCGCGGTTCCGGACCGAGGGGTTCGAGACGCTCGTCTACCCGGGCGAATCGGACGGCACCGTCCAGACGACGCTCGCGTACTGGACGCGGATCCTCGAAGCGCGAGATCCGATACACGGCGCGACGGCGACTCCGGACGAGGACCGCGAACCGAGCGTCTCGTCCGCCGGCGCGGAGGGGGTGCGGTAGATGGGCCGAACCAATCCGACCTATCGGGACCTGCTCCGGCGCACCGCCGAGCGGTGGGAGACGTACCGCCGCGGCCTCCGCCACGACGAACAGCGCCGCTTCGACCGGTTGTGGGCACACGCCGACCGCCACGCCGACGCAAGCGGTCTGTTGAACCACCCCGATCCCATCGTCCCGGCGCTGTTTTCCGTCGCGCTGGAACACGAGCGCAGACTGGACGAACTGGCCGAGCGCCTGGACGACCTCGCGGACGGCGACGGGAGCGCCGAGGGCGCAAACGGGACCGGTGAGGGCACGATTGGGACCGGTGAGACCGCAAACGGGAAGACGGAAAGCGCAAACGGGAACGGCGAGAACGCCGGCGCGACGCGGTAGAAATGTTCACGGTCGATTTCCGTGACGACGCCGTCTACGCGTGGTCGCGGACGGGCAACGGCGTCGAGTGCGAGCACGACCCGGACTACACGCCGACGGTCTACCTCGAAGCGAACGACTGGGCGACGGTCGCCGAGAACCGCGAACACGTCGACGCCCATCCGAACGTCGCCGCGACCGCCCGCGAGGAGTGGCGGCCGGGGTTCCGAGAGGACCCGACGGACGTGCTCCGGGTCGACGTGACCGGCGTCGACACCGTGCGGTCGGTCGCGCGCCAACTGCGAAGTTGGGAGCGATCCGGGACGTTCCGGCTGTTCAACGTCGACTTCACGCCGGCGTTTCGGTACTGCCTCGAAACCGACGCGGACCCGACGCCGGACGGGTCGCTCCGGACACTCGCCATCGACGCCCCGGCGACGGAACTCGCCGGCGACGACCCGGAGATAACGGAGTGTACGGTGCGGAGCGGGGAAGGGGCAAACGGGGGCGGGTCGCGCGGCGCGGAGACGGTCGCGGGCAACCCCGAAACCGTCGTCGAACGGGTGGGCGAACGAGTCGAGAGCGCCGACCCGGACGTGCTCGTCCTGAGCACCGCGCGGCTGATACCGGTCCTGTTCGAGACGGCCCGCGAGCGGGGAGTCGATTTCCAGTTAGGGCGGCGTCCAGGCTACCGGAAGCGAGCGGGGGCGTCGACGTACGAGAGCTACGGGCGGGTCGGCCACTCGCCGGCGCGGTACGGCATCCCCGGGCGAGCGGTTATCGACCGCGAGAACACGTTCTTCTATCGCGAGACGAACCTGGCGGGCTGTCTCGACCTGGTCTCGCGGTCCGGCAAGCCGCTCCAGGAACTCGCGTGGGCGTCCATCGGGAACGTCCTCACGGCGATCCAGGTCCGCGAGGCGCTCGACCGGAACGTCCTCGTCCCCTGGCGGTCCTGGCGCGCGGAGTTCTTCAAGACGATGGGGCAGTTACAGGACGCGGACCGCGGCGGCTACACCTTCTCGCCGCGCGTCGGGGTCCACGAGGACGTCCACGAACTCGACTTCGCCTCGCTGTACCCCAACATCATCGTCACGCGCAACGTCAGCCCGGAGACGGTCCGCTGTGACTGCCACCCCGACCGCGAGGACGTACCGGGGCTCGGCTACGCCGTCTGCGACGAGCAGGGGTATCTGCCAGAGATGCTGTCGTCGCTCGTCGACGCCCGCGACGGGATCAAGCGGGAGCGCCGGTCGACGGACGACCCGGAGCGCCGGGAGACGTTAGCGGGTCGGTCGGCCGCACTGAAGTGGATCCTCGTCGCCTGCTTCGGCTATCAGGGCTTCAGCAACGCGAAGTTCGGCCGGATCGAATGCCACGAGGCGATCAACGCGTTCGCCCGGGAGATACTGCTCGACGCGAAGGCGGCGCTCGAAGCCGGCGGCTGGGAGGTAGTTCACGGTATCGTCGACAGCGTCTGGGTGACGCCGCGCGAGGGCGCAAAGCGGCGGCCGCTGGACGCGCTGGCCGCCGAGATCACCGACGACGTCGGCGTCCGCCTGGAGTACGAGTCGGCGTACGACTGGGTGGCGTTCGTCCCGCGGCGGGACTCGAACGCTGGAGCGCTCACGAAGTACTTCGGGAAGCGGGCGAGCGAGGGCGGCACGGAAGGCGGTGCGGAGGCGAGGGATGACGGGGGGAACGGCGGCGAGGATGCGTTCAAGTACCGCGGGGTCGAGTGTCGCCAGCGGTCGACGCCGGAGTGGGTCGCCGACGTTCAGCGCGACCTGATCGCGGCACTGGACCGGTATCGCGAGCCGGAACCGGTTTGTGGCGTCCTCGCGCAGTACCTCCAGCGACTCGACGCGGAACGGGTCGAACCAACGGACCTTGCTGTCTCGAACCGCGTCTCGAAGGAATCGGGGGAGTACGCTCATTACACGCACTCGACGGCGGCGGTAGAGCGCGCGGACGACGCCGGACTCGACGTCGAACCCGGCCAGTCCGTCGACTACGTCGTAGTGGACAACGAGAGAGACACCAGAGAACGGGTCGCGCTCGCGGCGGAGGAACCGGAGGGCTACGACGCCGACTACTACCGCGACCGGACGCTCCGGGCGGCCGAGAGCGTCCTCTCGCCGCTGGGGTGGCGGCGGGGCGATATCGAGGCGTATCTCGCGGACCGCGAGGACGCGGTGGTCACGGCGTACGGCGGCGCGGCGGACGGCGATGGCCCGTAGCGCGAGACGCCTACCCGTACGTCTGTCGCACCGCGTCCGCGACGGTGTTCGCCCGCGCCCAGTGCTCGAACGACCCCTCGCGGATCCCGTTCGTGACGTAGGCGAACCCGAGGTCGGCGGCGCTATCGCCCCATCCGGCGACGCTCCCGAGGCCGAGATGGCCGAACGTCTCCGGACCGCTCAGCGTGCCGAACCCGTCGTTGACGGCGCCGCCGTTCCAGACGCCGAGCGCGTACCGCATCGGCCGGGAGAGCGTCCCGTCGTCGCGGGTGTCGCCGTGTATCGATGTCATCGCATCGACCGTCTCACGGGCGAGGAGCCGGCATCCGTCTATCGCGCCGCCGTCGGCCAGACAGCCGTAGAACCGCGCCATGTCGCGGGCCGTTCCGACGCCCGTCGACGCCGGAACGACGGACTCGAGAACCGACGGGTCGTTGAACGCGGCCGCGGCCTCCCGCGGTGCAAGCGTCTCCAGCCCCTCCCCCGGGTCGCGACAGCGGTCGAACTCCTCGAACCCGACGAGCGTTGCGACGTCGTCGGCGTCGTCGGCACCGAGCGTCGTGTCGTCCATGCCGAGGGGGTCGAACACGTTGGCCTGGACGTACTCCTCGACCGGCGTCCCGGTGACGCGCCGGACGAGTTCGCCGACGATCCAGCCGTACGTGAGCGTCTGGTAGGCGGCCGTCCCCGGTTCGAGGGTCAGTTCGGCGTCCTCCATCGCCGCGACGGCGGCGTCCCAGTCGTGCCACAGGCCGGGGCGGTCGTCAAACGCGCTCTCGGTGAGCCCGGAGTGGTGGCTGAGCACTTGCCGGACGGTGACCGCGGCTTTCGCCGTCCCGTCGTCGGCGAACTCGGGCCAGTGGTCGACGATCGGGTCGTCGTACGAGAGGTCGCCGCTCTCGGCTAACTGGTGGACGCAGACGGCGACGAACGGCTTCGTACACGAAAACAGGAGGTGCTGCTGGTCGGCCGCGGTTTCGTCCCCGTCGGGTCCGGTCGTCCCGCCCGCGAGGTCGAGAACGAGCTCCCCCTGTCGGTACACTGCGAGCTGTGCGCCGTGGTGGAGTCCCACGTCGAGGTGTCGCTGGAACAGGCGTCGAAGCTTCCCGTCAGGGTCCGTGGGAAACGCAGTCATAGTCGTGCCGGTGGTTCGGCGAGACCTGCAAAGAACCTGGCGACGAGTCAGCCGGCCGAAACGAACGGCCGCCGTAGTCGCCGTTTTCGCGGACGTAGGCACTGTTTGATTGTCCGAATGCCGAACGTAACAAAGGCCGTACTTGTCCGATACTCGGACGGTAGCATGACACTGCATCGTATGCAAGAACGGCGAACTGAACCGCCGCGACGGATGAGGCGATCCCTGACGACCGCCGTCGACGGCGCGAACCGACAGATCGACAATGGTGACGACGCATGACGGCCGCTCGGAAACTCTGTGTCGCGTTCGCGGCAGCGCTGATGGTCCTCTCCGCCGCGACCGCGGGAGTCGGGACGGCACTCGCGAGCGGAGCGGCCGCGGCACCCGCTCCCGCCGCGAACGTCGACGGCTGTACCGTCATCGACGAACCGGGCACGTACGAACTCACGCAGGATATCACCACGAGCGAGTCGGGACCGTGCATCGAGATCCGGTCGAGCGACGTGACGCTCGACGGGAACGGGCACTACCTCAGCCAGACCGGACCGTCCGGTGACCAGACGGACGGCGTGTACGTCAACGGAGCAGGCCGGTCGGTGACGAACGTCACGGTGCAGGACATGACCGTCGAGAACTGGCGTCTCGCCGTCTACTACGACCGGACGTCCGACAGCACCGTCCGGAACGTGACGACGCTCGGCAACCTCTACGGGGTTCGAACGGAGCTCTCAGACAACGTCACTGTCGAGGACAGCGTCGCCCGAGGCAACTCGCTCGGATTCACTGACCTCCGGTCCGATGACCTCGAATACCGCGAGAACGTCGCGACCGACAACAAGTGGGGGTTCCATTTCGAGCAGGAGAGCACGGGCCACGTGCTCGTCGACAACTACGCGGCCAACAACAGCCTGAACGCGTTCTACACGAATGATATAGGCGAGCAGGCGAACTACCGCGTCGAGAACTTCACGATCGGCGGGGGCGAACGGAGAGTGTCCGTCGGGTTCGACGGCGGGCGTAGCGTCGCGTTGCGGCCGGCTCCGTCCACCCCGGACGTTCCCGGTAACCGCTCCGACGTGGGCGCGTACGTCGAGGTCGGCATGAGCGGCGGCGACACGACGCTCGGTACGCTCACCGTCCACTACCAGGACGCGTCGGGCGTCGACGAGTCCTCGCTGACGCTCTGGCAGTACGACGAGGACGCCGGATCGTGGTCGGAGTTCGACGAACCGAACGGGGTCGACCGCGACTCGAACGCCGTCACCGCCCTCGGGATCCGCGGCGGACATCTGTCGAACGACCCCGTCATCGTTGCACCGGTCGGTGTCACTCACGACGGTGACGATGGCAGCGACGGTAGTGACGGCGACAATAGTGATGACGGTAGCGACGGCGGCGATGGGAATGACGGTAGTGACGGCGACGACGGTAGTGACGGTGATGACGGCGATGGTGACGACGGAAGCGATGGCGACGACGGAAGCGATGGCGACGACGGAAGCGATGGCGACGACGGAAGCGACGGTGATGACGGCAATGATGACGACGGAAACGATGGTGACGACGGAAACGACGGTGATGACGAAGACGACAGCGACGACAACGGTGGCAGCAGCGCCGGTGGCGGCGTGCCCGTCTCCAACAGCGAACCGATAATGACCGTCGACGTGGAGAGCGACGACGACGGCGTCACCGCAACCGTGCTGAACGGGAACGGCGGCGAACCGGTCGACATCGCCCTCGCAGAGCACGATGTCGGCACGACCGCGGTCGCGTTCGAGGACCTGTCGACAGCGCTCACCGCGGACGCCGACGGAACCCTGTCGGTCGCGGCGAGCGAGACGTCGCCGGTGAGCGAGGACGCGTCGGCGGAGAGCTTCGAACCCGTGTCGTACCTCTCGGTCGCGCACGACCTGCCGCTCGAAAACGAGTCGTTCCGGGTGACGATGAGCGAGGAACAGTTCGCCGCCCTCGACGCTGACCCGTCGGACGTGACGGCGATGGTTCACTCCGACGACGGCTGGGAACGCGTTGAGACGGAGAGCAAGATCGCCATCGGCGGCCGAGCCTACGACATCGACGCCGGCGGCGTCGGCAACGACACCGTCTTCGCTGTCGGCGTCGACCGCCCGGCAGTCGACGTGACGGACGTCACCACGAGCGACGACGCGACGGTCGGCGACGCCGCCACCGTCGAGGCGACCGTGACGAACGACGGCGCGACCGACGGGTCGACGACGGTGACCCTGCAGGTCGACGGCGAGGAGCGGGCCACCCGCAACGCGACCGTCCCCGAAGACGGGTCGGTCACCGTCGCGTTCGAACCGACGTTCGACGAGGCGGGCACGTACGACGTCGCGGTGGGGAACGCCACGGCGACGGTATCCGTCAGCGAAGCGGCGACCGAGACGTCCGACGAGACGACCGCTGCGACGAGCGAGGGATCGGAAGTCGAGGCGGCCTCGACTGAAGGCCAGCCGGGGTTCGGCCCGGTCGTGGCCGCGGTCGCGCTCGCGGCTGCGGCGCTGGTCGCCCTACGCCGTCGCCGGTAACGACCTCGGGCGGCCGCGGACGGTGCGTGAGTCCGTCAGGTGAACTGTTCGACCATGTCGACGAGTTCGTCGGCTTCGACGAATCCGTCGGCGCGGCGGTCGACCGCTTCGCCGTCGGCAAATAGAAGCAGCGTCGGAACGCTTCGCACGTCGTACTCGTCGACGAGGTCGAGGTCGGTCCGCGGGTTGCACATCGCGACGACCGCGTCGGTCGCGCGGGCAACGGTACCGATGACTGGCTCGACCGCCTGACAGAGCGTACAGCCCTTCGTGTAGAAATCGACGAGGACGACGTCGTGTTCTTCGACGAGGGCGTCCAGTTCGGCCCCGGTGTCGACGTGGACGGGCGCGTCGACATCGGCGTCGGGTCCCGGAGTTGTCGTATCGGTCATCACCGTTCGTAGCTGTTCCACGCGTTTTCTCCTTTCGGGGGTGGGCGATGCAGGCACACTATCGCGGCGGCGTGTCACCCGGCCGAGGGCTGTCAACGCTGAAACCGCAGGCGGTCGTGGGTCCGAGTATGGGGGCTGACGACTTCTACGGCACCGTCCAACTGGAAGGGGAACCGGCGTCGAACGAAACGGCCGCAGAGGCGACGCGAGCGGTTCTAACGACGCTCGCGGAGCGGATCACCGGCGGCGAGGCCGAAGATCTAGCCGCCGAACTCCCCGACGAAGTGGGGGACGCGCTCACGAACGTCGACCCGGACGAGGCCGAGGAGTTCTCGCGCGAAGAGTTCCTAAACAGGGTCGAGGAGCGCGCGGACGTGGACGACCCGCTGGCGGCCGCGCGGGCGGTAGCGGCCGCGCTCGGTGAACACGCGAGCGACGCGGAACTGGCGAACGTATGCGAACAACTGCCTGGCGAGTTCGACACGGTACTCGAACCGGGCGTCGGGATTGCCGCCGGCGAGTTCTACGACACCATCGCGGAACGAGGCGGTCCTGAGTCCCGCGACGAGGCGAGGACCGCGACGGCGGCGGTGCTGGAGACGCTCGCTGAACGACTGGCCGGCGGGGAGGCCCGGGACCTCGCGACGTACGTTCCCGGTGACCTGGACGTGCCGCTGAAGGACGCCGAGGGCGACCCGCCGGGGTTCGGCGTCGACGAGTTCGTCGCCCGCGTCGCGGACCGGGCCGGTGTCGACGATGACGCCGCCGCTGAGTACACGCGGGCGGTGACCGACGCCGTGGGGGAGGCGGCGAGCGGTGCGGAGTTCGAGGACGCCATGAGCCAGTTGCCGGGCGAGTACGGCACCGTGTTCCGGAGTCCGGACGCCGCCAACGGCGAGTGATCGGAGCCGCCCCCGACAGCCGCCAACAGCGAATGACGGGAGAACGGCGGTGCTGACGACCGACGACGAATGACCGAGACGGCGGAGCGGTCCTGACGACGACCGGCAGCGGGCGACCCGGATCGGTTTCCGAGAAGTATATTTCCCCGGGGACACGGTGGACAGCCATGGACCCGGCGCTGGGATCGCCCGAGAAGATGGCGGAGCAGAGCGAGGACCTGACGCCGATGATGAGTCAGTATCACGACCTCTGCGAGCGGTACGACGACTCGCTCGTCCTTTTCCAGGTCGGCGATTTCTACGAGACGTTCTGCGAGGCCGCGGAGACGGTGTCTCGGTTGCTGGAGATAACGCTGACGAAACGCGAGGACAGCACGGGAACGTATCCGATGGCCGGCATCCCGATAGACAACGCGGAGTCGTACGTCGAGACGCTGCTGGATGCGGGCTACCGCGTCGCAGTCGCCGACCAAGTGCAAGAGCCAGAGGAGGCAAGCGGCGTCGTGGACCGCGCGGTGACGCGCATCGTCACGCCGGGAACGCTCACCGAAGACGAACTGCTGGAGACAGACGACAACAACTTCGTCGCCTGTTTCACCGAGTCGCCCGTCGACGGCGGTCGAGCGGAGTCGAAACGGGACGGCCCGAGCCACGACGCCGAGTACGGCCTCGCGTTGCTCGACGTCTCGACCGGCGACTTCTACGTGACCGGCACCGATTCGGTGTCGACCGTCGCCGACGAGGTCGGCCGGTTCGCGCCGCCGGAGGCTATCACCGGTCCGGACGTGTGCGTCGGGGCGAAAGAGGTCTTCTCCGCGGACTGCATGGTGACGCCGTACGACGAGGCGGCGTTCGAGAGCGACGCGGCCCGCGAGAAAGTCGCCGCCTACTTCGGCTCGCCGGACCGCCTGCTCGCATCGGACGCGGAGATACGGGCCTGCGGGGCGCTGCTCGCCTACGCCGAGTACACGCGCGGCGGCGGCAAGTCGGCCGACGACCTGCGGGCGCAGCGGGATTCGGAGTCGTCCCCCGACGGACGGGACGGCCACCTCGACTATCTCAATCACCTGACCCGGTACGACCCGCGGGAGTACATGCTGATGGACGCGGTGGCGCTCCGAAGCCTCGAACTGTTCGAGCGCCGGGGCGTCCACGGCGCGGACGGCGCGACCCTCGTCGACGTGCTGGACGAGACGGCGAGCGCCATCGGGAGTCGGAAGCTGAAAGACTGGCTCCGGCGACCGCTGGTTGACCGCGACCGCATCGAGGCCCGACACGCGGCCGTCGCTGAGTGGACCGAACGCGTCCGGACCCGCGAGTCGGTCCACGACCGCCTGCGGGACGTGTACGACATCGAACGGCTCATTGCTCGCGTCTCCCGCGGCCGAGCGAACGCGCGGGACCTCCGCTCCTTGAAGGAGACGCTAGACGTGGTGCCGGAGCTGAAAGCGTCCCTCGCGGACGCCGAGACGGAGCGGCTTCGAGCGATCCGCGGGAACCTCGACGAACTGGCGGACGTCCGTGACTTGATCGGCGAGGCGATCCGGGAGAACCCGCCCGCCGAGATAACCGAGGGCGGCCTGATAGCGCGCGGCTACGACGACGAACTCGACGAACTGCGCGAGACGGAGCAGTCGGGCAAGGAGTGGATAGACAGCCTCGAAGCGCAGGAGCGCGAGCGCACCGGCGTCGACTCGCTGAAAGTCGGGCACAACTCCGTCCACGGCTATTACATCGAGGTGACGAACCCGAATCTGGACCGCGTGCCGGACGACTACACGCGCCGGCAGACGCTCAAGAACTCCGAGCGGTTCTACACCCCGGAACTGAAGGATCGAGAGGACGAGATAATCCGGGCCGAACAGCGCGCCGACGACCTGGAGTACGAACTGTTCCGCGACGTGCGCTCGACGGTCGCCGCGGAGTCCGAGCGCGTCCAGCGCCTGGCCGACACGGTCGCGGAACTCGACGCTCTCGTGGCGCTCGCGGAGGTAGCCGCCAAGCACGACTACTCGCGGCCCGAGATGGTCGACGACCGCATCCGGATCGAGGACGGACGTCACCCCGTTGTCGAGCGTACCCAGGAGTCGTTCGTCCCCAACGACGCCTCCTTCGACGGCGACGCCTTCGTCGGGGTCATCACCGGTCCGAACATGAGCGGGAAGTCGACGTACATGCGTCAAGTGGCGCTGATCTGCGTCCTCGCGCAGGTCGGGAGTTTCGTCCCCGCCGACGCCGCCGAACTCCGGATCGTCGACCGCGTGTTCACCCGAGTCGGCGCGAGCGACGACATCGCCGGCGGCCAGTCGACGTTCATGGTCGAGATGACCGAACTGTCCGAAATTCTGCGGGCCGCCACCGACGACTCGCTCGTCCTACTGGACGAAGTCGGCCGCGGCACCAGCACGACGGACGGGTTCGCCATCGCGCGGGCAGTCACCGAGTACCTCCACGACGAGGTCGGCTCGACGACGCTTTTCGCCACGCACCACCACGACCTCACCGACGTGGCGAGGGACCTGTCCGGCGCGTTCAACCGCCACTTCGCCGCAGAGCGTGAGGGGGAGTCCGTGACATTCAGCCACGAACTCCGGCCGGGTTCGGCGACCGCCTCCTACGGCGTCGAAGTGGCCAGCATGGCGGGCGTCCCCGACCCCGTCGTGGAGCGCTCGCGGGCGCTTCTGGCCGGCGCTGGCGAGGGCGGGTCCGCCACGGCAACTGCGGCTGGCGCGGCCGAGAGCGAGTCACCCGCGGATGTCGGCGACCCGTCGACCGCCGACGTGCCCGACGATGCGTCCGCGACGGCGGACCGCGACCCGCCCGTCGCCGCCGACGGCGACCCGGACGTGCCGCTCTCGGTGGCCGAACGCCTGCGCTCGGCGAGTCTCGCCGACACGACGCCGCTGGAGGCGCTCCAGTTGCTCGACGAGTTAAAGCGCGAACTGGACTAATCGTCCTATCGGGCGGGTCCGGTGGGCGTCCCATCCACCGGGCCGTGGACCAGAAACGCACCCCGTCGTCGACGCATCAGATACGTCACGTCGACAGCGCCGCGACGAGACCGGCGAACGGCGGACCGCATTACGTCGCGTCGTCCGCGGCCACGCTGTACTCCTCGGCTACTTTCACTCGGAGCGCACGGGGGCGAACGGTGATCCGCACGTCTTCGAACGGCCGGATCTCGCCGTCGAGACTGAACCGTACCTCGCCGCCGTCGAGGCTGGAGATATCTATTTCGGATGCCCGCAGGTCGGTCACGTGGGGCGTCTCCTCGTGGAGCAGTCGCTGCTCGATCGCCTCGACGAGGGCGTCGTCCGGCGGCATTTCCTCGACGATGGTCACCCGCAGCAGCCCGTCCTCGGCGTTCGCCTGCCCGCCCGTCTTCGCGAACTGCCGGACGTTGCCGACGAGCACCGCCAGCGCCTCGCCGCGCCACTCGACGCTGCCTTCGGTTGTGTCGGCCTCCACGTCCACCCGCAGACCGTCGAACTCCAGCGCCTCCTGTGCAGCGCCGACGACGAACGCGAACGGGCCGAAGCGCTGTTTCAAACCGTGAGTCGCCGCGGCGCTCACGTCCGCGGGCAACCCCGCGATGGCCGACATCACGAACGGTTCGTCACCGGCCGTCCCCAGGTCGATCCGCCTGATTTCGCCGGAGTCGGTGACCGCGAACCCGTGTTCCACGTCCCGAACACCGAGAGCCGACGCGATGATGTTGGCCGTCCCCGTGGGAACGACAGAGAGCGTCACGTCGCCCAGCGCGTCCGCCTCGACCACCCCCTGAACGGCCTCGTGGACGGTGCCGTCGCCGCCGCAGACTGCGAGCAGGTCGACTCCGTCGGCGGCGGCTCTCGCAGCGAGTGTGACGGCGTGTCCGGTGCGCTCGGTTTCGACCACGTCGAATCCCCGCTCCGCGGCGAGTTTGCGGGTCCGTTCGACGTGGTCGGCCGTGCCGCTCGTGGGGTTCAGGATGAGTCGACGGGCTCCGTCTCCCGCCTCCTCCGCGGCGTCGCCGGTCATCGGACACAGTACGCGACGGGAACACAAAGGCGATGGGCTGTCGACAGTCGTTCGGCGTCGGAGATGACGGTAGATATCACCTCACACTGTCGGCTGTACCTTCGGAACGATACTCGGATCCCTGCTGGTTCGATATTCTCCAAGAGATCACAGCCGACAGTATCAGTGGTTTCATCGGTCGATGAGTAGATTTTTTGCACGACAGTGAGAAGAGAACCGAGAGGGAACAGCGTGTACACGAAAGGAACTGCGGCGCAGACGTACAGAGCGGTCAATCAGTTCGCGGCAGCCCTGCGGTCGAATCTGATCGGTCGGCCCCGCACTGCCGTCGCCGTGACTGTCGCCGCCCTCACGCTGGCAGTCGTCTCCGCACAGCAGGTCGCCGCCAGAGACGCTTATCTGTGGATCGAACATTCGCTTCCGACGTACGCTGGAGAGGTGACTGGCGTTTTCCTCCTCGCCGGCGCAGCGCTCGTCGTCCTGGCAGCGGTCGCCACAGTACTCGGGGCCGGACTGGTTCCGGCGGCCCTGCTGGCTGGTGCCCCGGCGTTCGGGTGGGCGGTCACCCACACGGGTGCGCCGATCACGCTGCAGTACGCGGCCACCTACCCGGTAGAGATGGCACTGCTGTACGGCATCGTCTTCGGGAGCGTCGGCTACGTGTTCGGGAACACTCTCCGACGCACCTGACTCACGGCGGCGACAGCGAAACGAACTCCAGTCCTTTCTCGTTCAGTAGACGGCGCGCGCGGTCCGTGACAGAGGGCGCAACGAGGACGCCGCGGACGCTCGCCTCCGTGTGGAGCGAGCGTTCGAGCGCGTCCACGTAGCGGTCGAGTTGGCCGACGGCGTCCGGGCCGACGCGGCGGCGCTTGAGTTCGACGACGGCGGTGCGGCCGTCCGCGTCCTCCGCGTAGATGTCGACCGCACCGGCCGGCGTCTCACGCTCGGTCGCGAGCGGCGTAAAGCCGGGTTCGACCAGAGACGGGTCGTCGAGGATGCGCTGGCGGAGGTCCTCCTCCGTCCCTTCGAGCGAGAGGTCGTTCGCGTCCGTCACGTCGAACGCTGACACCTGGTCGACGCGCTCGAACTCGACGATGAGTTCCTCGTCGGGCGTGGAGCGGCGGCTACGGACCCGGAGTCGGCCGTCGTCGGTCAGGCCGGGAGCGTGCGTGCAACCCGGCGGCTGCCAGTTGACGGGCTTTTGTCCCTCGTCGGTGTGGACGAGTATCGTCCCGTCGGGCTTGAGCATCACGTGGCGGTCGCCGGGGCCGAGTTCGCTCGACGCCCGACCGTCGTAGTCGACGGTACAGCGGCCGAACAGGGTGACGAGTGACCCCCGTTCGACGCCGTCCTCGACCGTCGCCAGCGCCTCCTCGGCCGTCGGGGCTCGCAGCGTCACATCCGTCGTTCGTCCTCCGCTCGCAGTCACTGGATCGGGGTACGGGCCGGGCGGACAAAAGCGGACCGCGTTGCGGTGCGAGTGAGGGAACGGAACTGCATCGGGAGCCGGACTGGACCCGGCCGGGGAATCGCGAACAGAAACCGCGTGGGGAACGAGGCGAGTATCGTCCTACTCTCGCACGATCACCTCCCGTCGTTCGCCGACGTGTTCCCGGGCCCTGTCAGCGAGATACGCCGCCGCCTCGTCGCGGGAAACCGTCCCCTCGGCAACCACGTCTGCGACCACGGCCTTCGTCGCGCGAAACCACCGGCGCAGGCGCGGGCCGCCGTACGGCCCCCCGTCGGGGTCGGCAGCGACGAGCGCGCCCGCGTCCTCGCGAGCGTCAGCGAGCGAGGGCTCGCCGGAACTCGTTCCGGCGGCGTCCTCGTGAGACGAAGTCGAACGAGGGTTCGATCTGCTTCGCTCATCGGCGTCCTCGCGACCGTCAGTGAGCGAGGGCTCGCTGACGGTCGGCAGGCCGAACCACAGCGACAGGTACGCGGTGGTGTCGTAGTCCGCCGCGACGGCGAACAACGCTTCGTGTTGGCGGAAGTCGACAGCGTCGACCACGCCGTCGAAGTCGAGGTCGGTCACGACGGGGCGACGGTCGACGGGACGCGGACTGGATCCCAGTGACGGGCCGCGTCTGACCCGCGCAGCACCGGTCTGCGCTCCGCCGAACGGCGTATCTTCGGCGATCCGGCGGGCGAGCGACAGGTCGGACCCGCCCCAGCGCGATCGGTGCAGGTCGTAGTTGCCGTTCGGACGTTCGTATGCGACGAGCGCTCTGTGGGCCACGGGAGACGAGGTGGCCGCGGTATCCTACAAAAACCTCAGCCGTCTCCGCAGCGTCGGGCACCGGCGAACCGCTCAACCGGTCCCGGAAATCAGCACGACTTTGCCGCCGCCGACCGGACCCACGGTATGAGCGATACCGGGAAAGTCGACCGAGAGTTCTTCGACGAGTTCATCTACCCGCACCTCGGGACCGACCGCGGTGACGTAGCGCTCGGACCCCGCCCCGGCGTCGACTTCGGCGTCGTCGACGTGGACGGGACGGCGCTGGTGACGGCGACGGACCCCATCTCGATCCTCCCCGGTCTCGGGTGGGAGCGCGCGGCGCGGTTCGCCCTCGGCATCGTCCTCGCGGACGTTGCCGTCTCCGGGCTTCCGCCGTCGCATTTCGCCCCGGCATTCCACCTGCCGCCGGAGATGGACGACGACTCGTTCGCCGCGGTCTGGACTGCGATAGACGAAACGCTGACTGAACTGGGGACCGCGGTCGTCACCGGCCACACCGCCCGGTACGCCGGGTGTTCGTTTCCCTGGATCGGCGGCGCGACCGCGATGGCGGTCGGCGACCCGGACGACATCGTCCGTCCGGACGGCGCGAACCCGGGCGACCGCCTGCTCGTGACCACGGGCGCGGGGGTCGAGGCGACGGCGCTGTTCGCATCGCTGTACTCCGGACAGATCCCCGCGGACGACGTGACTGTCGATGCCGCCGCCGCCCGGCTTCCGGGAGCCAACCACGTCCGCGGCGCGGTCGCCGCTGCCGCTGCCGGCCCTGTGTCGGCGATGCACGACGCGACGGAGGGTGGCCTTCACGGCGCGCTCCACGAACTCGCAAGCGGTGCCGGCGTCCGGGTCGAGTTCGACCGCGACGCGGTTCCACTGCCGGACGACGTGCGGCAGGTCGCCGACGCTCTCGACTTCGACCCGTGGTGTGCGACGAGTTCGGGGACGCTGCTGGTGACCGCGCCGTCGGAAGCAGTCGACCGGGTGCTGGAGGCGCTGCGGGGCGAAGGCCTCGCGGCCGCCGAGGTCGGCGAAGTTCTGGAAGGGGAGGGCGTCGCCGCCGACGGTGAGGCGGTGCCGAAGCCGGAGGGCGACTCGTCGTGGCCGGTGTACGAGCGATTGGCAGGGGAGTGAGAGCTACGACGGACAGAAGGCGACTACTCTCCGACTCCATCACTGCTTTGTATCACCAGGTAATACCACCGGATATGAGACAGCCAGCACCAGTCGACCGTCCCGTTGTCCTGACGGTCGCGGGGAGCGACTCGGGCGGCGGCGCGGGGATACAGGCGGACCTGAAGACGATGGAGGCCCGCGGCGCGTTCGGGACGAGCGTGGTGACGAGCGTCACCGCGCAGAACACGACCGGTGTCGAAAGCACGCACGTCCTGCCCGTCGAGGAGGTGGCGGCGCAGTTCGACGCCGTCCGCGACGACATGGACGTGCGGGCGGTCAAGACCGGGATGCTCGCCACCGCAGCGGTGATCGAGACGGTGACCGAGCGCGTGGCCGCGGACGACGCGCCGGCGGTCGTCGATCCGGTGATGGTCGCAACGTCGGGCGACCGCCTGCTCGAACGCGAGGCCGAGAGCGCGTACGAGGATCTTGTCGCTGAAGCGGCGCTCGTGACGCCAAACGCCGACGAGGCGGCTGTGCTGACAGGTATCGAGGTCGTCGACGAACCGAGCGCCCGCGAGGCCGGCGAGGCGCTCGTCTCGATGGGTGCGGAGGCGGCGCTCGTGAAGGGCGGCCACGTCGAGGCTGACGCCGACGTGGTCCGGGACGTTCTCGTCACCGCCGACGGCGTCGAGACGTTCGAACACCAGCGAGTCGAGGGCGCAGCCACGCACGGGTCCGGTTGCACGCTGTCGTCAGCGATCGCGGCCGATCTCGCGGACGGCGGATCGCTCGTCGACGTCGTCGAGCAGGGCGTCGCGTTCATGGAGCGGGCGATCCGTTACCACCACGACATGGGCGAGGGCCCGGGAGCGGTGCATCACCTCGCCGCGCTCCGCGAGCGCGCCGACCGACAGCCGACCGCCGAGGCCGTCCACAGCGTCGTCCGGGAGTTCGTCGATGCCGACGTGAGCGCCGTCGTTCCGGAGGTCGGGATGAACGTCGTCGGCGCGACACCGTACGCCGAGGAGACGGCGGAGACCGCCGCGGTCGAGGGGCGGATCACTCGCACGATGAGCGGCGTTCAGCCGAATCGCGGCGTGCGCTTCGGCGCGTCGAGTCATGTCGCGCGCTTCCTGCTCTCGGCGCGGGAGTTCGACCCCGACCTGCGCTTCGCGGTGAACTGCCGGTTCGACGGCGACGTGGAAGCGGCGCTCGACGACCTCGGCTGGACCGTCGCGGAGTACGACCGCGACGCCGAACCCGAGGACGTGAAGGAGACGGAAGGGAGTACGATGGGTTGGGGTGCGCGGCAGGCGTTCCGGGCCGCCGACGGAAGCCCCGCGGTCGTCCTCGACCGCGGCGAGGTCGGTAAGGAGGAGATAGCGAAACTGGTCGCGCCCGACATCGAGACGATAGTCGAGCGAGTGCGTTCGCTAAACCGGGCCGTCAGTCGGTGACTGCAGTCCGGCAGTTACTCGTTTTCCCGGTCGTCCGTGCGACGAGACGGGTCTTCGGCCTCCACCGACGGCGACTCGTCCGCTGACCCGCCGCCGCGGACCGACCGAACCTGTGTCAACGCGGACTCGACGGTCCATCCGGCCCAGCGGGCCTCGGCCCCGGTCCAGGCGACCAGCGTGAGAGAGAGAACGGCGATACCGGCGAGTTCGGCGAATCCCACCCGGACGGGGAGCAGGGAAAACAGCGTCGAGGTGAAAGTGTCGGGGACGAACGCCTCCCACGCGCCGAGCAGGTCGACCCACCACTTGACGACCCCAACATCGTCGCCCCGGTCCGTCGACCTGACAGCGTAGCTAAGTCCGACCGAAAGCAAAGCGACGAACACGACGGCGGCGAACCCCGCCCGGAGGAGTTCCCGTCTGGATACCACTGTGATGGTACTACCACGACGGGAGGGAAATATACTCTGCGGAACCCGGAGGGTTTTAGCCGCCGACGCTCCGAAGGGTGGATATGACAGAGGCGACGGGGATAGTCGGGGAATTCCTCGGACTGAAAGCGGAGACCGACGCGGACATCCTGACGATGCAGTGCGGGGACTTCTACGAGTTTTTCGCCGACGACGCGGAGACGGTCAGCGACGAACTCGATCTGAAGGTCTCGCAGAAATCCTCGCACGGGTCGTCGTATCCGATGGCTGGCGTCCCAGTCGACGACCTGACGCCGTATCTCAAGGCGCTCGTCGAACGCGGCTACCGCGTCGCCGTCGCCGACCAGTACGAGACAGAGTCCGGCCACGCCCGCGAGATAGAGCGCGTGGTCACGCCCGGCACCCTGCTGGAGACGACGTCCGCCGACGCGCAGTATCTCGCGGCTGTCGTCGCCGCGGACGACGGCTACGGCCTCGCGTTCGCCGACGTGACGACCGGCCGGTTCCTCGTGACGGACGTCGGCGGCGAGGACGCCACCGGCCGCGCGCTGACTGAGCTGTACCGCTTCGACCCCGCCGAAGTGCTGCCCGGACCCGACGTTCGCAACGACGACGACGAGTTCGTCTCCGCCGTCCGGGAGCGCGTCGACGCCGCGGTGACGCTGCACGACGCCGCCGTGTTCGAACCGGGACGGGCCCGCCACGCCACCCGCGAGCAGTTCGGCGACGAGACGTTAGACAGCGTCGGCGTCGACGACGACGGACCGGCGGTGCAGGCGGCGGGCGCCGTCCTCTCGTACGTCGAGGAGACCGGCACGGGCGTGCTAGCGTCGATGACCCGCCTCCAGCAGTACCACGGCGACGACCACGTGGAACTCGACGCGACCACCCAGCGCAACCTCGAACTCACGGAGACGATGCAGGGCGACCGCTCGGGGTCGCTGTTCGCCACGATCGACCACACCGTCACAAGCCCCGGCGGCCGCCTGCTGAAGGAGTGGCTCCAGCGGCCGCGTCGCTCCCTGGAGACGCTCGAACGGCGACAGGCCAGCGTCGCCGCGCTGACCCGCGGCGTGATGGCCCGCGAGGGGTTGCGGGAGACGCTCGGCACGGCCTACGACCTCGAACGGCTGGCGTCGAAAGCCAGCTCCGAGAGCGCCGACGCGACCGACCTCCTGCGGGTGCGCGACACGCTCGGCCTCCTGCCGGACCTGGTCGACGTCGTCCAGAACGACCCCGAACTCTCGGAGTCGCCGCTCTCCGATATCGTCACCCGCCCGGACCGCGCCACGGCGGCCGACCTCCGGAACACGCTGGACGAGGCCCTCGCCGATGACCCGCCGTCGACCGTCAGGCAGGGCGGTCTGCTGACCACGGGGTACGACGAGGAACTGGACGAGGTGATCGAGCGCCACGAGCAACTCCAGGAGTGGTTCGACACGCTCGAAGGCCGCGTGAAATCGAAACACGGCCTCGCGCACGTCACGGTCGACCGGAACAAGACGGACGGCTACTACATTCAGGTCGGGAAGAGCGAGGCCGACCGGGCGCCCGACCACTACGAGAACGTCAAGACGCTGAAAAACTCCGAGCGGTTCGTCACGGCCGAACTGGAGGAGAAAGAGCGGGAGATCCTTCGTCTGGAGGAGCGACGCGGCGAACTGGAGTACGAACTGTTCCAGCGACTCCGCCGCGACGTCGCCGACCGCGCCGAGTTGCTCCAAGACGTCGGCCGCACCGTGGCGACGCTCGACGCGCTTTCGAGTCTCGCAACCCACGCCGTCGAGAACGACTGGACGCGGCCGGCGCTCCGCCGCGACGGCGACCTCCGGATCGAACAGGGTCGCCACCCCGTCGTCGAGCAGACGACCGAGTTCGTCCCGAACGACGCCGCTCTCGACGGCGACCGGCGGTTCCTCGTCGTGACGGGACCGAACATGAGCGGGAAGTCGACGTACATGCGCCAGGTCGCGCTGATCACGCTGCTGGCGCAGGTCGGGAGCTTCGTCCCCGCCCGCGAGGCCGAGATCGGACTCGTCGACGGGATCTACACCCGCGTCGGGGCGCTTGACGAACTCGCGCAGGGGCGTTCGACGTTCATGGTGGAGATGCAGGAGTTGAGCAACATCCTCCACTCCGCCAGCGAGGACTCGCTGGTCATTCTGGACGAGGTGGGACGGGGAACGGCGACGTACGACGGCATCTCCATCGCGTGGGCCGCGACCGAGTATCTGCACAACCAGGTCAGAGCGAAGACCCTCTTCGCGACGCACTACCACGAGCTAACGGCGCTCGCCGACCACTTAGACCGTGTCGCAAACGTCCACGTCGCGGCCGACGAGACCGACGGCGACGTCACCTTCCTGCGAACCATCCGCGACGGCCCGACGGACCGGTCGTACGGCATCCACGTGGCGGACCTCGCCGGCGTTCCCGCCCCCGTCGTCGACCGCTCGCGGGACGTACTCGAACGCCTCCGCGAGGAGAAAGCCGTCGAGGCGAAAGGCGACGCGGGCGGCGGCGAACCGAAACAGGTCGTCTTCGACGTCGGCAGCGGCGAGATGAAACCGGCGACCGCGGACGGCGGGGCGACGACCGGGGCGAGCGCGGACGGCGCGGACACAACCGATGCCACTGACGCCGGTGGTACGGCGGACACCGACGCGCTCGACCCGGAGACGGAAGCGGTTCTGGAGAACCTGACCGATATCGACGTGGACGAGACGCCGCCGGTCGAACTGATGACGAAAGTCCAGAAGTGGCAGGAGCGCCTGAGCGAGTAGAGACACCGCGGTATAAGGCGCTGAGAGTGCGCGTCCGCATTACTCCGCGGACAGTCCGGTATCGCTGTCACTCGGCGGCCGCGTCTCGGCTGACTTCGTAGTCCTCGCCCCGGAACCGGAACCGCCGCGTCGACTCGTCGGATCCAAAAACGGCGTTAGCGACATGTTCGTCAGTACGAACGACGACGCGGTCGACGTCTGCCGTCATGGCAGAGAGCGCATTCCGAAGGCCTCTACCGCGGGACAGGCCGCCACTGGAACCCATCACCTGTTCGGCGATCACCCGTTCCGTGGCCGAGACAGTCCGCGTTACCGCGAACGTCGCGTCCGGTGGGTGTTCGCCGTCGCCGTATCGGTCCGTCGTAACCGTGACGGTGTTGCCGTTTTGCTCGGCGGTGGCGTCGTCGGTCGGCACCAGCGTCACCGGATCACCCGTCAGTTCGACCAGCGCGGCGCTCTCGTCGGCCGGGTGCCCGTAGCCGGCGACCACGGCGTACTCGCCGCCGCCGAGGTAGCCCTGGGTGAGGCCGCGACACCCGCAGTTCTCGTGACCGCAGGGGACGGCCTCGCCGTTGAACGCTCGGAGCGACCACTGCTCGCGCCCGCCCGGCGGGAGGCTTCGACAGTCCGCGGTGTGGAAGGCAGGACAGACGTGGAACCACCTGCCGTCGACGAGTTTGTAGAGGTTCCAGTGGCCACACCCTAGCTCCTCGTGGCTGTTGTTGACCATCTCGAAATCGATCCGTCCGTCGAGTTCGATCCGCTCGGCCGAGGGGCGGACGAACGCGGGCGTCGTGCTGTCTGCCTCGTGGAACCACTGAACAGTTCGGTCGTTGTCGAACGCGGGGACGGACCGCCCGGCGAACCGCGATTTGGCCTCCGGGCCGGGAGCGTCCGTGTTCCAGACGGTCACGCTGGCGGACTGGTCGTCGCCCCGGTACTCGTAGGTGCCCGTGGGCCGGCCCGACATCCCTCGCTCGCCGACGAGAACGTACTCCAGTTCGACGCGCTCACCGGGGTCCATACGGTAGGTTTCGGTCATCCAGGGACCGATATCCTTGACTCGCCAGTAGCCGTCGTCGGTACGAATGACTTCCGGCACCGTCTCCGCGAGGTCGTTGTTCTCGGTCGGCGCGAAGTGGAGGCGCGCCTCGTGGTCGTACCCCGCGGGCTGCCGCCCGTGCGTCCCGCCGACGACGGGGATCCATTCGATTCGGAACGTGTTCGCGAAGTCGTTTCCGTTCTCGAACCAACCGCGAAGCCTTGCCGGGTGGTCGGCGGTTGCTGTCCTATCGAACCACAGCGCGATGCGCGCTCTGTCGTCGGTGTGCATCGACGTCGGGCCGAACGCGTACGTTCGCGGCCCGGTCTCCAGTTCGACGACGCTCGCCCACCCCTCGGGCTGGGAGTGGTCGTCGGGCCGGGTGCCTGTCTCGCCGTCATCCGTCGGACGACCCGTCGTCCGAGTCCCGTCGTTCGTCGGCACGCTGTCGCCGTTGCCCGTGGAGAGCGAACAGCCGGCCAGTCCGGACGTCCCGGCCGCAAGCGCTGTGAGGAAAGCACGTCTGTCCATAGTTTCCGTACCGAATTTGAATGTAAATCCTTTCGGAAGGCACAAACGCCGGTTTCAGTAAACGGCCGGCTATTCCCCGCCATCCGCCGTTCCTGTCACTGTCCACACCCCCGCACCGCGCGGTCAAGTGAGTCCGAACGGAACCGTCGGCGACGACGTCTCGACCGCGCCGGCGGACTCTGGCGCGAGTAACGCGTACTGGGCGGACGACTTATCCGCGTCTCGACCTTTCGATATGTATGCGCAACTTCACCGTCGCCCGGATCTGGGGGATCCCGATCCGGATCAACGTGTCGCTGCTCGTTTTTCTTCCCGTACTGGCGTGGCTCATCGGGAGCGGCGGGCAGATATCCGCCTACGAAGGGGTCATCGAGGGGCTAACCGGCGTCGAGTTCGACCCCGGAACGCTGGAAGCGGGAACGACACCATGGATCATCGGCGTCGCGGCGGGCGTTGGCCTGTTCGCGAGCGTTCTCCTGCACGAACTCGGTCATTCGTGGGTGGCGATGCGGTACGGGCTGTCGATCGAGTCGATCACGCTGTGGATCCTCGGGGGCCTCGCCGCGCTGAGCGCCATCCCGCGCGAGTGGGACCGTGAGTTCTGGATCGCCATCGCCGGCCCGATCACGAGCGTCCTCGTCGCTGGTGTGAGCTACGTCGCCCTGCTCGCGACGCCGTCGTCGCTGCCGGTCGTCAGGTTCGTCTTCGGATGGCTGGCGATCACGAACGTCGCGCTCGCGGTGTTCAACATGCTTCCCGCCTTCCCGATGGACGGCGGCCGGATCCTCCGGGCGCTGTTGGCACGGAACCGTTCCTACGCCGGCGCGACGCGGATCGCGGGCCGAATCGGCGTCGTCTTCGCGGTGCTTTTCGCCGTCGTCGGCGTCATGGCGTTCGACGTGATCCTCCTGTTGCTCGCCTTCTTCATCTACGGTGCCGCCACGACCGAGTCCAGAACTGTCCTCATCGACGAACTCCTCGAAGGGCTGACCGTCGGCGACGTCGCGACACGCGACGCCGAGGCCGTCCCGGCCGACTCGTCCGTCGCGGAACTGGTCAACCGTATGCTTCGAGACCGGCGGACCAGTTACCCGGTGCGCGTCGACGGGTCGGTCACGAGCGTCGTGACGCTCTCCGACCTCCGCTCGGTCTCCGAGGGCGACCGCGAGACGACCAGCGTGCGGTCGGTCGCGCGTGAGGTCCCCCGCGTCGAATCGTCGACCGACGCGTTCGAGGCGCTCGCGACGTTCAACCGGGCCGACGGCGGGCGCGCGCTCGTCGAGGAAAACGGCGATGTCGTCGGCGTGCTGTCGCAGGAAGACTACTCGCGTGTCCTCGCCATGCGGCGCGATATCGGCGGGACGCTCCCGACGCGCGTCCCGCAGTGACCGCCGGCCGCTCCCGCACGTTCAAGTAGTCTCGGACGGAACCGCCGGCAATGACTCCCCGACCCGCGACTGCGGAGGTGTCTCCGCCGTGAGCGACGCGACCGAGGACTCCGACATCCGGAAGCTAGACGAGTCGACGGTCCAGCGCATCGCCGCCGGCGAGGTGGTCGAGCGACCGGCGAGCGTCGTGAAGGAACTGGTCGAGAACAGCCTGGACGCGGACGCCTCCCGCATCGACGTCACCGTCGAGAGCGGCGGCACCGATCGGATCGCGGTCAGCGACGACGGCACGGGGATGACCGAAACCGACGTTCGGACCGCCGTCCGCGAACACACGACGAGCAAGATACGGAACGTGGAGGACCTGGAATCCGACCTGTCGACGCTCGGGTTCCGCGGCGAGGCGTTACACACCATCGGAGCCGTCTCGCGGGCGACGATCACGACGAAGGCTCGCGACGGCGACGGCGCGGCGACGGAACTCCGGTTCGAGGGCGGCGAGGTGACAGCGGTCTCGCCCGCCGGCCGACCCGCCGGGACGACGGTCGAGGTGACAGACCTCTTCTACAACACCCCCGCGCGGAAGAAGTACCTGAAGACGGAGGCGACGGAGTTCGCGCACGTCAACCGCGTCGTCACCCGATACGCGCTGGCGAACCCGGACGTGGCGGTATCGCTTTCCCACGACGGCCGCGAGACGTTCTCGACGACCGGCCGGGGCGACCTCCGGGCCGCGCTGCTTTCGGTGTACGGCCGCGAAGTGGCGGAGTCGATGATCTCGGTCGACGCCTCGGCCGAGGACCTGCCGGCGGGGCCGCTCGACGAGGTGTCGGGGTACGTCAGCCACCCCGAAACCAACCGCTCCAGCAGGGAGTACGTCTCGTCGTTCGTCAACGGGCGGTACGTCACCGCGAGCGCGGTCCGCGAGGCCGTGATCGACGCCTACGGCGGTCAGCTCGCGTCGGACCGCTACCCGTTCGTCGTCGTCTTTCTGGACGTGCCCGCCGCCGACGTGGACGTCAACGTCCACCCGCGGAAGATGGAGGCCAGATTCGGCGACGAGGCCGGCCTCCGTCGACAGGTCGAGGCGGCCGTCGAGGGGGCGCTGCTCGACAACGGTCTCGTCCGCTCGAACGCGCCGCGCGGCCGGTCCGCACCGGACGAGGCGACCGTCAGCCCGGATTCGCCGTCGGACGGCCGAGCGCGGTCCGAGGCGGGCGTCGACGGGGGGGCGGACGGCGGTGCCGACGCGAACGGCGGAACCAGCGCGGACGGCGTCACGAGCCCGAACGCCGGCGAGACGGCGGCCGACGTTACGTCGTACGGGGACGAGAGCGGCTCTGGCGACGTATCGACGGCAGACGACGGCGGTGACGCGACAGCGGTCGAGTGTGGAAGCGTGACGGCGGAAACGGACGAAAGCTCTACGGACGCCGTAGAACTCGACGGACGTTCGCCCGGTGACGGTTGTACCGAGAGGGGAGCCGCGTCACCAGCACGGACTGCGGACCCTGACCCGGAGCGGTCGACCTCGGGGACCGCAGAGATATCGGGAACTTCGCACGCACCGAGATCCGCGGAGACGCAGGAACCGACGGCCGAAGCCGACGGTGCCGCGGCGGACGGAGCGGCCCCGGAGGGTCCGGGGGTCGACTCGGCGGACGACGCGGCGACCGGCGGAACGAACGCCGACGGAGCCGAACGCGACTCCGCCGGCGCTGGGCGGGACGCGTCGCCGAAGTTCGGCGGCGGCACGAACCAGCGAACGCTCGCCGGCGAGTCCGTCGACCGGACCCGCGAGTACGAGAGCCTCCCGGCGATGCGGGTGCTGGGACAGTTCAGCGACACCTACGTCGTCGCGGAGACGGAGACCGGTCTGGCGCTCGTCGACCAGCACGCGGCGGACGAGCGGGTGAACTACGAGCGCCTCCGCGAAGCGTTCGCGGACGACACCACGGCTCAGTCGCTTGCCGAACCGGTCGAACTCGAACTGACGGCGGGCGAGGCGGCGCTGTTCGAGGAGTACACCGACGCGCTGGCGAGCCTCGGCTTCTACGCGAACCGCGCGGGCGACCGCACCGTCGAGGTGACGACCGTGCCCGCCGTCTTCGACGAGACGCTCGACCCGGCGCGCGTCCGGGACGTGCTCGCGACGTTCGTCTCGACGGCGGACGAGGCGTCGGGGCGGGAGACGGTCGAGTCGCTGGCGGACGAATTCATCGCGGACCTGGCCTGCTATCCCTCCGTCACCGGCAACACGTCGCTCACGGAAGGCGCGGTGACGGAACTGCTGACGGCGCTCGACGGCTGCGAGAACCCCTACGCCTGCCCGCACGGCCGCCCCGTCGTGATCGAACTCGACGAGGACGACCTCGCGGAGCGGTTCGAGCGGGATTACCCCGGTCACGGCGGCCGCCGCGAGGCCTGACCGAGGCCGCCCGGGGAACGCGAACGTGTCCAGCGCCCCGGAACCGCTACGAAACACGAGCGATCGGGGGGACTTATACCAGTCCCGTCCGTTTGCGGGGGTATGAACCGGACGATCGACCGACGTGAATCGGCCGAGCGCCCTCCAGCGCCCGGAAAGAACACATGAGCGACCTCGTAACGTTCGGCGAGACTATGCTCCGCCTCTCACCGCCCGGAGACGAACGCCTGGAGACGGCGTCGGAACTGGAGTTCCGAGCGGCGGGTGCGGAGAGCAACGCCGCGGTCGCCGCCGAGCGTCTCGGAGCGGTCTCGACGTGGATGTCGAAACTTCCCGACTCCCCGCTCGGTCGTCGCGTCGACAACGGCCTGCGCGGGTACGGAATCGACACCGATGTCGTCTGGTCGGACGAGGGCCGCCAGGGGACGTACTACCTCGAATCAGCCGGCGCGCCCCGCGGGACAAACGTCGTGTACGACCGAGCGAACGCCGCGGTGACGACGGCGAGCGCCGAGGAGTTCGACCTCGAAGCCATCCGAAACGCCCGCGCCTTCTTCACGAGCGGGATCACGCCGGCGCTGTCCGACACGCTCCGGGACACGACGGCGAACCTCCTTCAGGTCGCCAAGAAGGCCGGCACGACGACCGCATTCGACCTGAACTACCGCTCGAAGCTCTGGTCCCCGGGCGAGGCGCGCAAGACGGTGACGAAGCTCTTTCAACTGATAGATATACTCGCCATCCCCTTCCGCGACGCGGAGACGGTGCTCGGATACGAGGGTGACGCACCGGAACTCGCACACCACCTCGCCTCGAAGTACGACTTCCAGACGGTCGTCGTCACGCAGGGCGAACACGGCTCGCTCGCCTGGCACGACAACGTCGTCCACGACCAAGAGGTGTACGAGACCGACACCGTCGACGCCATCGGCACGGGCGACGCCTTCGTAGGCGCGTTCCTCGGTCGCCGCCTGACCGGCGACGACGTACCGCGTGCGCTCCAGTACGCCGCCGCCACCGCGTCGCTCAAGCGCACTATCCCCGGCGACGTCGCGACAGTGACTAAACGGGAAGTCGAGTCCGTCATCGGCGACGACCTCGATCAGATATCGCGGTAGCCGGCGTTACGACCGCCGTCCCTGTCAGCCTCAGTCTGGCCGGTATCGCCGCTTTCGTTCCGACACGCACGGGAGTTCGAGTCGTGCGCCCCTGACGCACAGTTCCCCGAACGGATAAGCGGCAGGGGGCCGCACGCTCTCCTATGCCACACGTCGCCATTATCGGCGCGTACGGGAGCGCCGGCGTCGCCGCCGCGGGCGAACTCGTAGACGAGTCGGACGTGGAACTGACGCTGATCGACGACGGGGAACCCGGTGGCGGCCTCTGCATTCTTCGAGGCTGTATGCCGTCGAAGGAGGTCATCTCGGCGGGCGCACACCGCTTTCAGGCCCGTCACGACCACCGCCTGACCGGGGACCTCCCCGAGGTCGACTTAGAGCGCGTCGTCGAGACGAAAGACGACCACGTACTCGGGTTCGCGGAGCACCGCCGCGAGGCTGTCCACGAGATGGCCGAGCGCGACGACGTGGAGTTCCTGCACGAGGCGGCGCGGTTCGTCGACGACCGGACTCTCGCGGTCGGCGACCGGACGATAGAGACCGACTACGTAGTGATCGCGACGGGGTCGACCGTGAACGTACCCAATATCGACGGAATCGACGACGTGGACTACGCGACGAGCGCGGACGTGCTGGACGCCACGGATCTCCCGGAGTCGGGCGTCGTGATGGGGTTCGGCTATGTCGGGCTGGAGTTAGTGCCCTATCTCGCCGAAGCGGGCACCTCGCTCACCGTGATCGAACACGACGAGCGCCCGCTAGACGAGGCGGACCCCGAGTACGGCGACGAACTCCTCGACCTCTACGAGGAGGAGTGGGACGTAAACGTGCTGACGGAGACGTACGAGGAACGGCTCGAACCGACCGACGACGGCGGCGTGCGTCTGCATCTCGACCGCGACGGGGACGACGAGGCGGTCGAGGCCGACGAACTGTTCCTCTTTACCGGCCGCCGGCCGAACATCGACGGCCTCTGCCTCGAAGAGACCGCGCTCGATCCGGGGGCAGGGTGGGTGCAGGACACGATGCAGGCCCGCGATGACGAGCGCGTGTTCGTCGTCGGCGACGTGAACGGGCACGAACCGATCCTCCACGTCGCGAAGGAACAGGGGTTCAAAGCGGCCGAGAACATCCTGTCGCACTGCCGCGAACAGACGCTTTCCTCGTACGAGAACGTCCACCACCACGTCATCTTCTCGGGCCTCGGCGTCTACCCCTTCGCCCGCGTGGGCCACTCGGTCGAGTCGGCCGAAGCGAAGGGGGTCGACCACGTCGCCGTGACGCGCGAGGCGAGCGACGACGGGGTGTTCAAGTCGAAGGACGTTCCAGAGGGTCGTGCGACGCTCGTCGTCGACCCCGACGACGGGACGGTACTCGGCTATCAGGGACTGCACTACCACGCGGACGTCATGGCGAAGACTATGCAGGTCGCAGTCGAGATGGAACTGGACGTGCGCGACCTGCCGGACCGGGCCTACCACCCCACGACGCCGGAGATACTCGACGGCCTCTTTCGTGAAGCGAGCGACCGCTTTGAGGAGTGACGAGCGCCGGATCGCCCGACGTGAAGGGGGTACGATCGCCGAAACCTCCCGAGACGCAAGTTATTTAACCGATTCCATCGATTCGTTAGTCAACCTGAGTTGCGCTAAAGCAAACTCAATTGAACAAAGTACAATGACAGACGCGCTCCTTCTCATCGCCCGAGACACGACCCAAGCCCGCGACGTGGTCGGGACCCACGCTCGGCGACTCCGAGAGTCCGACATCGCCGACTCGGTCCGGACCGCCTACTACGAACACGACACCGTTCACGAACTGGCCGACGAGTTCACCGACATCGAGGCCGAGACGGTGTACGCGTTGCCGGTAACGATCGCACACACCTACGAGACGACGGACGACATCCCGGCGGCGCTGTCGTACTGCCCCGGAGAGGTCCACTACTGCGAGCCGATCGGACGCAGTCCGGGCGTCACCGGAGCGATCTGCGACCGCGCCGCCACGCGTTCCCCCCGCGCGGACTCGCTCGTTCTGGTCGGGTTGGGTAACAGCGCGCTCCCGTACGGCCGACAGACCGTCGAACATCACGCCTCGCGTCTCAGGGACCGGGGCACCTACGACGAGGTGGAGACCTGCTATCTGCTGCAAAACCCCGCCGTGGAGTGCGTCCGGTACAACGTCACTGGCGACGACGCGGTCGCAGTACCGCTGTTTCTCACCGGCGGGCGGGCGACCGAGGAGGAGATCCCGCGGAAACTGGAACTCGACCGCGGCGGCATCGCCTACGCCGACGTGCTCGGGACGCACGAGGGCGTGACCGACGCGATGCGCGCGGCGGTCGACACGCAACGCGTCATGGCCGGCGGCTCGCACCCGTCGTCGTTCGAGGCGACGCTGGCGATGAACGCCCGGCCGATGGCGACCGACGGCCGCGGCGACTGAGGAGCGGACACTACATCGCCGCGGCCCCGCCGAGGGACCGGAGCGCCCCTCGACGACCGGAAGCACGTCTCACTCGTCCGGAACGATCTCGACAGTCATGCCGCGGCGCAGGTCTTCCGCGCGGGAGGGCCCGTCAACATAGCCGGATCGTCGTCGCGACCGTCCAGTCCACCGGAAGCGTCCCGAGCGTACGGCGACGGACGCGAGGCCCCGGAATCACTCGGAACGGCGAGAGGTGGCGACGGACATAATCGTCGCTGTCGCCTACCGCCCGTGTGGTCAACGCGTTCTGGCTGGACCGCGACACCGCTCGCGCCGTCGAGTACCTCGTGGACAAACACGTGCTGAGCAGCGTCTTCGAGTGTTCGATGGTGCTGACGACGGCAGTCCAACTCAACGGTTACCCAGGGTCCGACGACCTCTATTTCACGCACCCGGACCACCCGCTTACGGTCTGGACCGCGGACTCGCTCGCGAACTGGAACCGCCTCCGCGAGTACGTCCGCCTCGCTCACGAGGAGTGGCGGCATCGGTACGACCACCCGCCCGAGAAAGAACACGGGTCGTGGGCGACGGTCGAGTCGCTGGACGAGGAGACTGTCGCCGGACTCGACTGGCCGAGCGAGGAGGCGTCCGACCCGCCGCAGGTCACCGGCGAGTGGCAGGCCACCGACTACGTGGACGCATACCGCCTCTACTACGCCAACGAGAAACGCGGCCTGTTCGAGTGGACTGGCCGCGACTGCCCGCCGTGGATCGAGGCGTACACCGTCCCGGACGGGAACGAGAGCCATCCGTACGAGTAGCCGACCTGACCGTTCGGTCCGCGTTGGTCGCTGAGCGCTCGCCGCTCGTCGTCCACGGGCGTCGATAGCGCCGGGCCTAGTCGTCCGTCGGCGTCACCTACTTCCGTCCCGACTCGGTATCGCCGCGCTCGACTTCGATGCGCTCGGGTTCCCGGTCGCTCTGCTGACTGGACTGCCCCCCGCCGATCAGTTTCGAGCGGAGGTCTTCCGTGATCGACTGCACCTGGTCCCTGATCGTCTTGACCTCCTCCTCGAACTCCTCGACGGACCGCTCGACGTAGTAGACGCGCTGTGCGGGGATCCGCCGCACCGTGTCTCTCCCCTCCATCCGCTCTTCCTCTTCCGTCTCCTCGTCGTCTATCTTGATGATCCAGTGGTCCTGGAAGTACGCCACGTGTTCGTTGTCGACCGTCCGCTCGACGGCGTCGCCGTCCGGTCCCTCGTACACGATAGTCGCCTGTCCGATGTCCTCTTGTACCATGTACGAGGATAGCCCGCGGACACGGGTAGTCCTAGGCAACTGTGGGCGAGGAGTCATGTCGGGGACCGCGAAAGGCGACGCGAGTCGCAGGCCCGTCGCGGGGGCGGGTCGTACCTACCGCCGTATGGCCAGCACCGACAGGTCGGAAAACGGCGTCGACTCGGGGCCGCTCCCGCCGGCGTGTTCCGTCAGGCTGCCGAGCGTCGTCCGCGTGATCGACTCGTCGTCGTGAGTCAGCCGTTCCAGCACGAGCGCCGAAAGTGACGGGTCCGCGCCGGCGTCGAGCAACTCTGCCGCCACGTCGCCGGGCATCAGGTCGAACGGCCGCGGCAGGACGAGCAGGTGGCGGTCGCCGACGGCCGCGCGGAGTCGGTCGAGGTCGTCGGTCAGGTCGCCGCTCTTGTGGAGCGTGACGAACTCGCTGTCCTCCATCGGCGTCCGCGCCCTGCTGGCGGCGACCTGGAGCGAGGAGATGCCGGGAACGACGCGGACGGGGCGGTCCGCTGCGTCGTCTACCTTGCCGAGGAACTGGTAGCCGGAGTGGTTCGGGTCACCCATCAGCACCGCGGTGCCGCGCTCGCCGGCGGCGACGCGCTCCGCGAACGTTTCCAGCGCCGCCGCCTCGTCCTTGTACCCGCAGGTCAGCAGGTCGGCGTCGGTCAGGTCAGCGACGAACTCGACGACGGTCTCGAAACCCACGAGCACGTCCGCATCGCGGATCGCTCGCTCGCCCCGCGGCGTCAGGAACTCGGGGTTTCCGGGGCCGATGCCGACGGCGTAGACGGGAGTTTCAGGGGCCGGATCCTCCGGTTCGGCCGCCGCGAACGTCGCCGGGTCAGGGCCGGCGTCGAGGTCGTAGTCGCTCACGGGTCGCGCTCCGCGAGGGTGACCTCGCCGTCTCTCGCGTCGCTCGCCACGTGTACCAGTTCGTTCGTCAGGCCCGCGGCGAGGCCGCTGCCGCCGCGCCGGCCGACGTTCGTGACGGCGGGGACGCCGTGTTCCTCGCAGACCTCGCGCAGGCGTTCCCGACTCTCGGCGGCCTTCACGAATCCGACCGGCGTCGCGACGACGACGGCCGGGCGGGTGCCGTCCTCGATGCAGTCCGCGAGCGCCAGCGCCGCGGTCGGGGCGTTGCCAATGGCGGCGATCGCACCGTCGTAGACGCCCTCCTTGTCGAGTTCCAGGACCGACGCCGCGGTTCGGGTCATCCCCGTCTCGGCGGCGAGTTCCGTACCGTTTCCGATGGCCTTCCGAACGGGACAATCGTGGCCGCGACCTGTGATCCCCTCCATGACCATCGTGATGTCCGTGACGATCGGCTGTTCGTCCAGCACCGCCCGCGCGCCGACCCGGACCGGTTCGCTGTCGTCGGTCCCGGTAAAGCGCACGAGGTGCTGGAACTCGGGGTCGCCGGTCGCGTGGACCGACTTCTGGCGTATCCGGTCCGCGAGCGTCTCGTCCGGCACGATCCGCCGAACGCGGTCCATGCTCGTCTCCGCTATCTCCATCGCATTCGAAGTCGTCGCGCCGAGGTCGGCGTACTCCTCGAAGTCACCGTCGTCGGACTCGGATCCGGCGGAGTCGGCGTCTTCGGCTCCCTCAGTCGTCATCGCTTGCCACCTCCGTGGAGTCCGTCCCACTGGCACGCGCTTCCAGGTCGCCGTCGACCCGCAGGTTCAGGTCGCGCAGGCGCTCCTCCGTCTCGTCGTCGGCGTCCCAGAGGTTGCGCTCGACCGCTTCCAGCAGGGTGTCGGTGATGCTCTCCAGCGCCCACGGGTTCACGTCGCGGAGCCAGTCCTGCCGGTCGGCGTCGAAGGCGTACTTCTCGGCCACGTCCTCCCAGAGCGTATCGCTGACGACGCCGGTCGTCGCGTCCCAGCCGAGGACGACGTCGACGGTGGTCGAGAGGTCGCCCGCGCCCTTGTAGTCGTGTTCCTCCATCGAATCGAGCCACTGCGGGTTGAGGACGCGGGCGCGCATCGCCTTGCGGACCTTCTCCTCGTTGGTGTACACGTCGACGTTGTCCGGGTCCGAGGAGTCGCCGACGTAGGAGGCAGGTTCCTCGCCCGCCGTCTCCGCGACGGCGGAGATGAAGCCGCCGTGGAACGCGTACCAGTCCGAGGAGTCGAACTCGTCCTGTTCGGCGGTGTCTTCGATCTTTACGGTCGCCTCGACGCTGCCGAGGCGACGCTCGAAGGCGTCGTGGGCCTCCAACACCTTCCCGCGAGAGCCCATGGCGTAGCCGCCCCACTGGACGTACACCTCTGCCAGATCGGAGCGGTCGTCCCAGTTGCCCTCGTCGACCGCCTTGTTCGTCCCCGCGCCGTAGCCGCCGGGACGGGTCGTGAACACGCGGTGCGTGGCGGCCGCCCGGGCGTCGCTCTCGTCCAGACCGCGCTCTTCGGTCAGGCGCTCGGCCTCCTCCTCGACGTGCTTTTTGACGTAGTTCATCTCGTTCGGTTCGTCGAGGTCGACCACCGCCTCCACCGCGTCGTGGATGACGCCCGCCGCGGCGGGGAAGGCGTCACGGAACAGCCCGGAGACGCGCGTCGTCACGTCGATGCGCGGGCGGTCCAGTTCGGAAAGCGGGATCGGTTCCACGTCGTCGACCCGACCGGCATCTGTCCACACCGGTTCGACGCCCATCAGCGCGAGCACCTGCGCGATGGTTTCGCCGCGGGTGCGGACGGTCGGCGTGCCCCACGCGACGACGCCGATCTCCTCGGGGTACTCGCCCTCCTCAGCGTGATGGCGCTCGGCGACGCCGTCGGCGACCTCGCTGCCGACCTGCCACGCGCTCTTCGCTGGCACCTTCCGCGGGTCGAGCGTGTAGAAGTTCCGCGCCGTCGGCAGGAGGTCAACGCCGCCGCGGGTCGGCGCACCGCTGCCGCCCGGCGGGACGTACTCGCCGGCCAGCGCGTCTGCGGTGCGGGGGATCTCGTCCTCGGACCCCTGGACACGCGGTTGCGCCTCCTCGCAGATGTACGTGAGCGCCTCCCGTAGGTCGTCGTGTGCGCCGCGCTTGGCGCGACCGTCACCGAGCGGTTCGATGTCGACGACGAGCAGGTTGGCGTTCACCTCGTCATCCGGTCCCGCCTCCTGCTCGTTCGCCGGCAGGTCGAACTCGTACTCCGCGAGCGTCTCCACGAGGTCGACGCTCGTCTCGTACACCTCGTCGGCGGCCTCGGCGTAGGTCATCCCGAGGGTCTCGTCGTACGCGCCCGGTTCGTCGAGCATCGTCTGGTAGTCGACGCCGAGGACGCCGGCGACGCTCTCGCGGAGGCTCGGCGCGCCCGGGTTTTCGAGCCGGGTGAGCGCGACGAGATACTCCACGAGACGGTCGTCAGCGGGCGGTTCGCTCATCGTGTGCAGGCCGAGGCGGATCTGCGTCGTCTTCACGTCGGTGACGTACTCGTGGACGCGCTCGACGAGTTCGTCGATGTCCGCCTCGTCCCCGTCCACGTCGCCCTCCGCCAGCGTCGTTCCCGCCTCGTCCGGCCCGCGCACGTCGGCCTTCTCGTCTATCTCTCCGGCGATACCCAACTCGACCGCGAGGTCGAGTTCGTCCACCGTCTCCCGGATCAGCTGTTCGAGATGCTCGCCGTCGTCGGTGCGAGCGTCCTCCATCCCGGCCTCTCGGTAGCGGTCGGCGAGTTCCTCCAGTTCGGCTATCTCGTCGTACGTCCCAGCGTTCGACATCACCGGCGTCAGGTAGTCGACGACGGCGGCGTAGGAGCGGCGCTTGGCCTGCGTCCCCTCACCGGGATTGTTGACGATGTACGGGTAGACGTTCGGTAGGTCGTCGATAAGCTGGTCGGGTGCACTCTCGCCGTTCAAACCGACGGTCTTGCCCGGGAGCCACTCTAGACTGCCGTGCGTGCCGAGGTGGACGACGCCGTCGGCGTCGAACTCGTTCCGGAGCCACGAGTAGAACGCGACGTAGTCGTGGGGCGGTTGGAGGTCCGAGTCGTGGTACACCTTCGACGGGTCCATGCCGAACCCGCGCGGGGGCTGAACCGTCACGAGGACGTTGCCGAACTCCACGCCCGGGATGGCGAACGGGCGGTCGGGGGCCTCGCCCCACTCTTCGACCACGTTCTCTCTGAATCGCTCGTCGGTTTCGGCGAACCAGTCGGCGTACTGCTCCGGCGACACCACGTCGACCGAGCGCTCGCGCACGTCTTCCGGCGCGACCCAGCGGTCGTCCAGCGTCAGTTGCGAGGTGAGCGTCTCGACGAGCGACTGGCCGGACTCTGGCCGACGGCCTCCGAGGTCGTACCCTCGCGCGCCCAGTTCGTCGAGCAGGTTCACCGTGCTCTCGGGGCTGTCGAGGCCGAACGCGGTGCCGATGCCGTCGTCGCTCGGCGGGTAGTTGTGCAGGACGACGGCGACCCGTTTCTCGTCGTTGGGTACGTGGCGTAGGTGCGCCCAGTTGACGGCGAGGCGGGCGGCGTGGTCGACCCGGTCCTCGATGGGGAAGTGCTGTTTCGGTGCGGAGCCGATACCGGCGTCGTCGTCGGTGCGCTCCTTCCCACTGATCGGGTGGGTGATGACGTTGCCGTCGAACTCCGGCAGCGCGACCGACAGCGCGAGTTCGAAGCCCATCACGCCCGTGTCCGAGGACTGGTAGCGCGAGCGCGACCGCATCGTCGTGATCGTCTGCAGGACGGGGACGCCGAGGCGGTCGAGGAACACGTCCTCGGCGGAATCGCCCTCGTCGGCGGCGCTGCGGCCCCGCTCGTCCATCGACAGCGAGAACATAAAGGAGGAGAGGACGGCGTCGACGACCGGGTCGCCCTCGTCGTCCGTGAGCCACTCGTCGGTGACCCACTCGGCGTCTTCCTGCTCTTCCGTGTCGGTCGCCGGGTTGCAAAACACAGGGAGCGCGTCCGCGCCCTGCGCCTCGACGTGGCGGACCAGCGCGTCGACGTACCGCGTGTTCTCGTGGGTCCAGTGCGACTCGTAGAACCAGACGGCGACCGTGGGACTGTCGGGGTCGAGCGAGGCGCGCAGTTCTTCGTACTCGGCCCCGGGGTGGTCCGGGTGGTAGACGCCCTCGGTCGGAAGCGCGACGGGTTCGTCGTACTCCCGCTCCGCGTCGGCGAACTCGTCGACGAGGTAGCGCACGCAGTTCTCGACGTTGACCGCGCCGCCGCGGTCGAGGTATTCATAGACCGTCTCACGCTGCTCGGCGGCGGCGGAGGTGTCTTCGAACGCGAACGCGTCGCCGGTGGCTTTCACGACCAGCGGCGTACCGGCCTCCGCCAGACGGGAAACGGCGCGGTCGTAGCCGGGCATGCTGTCCTCTGCGCCGTGGAGCCAGAACACGGCGGCCGTGGCGTCGGCGGCGGCCTCGACGAACTCGTCCACGTCGGGTTCGTCGTCCAGGTCGCTCTCCGAGCGCACGACCAGATCCGCGTCTATCCGCTCGGCGGCGCGCTGGACGGCCCCGAGCTCGTTCTCGGTCGCGGTGTAGATGGCGATGGTAGGCATAACGTTGTTAAACCTCTATTGTGAATAATACAAGTATGGTTGATTTAGCGAGCGGCAAAAAGCTGTCGACGGCCGTGCCGTTCGGGGCGGTCGTCGGGCAGGCGGCGCTGAAGGAGGCGCTGCTCGTCGTCGGCGCGAACGACGCGATAGACGGCCTGCTCGTTCGCGGCGAGAAGGGGACCGCCAAGTCCACCGCGGTGCGGGCGCTGGCCGACCTCCTCCCGGAACAGCGTGCCGTCGCCGACTGCCCGTACGGCTGTCCGCCGGACGACCCCGACCGGCAGTGCGCGGACTGCCGCGAGCGCGCGGACCCGCCGGTCGAGACGCGCCCGGTCCCGCTCGTCACCCTGCCGCTGGGCGCGACGCGAGAGCGCGTCGTCGGCACGCTGTCGGTCGCGGACGCGCTGGACGGCGACCCCGAGTTCGATCCCGGCCTGCTCGCCCGGGCGAACCGCGGCATCCTCTACGTCGACGAGGTGAATCTACTCGACGACCATCTCGTGGACGTTCTGCTCGACGCCGCGGCGAGCGGCGTCAACCGCGTCGAACGTGACGGCGTCAGTGTCGCCCACCCCGCGGAGTTCACCCTCGTCGGGACGATGAACCCGGAGGAGGGTGATCTGCGACCCCAGCTACGCGACCGCTTCGCGCTCCAGGCGACGGTGACCGGCTGCGAGGACGTCGACGACCGCGTGGAGATCATCGACCGCGCGCTGAACGACTCGTGGGCGGCCGCTGACGACGCCACCGCCGACCACCGCGAGTCGCTGCTTTCCGCCCGCGACCTGATAGACGACGTGACGCTCCCCCGCGAGTTCGCGGCGGAGATCGCAGAGCTCTGCCGGGATGCCGGCGTCGACGGCCACCGCGGCGACATCGCCACCGCACGGGCCGCCCGGACCATCGCGGCGCTTTCCGGCCGCGCGAGCGTCATCGAGGGCGACGTGCGCCGCGCCGCAGAGCTGACCCTGCCCCACCGACTTCAGTCGAAACCGTTCGAGGACGCGCCCGACCCGGAGGACGTGGTGGACGACCACTTCGACGAAGGGGAGAGCGCGGGCGACGACACGGCAGACGGTAGAGACAGTGACGATGGCGACGGCGAGAGCGGCGCGGACGGCGACGAGGCAGGTGGTTCCGGCGACGCCGACGGAGAGAGAAACGAACCGACTGAGGACGGAGACAGTTCGGACAACGGATCGGGCGAACCCGGCAAGAGCGACGATACCGGTGGCCAGGACGGCGGCGCAGGCGACGCACCCCAACCGCGACCAGCCGGGGGGAGCGACGGCAACAGTCCGGACGAGCGCGACGGGTGCCGCGGCGATACTGACGATGGCGAAGCGGGCGACCCGGAGAACGGGAACGACGAGAACCGCCCCGACGGTGACGACGGGGTGGACGGCACGCCGCTGATCCCCGGTCAGACCCGGGCTGAGGTCGGCGACGCCGTCGCGCCGGGCGTGGAGACGGAGGCGGCGACAGCGGCGACGGGCGCCGGCGGCACCGGCTCCCGCGCCGACCTGACCCCCAGCGCGGACAACGAGGGAGCACGAGTCCGCACCGAACGAGCTGAATCGGGGAGCGTCGACGCCGCCGCGTCCGTCAGGGCGGCCGCGGCGCGCGGGTCGGACAGCGTCGAGTCACGGGACCTCCGGCAGTCGGTGCGCTCGGGCGAGAGCAACGCCTTAGTCGTGTTCGCGCTGGACGCGAGCGCGTCGATGCGCGGGCCGATGCGGACGGCGAAGGGCGTCGCGCTGGAACTGTTGCAGGACGCCTACGAGCAGCGCGACGACGTCGCCGTCGTGGCGTTCGCGGGCGACGACGCCGAGGTGCTCCTGCCGCCGACGGACAGCGTGACGCTGGCGGCGCGGCACCTGAAGGAACTGCCCGTCGGCGACCGGACGCCGCTCCCGGCGGGCCTGCGGACGACGAGCGAAGTCGTGGCGCGGGCCGACCCCGCGACGAGCGTCGTCGTGCTCGTCACCGACGGGCGGGCGAACGCGAGCGAGAACCCCACTGCGGAGACGCGAGCGGCCGCCGAGGCGCTCGCCGACCGGGGCGCACACGTCGTCGCCGTGGACGCCGGCGGGGACGACCGTACCGGCCTGACCGGGGACGTTGTCGAGGCTACCGGCGGCGAACGGGTGCCGCTCTCCGCGCTCACCCCCGAGCGCGTCGAGCGGGCGGTCGGCCGGGCGCGAGAGTAGCCGGGTGTCCGCCGGACCCGGGAGTGATCGACGGTCGAAGGGACCGACGGCCGAGACGGACGCGACGAGAGGCGGAAGTTTTACAACCATATTTGTTCTATTGAAAGTAGAGTTTCAATGGAGACCGCAGACACCGTTCACGACCGCATCGAACGCGCGGGCACCGAACTGACGCCGACGCGAGCGGCGCTGGCGATCGGCCTCGCGGCCGCGATCGGCTTCACACTCATGTTCCTGCAGGACCCGATGGCCCACGACGCGATGCACAACTTCCGGCACGCCGCCGGCGTCACCTGCCACTGATGTACGACGCCCTGAAACGCGGCGTCGGCGCGGGAGCGGTCGCAGGCGTCGCGTACGGCCTGTTCGTCGCACTCGTGGCGACGCCGGCGATCGCGTTCGCCGAGACGTTCGAGGCGGGCCACGGCCACGAGTCCGGCATCGACCTCGTCGCGGCCGCACCGAGCGTCGTCGGCGGCGGCCTGTTCGGCCTGTTGCTCGGGGCGGCCTTCGGGGTGGTGTACTACCTGTTCGAACCCGCGCTACCGGGCGCTACCGACACGCGGAACTACCTGCTCGCGGCCGCCGGGTTCGTCACCGTCTCCGGCGCGCCGTGGCTGGCGCTACCGCCGCAGGCACCCGGCGCGGAGTACGCGCTCGGGAGCGACGCCAGACTCGTCATCTACGCGGGGATGATGGCGCTCGGAGCGCTGGCCTGTGCGCTGTCGGCGCTCGCCTGGCGGCGGACCGAGGGCACCGCGACCGTCGCTCGCGCGGCGGCCGCCCTCCTTCCGTTCGGCCTCGTCGTCGCCGCGGCGTTTTTCGTGCCGACGGCCTCCTCGTCCGGCCCGATCCCGGACGGGCTGGCGACGGCGTATCGCGGCCTGGTCGTCGTCGGGCAGGTCCTCCTCTGGATGACGCTGGCGACCGCACACACTTGGCTTCTCGACCGCACCGCCGCCTCGGAACTGACGATCCCCCGTGAGACGCCGCACTGACGAGGTCCGCGAGGAGGGATTTACCGATCACGTCCTCGTCTGCACGAACGACCGCGACGCCGAGTACGCCTGCTGTGCGGACGTCGGCGGCCGCGAAGTGCTGGACGCGGTGAAGTCGTGGCTCCGCGAACGTGACGTGTTCTGGTCGCACGTCTACGTCGCCGAGACCTCCTGTCTCGGCCTCTGTAGCGAGGACGGAACCGCGATAGCGATCCAGCCGCGAAACGAGTGGTACTCCGACGTGACCCCTGACGAGGTGCCGGCGCTGCTCGACGGAGAGTTCGGCCCAGCGGCGGACCGCCTCGGCGTCAGTCCGACAGCATCCGTACCGAGTCGCCAACGCTGATCGTTTCTCCCCGGCCGGGTCCGGGAACGCGCGTGTTCGTCATCAGCTTGTAATAGTGGTCGAACCGCTCCGACGGCGTCCACTCGGGAAGCGTCTCCTCGCGCTTTTCGACGAACCGCTCCTGAAACCCCTCCGTTCGTTCACCCGTATCCGGATCGCGGGTCGGAACGGCACAGCGGCCGCAGGGACCGTCGCCTTCGAACCGAACGTCTCCGATCTCGAAGGACCGCGTTCCGTCCGCACCGTAGAGCCTGTCCTCCCAGAACGGCGGGACGCCGCCGATCTCGACGTTGGCGCGGAAGCGGCGACGCGTGCCGTCGACGGTGACGCCGCCGAACCAGGACGCCACCTCTCGGAGCGTCGCCGCGCTGATCACCGTCGGTCCCCGGTCGGGTCGGTCCGGCATGCCGGTCTCGTCGCGCACCACGGTGACGTCGAAGCCGAAGTAGTCGGAGAGCCAGGCGTTCAGGTCCGCACGGTCGTTCAGGTCGAACTCGCGGCGCTCGTTCTCGCCTCTACGGCCGATGACCACCGTCTCGCTCTCGCGGTCGACTGAGACGGAGAGGCCGTGGACGTCGGGCGTCCGGATGCCGTTGACGTACTCCCCCTCGTTGTCGACGATAGCGAACTCGCGGTCGCCGGCGAGACAGCCGCCCGACACCAGTTCTGCCCGCTCGCGCTCCGCGCCGTCCAGCGACTTGATCGGGTAGGTCCGGATCCGTTCGACCGTCGGTAGTTGCACGCGAGGGGATTCTTCGGCAGCGATTACAAGGGTTGTGGTCGGTGAAAGAACCGTTCCCTGACCGCCGCGCGTCGGGGAGGTCCCCGCGGTCGTTCACCGGCGAATACATGATTTTATTTTGAAACCCAACAATAATTGGGCGACTACCGGAGGGTCGGCGTCGAGAGCGTGTCGCGGGAGGGCTCCGGATCAGACGCGCCCGACGTGCAGTCGGTGCGCGCCGCGGCGTTCGCCGTCATCGTGATACTCGACTGGTTCCTCGACGGCGGCGACGGTGTCCCCTGAAAGCGACGCCGCGGTGACGACGCCCGCGGCGTCGAGGAGTTCGCGGCGGCCCTCCGTCACGTCGAACGCGCGGAGCGCGTGGTCGCCGGGGTCGCGCTCCCGGAAGTTCTGCGCGCCCGGCGCGGCGACGAGGTCGCCGTCCGCGCCGAGGCCGGTGACGAACCCGCCCACCCCGTCGGTCCACCGGCACTCGCCGTCGGGCGAGTAGCCGAAGGCGGTGTGATCGCGGGGGTGGCGTGCCTCCGTCTCGCGGCCCTCCTCCGGGTAGGTGTTGCCCGTGACGAAGACGACCCCCGCGTCCGTCGCGTGGACGTGGTTCGGGTAGGCGTACACCGTCTCGCCGTCGCGCTCGACCGGCGTCGCGAGGTCGGCGCGCCAGCGGACGGCCCCGTCGCGGTCGAGGACGTAGCCGCGGTAGTCGCCGTGACTGGTGACCGCGACGCCGTCCGCGAGGAGGGACACGTCGCCGCAGCGCCGCTGCCCCTCGTTGCCGGGGTCCCAGTCGACCAGCGGGTCGCCGCTCTCCGCGTCCAGCACGACCAACCCGTGCTGGTGGTCGTCGAGGCAGCGGTTGAACGCGACCGCGAGACGGTCGTCGCGGCGGTCGAGCGCGATAGGGGAGGCGTCCGTCTTGAACGTCCACTCGATGGAGCCGTCGGCCTCGAACGCGTAGACGACGCTCTCGAAGACGCGGTCAGGGCCAGATTCAGTCCCGTCGCGCTCGTACCGCCGGCTTGCGACGTACGTCCGGTCGCCGTCGGTGACGATGTCGGCGACGAACGGGTAGAAAAACCGCGTTTCCTTCTGCGGGTCACCCACGTCGGCGGCCGTCTCGTAGCGCCAGCGGACGTTCCCATCGGTCGCGTCGAGAGCGGTGACCGCGCCGGACGGGCCGCGCTCACCGACGACGATTCCGGAACCCTCGCCGCCGTCGAGTGTCGCCAGTGACACCGGTTTTCCGCCGCAGTCGACGGACCAGCGCCGGTCGAGGCTCTCGCGGTCGAACGCCCGGATATCGCCGTTTGCAGTGCCAGCGACGACGAGGTCGCCGGTCAACAGGACGCTCGACCGGCGACCGCGGTGGCGCGACCCTGCCGCCGGTACGTCGCCGAGGTCGAGGCTCTCGTGGTCGGGCGCGGCGGGCGTCTCGGTCGGGTCGGCGGCGTCACTCATCGGTCGGGAACGTCTCGTGCAAGACGTGGTGAGCGTCCCCGAGGCCGTCGAGGACGCTCTCGCCCTGCGCGGTGAGTCGCCCCACGGCACGCTCCGCGTCGCGAACGGCGACGAGGCGGCCGCGGAGGTAGTCGTACTCCTGCGAATCGCTGTCGGCCTCGGCGACTTCCTCCTCCAGATCCACGAGCGCCGCGTCGAGATGACGCTCGATCTCGGAGAGCGAATCAGCGTTCGCGAGGCCCTCGATGGGGCCGTCGAGTGCGCCGTCGAGTTCGTTCTCCGCGTGCTCGCGGGTGCTTCGGTCCTCGGTGCCGAGGACGTTCATCAGTCCGAGTCGTAGGGCTTCGAGTTCGTGACAAGTCATGGATGTGTATCGGTCGGTCGGGTCGTTCGGCGATGCGGTCCGTCGAAACCGGACGACGGCGTTACGGAGTCGGGAGCGACACTCGCGGTCGCCAGCGGAGAGCCACCGCGTAGGCGACGAGAAGCGAGACTGCGAGGACGAACGGGACCAGCGCGTCGGAGCGGCCGTCCCCCGAGGCGTCGACGCCGACGGCCGAAATAGCACCGGCGACAACGGCCAGCAGGGCGACCAGCACGACGAATCCGATCAGCGCGTAGCCGAACTCGTCTAACCGGTCGCTCCACGCGGCGTGGACAGCGAGCCCCAGGCCGACAGTCGTCGGAAGCAACCCCGGGAGACTCGTCGGGTCGGTCACGAGGAGACCGGTGATGACCAACACGCCGACCCCGTAGGTGAGAAATTCGACCATCCGGTCCAATCGCTCGTCGAAAGAGGGCATAGCCAAACGCTTCGGAGAGTGAAATAAAGTGTCTGTCGGTCGGTTCGGGCCGTTCGTTTCGCGTGCGAGGGCGGCCGCTTCCGACGGTTCGGGTGACTCGCACAGTCATAGCGTCTGGTCCACGATGTCGCTGACGATCCGGTCGCGGTCGAGATGCGACGAGACGATGCGATCGGCGTCGTCCGCTTCGACGCCGCCGTACCAGACGCCGTCGGGGTAGACGGCGACCATCGGACCGTCGCCGCAGCGGTCGAGGCAGGACGTCCGCGTGATGCGGGCGTCGCACTCGTCGGAGTCGCGGGCGGCCTGGCGCAGGCGTTCGAGGACGGCCGGGGACCCCTCGGCGGCGCAGGTCTGATTCGTACAGACGGCGACGTGTTTCTCCGGCGCGTCGTGGACGTGCGGGTCATCGTCGACGTTCTCCCGGTCGGCGTGGGTCTCCTGGTGGGTCAGCGCGCGGAGCATCGCCCGTGCGCCGCCCTGGTCCTCCTCGTAGCCGTCGAGTTCGACCTTGTACTTGCAGGTGTCACAGGACATCTCGACGCTGCCCGTCCTGGCCTCCTGCCAGCGGTCGCCGAGCACGTCGAGCAGTCGGGAGTCGGTGCCGAGCGGGTCGCCACAGGCCGCGTCGACGTAGGGGTACTCCGCGTCGAACTCGCCCGCGCCGTCGCGGATGCGCCCCGTCAGCACGCCGTCGCCGAGCATGTACGGCACGACGACGACCGCGTCGGGGCGGTGCTTGGCGACGGAGTGAAGCGTGTCGTCGAGCAGCGGCTCCGTGACGCCGATGAACGAGGCCTCCACGCGAGAGAACTCGCGGCCCTCGTACAGCAGGCGGGCGAGTTTGTGAACATCGGCGTTGGCGTCCGGGTCCGAGGACCCCCGGGCACACAGCACGACTGTCACGTCGTCCGCCTCGCGGTCGACGCCCAGATCGCGCTCGACGGCGGCCACGCGGTCGTCGAGCAGGTCGACGATGGCGGGGTGGATGCCGAGGTGCGCGCCGTTGTTGAGCGTCAGCCCCGGATGGTCCGAGCGCGCTCCCTGGACCGCTAGCGGCACGTCGTTTTTGACGTGGCTGGCGGCGAACAGCGATAGCTGGACGACCGTTATCTCCGAGACCGCCGGTGCAAGCCCGCCGATAGCGTCCGGGATCGCCGGCTCCGCGAGTTCGAGGAAGCCGGCGTCGACCGGGATGCCGAGTCGCCCCTCCAGGTCGGCCGCGAGTTCCCGTACCTGCTCGTTCGACTTCTCGCGGCGGGAGCCGTGCCCGACGAGCAGGACCGCCTCGTCGTCGAACCCGCCCGCCGCGTCGGTCGTCCGGCTCATATCCGGTCGAGGCTCCGCCGCAGTTTCCGCCGCCGGCTCGGCGCGAACAGGCCGGTGTCCTCGCTCCCGTCGTACAGCCACGGGCCGAGATCGGGAACGGCGTCGTCGTCCACGCCGAACCAGTGGCCAGACGACGCCTCCGCCGGGTCGCCGTACGGCGCGTCCACCGGCGCGTCGTCGAGCAGCGACTGGACCGTCTCCAGCAGGCGGCGGTCCTCATGGACGAACGACACTCCTACCGCCCCGTCGCCGGACTTGAAACACACCGTCCCGCAGCCTTCGAGCAGGCCCCGCAGGAGCTGTCGGTCGTGGTCCGCGAACGCGCCGAAGCGGTAACCGCCGGGCTCGCCGTCGACCGGCAGGCCCAGCGCCGCGCCGGCGCGGTCCGCCAGGTCGCCGAACACCTGCACGGCGTACTCGTCCTCGGTACGGGTGATCGACGTATCGTGGGCGTACTCGCGCTCGAGGATGCGGCGGTCGACCTGCTCCGCGCCGGCGACGGCGGCGAGGCGTCGGGCCGCCGTCTCGTCGTTGGTCCGCACGGTCACGCAGTCCGATTCGAGGTCGCCGTCGCCCGCGACCCGCCCCCAGAAGTACGCCGTCTCGGGGTGGGCCGCGAGCATGTCGTCTGGCTTGCCGATGCTCAGTGACATTAGATATCTTCCACCGTGATCGCGTTCGGGGGACACGCCGCGGCGGCCTCGCGGGCCTCGTCGGCGCGGTCGTCATCGAACTCCGCGACTATCTTGCCGTCCTCCTCGCGGATCGTGCCGTCGTCGGACCCTTCAGGGGGAACTGGGTCGGCCGCGGGGTCCACGGTCGCGAGGCCGTCGTCGTCCTCGACGAACCGCGGGTCCCGCGTCAGGCAGGCGAAGATGCCGTCGCAGGCGTCCTTGTCGATCGTGATTCGGTACATCAGTACTCGTATTTGGTCTCGTAGCCGCGCGGGGTGACCATCCGCCCGTCCCACTCGTAGGTGTCCTCGTTGCCGACGAGGATGGTGGTCGTCATGTCGATCAGGTCCGTCTCGCCGAGGTCTTCGAGTTCACCGAGCGTGGTGACTTCGACTTCCTCGTCGTCGCGGCCCGCGGCGTGGACGATGCCGACCGGCGTGTCCGCGTCGCGGTGCTCAGTGAGGATCTCACAGCACTTCTCGAAGTTCTCCCGGCGCTTGCGGCTCCACGGGTTGTAGATGGCGATGGTGAACCCCTCCTTGGCGACCGCGTGGAGGCGCGACTCGATGGTCGGCATGTCCGTCAGGTGGTCCGACAGCGAGATAGAGACCGTATCGTTGACCAGCGGCGCGCCGACGCGGGCCGCACAGGACTGCGCGGCGGGGACGCCGGGCACCACCTCGAAGTCGAGCATCGACGCCGTTGCCCCCTTCGACTCGACTATCTCCAGCGCGAGGCCGGCGAGCGCGTAGACGTTCGGGTCGCCGCTGCCGATGATCGCCACGTCGTTGCCCGCCAGCGCGCGGTCGATGGCTTCCTCGGTTCTCGACACTTCACCGCACATCGGCGTCGAGTAGATCTCCTCCGCGTCGTCGGTGATCTCGTCGGGCACCAGGTCGACGTAGGTCGTGTAGCCGACGATGTGCTCGGCGTCCCCGAGCGCGGCCTTCGCGCGGGAGGTCATCCCCTCGGGCTGGCCCGGGCCGAGGCCGACCGCGACGAGGCGGCCGGGATCCGCGTCGAAGTCGTCGACGGTGGAGCCGACCTCCTCCTCCTCGTCACTGCCGGAAGCGCCGCAGGAAGACGACGAGACGGAATCGCTCCCGCTCGCCCCGCATTTCGACTCGCTTTCAGTACTCGTGTCGGTTTTCGATGCCCCGCACTTCGATTCCGATTCGGTCGTGGTGTCGTCAGTGCTCATGGTTCAGAAGTCGTCGACGTCACGCCCGCCGCGCGGGGTGACGAGGAACTGCTCGTAGTCGTTGCTCCAGACCTCCGTCTCGTGGTTGCCGATGACGAGCGAGGTGCCCATCCCGGCGACCTTGTCGTCGTGGTCCGTGGCCTCGCCGAGCGTCGTGATCGTCTGGCTCTCGCCGTTGCGGCCGGCGTCGCCGCGGCCGGCGTCGTTGACGATGGCGACCGCGGCGTCGTCGGCGCGCTCCTCGCGGACGATGTCGACCGCCCGCTCGTAGTTGCGCCAGCAGTTGTACAGGACGATGACGAACCCGGAGATGGCGGCGGCCCGTAGCTTCTCCTCTATCTCGTCCCAGCCGCGCCACTTGTCCGACAGCGAGATGGTACAGAAGTCGTTCGACAGCGGCGCGCCGAGGTTGGCCGCGCCCCCGAGTGCCGCGGTGACGCCGGGGACGATTTCGATAGGAACGTCCTCGACCTCGTCTTCCTGAGCCATCAGGAACAGGAGGTCGGATTTTCCGTACACGTTCGGGTCCCCGCCGGAGACGTGCGCGACCGTCTCGCCGTCGCGGACGCGGTCGAACGCCTCCCGGGCGAGTTCGATCTGGCGGCCCATCGTGGAGCGGATCACCTCCTGGTCCGAGCGCGCGCCGGCGGAGGCGCTCGCCGTCCCGCCGTCGGTCGCCGTCTCCGGCGGGAGCGTCCCGTCCTTGCGGAGGAACTCCTGATAGAGATTGGAGGCGATGACGCAGTCGGCGCTCTGAATGACGTCTTTCGCCCGCTGGGTCATGTCGCCCGGCAGGCCGGGGCCGATACCGACGACGTATACCTTGCCGAGGTCGTCGGAAGCGGCCGCAGTCGACTCCTCGGTCATACCCGTGGAGACCTCCCGACCGCCGCTTGCGCGAGCGTGCCGTTGCTGTGTCGCATATCAAGTGCAACGCTAGTTTCGCATAAAACAATTTTGCTTGTTTTAGCGCAACTCTGTTTTGATAGAGTGCCAGTGAGAGTGAACTGCGAACGGAGAGACTAGCCGTCGCTCTGAACGAACTCGCCCGAACAGTCGTACTCCTGTATGGAGACGTTCCCGCCCGACGTGGACCCGTCGTAGGGGTCGGACTGTTCGTACAGGAAGTAGATGGAAACGTCGCGGACTTCGGTGTCGTGATGCCCGTTCCAGCGGTTACAGAGGTAGTTACTGAGATACGAACGGTGGCGTTCGTTGTCGGCCGACTGGACGGTAGAGAGGTACTTTCGCCACCGCGAGGTGGGATACGCGTCCTGCGCTCTCGCCGGCCGGTCGAGGTCCACTCTCGACCGGTGGAGAACGTCGACCTCCGTCCCGTTCTCCAGCGTTCCGGGGGCCGCAAACCACTTCGTCGTCCGCGTCGGGTTCGGCGCGAACATGCGCCAGTTCTGGTCGCCCTGGATGGCGTCTAACGCCCGGTCGCCGTGGTCCGGCATCGTCGCGTAGCCGACCGCCGCGGCGTTCGACGTGACGACGAGGACGAGAAAGACGAACGGGACGACCGTCAGACACGCTCCGTACGCCCGAGTGACCCCGTCCGAGAGGACCGAGACAGCGGAGCAGTCCCGTACGAACTCGTCGGGGGTAGACACTGCGGTGGACAACTCGACTGACGCCGACCGGCGGCGGAACCAGGAAACCGCTCCCGTCCGGTCCGCCAGAGACTCCACCGCGTTCCAGACGACAGGCGGATAGAACGGGACGAGCCCAGCGACGGCGATCAGCGGGAACAGGTCGATACGGAGCGTGACGAGCATCCCGAGATGCATGCCGGCGAACGCGACTGCAAGCACCGCCCGCGGAATACCGGTACACAAAAGGAGCAACGGCGAGGCGACGATCATCGCCATCCAGAGGTACGTGAACAGTTCCAGCAGCGCGTGATGCTCCGCGATAACGTCGCCAAGCAGGATGGTGAAGTGGTCGGCCTGGAAGATGTAGGCGACCGCTTTCCCGCTCGTCCACGCGTCGCTCCGGGTCTTGTGGACGGCGTTCGTCGCGTACATGAGAACGACCTGAATCAACAGCGCGACTGTCGCGATAGAAGCCACCACTGACCGTTCTCGGTCGTTTCGGCCCGCGTCGACCGCCCACCGCTCGCCCAGGGGCAGAAATGTCCCCCAGAAGAGAAGCATTCGCAACAGGGTATCGCCGGCGTTGAGAACCAGCGGATTGCGAAGGTGAAGCGAGACGAGCAGCACCCAGGAGACGGCGGTCGCGACCCGCGTCCGGTATCCAACGACCATCGCGAGGGCGACCGCGCCCGCGAGGACGAACAGGAGGACCTGCGCCCACGCCGCTCCGGAGAGGGCGTGAAGCGAGTAGAGGGTTCCGTAGTCAGCGAACAGAGCGCTTCGCGGAAGGACGCCGGCGTCAGTGTAGAAGGCGACGAGGTCCCGAGACCGGAGCACTAGATCGACGATCACCAGCGTTCCGACCGCGACTCGGAACGCGGCGAGCGCCCGGAGGTCGACCTCGAACCGCCGGGCGAGGGCGTGTGAAATACGGTCAAGGACGTTCGCGGGGAGGGAGGGCGTGCGTGAATCCATACGTACCGGGCGACCCGTTCGCCAGCCTCCCTCCCAGGTATAAATAAGTTTTCTGTATCATGAAACGAACGCGCGGCGTCCGCCCGAAACCCTCAATTATCATGGATCCCAAGGGCAATTATCACGGGAACCAAGGGAACGCGATCGATGACCGCGGACAAACCGGACGGCGGCCCGGTCGTCCTGTTCGACGGCGTCTGTGATCTCTGCAGCGGGTTCGTCCAGTTCATCGTACCGCGGGACCCGGAGGCGACGTTTCGCTTCGCACCGCTCCAGTCGGACGTCGGGAAAGCCCTGCTCGCCGAACACGACCTCCCGACCGACGAACTGGAGTCAGTCGTGCTGATCGAGGGTGACGACTGTTACGTGAAGACGGACGCCGTCCTCCGGATCGCCACGCATCTGGGCGGTGTGTATGCGCTGTTGCGACCGGCCCGAATCGTCCCGCGGTCGCTCCGCGACCGGATCTACGACTTCGTCGCCGCCAATCGGTACCGATGGTTCGGCGAGAAGGACCGCTGTGAGATCCCGGACGGCGACGTTCGCGGTCGGCTACTGGAGTAGCGCTGCGCTCCACACCTCGTCGGGACGGGACGCTTCCCGCTTTCAGAGAACTTATTGTCTCTATTCCGGAATTACGCCCATGCGATTCCCTCCAACACCCCGCATCGTCGCGATCGGGACCGCCGTTCTCGGCGTGTTCGCCCTCGTCACTGCCGGGGTCACGTTCGCGACCATCCCCGAAAACCCGCCCGGAGACGGATTCGCGGCTGGTCTCGCCGGTATCTTCGTCATGGTCTATCTGGTAGCTGGAGTCCTCGCGCTCGCCGAGGCGGGACTGCTGTATCTCGTCGTTCAAACGTGCACCCCGGGAGAATGGCCGCTGCGACTGCTCACGCTCGGAGCCGCTGTCGGTGGCAGTGCCGTGTTCCTGCTGGTCTCCCAGTACGCGTTATCGATACTCTGGAGCCTCACCGGTAGCTACTACGTACTGCGTATCAGTAGCGCGTTCAGCATGGGCCTGGTGTTCGTTCCGGCCGGCCTCATTTGCACCGGACTCGGAGCCGTCCTGCAGGTCGTCGACGGGATACGTACCGAGACTCACTCGTAACACCCAGCGGTCCGCCGACCGGTTCCAGCCGGTGAATAACGGGGAGAAAGCAGCCAGTATCGCCGCTACCGCCCGATCGCGACCGTCACGGCGTCGTCGTGGCTGATCTTCTCCAGCAGGAGTTCGTGTTCAGCGCCTGCCGCGATGGCGCTCGCTTCGGCGATACCGGGCCAACCGATCAGTTCCTTCGAGCGCGATGGGGTCGGCCCTTCGTACGATTCGAGGTCTTCTTTCTCGAACGATATGACGCCGAGGCCCTTCTCCTCGGCCGCTTCGAGCAGACCGGGTTCCTCCTCCTTGCGCGTGCCAGTGGCGACGAACTCCACGTGGTCCCAGTTCGTGCCCGCCTCGTCGAGCGCCCGCTCCCACGCCGCGTGGAACTGCTCTTTGTCCGCGTCGGAGACGCTCCCCGTGCCGAGTACGACGCCGTCGTCCAGATTGCGTTTCAGGACGGTCACGTCGTCGCCCACGAGGACGGCCTTCGGGCCGTCGAGGCGCTCGATGGGGCCGAGTTCCTCGTCCAGTACCGCGAGGTTCGTCGCCACCGTCGAATCGCCGTTGACCACGTGGGCGTCGAGCGCCTTCGCCCGCTTCTCGACGCCTTGCTTGTCGGCGGCCTCGCTGGCGGTCGTCATCGCCGGAACCGCGCCCATCGACGCGAGGTCGTCCGCGACCTGGTTCGCACCGTGGTGCCCGCCCGTGATCGGGATGGCCCACGTCAACTCCTCGTCGACGACGCAGATGGCGGGGTCGTCCCACTTGTCGTCGAGCAGGGGCGCGGTCTTGCGCATCGCGATGCCGCTCGCCATCAGGCCGACGAAGCAGTCGTACTCTCCCCAGTGCTCTTCGAACACGTCGCCGTGGTACTCGATGATGTCGATGCTGTCGTAGCGGTCGCCGATGCCCTCCTTGATCTCCTCGGCGGTGTCTAGCTTCCGCTCGAAAGAGATGATCGCTATCTCCTCGGCGACTTCGCCGTCGCTGTCCGGCGTGCTACAGTGCCCGCCGCTGTCGTCGGTCGATGCGTCCCCGTCAGTGTCGTTGGCGTCAGTACTCATGGTCAGTCATCAGCCTCGGTTTCGTCGTCGTTCTGTCCGCGGTTCGCCCAATCGCCGTAGAGATACGAGCGCTCGTACCCCGCGCCCGTTCCGGCCTGCCCGATTATCACCATCGCGGAGGCGCGGTAGCCCGCGTCCTCCAGGCGGTCGCCGATGGTCGCGACGGTTCCCTCGACGATGTCCTCGTCGGGCCACGAGGCGTGATAAACTACCGTCACCGGCGTGTCGGGGTCGACGCCCTCGTCGAGCAGGCGGTCCATCGTGTCCGCGACGGCGTGCGTGCCGAGGTAGATACACGTCGTCACGTCGCCCATCTCGGCGAACTCCGTGATGTGGTCGTCCTCGGGGTCCAGCGTCTTCCCCTGCGGCCGGGTGAAGGCGACGTGATTCGCCGTCTCGTTCAGCGTCAGTTGCGTCCGCAGGGTGGCGCTCGCGGCGAACGCCGAGGTGACGCCGGGGACGAAGTAGGTGGGGACGCCCTCGTGTTCCAGCGCGTCCATCTGCTCCAGCGCCGCGCCGTAGATGGCGGGGTCGCCGCTGTGCAGGCGCACGACTTCACGGTCGTCCTGGTAGGCGTCCCGCATCAGCGGGATCAGTTCTTCGAGGTCCTTGCCGACGGAGTTGACCAGTTCGGCGTCGGCGCAGTACTCGTCGAGTAGTTCGCTGTTGACCAGCGACCCCGCGTGGACCACGAGGTCCGCGTCCTCGACCAGTTCCTTCCCGGTCACGGTCAGCAGGCCGGGGTCGCCCGGACCCGCACCGATGAACGGGATCCCCTCCTGTACGTCGCCCGCAGTGTGTTCGTACACGCGTGGGTCGCGCTCGCGCTGGCGCTGTTCGCTCGCTTCGTCTATCGCCGCCTGCGGGTCAGTGGAATCGTTAGTCATCGGACGGCACCCCCTCGTCGCGGCGGTCCGACCTACGGGGCTCGACCTCGTCCCCGTGTTCCGCCGCCTCCGCGCGTTCCTCGCTGTGGCCGAACTTCGCCGTTGCGCGGTCGACCGACAGGTCGGCCTTCTCCGCGTAGGCAAGCGTGTAGTAGTCGCGTTCGGCGATCTCCGCCGGGTCCTCCGTCACGAGCGTCTCGCCCTGCTCCATGTAGAGCCGGCGGCCGTACGTCACGTCGTACCCCGCGTCGGCGAGTCCCTCGTGAGTGGCCGGTGCGTCGGTGACTTTGAACAGAATCATCCGGTCCGGTCCGGTCGGCGACGCCCCCTGTGCGGCTTCGCGGAGCGCCAGACCCGCACCGGCGTCTATCTCGACGCCGAGCGCCGTCGTGAACGCGGTGACCGCGCTGACGCCGGGGACGAGTTCGAGGTCGACATCGGGGTGGAAATGGTCCATCGTCCGGCGCAGGTGGCCGAACGTGGAGTAGACGTTCGGGTCGCCGAGCGTCACGAAGGCGGCGTCGCCCTCTCTCGCTTCAGGCGCTATCTCGGCGGCGGCCTCCTTCCAGGCCCGCCGGAGTTTCTCCTCGTCGCGGGTCATCGGGAAGTCGAGGTCGCCGATGCGCTCCTCGGGGACGTGTTCGGTGGCGACCGTCCGGGAGAGGCGGCCGGGCGAATAGACGACATCCGCCGCTTCGAGCGCTCGCTTGCCCTTGACCGTGATCAGTTCGGCGTCGCCGGGGCCGAGACCGACGCCGTAGAGGGTCATCTGCCGGCACCTCCCGCGTCGCCCGCAACGGGTCCGTCGCTCGCTCCACCGACGAGCATGTACACGGGGTTCTCCGAATCGAAACTCGTCGCGCCGGCGAGTTCGTAGCCGTGGCTCACCTGGAACTGGACGACGTCGTCGAGCAGGTCGCGCTCGCGGAACGCTTCGGTCGCCGCGCCCGCGACTTCGAGCCGCGAGACGTTCATCACGACCGTCTCGACCCCCGCCTCGACGGCGTGGTCGAGGACGGCCTCGTAGTTGCGACTCCCGCCGAGAAAGAGCGCGTCCGCGTCGTCCGGCAGTCCCTCGGGCGCTTCGGCGACGCGGACCTCGACGCCGTCGACGCCGTTCGCGGCGAGGTTCTTCCGCGTCGTCTCCGCGCGCGATTCCTTGCGTTCTATCGCCGTCACGCGGCCGGCGCGTCGCGCCGCCTCTATCGTCACGGCCCCGGTACAGGACCCGACTTCGACGAAGTGGTCGGACGGTCCGAGCGCCAACTTTCCGAGCAACACGGCCCGCACCTCGGATTTCGTCGGCCCGGCTTTCGCGTCGTGGGGTAGCTCCACCCGTGGCATGCGTAAAGCAAGTACAGTAGCACGTAAAACAATTGTGCTTGTTCTAACCCAACAGAGTTTGAGTAGTATCCTATTCAGGTTGTACGTCATCGACGGGTCGGAGAAGCGGCCGTCAGTTACAGTAGACGCGGCGCGGAGCCGATGCGCTATGACCAAGGCAGGGCACTGTCCGTCTTCGTTCGGACGGCGACCGCGATCTGACTGTGCGATTTCATATCTGATCCGACTTATTTAGAATTTCCAATCTTTCTTTTTGCATTACAATTTGGCATACATTTACGTAGTAATAGGTACGTAGCGGGTAATGCGATCCATGTGACGGTCCGGGGTGGCCGTCGCAGGGGGGTTGTGTAACTATGGGAAAACGCATCAACGTCGCTGTCAGCATCGCAGGATTACTAATAACGCTTATGGCCGCGTGGTTCATCATGCGGGGGCCGCTCCTCGGAGCAGCGTTGCCGCCGAAAACGCATTTGATCGGCGCGACGGCCTGGTTCGTCATCGGCCTCATACTGCTCACCTGGGGGTACAAGAAGCTCACCAGCGTGACCGGTACCGAACGGCCGAACGCCGACCGCGCTCAACTGCGAACGTACAAGCGGTAACACGTTCGCCGTGACCACGCCCGTTTTCGCGCACTCGCCGACCAGTCGTATCGCCGTCCTCAGAGGGTATTGGAAGTCAGTTCGGTAGTTCGGCGATCCGAGGCCGGCGAGCACCGGTACACAGTTACAACGGTCGCTATCAGCGACCGTCGGCGGGCCGTTCCTCCCACGCTTCCGCCAGCGTTCGCTGGACCGTCTCGTGACCGACTGCCTCCGCGAGGGTTTCGAAGCCCGCCCGCTCGGTGCGGTCGCTCGCGTCAGCCACTAGTCTGGAAACGATGAACTCCGGCGTCGAACGCCCGACCGTGCCGAAGCGGGGCTGGTAGTCGACTTCGAGTTCCAGGTCGGGCGTCAACCCCTCCGCGAAGATGCCGTCGGTCCGCGCCGCGTCGGGAAGCGGTTCGAGGTCGTCCGCGAGGTGGGTAACGAACGTCCCCAGAGCGCCCTCGTCGACGGCGAGGCGGACCAGTCCGTGCAGGAGGTCCGCGGCGCTGCCGGGTTCAGTGATGGCCTCGAACTCGTCGACCAGCATCAACGTCCGGTCCGACGCCGACAGCGGCGGGACGATAGAGCGAAGGGTCGACTCCAGTACGCCCGCGTTGAAACTCGCGTGCCGCCGGTGGAAGACAACGGTGTCGAAATCCGCGACCGCCGCTCGCTCCGCCGGGACGGGCAGACCCATCGCCGACAGCAAGACCACCTGACAGAGCGTCTCCAGTAGCGTCGTCTTCCCGCCGCTGTTGGCTCCGGTCAGGACGGACACCCGCTCCTCGCCGGGGACGCCGACCGCCGCGTCCGCCGTATCGCGGGTCGACGGAACCTCGTCCACGTCGTGGTCGCCGAGGGCGTAGGTGACCGGCTGTACCGCCTCGTCGCTCGCCGCGAGCGAGAGGTTACGGGCACCGACGACGGCGACCCCGTCGTCGACGAACTCCGGCCGAGTCAGGTCGTGCGCCTCGGCGAACCGCGCGAGCGAGAGGTGAAAGGCGATGTCGCCGACCGCCTCCACCGCGACGTCGACGTCCGCCCGGGCCGCCTCGATCTCCTCCCGGAGGTCCGCGGCGACCGCCGCCTCGCGGTCCTCGACCGCGCCACGGAGGTCGTCGACGAGCGCCCGGAGCGTCCGCGCGACGAAATCCGTCGCGTCCGCCGCCTCGTCCGGCATGGCCTCCCGGACGCGGCCCGCGGTGACGCCCGGTTTGCCCGCGAGGTGGTCGACGAACGAGTCCCGGAACGCGTCGGTGCGGCGAACGTCGCCGTCGCGGACCGCGTCGACGACTTCGACGGGACTCGACGATGCCGATTCGACAGCCGTCAGCGCGTCGCGGAGGCGGTCCAGGTCGTCGTCGACGCCATCGCGGACGCGACCGTCGTCCAGCGCGGCGAGGGCGTCGGCGGCCTCGGCCAGCGCGTCTGGATCGACCGCGGCGATGGCGTCGAACGCGCCCTCCGTCACGTCCGCCTCGCGCAGCGCCAGCGCCGCTTCGACCGCGGGTCGCTCGCCGCCGCCCGTCTCGTCGTACTCCGCGAACGCGTCGAGTACGGTTTCGCGGGTCTCCTCGTCGAGATCGGTCCACGTGTCGCGCGCCGAGAGCACGGCGTGGAGCCGCTTCACTCGCGTCTCGTGGGAAGGCGTCGGCGTCAACACCTGAATCCTGTCCGCGGCGTCTTGCGTGACGGCGTACTGCCGTGCCAGTTCGAGCAGTTCCTTGTACACCGACCGCCCGTCGCTCGTCGCCAGGACGTCCATGCCGGCCTCGCCGTTCGCGCGCCGCAGGATGCGCGTGGCGCGGCCGCGACTCAATCCGGCTTCCGTCAGGGTCCGAACGTCGGCCGATTCGATAGCGGTCACGGCGTCCTCGACGCCGAGTTCCGTCTCCAGCAGTTCGCGGGTCTTCGGCCCGACGCCCCAGTACTCCTCCAGTCGCATGGGTACGTCTGGCGAGCGGGCGGTCTTAACCGGTGCGGTCCCGGCGGCGCGCGGAGTCGGACCACTGCGACGGGTGAGGCCGAGAACGGACTCGACGCGACGCCGGATTTTTCGTGGTGCGCGGTGTCACGGACCGTATGCGAGCCGCCGTCCTCCGAGAGCACGGAGAACCGCTCGTCATCGAAGAGGTCGAGCGACCCGAACCCGACCCCGAACAGGTCGTCGTGGAGACAGAGGCCTGCGGCGTCTGCCGGAGCGACTGGCACGCCTGGCAGGGCGACTGGGAGTGGGTCGGTGCGCAGGCCCAACCCGGCCAGGTCCTCGGACACGAACCCGCGGGAGTCGTCGCCGAAGTCGGCGAGGACGTGGAGACGCTCCGGGAGGGCGACCGCGTCGCCGTGCCGTTCGCGCTCTCCGACGGCACCTGCCACCACTGTCGGAACGGTCGCGCGAACGTCTGCGAGACGGTCCTCCCGCTCGGATTCGCATCGATAGCGCCGGGGGCGTTCGCCGAGGCGTTTCCGGTCCGCGCCGCGGACTACAACGCGGTGAAACTCCCGGACGGCGTCGACTCCGTCGACATGGCCGCCCTCGGCTGCCGGTTCGCAACGGCGTTTCACGGACTCTCCCATCGCGCCGACCTGTCGGCGGGCGACTGGGTCGCCGTCCACGGCTGTGGGGGCGTTGGTCTCTCGGCCGTACACATCGCCGACGCGCTCGGAGCGAACGTTGTCGCGGTCGACATCCAGCAGTCGAAGCTCGACGCCGCCGCCGACCTCGGCGCGGACGAGACGCTCGACGCCAGCGCGGTCGACAACGTCGGGAGTCACGCGAAAGCGCTTGCCGGCGGGGGCGTCGACCTCGCCGTGGACGGCCTCGGCGTCGCCGAGACGTGTCGCAACGCGCTCGACAGCCTCGGACGGACCGGCCAGCACCTCCAGATCGGCCTGACGACCAGCGAGGAAGGCGGCGAGATACCGCTGCCGACGGACGCGATGGTGATGAAGGAGATCGACTTCCTCGGGTCCTTCGGGATGCCGCCGACCCGCTACGACGAGATATTCCGTATGGTCGAACGCGGGAAACTCGACCCCGGAGCCATCGTCTCGGAGACCATCGCACTGGCGGACGTGCCGGACCGCGTCGCCGCGATGAGCGAGTTCGACACGGTCGGGATACCCGTGGTGACGGAGTTCTGAACGACGGTTGCCGCTGGCGGCACTGCCGACGGACCATGACCGACACACGAACACGATGAACACACACGCCCGGCCCGGTTCTCGGTAACGGACACCTCCTAAAGGAGTTCTATCGCGGAGCAAACTGCGCTAGCGCGTTCGATAGGGTCTGCCGGTGAGGATCCCCTTAGGCGTACGTCGTCTCGATGAACTCCAGGATGCGCTCGGACTCGCCCATCGTCACGCCGTACTCCTCGTCTACGAGCACGGGCACCGAGCGCTGATTGGAGACGCGGGCCACCTCGTCGCGTTTCGAGTGTAGACCCTCGACCCAGACGCTCTCGTACTCGATGTCGAGGTCCTGCAGGCGCTCGTGGACGTTCTCGCAGTACGGACAGCCGTCGAGTTCGTACAGGGTGATCTGGCTCATGTGACCAGATCGTGGCGCGCGCGGCAAAAAGCCGCGGGCCGCAGTCACCCGTTTGTCGACGGACGCGACCGAACGGACAGCGTTTTGCCCGTCGTGGCCCTATCGCGATCCATGATGGTGACCACCCACGCGTTCGTCGGTCTGGCGCTGGCGAGCGCGGTGGTCGCGGTCGCACCCGAGTTCGCAGTCGCCGCGGCGGTCGGCGGGGCGGCGGGCGGGATATTCCCGGACCTGGACCTACTCGCCGCCCACCGCAAGACGCTGCATTTCCCCGTGTACTACACCGGTCTCGCGGTCCCTGCGGTCGTCGGTGCCGCGGTTGCCCCGAGTACGACGACCGTCGCCGCCGCCCTGTTTCTCGTCTCCGCGGCGGTCCACTCGGCGAGCGACGCCTTCGGCGGCGGCCTCGAACTGAAACCGTGGGAGGGGACCTCCGACCGCGCGGTGTTTCTCCATCCGACGAAGACCTGGGTTCGGCCCCGGCGGTGGGTCCGCTACGACGGGTCGCCAGAGGACTTCGTTCTGGGCGCGCTGGTTTCGGTGCCGGCGCTCGTTACGTTCGACGGCTCCATCCGGACGGCGGTCCTCGCCGCGCTTCTCACGTCGCTGGTGTACACCGTTCTCCGCAAGCGAATCGTCGAGTTCGCGCCCGAGTGGATGGAGTGAGAATCGGCGTCGCGTGCGGAGCGTTAAGCGGGAGCGAGCGGTATCTCGGGATATGACTCTCTCCGAATCAGAGCGCCAGTTCGTCCGACGAGCGCGGGTCGCGCGCCTGGCGACGGTGACGGGAGACGGCGCGCCACACGCCGTCCCGGTCTGTTACGCGCTCGTCGACGGAGCGGTCGTCTCGCCGCTAGACGAGAAACCGAAGGCAGTCGAGGCGACGGAACTGCGTCGCGTCCGGAACGTCCGGGCCGACCCGCGGGTGACGCTTCTCGTTGACCACTACGCGGAGAACTGGGACGAACTCGGCTGGGTACAGATCCGCGGCACAGCGGAACTGCGACAGCCGAACGACGACGGCCACGAACCGGCGGTGCGGGCGCTGCGCGAGAAGTACGACCAGTACGTGGATCAGGCTATCGAGTCGCGTCCGGTCCTCCGCGTCAGTCCCGGGACGGTAGTGTCCTGGGGCAACCTCTCCGCACGTGAGTCAGTGTAGGTGATACGATTCGAACCGGCGGACAGCGTACGCGACTGAAACGAACGGCGAGACGAGCGCCGCGGCGAGTGCGACGATACCGACGGTTTCCAGAGTCCCCGGCGAAACCGCAATCCGGGGAACGAGAACCGTCACGAGAGCTGCGACGGCCTCTCGGAGCGGAGCCTCGAACGTCAGCCCCGCCGCCAGACCGGCGGCGGCGATCGTCACGGAGTAGGTCAGAAACGCCCGCTTACTCGGCATCACCGCCTTCCGGTTCCCGACGACGTTGACCGCGCCGTACCGCGGGAACAGTGCCCCGATACCGGTCGCCAGCAGCGGCATCAGCGCCGCGAGGACGCCGGCACCGACGGCCAGTTCCGCGACGCTTGCGAGCGAGAGCGGACTGGCGAGACCGCTACCGACAGCCAGGATGACGGTCAGTGGTACCATCAGCCCAGCGGCCACGACGACGTGTCCCGCGACGAACTGCCGGCCGGAAAGCGGCGTCGTCAGCGTCCCCGGCAACACCGCCCCCTGGTCGCCGAAGGGGTTCAGCGTGACGAGTACGCCCGACGCCCACGCGGCGTACAGCGCAAGGGCGTACGGGAGCGACGCCGGTATGCGGCCCTGCTCGATCGCTGACTGAGCGACTGGTATCACGCCGAACAGCGGGTAAATGACGTACGAAAGCTTGATCGGTGCGCGCACCGCTCGACGGACCACCGCGCCGGCCACGGCCCGCGTCGGGCGGGAGAACGCGGAGGACGGGAGCGCTATCGGGAGCGCCGGGAGTACGTCGGCAAACCGCCCGCCAGCGTCGTTATCGTCCTCGGATGTCGGTCCGGCGGGGTCGGAGAACCAGTGGACGGCGGCGATTCGAACCGTGACGGCGAGCGCCGGAACGACTGCGGCGAGGACGGCGGCGGGCGCGACGGTTGCACGGGCGAGCGACCCGTCGATACCTGGGATCCCGACAAGGAGCAGGTCGCCGAGCCACCCGACCGGCGTCCGCGCGAGGGGGTCAAGCAACACGGCCGCTATCTCGTTGATGCCGCCGCCGAAGACGAGAGCCAAGTAGCCGAGAAACGCGAACGCAAAGAGGACCTGACGGTGTTTCGCCAGCACGTCGTAGCGCGTGACGGCCTGCCGGACAAGCAGGCCCACGGGGTACCCCGTCGCGACCCCTAGCGCGCCGAGTGTAGCGACCACCGGGACCATCACGATGAACGGGCCGGGCGTCCCGGCACCGTACGAAAAGCTCCCGGTCAGAAGAACGAGCGGCGGCAGCGTCCACAGCAGGACGAATATCAGTTCGGAGAGGAGTATTCCGCCGACGGCGTCCGCCGTCGGGATCGTCGTCAACAGGCCGTCGGCCTTGGGGACCGTGCCGCGCTTTGCGACGGCGCGGGCGGCGACGAGCGCCGAGATCCCAACCCAGACGAGACCGACGACACCGCGCAGCGTAGAGGTCACGTCGAACCCGCCGAGGTCGCTACCCGAACGAAGCGCCTGACCGGCGAGATAGACGCCGTACGACCCGGCGGCCACGACGGCCAGGACGAAGACGCCCGAGAGAGCGGTCAGCGCCAGACGGGTCCGGTTCTCGACGAACGAGCGGAGCGTCCGCCTGACCTCGACGCGGGCGACGAGCGCGCTCCGCCGCGGAGTTGGCAGTCGTTTCACGGGCGCACCACACGCCGTACTGCGGCGTCACCTCCGAACGCAGTCCGACGGAAGAGAGGGGGACGTGAGCAGGGAAGCAGGGTAAATATCGCGTTCATGCGAGTAAATGTTATCGCGCTCGTCATAAACGGCCCGATACGGGCAACGAACCGGGGCGGACCCGCCGGCGACGGGATCACCGTCTCCTGGCTGACATCTCGGCTCCTTGGAAAAACTGAAACCCTTCGGCCCGAACAGTACAGTAATGTCACTGGTCGACGCGGCGATACGGACGACGCATCTCCTGTTTGCGGCACTGTGGGTCGGTAGCGTTCTGTTCGTGACGCTCGCAGTCCTGCCGGCAGCGCGCGACGGTCACTTCAACGCGGACCCGCTCGAACGTCTCGTAGGCAGTCTGAAGACCATCTCGCGGGTTAGCGCCGCCCTCCTGTTCGCCACCGGCGGCCACATGGCCGCCCAGGGATACCCCGGAAAGAGCCTGCTCGAGACGACGAACGGGAACCTCGTCCTCGCTATGCTCGCGCTGTGGCTGGTGCTCGCCGGCCTCGTCGAAGTCGGGAGTTCGAAACTGACGGCGGACCTGAAGATGAAGAAGGTCAGAGCGCCGGCCAGAGAGAACATCGGCCTGTTTCGCGCCGCTGCGGTCGTCGGCGTCCTCCTGCTCGTCGACGCCGGCCTCATCACGACGGGCGCGCTTCTCTAATTCGCCCGTTTCGTTCGACATCTCGAAGCCCCTCGTCCCGTGGAACCGGGGAGACACAGCTAGTATTCGTGAAACTAGTCGGCGGATACTGACCGCCGTGCGTCAGACAGTTCCCCCGGACGTTCGGCCACGCAAAAGATTAATATATGATAGTTCCAACCGTCCGGTATGAATCGGGACCTGCGTGATCTGCTCTTCTCGCTGGGAATCATCGTAACCACGGCCGCGTACGGACTCGCCCGGCGGCGTACCAGTGGCGACGCAGACGCCGTCACGAGCGTCGCAGCGCGAGTCGTCGAGGACGTGCCGGCGCGAGCGACGGTTCTTTACGACGGTGACGGGATACTCGACGGCGTACCGGGTGTCGGGGCGGCTATCCGCCGCGCGGTCGACCGCGACGTCCGCGACGAGTGGGAGGCAGTCGACCTCTCCGGCCGTGACACGCTCGAACTCGTCGACGTTCTCCAGCATGACCTGCCGTACTACGTCTCGTCGGGAGACGAACCGCACGAGAGCGGCGTCTACGTCAAGTACGGCGGTGCGACGGTCGTCGTCACTGCCGTCGGATACGAACGCGTTGACAGTCTGTCCTACTGACGGACGCGCCGCCGCGGACCGCGTAGGTGCGCTGCTGACGAACCGCACGTATCGCTCTGACGAACCGCAACCACTACCTGCGCCCGCCCGACAGCCCCCACCATGCAACTGGGCGTCATCGGACTCGGACGCATGGGACAGATCGTCGTCGAGCGGACGTTGGACGCGGGTCACGACGTTATCGCCTTCGACTTGGACGAAGAAGCCGTTGCCTCGGCGGCGGACGCGGGCGCGACGCCCGCCGACTCCGTCTCCGACCTCGCAGAGCGACTGGGCGAGGACAAGCGGATCTGGCTAATGGTGCCCGCCGGCGAGGCGGTCGACGCTGCCCTCGACGACCTCGAATCACACCTCGACGGCGATGACGTGGTCGTCGACGGCGGCAACTCCCACTTCGAGGACTCCGTCCGCCGCGCCGAGTCCACCGCGGCCGCGTATCTCGACTGCGGCACCAGCGGCGGTCCCGCGGGCGCGGAACTCGGCTTCTCGCTGATGGTCGGCGGCCCCGAGTGGGCCTACGACGAACTGACGCCCGTCTTCGACGCCGTCGCCACGGGACCCGACGGCCACGACCGAATGGGCCCGGCCGGGAGCGGCCACTACGTGAAGATGGTCCACAACGGCGTCGAGTACGCCCTGATGCAGACCTACGGCGAAGGGTTCGAACTGCTCGCGAACGGCCGCTACGACCTTGACCTCGAAAGCGTCGCGAACACGTGGAACAACGGGGCGGTCATCCGCTCGTGGCTACTGGAACTCTGCGAGGAAGCGTTCCGCGAGGAGGGCAACGACCTCGGTACCGTCGCGGACCACGTCGAAGGCGGGTCCACCGGCACGTGGACCGTACAGGAGGCGCTGGAACAGGAGGTGGCGGTGCCGCTCATCTATCAGGCGCTCTCCGAGCGGTTCGCCAGTCGAGACGAGCGGTTTTCGCGTCGGTTAGCGAATCGGTTGCGGTATGGCTTCGGCCGTCACGAGGTAGTTCGCGACGAGTGAAACGGGGAAGCCATACCACAGGGGCGGGCTTCGGCCGTCACGAGGTAGTTCGCGACGAGTGAAACGGGGAAGCCATACCACAGGGGCGGGCTTCGGCCGTCACGAGGTTCGCGGGAAAGGGACGAGTCCGGAGATCCCGCCCCACCGGACGACCGCTACACGGCGCAAATAATCACAACAGAGTTAAACCAGGATTTCCAACTTCGACGCATATGGTGAACGAAATTGGGCTCGGTCTCGGGTTGCTGCTGACGGTGACGGCAGTGATCTTGCACTTCTCCCGAGGCACCGAGTGGACCGCGAACGAGGACATCTCGCAGGAACTCCTGGAGCGGCGGGCCGAATCGGTGCCCGAGACTGATTTCCCGGAACCGATGAACCGCGCTATCGGCGGTGGCGGCGGTGCCGGTGCGGTCGCAGCGGGCGAGTCCGGCGGCGAACTGGCGGAGGGTGAGGAGGGCGGTGCCGAGGAAACCTCCGGCCCCGGCGACATCCCCGAAGACGAGATCGAACACTACGAGATCGAGTACGTCAAGGAGGGCGAGACTATCGAGGTCGCCAACAACGAGACGCTGCTGGAGGCCGGCGAAGACGAGGGCTGGGACCTGCCGTACGCCTGCCGCCAGGGACAGTGCGTCTCCTGCGGCGGACGCATCCCCGACGGCGACGCCACCGAGTTCGTCGAACACGACGACCAGGAGATGTTAGACGAGAACGAACTCGGCGATGGGTACACGCTGACCTGCGTCGCCTACCCCCGCGGCGAGTTCTCGCTGGAAACCAACGAAACGCCGTAGCGCGGTCAGACGTCGCCGGTCTCGTTTACTCGGTGGTGTCGACGCTCCGGTTTCGAAACCCCCAGCCGCGAAGCGGCGTCAAGCGGGCAATATATACGACTGTTTCCTCATACCTACGTAAGCGAGTCCCGGCCGCCGAATCGACCGTCCACCGGCCGGGAGACGGCTACTAATAATGAGTCAAAGCTCCGAAGCGACGGCCGATGAGCCGGTTTACTACGTCATCAGCGACCTGCACATCGGTGGGGACGAGCAACTGGAAGACGCCGAGTTTCTCGACGAGTTACTCGGGTTTCTCGAACGGTTGGAAACGGCCGAGGAGAACGCGGAGTTGATCATAAACGGCGACGCGTTCGGGCTCTGGGAGTTCACCGCGATAGAGGGACTGGCGAAGTTCGACCGTCTGGAGGAGACGTACCCGAAGCTGTTCGATCAGTTCCGAGCAACTGGCGACAGCGTGCCGATCACGCTCCTGCCGGGCAACCACGACCACGAACTGGCCGCCTACGACGAGTACGTCGAGCGGTTCGCCGAGTACAACGTTAATCTGGTTCAGGACGAGTCGATCACCCGGGAGGTCGGCGACCAAGCGATCCACTTCGAGCACGGCCACCAGCGGGACCCCAACAACCGGATCGAGGACTGGGGGAACCCCCACGCGTCCCCGCTGGGATACTTCTACAACACGCTCGTGACTAGCCGGGCCGGCAAGCTCTCCCACCGGGGACGGTACAACTGGCTGAAGGACGTACAAGCCGTCACCCCTACCGAGCGAATGCCGGTCTGGTTGATCTCGAAGTACTTCTACCGCGAGATGAACCCTCTCCTCCGGTACGCTCTGGTGCCGTTTCTCCTCCTGTTCAACATCAGCGCGCTCCTTTCGGTGCTGGCGGGACTGGACCTGGCCGGCGTCTGGTCGATGCCGGTCGACCGAACCGTTTCGTTTCTCGGCCAGTTCGGCACTGCAGGGACGGCCGTCTGGTTCCTGCTATCGGTCAACGTGGCCATCGCCGGACTGCTCGTACTCGTCGGGATCCCGCTGTATTTCATCCGACGAGACGTTCGCAAAACGATCCAGCGGTTCGGCGTTTTCGAGACGGCGTTGACAGTCGACGCCGAGGCACCCTACGTCGAGGCCGCCCGCGACGTCTTCGCCGAGCGCCCGGACACTGCGATATTCTGTTACGGCCACACTCACCGCCCGACGACGCGGGAGACAGACGGCGGTCTGCTCGTCAACAGCGGGACGTGGCTCAAGCGCCTCCACCGCCGCGACGGGATTATCGGGGTCCTGCCGCCGGTTTTCTTCCCGTCCTATCAGCTGTGCGCCGTCCGCATCGCCGCCGAGTCCGAGGGCGTAGCGGTCGAGTACGAATCGATCGAGAAATCCAACCCGAGCGCAGAGGAACTCACCCTGACCGAGCGTCTTCTCACCCTGGGTCGGGAACCGAATCCCGAGTTACCGGACCGGACGGTCGTCGGGGACGAGTCGACGGTATCGACACCCGAAGCAGTTGATTGAGCGGGCGATATTCGAGTCGCAGCAACCGTCACAGACTCGCCGGAATCGGTCGGTATTCAGATTCGCTCCCGGGAGATGAACCAGTCTGTCGAACTGCCGACGCCTCGAGTAGAGATACCGACCGGTCTTCTCTGATCGGTATCGTTCGCCGGATCAAAGGGTTCAACTACGGGGGTTTCGTTTCGAAATACAGTGAGCGTCGACGAACACGACGGATCGATTACCGAGGGCGGACTCGTTCGGCCGCTGTTCCGGTTGGCCTGGCCGATCGTAGTGATCCAGCTCCTGCAAGTCGCCTACAACGTCACCGACACGTTCTGGCTGGGGCAGTTGTCGGCCGACGCGGTCGGAGCGATGAGCCTCGCGTTCCCGCTCATCTTTCTCCTCATCTCGGTCGCGGGCGGGTTCACGACCGCCGGCAGCATCCTCGTCGCCCAGTACACCGGTGCCGACAGCGAGCGGTCCGCCGGCACCGTCGCGGGCCAGACGCTCTCGTTCGTGACGCTCCTCGCTATCGGTCTGAGCGCGCTGGGCTATCTGTCGACGCGGGACCTACTCGCACTGCTACCCAGCCAGACCGACACGACCGCCCGGATCGTCCCGCTCGCAGCCGACTACATGGAAGTGTTCTTCCTCGGTCTACCCTTCCTGTTCGTCTTTTTCGTCTTCTCGGCGCTGTTACGCGGCTACGGCGACACCAAGACGCCGATGCGCGTGATGCTCGTCTCCGTCGCAGTGAACGTCGTCATCGACCCCGTGCTCATCTTCGGTTGGGGTCCAGCGCCCCAACTCGGCATCGTCGGCGCAGCGGTCGCGACCATCTTCTCACGCGGCGTCGGGTCGGTCCTGGGACTGTACGTTCTCTTTTTCACGTCGGCCGGGCCGGACGTCGCCGTCGGGGACCTGCTCCCCGACCTCTCCATCGTCTGGGAGATCGTTCGCATCGGCACGCCGAGCGCGCTCGAACAGTCGACGAGCGCGCTCGCGATGATCACGCTGACGGCGATGGTCGTCACGTTCGAGCCGCCCGTCGTCGCCGCATACGGCCTCGGCAACCGCCTCGTCTCGCTGGTGTTTCTCCCCGCGATGGGACTCGGCCGAGCGACAAACACGATGGTCGGCCAGAACCTCGGCGCACAGAAGGAAGACCGCGCCGAGCGGGCAGTGTGGCTGGCCGTGAAAACCGGTGCCGGCGTGCTGTTGGTCGCCGGCGTCATCGCCGCCGCCGTCCCGGAACCCATCGTCAGCGCCTTCATCGGAGCCGACACCGACAGCGCGGCGGAGACGGTCCGCCTCGGCAGCGAATACCTCCGGATCCGCAGCATCGAATTCGCCTTTATCGCCGTGACACAGGTATTACTCGGCGCGTACCGCGGCGCTGGCAACACCAAGACCGCGCTCGCGTTCTCGATGGTCGCACTCTGGATCGGCCGTGTCCCCACGGTGTACTATCTCGCGTTCGTCGTCGGATGGGGCGCGACAGGCGTCTGGGTCGGCATGGCGCTCGGCAACATCGTCGGCGCGCTCGCGGCCGGGCTGTGGTTCACGCGCGGCACGTGGAAAGAGCGCGTCGTCGACGAGGACGAGACGGTGTCGGCTCCCGCTGCGAGCGCGGAGGATTAGCGTCCGGAAACCGGCGACAGATGAGCGAAAGAACTCACTACGTCATCCTACGGAGACGGACTTACTGCAACAGCCGGGGAGGTGAGTCCGAGAGCGACAGACGTACGTCGTCGAAGAATCACGCCGGGACGGTCCGCGACGGATCAGAACCGATCAGGTCGGTAGTACAAACAGTGAGCGGGCGGAACGGGATTCGAACCCGCGATCTTTGGCTCCGGAAGCCAATGCCTTGTCCGAGCTAGGCTATCCGCCCACGCCTCCCGCTTGTGTCGCATATACCTTAACCGAACCGATTCACGAAGCGCCGATCCGAGAAGCGGACCCGATCACTCACCGGAGCGCCCCGCCGTGCTCCCGTATGACAGTTCGACTACGGAAATAGAATTCAGCGAACATATAATTCGGATACAGCCTAACCACAGGATATGCCAGGACCAGCGTTCGCGATGGGGGATACTGTCTCTCTCCATCCGGTCGAAGAAGAGGACTACGAGTTCATCCAGCGCGGACGGAACGAGCCGAGTACGCGCGTCCCGCTGACAGACACGACGATTCGCAGTCGCAGCGACGTCGAAGAGATGTTCGACGACGACACGGAGTATCACTTTCTCGTCTGCGCTGACGGGGACAAGGAGGAACCCGAACCCGTCGGCGTCGTCGCGTTCCCGTGGGTGAGTGACGGGGATTCGGGGAGTCTGATGTACTGGATAGCCTCCGAACACCGCCGCGAGGGGTACGTCTCCGAGGCCGTCGAACTGGTCCTCGACTACGTGTTTCGCGAGTGTGGCTTCCACAAGGTGACTGCCCGAGTACTCGTCACGAACGACGCCTCGATCCAGACGCTCGAATCGATCGGGTTCGAACGCGAAGGCCACTTCCGTGAAGACAATTTCTATGACGGGGAGTGGGTCGATGCCTATCAGTACAGCCTGCTCTCGCACGAGTGGTTGAACTGATATCCGGAGTCCAGGGATTACCGACTGATCCCCGGAGTCCAACGGAACTACCGTCATACTGACGGACGCGAGTGCGACCGGTCTCACGCGTTCTAATACTGTCTGTTGTACCTTCGGAACGATACTCAGACCCCCGAGAGTCCGATACTCTGCAAGGAATTACAGCTGACAGTATACCGCCAAACGGTACGCGACCGCAGTCGGTCGCGGCCGAAGATCTCAGTCGGAGTCCGCGGGGGCGGTGGCCGTCGCACCCGCCTTGGTCCCGCCGTCCCGAACCGGTGAGGTCGCCAACCAGAGCAGGCCGGCGAGACTCGCGACGGTCAGGCCGGCCCAGGGGAGGACGCCGACCGCACCGACCGACCCGGCAACTGCTCCCCCGAGAAGCTTCGCAACTCCGCTGGCTAGCGACAGCGCCATCGACACGCCAGAAAGCACCGTCGCCCGACCGAGGTCGCCCAGGCGGTCGTTGAGGTACTGATTCTGTAGCGGACGGAGAACGGTCTGGGTTGCGCGGTACAGCACCAGCGTCGGAACCAGCATGAGCGGCGTGAGAGCGACACTGGCGTAGGTAACGGCGAACGCTGGAACGAGCAGCGCGAACGTCGAGCGGATCCCGAGGGTATCGTCCAGCCACCCGGTCGCGGAGGCCGCGACCGCCGAGACGGCCTTGAACCCGGCGTACAGGAGTCCGATACCGACCACGGGGACGCCGGCGGCGTCGAGCGCCGGTTGCTCGAACGTGCGGGTCACGCCGAAGAGGCCGGCGAACAGCGCGGCGTAGGCGACGAACCACCGGACCTCGGAGCGGCCGACCTGGACGCGGAGCATCTGCGTCGCCTCGCGGACGGTGAACACGTCGTCGGCGTCGTTCTCGCACTCGACGCAGGGGAACGTGGCCAGGACGACGATGCCGGCGGTCGCCAGCCCCGCGTTCACAAGAAACGGGAGACCGGTTCCGACGGTGTAGAGCAGTCCACCGACGACGGCACCGACGCCGGAGGTGGTCAGGAGGACAGTGCTACCGCGGCCGTCGATTCGGGCGTACTCGGACTCGTCGAAGCGCGAGGAGAGCATCTCGTAGAGCCACGCGCTCTGAGTGCCCGAACGGAACGCCCACCCCATCGCCCAGACCGCTTTCACGACGAGAATTCCGAGCGCCGACCCCGCGAAGACGTACGCGACCATCGCGGTCGCCCGGAGGGCGTTCCCGAGCGCGAGGCTCCCTCGCCGACCGATACGGTCGCCGAGGTAGCCCGATGGGATCTCCGCGGCCAGAAGCGCGAAGGAAAACACCGCCTGCGCGAGTCCGATGAACGCCAGGCTGTACCCCTGGTCCTTCAGGTAGAGGATGCTAACGGGGAGGTAGAATCCGGCGGCGCTGCTGGCGCGATAGGCGTAGTACTTCCAGATGAGCCGCCGTGACTCTGTCATCGTCTGAAGGTTGTACGGTCAGTGTAATGGTGTTTTCCGGAAATTCGGTTTTGTACTATTTGTTATATTATCGGGGCCGGGTCCCGGACCGGGGTGGTCGGGGTCTCGAACGGCCCGAACACGCCGATCTTAAACGGTCCACGAACGCGCTGAGTTTGAGCAGCCCGCGGACGTGTCGGACGCCAAGTAACGGGACCCGGCCGGTCACTGGCTGCAGCGTAGGCCAGAGAGTGCCGTCCCCGAGATACTCAGTCTGTAAGTTCAGTCGAGCCCGCTGATCAGCGTCACGATCCATTGCGCCGGGTCGCCCGACTGGCGGACCTCGACCCGCTCGACCCACTTCACCCACTGGAACCCCCGGTGACCTGGCGCTACGAGACGCAGTGGCCCGCCGTGGCCGTGGCTCAGGCGCTCACCGCCGACGTGTGTCGCCAGCAGAGCATCCCGCGCCTCTGCGAGCGGGAGACTCCACCGATACCCCGTCACCGAGACGAAGCGGACGTATTCGGCGTCGTCAGTCGGACCGGCGTCGCCCAGCAGATCGCCGACTCGGATCCCCCGCCAGTCCTGCACGGTGTACCACCCGCTTGTGCAGTCCAGCAGCGCCTCGCGCTCGGCGTCGGGCGTGAGGTCGGCGTACGACAGATCGGCCGCTTCCTCGACTTCGCCGCGGACCGACAGCGACCAGGCGTTCCTGTCGACCGGGGCGGGGTCGTCGGCGACCCACGAGGTGACGGGGAACCCCTCGTTCCCGTCGCCGTCGCGGGGTTGGGACCCCGTGAACCGGCGGTCCGAACCCGGCGTCTTCAGCGCGCGGTTGATCGCCTGCTGGCCGCGGTAGACGACCGCACCGCCGACGAGCATCGCCGAGTACTGAAGCGCGGTGCGTCGGCCCTCGAAGTCGGCCCGGCGTGGCGGTCGAAACCGCGTCCGGACGTGCAGGAGAACGAGCGGTACGAGCGCCAGTCCGAACCCGACGTGGACGGACAGCAGCGTCCAGTACGAGAGGCGCACGTCGAGGCCGAACACCCAGACGACGCCGGTCGTTATCGCGCCCAGCGCCGCGGCGGCGGTCAACAGCGATAGCGCCGTCGATGGACGCCACTCGTCGCTGTCGGTCAGTCGGTACGCGACTCGGGAGAACTTGAATGCCAGGAGGACGATCAGCGATAGCCCGACGGCCCGGTGGAGCCAGAACAGCGGCCACCAGTTAGTACTGGCGACGGTAAACGAGACCAGTCCAGTGACTACTTCGACCACGACCACGAGGAAAAGCGACCAGTCGACCGTCCGCGGACGGGGCCGTAACCGACGGAACGCGGCCGCCGCTGATCCTCGGCTATCGCCGTCCATACGTACGTCTGCGATACGAAGCGTCAAGAATCGCACGGCGAGTATCGGCGCGTCCGGTAGCGTGCGGAGAACGGCGATTGTTTCCCACCGAGCAGTTTTCGCGAAACCGATCAGTCGCGGATACTCCGTTTGTATCACTCCAGCGCTATGTCTACTGGACGGCTGAGACCGAGACAAACCGACAAAAACCGCCCATTTCTTCGGACTGGACCGCGTTACTTGTTCGCAAACCATTGGCCAAATAACATATATACCACCCACCCAATAGATCGGGTAGAGGGTACATTCCAGACCCTCGTTCCCCACCCCCCACCCCTCACACATTTTGCTCTCGTACGACGTACGAGAGTGGCTACATCGGGACGGTAACCATGCAGTCGTCCGACAGAGAGTGACCACTCATATCAGGCAGAATACGCAAGTATCCGGCAGTGAATTGTGAACTAAGCCTTTTTTCGCTCTCGTAGATTAGAGGAGTGTGACGGAGCGCTACATCGACCGCGAAACGATGCTGGACCTGACGGTGAACTTCATTCCACTGGGGATACTGGCGTTTTTCTTCGTCCTCTTTATCGCGTTCGACCCGTGGGGGTGGGAACCGCTGTTCACCACGCTCGCACTGGCGCTGATCGCGTGGCACTTCCTCTTGCTGGCACTCCTCACCTGGATCGCGGGGCGGACGATCGCAAAGGAAGAAAAGACCGGCGACCCCCAGCACACCGAGTGAGATGGACGAACGGACGCTTCGGGTCGGCATTGTCGGCCTCGGATACATCGGACGGACAGTCGGTGGACAGTTCCACCGCCACGACGGAGCGACTGTCGCGGCGGTCGCTGATATCGCCGAGGAGACGCTGTCAGAGATCGGCGACGAGTTCGACGTGCCGGCAGACGCGCGCTACGCCGAATACGAGCGGATGCTAGAGAACGAGGCGTTAGACGCCGTCCTCGTCGGAACGCCACACACCCTGCACTACGACCAGGTCGTCCGTGCGCTAGAGCGAAACCTTCACATCTACTGCGATAAGCCGCTGACCACGTCGCTGTCAGACGCCCGGGAACTGGCCGACCGCATGGACGGGTCGGACCGGACGCTGATGGTCGGCTACCAGCGCCACCTCAACACTGCGTTCCGGACCGCTCGACGGCGCTGGGCCGACGAACTGGAACCGCAGTGGATGACCGCCGAGATCACGCAGGACTGGGCCGAACGGTTCGATGACACGTGGCGGATGAACCCCGACCTCTCCGGCGGCGGCTACCTCTACGACACGGGGAGCCATCTGCTAGATGGGTTACTGTGGATTACCGACCTGACCCCGTCGAGGGTTCGGGCGGACATGACGTTCGCTGACGACGACCGGCGGGTCGACACTCGCGCGACGCTGGAGATAGCGTTCGAGGAGGGTGCGACCGCGACAGTGTCGGTCAACGGCGACGCCCCCTGCACACGCGAACACGTCCACGTCTGGGACGACGAGGGTGCAGTGTACTTGGATGGTCGGCAGTGGGAGACGCGCCAGTTGCGTACTGTCGACGCCGAGAACACGGAACACAAACCGTACATCGACCGCGAGAGCCTGACGACTCGCGCCGCGGCGTTCGTCGAGGCCGTACGGACCGGCGACGACCCACCGGCGACCGCCCGCGACGCCCTGCGCGTGACGGCCGTGACGGAGGCGGCCTACGAGTCCGCTCGTGAGGGTGGATGGGTAGACGTGAACGCGGAGTGAGACGCTCCGTGACCGTCAGTCCCGAACGGTCGCCGAACCCCCCTCGACGACCACGTCCAGCGTGCCGGTTCGGGGGCGCTGGGATTGACAGGCAGTCGTGTAGGAGAGACGGTACCGGCCGTCGTCCGGAAGCGTCGCGCTCCCCTCGTACAGTTTAAATCCTGTGTCCCGGTACACGATATCGTCGAGGAACGCCTTCCACTCGCCGTCCCGGGCGGTCGTCTCGTCGTCGCAGGTCGTCGTTGAGAGCCCGTCGACCGGCGCCGCGTCGAGCACCCAGTCGCCGGCAGTGACGGAGACGTACCCGTCCTCCGCGAAATCGCGGCCGACGTTGGCGACGTACAGTTCCAGGTCGAGAGCGACGCCGTCGGTGGTTCGAACCGCACCGGTCACCTCGGCGTCGACGATCAGCGACGGCCGCTGTATCCAGAACTTGTACACCGTGATAGACGTCGCGACGATGGCGGCGAGGGGGACCACCCACTGTGCCAGTATCGCACTCATTAGTCGGCGAACTGGTAGTACGACTTGTAGGTTTGTCGGTATCGCCGAGTATGGTAATGGATTCGATACGTTACGGGACGATATCTCGGACGTCGGCGTTCGCGATGTCCTCGGTGTCGACAGTCTCGTCGACGCGGCCGGCGAGAACGACGTTGACGGCGGCCCCGGTCATCAGTACGAGGCCGCCGAAGTACAGCCACGTTAACAGGAGGAGGACGGCACCGATCGTACCGTACACCTCGTACGTACTCGCCGCGGCGGCGTACACCTGGAAGAGCGCCTCTAACAGCGCCCATCCGACGGACGCGACGACGGTTCCCGGAAGCACCTCTCGCACGGTCACGTCGGCGTCAGGAAAGACGTAGTACATGGGGAGGAAAGCGAGCGAGAGTCCGACAACGAGGACTAGCGGACTCAGAAACCCGACGTACGGAACCGCCGGGAACAGCGCGAACGCCGCGCCCGCGACACCCGCGGCGAGGATTGCGAAAAGCACCGCGAACAGCACGACGAAGCCGTCCCGCAACTGGTCGAGCAGTGTCGACTCCGCCTCCGACGCGTACAGTTCGGCGAACGCCGTATCGAGCCCTCGAAATATCTTCAGCGTCCCCCACAACAGTGTCACGACGCTGATAGCAGAGAGGCCCGCCTGCCCGGTCCTGTCGGTCAGCGCGCTCGCCAGTAACAGTTGCGCGTTCGGCGTCAGATACCGCTCGGTCAGTTCGACGACGTAGAGGGCCAGCGGGTCGTTACCGACGGCCGCGACGACGAGAAACAGAATGAGAAGGAGCGGTAGCAACGAGACGAACGCGTTGTACGCGATGCTCCCGGCCATGAACGTGATGTTCTTCCGGCGAACGACTCTGACGACGGCGACGACGACCGCCAGCAAACGCCGGAGCCGGTCCCACATGGCGTCCAGTACGACCAGCAGCGACAAAAGGGGCGACCCGGTCAGTCCGCGCTACCGGGCTGGCGCGGCGAATCAACGTCGGCCGCGGGCGACTGGATGACGGGGGCTACGTCGGATGCGAGGCGGTTGACAACGGCCCGGCCGTCCCGTTCTCTGGCGACCAGTCCGTCCTCGTCGAGACGCTTGAGGTGATGGGTGACCGTACTCGGGTCCCGGTCGAGTTCCTCCGCGAGCGTCGACACCGTCGCGGGACCGGTGTGTGCGAGCGTCTCCAACACCGACGCGGCGGCGTCGTCGGCCATCGCGGCGGCGAGTTCCCGCTCGGTCGAGTCAGCCGGGAAGTAGCGACGCTTGCCCCGGTCTTTGACGCTCGACACTAGCCCCTCGCCCTCCAGCACGCGGAGGTGATACCGCGCCGTCGACAGCGATACGTCGGTGCGCTCACACAGCGCCGAGAGGTGCGTCCCCGGCGCTTCGACGATAGTCTCGTGAAGGCGGCCGCGAGCGTCGTGGTCCAGCGGGTCCGAATCGTCGTACTTGCTGTACAGGCCCGCCATGCCGCGGACGGCCCAGTGTTGCTCCGGCGCAAGCGTCGTCGTGGCCGTCGACGTCGTCGAGAGATGGACCACCGCACTGTTACCGTGTCGAACCGCCGCCCCGACAGCGATCACACCGGCCCCGTAGCCGGCCGGAGCGGGCTCGTCCGAGGGCGAGGACGGCTTCGGGGTGTCGGAGTTCGCCGACGAGGATCCGTTCGTGGAGTTCTCGTCGTCAGTTTCGGTCTCCGCGGAGTCCGCGTCCGTCGTATCGTCTGTCGATTCGCCGTCAGAAGCAACGTCGTCCGACACTGCGACTCCTCCGGGTGTCTCGTCGACGGTGTCGTTCGCGTCGGACGAGCCCGTTTCGTTCTCAGTATGCCCGGACTCGTCAGGCACGGCGTCGTCCGTTTCGTTCTCAGTATGCCCGGACTCGTCAGGCACGGCGTCGTCCGTTTCGTTCTTCGGGTTCGGGGGTGTCGGGGCGTCGTCCGAAGGCGGGTCGTCGTCTGACGGCGTATCATCATCCGACGGCGTGCTGTTCTGCGGCACATCGTCGTCCTGAGTGGCGTTGTCGTCGGACGGCGCATTGTTGTCCGGCGTCGAGTTGTCGTTCGGCGTCGGGGTATCGTCCGGCGGCGTCGAGTTAGCGTGATCCGGCGGAGCATCGTCAGTCTGACCGGGTGGTGACGTATCGCCGGCGGGAGTCTCTCCGCTCTGTCCCGGCGGTGTACCGTTACTGGCTGGAGTCTCGCCAGCGTGGCCGGGCGGCGACGTATTACCGGTCGGAGTTTCCCCGCTCTGTCCCGGCGGAGTCGTATCGTCGGCGGGTGTCTCCCCGCTCTGACCCGGCGGAGTCGTATCGTCGGCAGGTGTCTCCCCGCTCTGACCCGGTGAAGACGTGTTTTCTCCGCTCTGTCCCGGCGGTGTACCGTTACTGGCCGGAGAATCACCAGCGTGGCCGGGCGGCGACGTATCGTCGGCGGGTGTCTCCCCGCTCTGACCCGGCGAAGATGTGTCTTCTTCCTTGTTTTCTCCGCTCTGTCCCGGCGGAGACGAATTGGTCGTCGATTCGCCGCTCTGTCCGGGTGCTGGCTCGTTCGTCCCGGACTGCCCCTGTTGCTCCGGCGCATCCCCGGACGAACCGGGAGAGCTTCCGGACTCTCCGCTGCGAGCGTTGGACCCGTTAGTTTCGCCAGTGGAGTTCTCGTCTGTACCGGCGGCGGTCGAGTGGCCCGGTGTCCCGTTACTGGCTTCCGGAGCGGTGTCGTTCCCGGTCGATTCCGAACTGCCCCCGGTTTGGTTGCCCGCGGAACCAGTGTCTCGCGGTGAATTAGAATCGTCAGCCGGGCCGGCAGAACCGTTCGCGTCCGGCGAAGCGTTCTCTGCCGTGTTTCCAGTAGCCTCTGCCGTGCCGTTCACAGGAGTCTCATTCGGCGGACCGCCGCCATCGTCGTTCGGCGGACCGCCGCCGTTCTCGTCTGGTGGACCACCGACGTTTTCCTCCGGCGGACCGCCACCTCCTTCGCCCGGAGCGGCCGCTGCCGCGGCCGGAGTCACACACAGCAACACGACGACCACGATGACGAGAACCGCACTCACCCTGGCCGTCGCCGACCCGTCGTCCGTTTGCACGGTGTTAGTCCGTTTGTCGAGGGACAAATATGTTGTGGTGACTGACGTTTGAGGGTTTCGCACAGAAACCAGAGGGGTCTGACGAGCCCGGTCGTTTCACTGCGACAGTCGCATCCGACGGTAATTGGCATCGCTGAGAACGAGAAACGACGCGAACGTGGCTCTCGTTTGGACTTTCAGTCGTGTCGAGTGGACAGTACGTACTGAAATATTCCTGAGAAACAGGACGGTTCCAGGGACCGTGGAGTGGCTTCAAACGCCCGAGGGAGGAAATTTTAAGCGTTCTGGCCGAGAATAATCAGAAGGAATGGAACTTAGAAAACGAGTAGCGCTCGTCGCCCTTTTGGCCCTCCTCGTCACCGGTGCGGGATGCATCGGGCAGGGTGCCAGCGACAGCGTCGCGGACACCACGACCCCAGCCGAAGAGTACGACAACGCGACGGCCGTCCAGCAGGCCGCCGCCGAGGCGATGGCCGACGTCGACACCTACACCTTCTCGATGGAGATGACGATGGAGGCCGATAACATCACGATGGCATCACAGAGCAACGGTAGTGCCGACGTCGAGCAACAACGACTCCGACAGAACCAGTCGGTAGTGATGACGAGTGCACAGGGCCAGAACATCACACTGAACAGTTCCTCGTATCTCATCGGTGATACCATGTACATATCCACCGAGGGCCAGTCGTGGGAGACGAGGAATCTCTCGGAGATGGCGGGCCCGATGGACGCCGATACTATGTGGAACCAGAGCTCGCAGGTGCGTCAGCAGCAGCAACTTCTGAACGCGTCGGACGTGAGTTTCGGAGACGAGAAGACGACGACGATAGACGGGCAGGAAGTGTACGTCATCGTCCTCGACATCGACGGCGAGGCACTGATGAACGCGACGATGCAGGAGATGGATAGCCAGATGCAACAGCAGATGAGCCGGTCCGGGATCCAGTACGACAACATCTCCGCGACCCAGTACGTCGCGACAGACAGCATGCGTATCGTCAAGACTGAGATGACCGTCGATATGACTATGGACGGCCGCACGATGCACCAGGAGATGGTTATGACGTTCGACAACTTCAACGAGGACGTGACTATCGAACCGCCGGTCGAGACGAACGAGTCGGCAGCTTAGCTGGCCCCATTTTTTCGAGTGTCGCCCTGTGAGAGGACGGTTTCCGCCGCCTGATACTCCTCGATGAACGCGTTGCGTCCGCCGACCGTAACTCGCCCCGACGGAGTTTCGACCACTATCGTGTTCTCTATCGGGAACCTGCTCGTCGTCCGTTCGGCCAGACCCTGTCGCACGTCGACGATACGGCCGTCTATGGTTTCTCCGTCTCTCGTTTCGATGCGAGCGTCGATAGGTCCGCCGTCACGGAGATGGAGCGCCGCATCGAGGACTGCGTGCCGGAACATCGAGTACGTCCGAGGGAGTACCGACGGTTCAGCGACCCACGTTTCGTCCGATATCTGCCAGTAGTTTCCGAGAATAGAACTAGTGAGGGACGGGACTAACTGGTCCTGTACGAGGGATATAGCGCCGTTATCTGTCTGTTCACCCGATATCAGTTCGCTCGGCATGAACAGAGCGGACTGCTGGTCGACCGTAAGCAGCATCGGTGCCGTCTCGCTCCAGACGCGAACGACGTTACCGATCCCGTCGAACGCAGTCTCGTCGACCGAATCGTCAACGCCAGTGACGAGCACCAGCGTCAGAACGCCGCGGTCGACCGCCGCCAGCAGGGCGTCGCGCACCTTCGGTACGACCGACGCGGGAAGCGAGAGAGTCAGCACCTCCGTAGCGCCGTCGATCAGAACGACGGTTCGGTTGTAGGCCGTCGAGCGTGATTTGATGACCTGAACGTCCTGTTGCAGTTCTGTCGGAGCGTTGAATCGGTCCTCGAGTTCGGATTCGATGCGCTCTAGGTCCTCGCGGAGAGCGGCTACCACCTCGGACGGCGGTCTGGCGACGATCGTCGACGGTGTAACGTGGTCGTTGACCTCGACGAAGCCGCGGTCTTCGAACCGTTCGACCACGTTGTACACGTACCGGTTCGAAACGTCTGCGTCCTCCGCTATCGTGCTCGCCTTCGCCGATCCGTGTTCGAGGATAGTCAGATACGTCTCGATCTCTGTTTCGGAGAAACCGAACCGCCGAAGGTGATCAATGAGTGCCCCCTTCTTCATCAATGTTCATGTTATACCTCCGTCCTCAAGAAACCTATTAACTAGAACACATATATTAGCGGTTCTCGCCTTGATACGAACCGTCGTAGGTGTGTTCGTGGTTCGCCCGTGCGAACACGATCTGTGCGACCCGAGCGTCCCGTTCGAGGGCGATCTCGTGGTGGACCTGGAGCAGCCCTTCGCCGCGGCCCTCGTAGCCGGCGTCCCACACTGCAGTGTTCAGCATACAGGAGTTACGCAACAGCGACGACCGCGGATAGATAAATCCGACGTGGTCTGACGGTATTTTGACCGTCTCCCCGTAGCGGAGAACGTAGCCGCCCGGCGAGAGAACGAACGCGTCGCCGGCAGGGTCCACGTCCTCGCGGTCACCCACAGTCTTGCCGTCTCGGCCGATACGGCCGGGTTCGACCTGTTCGAACACCGCATCGACCGTCAGGTCTACGCCGTTTGGCTGTATCTGTTCGTCGTCGACGGGACCGATATGCTCAGCGACGAAGGCTCCGGAACGGAACATAGAGAGACACGGTCTGGAGAGACACAAAACGGTCACGGATTTACCCCGAACCAAAGTGATCGGACGTAATATTTGAATCGCCCCTTTCGAGAAAATTGCCTCCTTACGGCGGATCCTACACGGATGAATGCACGGAAACTCGCGGGATTTATATCCGTGGAAGGATGATATTCGGCCGCTATGGGACAAACCCTTACAGAGAAAATTCTCGATGACCACCTCGTCGAGGGCGAGCTGACGCCCGGCGAGGAGATCGGCATCGAGATCGACCAGGTCCTCACGCAGGACACGACGGGGACGATGGTGTGGCTGCAGTTCGAAGCGATGGGGCTGGACGAGGTCCAGACCGAGATCGCAGCGCAGTACTGCGATCACCAGACGTACCAGTTCGACTTCAAGAACACGGACGACCACCGCTTCCTTCGCTCTGCCGCCGGCACCTACGGCGCTCACTTCTCCCGACCCGGTAACGGTATCTGCCACCAGGTGCACAAGGAGAACTTCGCCGCGCCCGGCAAGACGATGCTCGGAAGCGACTCTCACACCCCGACGCCCGGCGGCCTGGGCGAACTCGCCATCGGGAGCGGCGGCATCGACGTCGCCGTCGCGATGGGCGGGGCACCGTACTACATCGAGATGCCCGAGGTCGTCAACGTCCGCCTCGAAGGCGAACTGCCCGAGTGGGCGACCGCCAAAGACGTCATCCTCGAACTCCTCCGTCGCCTCTCCGTGAAAGGCGGCGTCGGCAAGGTGCTGGAGTACACCGGCCCCGGCGTCGAGACGCTCACCGTTCCAGAGCGTACCACCATCACCAACATGGGGACGGAACTCGGCGCGACCACCTCGATCTTCCCGACCGACGAGAAGACCGAGGAGTTCCTCGGCATCCTCGGCCGCGAAGACGAGTACGTCGAGATCGGCCCCGACGAGGACGCCGACTACGCCGACGAGATCGTCGTCGACCTCTCGGACCTCGAACCGCTCATCGCGACGCCGTCGATGCCCGACAACGTCGTCCCCGTCCGCGAGGTCGAGGGCGAAGAGGTCGAGCAGGTCATCATCGGCTCCTGTACGAACGGCGGCTACGAGGACATCCTCCCCTCCGCGAAGATGCTGGAGGGCCGCGAAACCGCAAAGCACACCGAGATGATCGTCGCGCCCGGTAGCAAGCAGGCATCCGAGATGCTCGCTCGCGAGGGCTGGACGGCCGAGATGATGGCCGCCGGCGTCAACTTCTCCGAGGCAACCTGCGGTGCCTGTATCGGCATCGGTCACGTCCCCGCCAGCGACTCCGTCTCGCTGCGGACGTTCAACCGCAACTTCGAGGGTCGCTCCGGCATCGAGGACGACTCCGTTTACCTCTGCTCGCCCGAGGTCGCCACCGCCGCGGCGATCAAAGGCGAGATCGTCGACCCGCGCGACCTGGCCGACGAACTCGGCGACCTCGAGGACCCCGGCTTCGAGATGGGCGACAAGTACGGCAAGAGCGACGCCGACCTCATCAGCCCCGACGAGGCCATCGACGACGAGCTCATCAAGGGCCCGAACATCGGCGACGTGCCGCTGAAGGACCCGCTCAGCGAGAACCTCAAGGGCGAGGCCCTCCTGAAGATGGAGGACAACATCACGACGGACCACATCATTCCGGCCACGTCGGACATCCTCAAGTTCCGTTCGAACGTGCCGAAGCTCTCCGAGTACACGCTCAGCCGCGTCGACGAGACGTTCGCTGACCGCGCGCTGGAGGCTGACGGCGGCTTCCTCGTCGCCGGCGAGAACTACGGACAGGGCTCCTCGCGCGAACACGCGGCGCTGTGTCCGATGTACCTCGGCGTCGAGGGTGTCCTCGCACAGAGCTTCGCCCGGATCCACAAGGCGAACCTCTTCAACTTCGGTCTCATTCCCCTGGAGATCGACGCGGACGACTACGAGCAGATCGAGCAGGGCGACGACATCGAGATCGTCGACGACGTCCGCGAGGCCGTCGACAGCGGCCAGGAGGAGTTCACGGTTCGCGTGAACGACGACTGGGAGGCCACCGCACGTCTCGACGCCTCCGAGCGCGAGCGTGCCATCCTCTCGGCCGGCGGCAAGCTGGCCTGGACGAAAGAGCAGGCGGAAGGCGGAAGCGGTGCGGCTCCTGCCGACGACTAAACGGTTGCGAGTGCCCGCAAGGGCCGAGCGGCCGTAGTCTCGGCAGGACAACGGCGGACGACTGATCGGGTACGAGTGCCCGCAAGGGCCGAGTACCTGCCATGTCTGTGGTCGGCGGTTTTTTTCTACACGCTGTCAAACAGGTGAGTGACTCGATAGTCTCTCGAGGACCTCGAACACGGACTGCAGCCGATTGGTCGTCGTACTCCCGGATCGCTCGCACAGGTGCGCCGCTGTCCACCGAAGACGCCGGCATCGGACGCAGTCCCACCGAAATGCCGAGAGACTAATTACGGACGGTCACGTACGGCGAGCCGTGACGACCGTCCCCGACGACCAGGACAACGTCAGCATCCGCGAGGCGGAACACGCGGACCTGCTCGCCGTCGTGCGGATAGAGAAGGCGTCGTTCTCGAAGCCGTGGCCGTACGACGCGTTCGCTCGCTATCTCGACGCGCCGGGGTTTCTCGTCGCGACCGACCGAGCGACCGACAACGGCGACGATGATACCGTGATAGACACCGGCGAGGTCATCGGCTTCGTCGTCGCCGACTTCGTTCCGAACCACGGCCGAGGGCTGGGCCACGTCAAAGACCTGGCTGTCCACCCCGATAGGCGGGGCGAGGGCGTCGGCGAGACGCTTCTGACAGCGGCGCTGCGGACGCTCGCCGGTCAGTCCGCGGAAACGGTCAAGCTGGAGGTGCGAGAGACCAACGACCGCGCCCGGGAACTGTACGAGAAGTTCGGGTTCGAGCCGCTGCGGCGCGTGCCACGGTACTACGACGACGGCGAGGACGCGTTGATTCTCGTCCGCGAACTCTCCTAGGGGTTCGACGGCACTGTCCGGTAGGGGCAACCGGCGGTGTCAACTCCGACCGGCAGTGTCGGCTCTCTCCAGAAGGGAGAGACATTTCTCGCACGGCCTGAGGTCCCGCTTTTCGGCCACGTCTCGCGGGAAGACTTCGTGTGCGTCGCCCCCGAAAAACTGGTCTTCCTTGACCGCCCCACAGAGGCTCTGGTCGTTTTCCTCGTCTACGATGTGATAACAGCCCGTGTTCCCCGACTCGGCTTCCCGAGTAGTGACGACACGCATGAGTCGCCCGAGACGTACAACACCGGTCCGGAAAAACGTAACACGTGTGCGCTGAAGACGCTGAGAGTGCTGAAAGCGTCCGGCGGCCTTCCGTCGTCGACTACCCGAACCCGTTTTGCCGCTGGAGGCGCTGCGTCCGACTATGGGATACGCCTGTCCGGTCTGCGAGACGCCTCAGGCAGACGCCGAACACCTCGCGAACCACCTCGCGTTCACCGCCATGCTCGGCCGCGAGGACCACGAGACGTGGCTGGACGACCACGCGCCGGGGTGGGACGAGGACGACCCGGAGACGCTCGGCGACCGCGTCGCGGAACACGCCGAAGCGGCGGAGTACAACGAGGTGTTCGAGGACACGACACATGACCACGATCACGGGGGCGCGACCTTCGAGGAGGAACTGGAACGGCAGGTCGGCGGCGGGCGGAGCGGAGCGGGTCGCGGCGACCTGACCGGCGACGCACAGGAGGCCCTCGCCGAGGCACGGGCGATGACGGAGCGCATGTATGCAGAGGAGGACGCGGACGGCGAAACCAGCAACGACGACGGCGAAGGAAAGGAGTAACTACGACCCCGAGAGAGTCGCAGATATGCAAACTACCGGGTTTCTCTCGCCGAAGAGCGAAAACGAGGTCGACCAGTTGAGCGACGTTCTCGGGCCGACGGCACAGGTGTTAGTCAAGGAGGTGGCGAAAGCAATGGAGTTCGACGCGGCCGAGTACGACGAGCGAGTGACGACCGACGTGGTTCAGACGGCACGTGACGCGCTGTTCGCGTCGCTACTGGAGGTACACGTCGGTTCGCGCGCGGAGTTCGACGAGTGGGCCGAGTCGTTCGACGGCGAGGTGGTGGAAACGGGAAGCGACAACGTCGACAACGTCGCGTGGCACGCCGCCGAGTTCGCGGACATGGCTGTCGCCGCGACGTTCCAGAACGAGGAGCAAGCCGCCGTCGCGACCCTGCGGCGGCAAGCATTCGGCCGTATCTACGCCGAGTGGCTCTGAAACCGACGGCCGTGCGACAGTGAAGGCTCCGGCGAGTGCGTCCCCCGAAACAGCTGAAACGGTCACATTCGTCAGTACGAGGGCGAAACTACCTTTTCCGTCCGCGGCCAGACACGACCATGGACGACCACGACTGGCCCGTCATCGAGTCGCGCGTCGAGTACGAGACGCCGTGGTACACCGGTGGATACGACCTCGTCGAGCAACCCGACGGGACCGAGAAACGCTATTACTGGGCCGAGCTACCGCCCGCTGTGGTCGTCGTCGCGGTGACCGACGGGGATGTCGTGTTCGTCGACCAGTACCGACCGACCGTCCGGGAGACGCAACTCGAACTGCCGGCGGGGATCGTCGAGGCCCACACCGACGGCGACGCACACGCCGACGGGACCGTTCCCCGCGAGAACGGAGAGAGCTACGAGAGCGCGGCCGCCCGGGAACTCCGCGAAGAGACCGGATACGCCGCCGACGAGACGACGCTACTACAGCGCTACGACGTCGCGACCGGCATACTACGACACGAACGAGGCATCGTCTTCGCAGACGGACTCACCGAGGTCGGTCGAGAACTCGACGAGAGCGAGTTCCTCTCGGTTGAGCGCGTCCCGGTCGACGAGGCGCTCGCCGTCGCGCGGACGCTGCCGACGAACGATGCGACTGTCGAAGGGCTGTTACTCGCAAAAGAAGACGGGTTACTCTAGAGGCCAGTGGAAGGCCGGAACGTCTCGGTCCTCTTCGTAGTCTTTCGGTTCGGTAGCTATGAAAGGGTGAAGCAGCGCCAGACGTGAATCGGTTTGTTTCGTTGCCATGGTGATCCTAGCTAGCCGCCAGAGCCTATTTGAGCGTTTCGAACGGTACGAGGCCTGTACCGCCGGAAATTCGCGTTAGAGAGTACCACACGAGGGGCGATATCGGTGGTCTTATTCACGGCGCTCTCAGACGGGCGGACATGGACGGCGAGATCTCTCCCGACGAGGTACAGACGCTGCTCTCCGACGACGCCGATGTCACGGTCGTCGACATCCGCTCGCCGGCGGGGTTCCGGCGGGGCCACATCCCGGGAAGCGTCAACGTCCCGTTCCAGCGACTCCCGAACGAGGTGAACCGACTGGCCGATGCCGAACGCATCGTAACGGTCTGTCCCCACGGGAAGTCGAGCGTTCAGGCCGCCCGCCTGGTCGCATCACACGAGGGGGTCGACGCGACATCCGTCGAAAGCATGGCTGGTGGCCTCGACGCGTGGGAGTACGAACTCGACGAAAAAACGAATGGAGACGAAACCGAGGGGCCCGGCGCGCCGTTCTAATACTACGTCGTTCTGGATGAACAGGCTCGCAGGCCGATCACCGAAGGAGTGTCAGGCCACGTTGAAACCGCGGTCGCGGAGGAAATCCCCCACGCGACCCGAGTGGTTCCCCTGCAGTTCTATCTGCCCGTCCTCAACCGTCCCACCGCAGGCAAACTTCGACTTGAGGTCGGACGATAAGCTGTCCAGGTCCACGTCCTTGGGGTCGAATCCTTCGATGATCGTTACCTCCTTACCGTATCTGCGCTCGTCAATGCGGATGGAGATCTGCTGAGACTCTTTGGCTACGTCCTCGCAGACGCAGAGCTCCTCAGGCAGCCCGCACGTCGAGCAGACTTCCGACATTACGTTTTCACGTACGAAATCGCCCTATTAAACACTGTCGGGAACTCGTCCCTCGACGGAAACCGCTCACGAGCGGACGTACTTGCCGACGACGCGTGTTCGCTCCCTGACCAGACTATCGACCAACCGGATCGCCGTCTCGGCCTCGTCTCGTGGGACGCCGTCGGCGTACCGGGCGCGCTCGTGGATCCGGACGACTCGCTCGGCGCGGTCGTCCAGACCGGCGAGCGAGAGCGCATCGATATACTCCCGTCGCGTCTCCCCGGGTCGGCGGGGCCGATACTCGTCGGCGAGTAGCGCGTCGAGCCGTTCGACTGCGCGTTCGACATCTTCCTCGGGGGTACCCCGAGACCCCTGCCAGTAGAGGCGGACGACGCCGTACGCCTTCTCGGTCAGCCCCGTTCGGTGCGCTCCGGCGACGAGACCGAGACCGAGAAACAGGCTCCACGCCATCGTTTCCGGGGGCGGCAGTTCCGGGACCGGCGACCCGTCGTCGTCGCCGCTCGCGGACGGGTCGGCGGTCGTCGACTCGCTCGACGAGGCGTCTGTGCGGTTTACCGAGTTGCCGGTCGTTCCGTCGATGCCGCCGAGTTGCGGCAGGTTTTCGTCCCGGGCCGAGTCCGGAGAGACGGCGTACCGCGACCGGTTCGCGCGTTCGATCGACGAGGCGGTACTGGGGGTGTCGGTAGTGGTCGTCTGCCGGAGCGGTTCGCCCTGGCTCTGTTCGGTGTCGACGCCGTCGGCGTCGTTCTCGCGGGCCTCCTGGACCGTGTCGCGTTCGGCATCCGAGCGCTCGGCGCTCGGCGTCGGGTCGAACCGGACCCACCCGTGGTCGGGGAAGTACACCTCGACCCAGGCGTGAGCGTCGACGCCGCGGACGACGTACGTGTCGTCCTCGACCTGCTGACCCGGCGTGTATCCGGTTACCATCCGCGCGGGGATACCCTCCTCGCGAAGCATCACCGTCATCGTCGTCGCGTAGTAGGTACAGTACCCTTCGTCCATCTCGAAGAGGAACTTGTCGGCGATGTTACCGTCCGGCCGCTCGATTTCGAGCGAGTACTCGTTGTTCCGTTCCAGATACCGCTCGATAGCGATGGCCTTGTCGTACGGGTTGTCGAGTCCCTCGACAATCTCCGACGTTCGCTCTCCGACGCGGTCGGGCGTGTCGTCCGGGAGTTGGGTGTAATCACGACTGGAGATCCGGTTGGGGTAGTCAGTGCCGGCGTTTCGGAGTTCGCCCGGCGACGCAGTGACCACCTCGCTTTGCACCATGTAGGAGTCTCCCGGAGAGAGCGGCGAGTTGGTCATGAGGCCGCCCTGAGCGGTGACTCTCGCGGGGGATCTCGCATTGCCGCGGAGCGAGACAGGTTCGGCCGCCGCCGGTATCGCCCGCATCGCCGTCTTGACCTCGACGCGCTGTTCGACGGTGACGGATTCACCGGGTGGCCCGCTGAGTTGGCCGTCCAGGTCGGCCGACGTTCCGGACCGAATCCACTCCCGACCGGTGAAGCGGTCGTATGTGGCGACGCGCCAGTACTCGGAGCGGTCGCTCTCGACGGTGAATCTGACCTCGGTCGACAGTTCCGTTTCACCCTGGATAGTCATGCGGTCCGTGGACTCGGCGAGGCCGCCAGCGCCGCCGCCGCCACCGGGAACGAGAAAGAGCGGCTTGTTTCCGTCCCCGCCGACGGCTGGGAGCCACAGCGACGAGACGGCCATGAGAACGACCAGAACGATAAGTACGTCCGCCTGGATCAACGTCCCGCCGCGGCGTTCGAGTTCGCCGAACCCGACGACTGTGACGGCTCCGACGACGCCCACGAGCGTCGGTATCGTCCCGGCGTCGCCGGTCAGCACCAGAACGAGCAACGCGATTCCGCCCGCCGTCACGGAGAGGACGTACCGACGGCGGGCGAGGAGAAACCACGAGAGAAAGACCGGGGCCGGCGCGAACCCGAGCGACCAGACGTGCGCTTTCGTCATGCGGAGGATAGAGTATCCCGTCAGCATCGCTATCGCGTCGGAGACGATGCGGTCCGTCGCCGTGATCAGTACGTCGAGTCCACCGGGCGTCACGACGAGGTAGTACGCGTACCCGCCGGCCGCCAGTCCGGCACCGAGTAACACCGCGGTGCGCTCGCCGACGACCCGGGAGAGCGCGACGCCGCTGACCAGCGACGCCACCACGACCGGGAAGAGTAGTCCGCTGTCGCCGACGACCGTCGCCAGGTCGTGGAGGACAACGACGTACGACGCAGTCAGCGCGAGAAGCCCGCCGACTGCGACCGCACGGTACACGCCCCCGCTCGTGGATGTTGTCGTCATCCTTTCGCGGATAGTCCGGGCGCTCACGGCGACACCTCCTGTCGCGGTGTTCGAGTCCGCGCGGCCGACGGCGTCGCGTTCCCGGACACCACCGCGAGGTCGTCGAACGGAACGCTCCGGCCGTCGGCCTCGACAGTGACCTCTCCCTCCTCCGGGGCGGTGATGACGACATCAGCGGGAGTGCGTCGCTCCGGCGGGACGACGCCGGCACCCGTCCGTGCGAGCAGCGAAAGCACCGCCTCTCGTTGGGCCCGGCCAATGCCCGCATCCACCGACCCGTCGGGAGCGTCGAGCGCGACCGGGACGCCCGCGTCGAGGAGCGCGAGTGAGACACTCGCCGCCGCGGTCGCCATCGCGCTGGCGTGGTCGTGGACGGCGTCTGCCGCCTCCGCGACGACGTGGACCGTGTCCGGTCGGTCGTTTCCGTAGTACTCCCTGACGAGCAGGTCCACGTCAGGGCGCTTGGCGCTGGATTTCCAGTGAACGTCGCGCAGCGAGTCCCCGCGAGCGTACTCCCGAACGGAGTCGAACTCGTCGCGGTTTAAGCCGGCGTCGTCAGTGTCGAACAGGAACCCCTCGCCCCCGACCTCGAACACCTCCGGATACGCGAGTATCGTATCGGTTTCCCGGTACTGGAAGGTCCGCTCGACGAGTCCGAGCACGTCGGTGACGGTGACGGTCGCGGGGCCGAGACGTTGCGGGCCTCGGCGCGTCAGCGTCACGTCGTAGGAGATGTCTGTCGCCCCGAGCGTCGTCTCCTGGCTGGTCTCCGGTGCCCAGATGCCGTCGTCGACCGCGTCCGTGACCACGCCGGAGATCGGCGTTCCGGCGTCGATATCGAGGGCCACGGTGTGCGTTTCGTCGACGAATCCGTCGGACGGCGCGTCGCGTTCGAACGACGGGCGGTCGACGCGTCGAACCTGGATGGCCGCGCCGGCCAGAGCGACTAGAGCGGGGACCATGACGGCGTTGAGCGAGCGCGCGCCGTAGGCTATCGCCATCCAGAGGGCGACGACCACGAGACCGAGCAGTCCCCGGCCGCGTCGTGTGAGGTTCATTCGACCGAGACGTTGTCGAGTGCTTCCGAGACGATACGTCCGCCGTCGCGAGCGGTTCCGCCTTCCGTCCGAACGCGGTGTGCGAGCACCGAGGGGGCCTCGGCCTGAACGTCGTCCGGAATGACGTAATCACGCCCGCCGAGTACGGCCCGGGCCTGAGCGGCGCGAAGCAGCGCGATGGTTCCGCGGGGGCTCACGCCCAGTGCCGCGTTCTCGCGGGTGTAGCCGGCGAGGCGGCTTCCGTACTCCCGGATCGGGCCGTTGACCGTCACTCCCGACACCGTCGCCCGCGCACGGCGGACCGTCTGGACATCGGTGACGGCCGACAGGTCGTCGATGGGGTGGCCGCCGACGACGCGGTCTAACATCGTCGTCTCCTCCTCGTGGTCGGGGTAGCCGAGGTTTATCTTCTTCATGAAGCGGTCGACTTCGGCCAGCGGGAGTTCGTAAGTGCGGTTTTGCTCGACGGTGTTTTGCGTGGCGACGACGGTAAACGGGTCCGGGAGCGGTCGTGTCTTCCCGTCGACGGTCACCTGCCCCTCCTCCATCGCCTCCAGCAGCGCGCTCTGGGTCTTCGGCGGCGCGCGGTTTATCTCGTCGGTGAGAACGAGGTTAGCGAACACCGGTCCGCGCTGGAACTCGAACTCGCGCGTTTTCTGGTTGAACACGTTGACGCCGGTAACGTCGGAGGGGAGGAGATCGGGCGTGAACTGGACCCGGTTGAACGAGCAGTCGATCGACCGAGAGAGCGCCCGAGCGAGCATCGTCTTGCCGACGCCGGGGACGTCCTCCACGAGTACGTGGCCGTCGGCGAGAACGGCGGTGAGGACGTGTTCGATCTCCTCGTGATGGCCGACGATCACCTCCTCGACGTTGTCGATCACGGAGTTACTCGCTCGCGCCGCGTCGTCGACCGAGAGCGGGTCGAGGTCGTCCTCCCGGTTCCGCTGGGCCGTCGTCTCAGGTCCATTTGCGTCGGTCATGCGTTGAGAGCGGGGACGGTCGAGACGGACGCAACCTCCCGTACGCTCGCCCCGACCGCCGCCTTCGTGTGGGCATCACTAACGGGCCGAGGCATGTAACGTTGCCGTTCCTGGCGATTAATAATGTAGTATAAGGGCGACACGACATCGCGGGTCCCCGGCCGTCACCAGTCCTTGCAGGCGGGACAGACGAACCGCTCGCCGTCGTGCCACCGCCGCTCGGCGACCGCTCCGCAGTCAGGACACTCGGCACCGTTCGGCGACCAGCGGTACGTCGCAGTCGCCGGGTCTCGTGACCGGGCAGTCGAGGCGGTCGCGTCAGCGGTGGCTTCGTCGTCGGTCGAATCAGCGGTGGCGTCGTCAATAGCTTCGTCGGTGGCGGGATTCGACCCGTCGTCCGCGGTGTCCGAATCCGAACCGTCGACCGCAGAGTCTGAACCCGAATCGTCGTCGAAATCGTTCAGGGACGCGTCCTCTGGCACGGGTCGCCGTACGAAGCGGGTGTTCATAGGACTGTGGGATCGGGAGACGAACGACACAAATACCAGGACTCCGAACGGCCGGTATGGTCTCGATTATCGAGAACGTCACCGAGATGGTCGATCTCTTCGGGAACGTCGCGACGTTCGGTCCGGCATCCGCCGTGTTACTCGCTATCGGCGCGCTCCTGATTATCGGGTCGAGCGCCGTTCTGGGCTACCTCACGGCCGGCGCGTTCGTCGACCTCCTCATTCCCGAGTCGCTCGGTCGATCGCCGCCCCAGCAAGGCTGACTGCGGTGTCTAGGTCCGGGCCGAGCGGGGCGCTCGCGACGATACTGTCCGCGTACTCTGCGATATCCGATAGCCGCTCGGCCACCGTTTCCTCCGTACCGGCGACGGCGAAGGAGTCGATCATCTCCGGCGTCACGGCTGCGAAGGCGTCCGAGAACTCCCCGGCCTCGATGGACTCGCCGATCTCCGCGGCCAGGTCGTCGTCGACGCCGTGGCGGTCGAGCACCGGCGGCGCGGCCCCGCCGACGATGAAGGCGACGGGCGGCCGCGCCGCCTCGCGTGCGGCGTCGGCGTCCGCTGCGACGCTGACGCTTACGTGTGCGCCCACGTCGAACTCGCCGCGGTCGTCCGGCCGCTCCGCGAAACCCTCCGCGACGCGCTCCGATGCCCACTCGAAATCGGCGGGGTGTGAGGCGTTCAACAGGACGCCGTCGGCGTGTTTCGCGCTCATACGAATCATGTGCGGTCCCTGCGCCCCGACGTACACCGGTATCGCTTCCGCGTCGTAGTTCAGCGAGGCGTCGCGAGCGGTGAACGTCCCGTCGTGAGACACTGTCTGCCCGTCCCAGAGGTCTCTGGCCACCGTAAACGCCTCCAGCACGCGCCGCAGTGCGTCGTCGTGGTCGTATCCGAGGTTGGCTATCGTCGAGCGGTCGCCGGCCGCGATGCCGTAGAGCGCGCGGCCGTCGCTCACCTCGTCGAGCGTGGCCATCTGCGAGGCCAGTTTGACCGGGTGGACGTCGTACGGGTTCGCGGCCGCCGGGCCGAGACGGACCCCGTCGGTGGCGTCCGCTATCCGCGTCAGCGTCACGAGCGGGTCTCGGTTGTTGTAATGACAACTCGCCAGCACGGCGTCGAAACCGGCCGCTTCGGCGCGCTCCGCGAGGTCGACGGTTCGATTTATCGGATGTTCCGGCGTGAGTTCGATCCCTTTCATAGTTTGCCCTCTCGCGACCCGGTCATCCCTCGTACTCCCACGCGGCCAGCGCCTGCCTGACGAGGTCGCTCTCGTGGTCGCGGAACAGTTCGTCGCTCCCGCCGTGGTCGCCGAACTCCCAGTCGCGGACGACCGCGACCGGCGTTCCGCCGCCGCCCTCGCCGGTGACGAGGTTCGCCGCCGCCGAGAGTTCGTCGACGACGCTCTCGACCGTTGCTTCGAGTTCGTGACCGTCGCGGTCGACCTCGCCCCGCCAGTCTCGGCTCGCCGGCATCCCCGCCCAGCCGATGGCGACGCCGCGCTGGCCGTTCCGGAACGGCCGTCCGCTCGTGTCCGTTACGACGACTGACGCGTCGACGGAGAGGTTCTCCCGGATCCGCTCGGCGCTTTCGGTTGGGGCCTTCGGCAGGAGCAACAGGTCGTTGCCCGGTACGTTCGACCGGTCGATGCCGGCGTTGACGCCGACGTGTCCGAACCGCGTTTTCGCGAGGAGAAACGGCGACTCCAGCAGCAGTTCGTCGCTCTCCTCCAGAACTGCCTGCGCGAACCGGGGGTCTTTCTCCTCGTCGGTGAGATCACTGATCCGCTCGGCGATGGCTTCCGCGCGCTCGCTCGGCGGGAACGCCGAGAGGTCGGCGGCACGGTCCTCGGCTTTCGAGACTATCGTACTTGCTACCAGTACGATGTCGTCGTCCCGGATGTCCGTCCGGTCCTCGATGAGAGTCGCGACGTCGTCGCCCGGGCGCACTTCTGGGAGACCCGGGACAGCGAACACTTCCATGCGCGGAAATCGGCGCGACGTGATAAAAAGCGCGCGGATGGGGGCAGGTTCCCCCGGCGATAGTGACAGATGCCCCCGGCCGTCACTTCTCTCGCACCGTCACGTCCACGTCGCCGTCCGCCACCTCTGCCGTCATCACGGTCGCCTCGTCAGCCGGGTCCGCCCCCGTCGCGCTACCGGGGTTAAGCAAGCGGACAGGCCCGCCCTCCGGGGGGTCGACGGGTTCGTCCATCAGCTCGTGCGTGTGTCCGGCGACGCCGACGACGGGCCCCGCGACGTTCGCCGCCTCGTCCGCCACGATGCCGGCGACGCGCTCGCGGTAGTTCCGCATCGCGCCGGTGCCATGGACGACGACGAACGTGACGCCCCCGAGTTCGACCGCGGCCGTCTCCGGTAGGTCCAGGTCGACGGGGTCCATGTTGCCGCGGACGGCGGTGAGGTCGGCGGCAAGGTCGCGGAACTCGTCGTACGCATCGACCGCGTCGAAGTCGCCGGCGTGGATGACGTGGTCCGCCTCGCGGACACGGTCTTCGACCCACTCCGGCACCTCGTCGGCGCGGGTCGGTACGTGGGTGTCGCTGACGATAGCAACGGTCGGCATATCCGGTCTTTCGGCCCGCACCCCGAAAGAAGTTCCCGGTGGAGCGAGTACGCCGCGATATGACAGAGTACGTCGCGTGTTTCGTCCGGAGGGGAAGCGGGATTCTGCTCGGACGGCGGACCGACAGCGGCGCGACCGGAGCCGGAAGAGCCGGGGGCACAGGAGACGGAGGGGGAACGGAGAAGGTTGAGGACGCAAGAGAGGGCACAGAAGACGGAGGAGACGCCGTGGGGCAACAGGGCTCGGAGCACGGTGTGGGCGATGTCTGGGACATCGTTCACGAAACGGCCGGCGCAGACCCGGAAACCACGGCCGTCGACGCCGTCGAACGGATCGCCGACGCGACGCTCGTCCGGACTGGACAGCCGGTTTATCCCGACGACGACACCGCAGTCCACCCGTTCCTGTTCGACGTGAGCGTCCCGCTACTGAAAGAGGACGCGAGCGAGCGTTCGGCCGACAGCGAATCGACCCTCGGCGGGACGGTCGCCAGCGACGCGTTCGAGGGGACGGAGTGGGCCGCGCCGACGGAACTGCTCCGCCGGGAGACGCCGCCCGGCCGCTGGCGCGCCTACGAGGTCGTCGCACCGACGGTTCGCTCGGTCGCGGCGGACGACGAACACGGGTCCGCGTACATCTCACTGCGGGGGCTGGAAGTGCTTCGCGACCGGGCGGCGATAGTCGCCGATGAGAGCGAGGACGGCTCCGGAGAACTCGTCGACCTCGCGGCGCGACTTCGCCGCGCTCGTCCGAGCATGGCGGCGCTGCACAACCGCGTTAACCGCGCTGTCGCCGAGAGCGACGGGACGCCCGAAGGGATCGAGGCGGCCGCCGCCGAGGGGATAGACCGCGCGCTCCGCGCCGACACGGACGCCGCGAGCGGGGCCGCCCAGCGCGCGGACGACGCGGCGGTGTTGACGCTCTCGCGCTCCCGCACCGTCCTGTCGGCGCTCCGCGAGGCCGACGCGCGGGCGCTGTTCGTCGCGGAGTCCCGGCCTGGAAACGAGGGCGTCGGCGTGGCCGAGTCGCTGGCGGAGAGTTGCCCTGTGACGCTGCACACCGACGCCGCGATAGCGCACGTACTACGTGAGGAGCCTGTCGACGCCGTTCTCGTCGGTGCCGACACGGTGCGCCCGGACGGGGGCGTGGTGAACAAAACGGGAACGCGAGTCGCGGCGCTCGCCGCCGACCGCGAGGGCGTGCCGTTTCTCGCCGTCGCCGCCAGCGACAAGGTGGCGACGGCAGAGACGGTCCCGCTGGAATCGGGCGACCGGGCCGCGGTGTACGACGGCGACGCGCCGCTCGACGTGCGAAATCCGACGTTCGACGTGACGCCGCCGGACCTGGTCGACGGCGTCGTAACCGAACGCGGCACGCTGACGCCAGACGAGGTTGGCGAGGTGGCCGACGAACTCCGCGACCTGGCGGCGCGAGCGCAAGAGTAAAACTCGTCGACCGGCTACTGACCGCCGGCGGCAGTGACGAGGGTTACCCCCACCGAGCCCCTTGTGACGAGGCCTTTTCCCGAGCCGCCGTTCCTCGCCCTCTGAGCGGCGGCTCCACGTCTCCCGGCTGAAGCGGTCAGCCGCGTCGCCGCAAGATTGAACGGCGCTTTCCGCGAACACCGACGCATGCAACTCCGTCGACTGGGCATCAACGAGACCGTGAGCGTCATTTTCCCGCCTGAGCGGTTGGCAGACGCACTCGCCGACATCGACGCCGAGGTGGCCGTCGTCGGCGACGACCGCGAGGAACTCGCCGAGTGCGACGGCGTCGTCACGTTCGCGCACCGCGAAGCCTACCTCGACACCGTCGACTGGGTGCATTCGGTACAGGCGGGAATCGACCGCTTCCCGCTGGAGGAGTTCGAGGCGCGCGGCATCGCTCTGACCAACAGCACGGGCATTCACCGCGACGCCGTCGGCGAGACGGTGACGGGCTACGTGCTGATGTTCGCCCGTCAGCTACACGACTACGTCGCACAGCAGGAACGCACGGAGTGGCGACATCCGGACTGGGACGGCCCGTTCACCGTCCGCGGCGAGTCGCTCTGCGTCGTCGGCCTCGGGACGCTCGGCCGTGGCATCGCCGAACGCGCGGACGCTCTGGGGATGGAGGTCACCGGCGTCAAGCGAACGCCGGAGGACGTGCCGGGCGTCTCCCACGTCCGACCGGCCGACGAGTTACGCGAGGCCATCGCTGACGCGACGTTCGTCGCCCTCGCGGTCCCGCTGAACGACGAAACCGAGGGGCTGATCGGCCCCGACGAACTCGACGCGATGCGGGACGACGCGTACCTGATCAACGTCGCGCGCGGCGGGGTCGTCCGTCAGAACGCGCTCGTGGAAGCGCTCCGCGAGGACCGCCTCGCCGGTGCCGCACTGGACGTGTTCGAGACGGAACCCCTCCCGGAGCGCTCGCCGCTGTGGGAGATGGACGACGTCATCGTCACGCCCCACGCCGCCGCCCAGACCCGCGACTACTTCCGCAATATCGCCGAACTGGTCCGAGAGAACGTCGACCGGATCGGGGCCGGCGAGGAGTTCCACAACCGCGTCGTTTAGCGCTCGCGGCGGCCGGGTTGGCGTGTGTCGGCCGGGCTGGATTGCGGCGGCCGGGCTGGACCGCTCCGCGACGCGGGGCGTGTCCAGGTACGGGGGAGGGCAGGGCGTCGGGCTAGCGATAGATCCGCGAGCGCCGTCAGGCGCGAGCGGGGTTTTTTGGCCGAGCTTTTTTGCGTGAGAGGTGGCCGAAGGCCACCCGAACGGGAAAAAAGGTCGCTCAGAAGAACTTGAACAGGTCGTCCCGCTCCTGTTCGTGGAGGTGGTGGCGGATCGCCTCCTCCAGCGGTTCGATGCTTCCGGTCTTTGCGGTGATCGGGGCGACCGTCTCCTGCCACTGCTGCCACGGCGGGTAGAGACCGAAGCGGTCGCAGATCTCGTCGAGTCGCTCGTCCTCGTCGTCGACCTTGTCCATCTTGTTGACGGCGATGACCGTCGGGATCCCGAGGTCCTGAAAGAAGTAGTACATATCGAGCACGTAGGGGACGTCGTCCTCACCTGAGTGACGGTCGATGATGTCGACGGCGCTCTTGCCGTCGAGGACTATCACGGCGACGAGAACGTTGTCGGCGCGGTCCTCGATGTACTCCACGATGCCGTCTTTGATCGCCTCCCGGTGGTCCTCGTCGACGCCGGACATGAAGCCGAACCCGGGGAGGTCAGTCAGGACGAAGTCCTCGGGAGCCCAGTCGTAGTGATTGGGCGAACGGGTGACGCCGGGTTTCTGGCCGGTGTCGAACGTGTGGCCCGTCAACTCGCGCATCAGCGTCGACTTGCCGACGTTCGACCGGCCGGCGAACACGACTTCGGCGTCACGGTCCGGTCGGTCATCAAACATGGCCGCAGGTAGCGCGCGCTGGCGGTTAAGACTGCTGTCTCGGTCATCTCCCTTCCCGGGATTATTTGCCGACGGCCCCCAAAGCGGCGCACGTGCGTCTCGTAGAGGTCATGATCCCGGCAGGAAAGCGTGAGGCGGTTCTGAAAACCCTCGACGACGAGGGTATCGACTACGCCCTCACGGACGAAACGAGCGGCCGGGAGTACACCGCCGTCGTCTCGTTCCCGCTGCCGCGGAACGCGGTCGAACCGATACTGGAACGGCTCCGCGAGATCGGGATCGACGAGGACAGTTACACGATCGTTATCGACGCTCAGACAGTCATTTCGCGGCGGTTCGACGAACTGCAAGAGCAGTATAACGACACAAACGAATCGGACCAGCGGATCGCTCGCGAGGAGATACAGTCGGAAGCGGCGGACCTCATGCCGAACGTCCGGACCTATCTGACGCTGGCTATCGTAAGCGCCGTCGTCGCGACGGCGGGCCTGCTGCTCGATTCGCCGGCGGTGGTCGTCGGGTCGATGGTCATCGCGCCGGTGCTCGGCCCGGCGATGGCGACCAGCGTGGGGACCGTCATCAACGACAACGACCTGTTCCGACAGGGTGTGAAGTTCCAGGTCGTCGGATTCACAGCGGCGACTATCGCCGCGACGGTGTTCGCGTTGCTGGTCAAGTCGCTGTATCTGGTGCCGCCGGGGCTGGACGTCCTCGAACTCGGCCAGGTGCAGGGACGCCTCTCGCCGGACTTGCTCTCGCTCGCGGTGGCTCTCGGCGGCGGGATAGCCGGGGCGATGAGCCTCTCCGGCGGCGTCTCGGCGGCGCTCGTCGGCGTGATGATCGCCGCGGCACTCATCCCCCCCGTCGCTGCCGTCGGGATCGGTATCGCGTGGGGCCTCTCGGACGTCGTTCTCGGGGCCGGTGTACTGGTTCTCGTCAACCTCTTTTCCATCAACCTCGCGGCGCTCGTCGTGCTCTGGTACATGGGGTATCGTCCCGGGAAGTGGTTCGAGGCGGACGAGGCTCGGTCCAAGACGGTCCGGCGCATCGGGATGCTTCTCGTCGGCCTGCTCCTCCTGTCGGGCTTTCTGGCGGGCGTCACCCTCACGTCGTTCCAGACGGCGACCAGCGACCAGGCGGTCCGGGACGAGGTAAACGCCGTCCTCAGCGACGAGGAGTACGCGAATCTCTCTCTCATCGACGTCGAGATAACCCGCGAAGGCGGCCCGCTCGGGTCCCAAACGGACCAAGTGGTTATTACCGTCGGTCGCCCGGGCGACGAGAACCACCCGGGACTGGCGAGTCGGATCGTCGAACGCGTCAGGGACACGACCGGACAGAACGTCAGCGTTCAGGTGCAGTTGGTTACGGTCCAGACCGCGGGCGGGTCGTCCGAGCGAGTCGCCGAACCGGTCCGGGCCGCCGAGCGCTCTCCGTTCGCCCGGGCGCGCGACAAACACGGCGGAGCGCACAGTTCTGCGGTCCCGGGGCAGACCGTAACGTGACCTTAGCCGGTTGTTCGGGGCGGTAACCGACTGCTTCCGCGACCCGGACGCACACAACGACCCCCGGTCCTTTTTCGACCGGGCGGCGTTGGCCTGCTGTGCGTCTCATCCAGATCCTCGTTTCCGACGAGAAACGCGACGCCGTCACCGCCGCGCTGGAGTCGGAAAACGTCGACTACGTCATCAGTCGTAACGAGAGCGACGCCGGCGGTTGGATCGTGGAGTTCCCGTTGCCCACGGACGCCGTCGGGACCATCCGGGACACGCTGGAGCAAGCCGGCTTCCCCGAAGACGGGTACACCGTCCTCGGCAACGCGGAGACTGCGACGACACCTCACTCCGAGGAACTGCAGGACCGGTTCGCCTCCGATTTCGACCCGCTGACGCGACCGGAACTCAAGTCGAAGGCCCAGGACATGAGCCGGGACCCGACGTCGTTCGTGGCGATGATCTTCTTCAGCGCCATCATCGCGACTGCCGGTCTCCTTGTCGGGTCGCCGGCGGTGGTCGTCGGGTCGATGGTCATCGCCCCCATCGTCGGCCCGGTGCTGACGACCGGCGTCGGGGGGGTGACCGGCGACGAGAAGATGTTCCGGGAGAGCATCTGGCTCCAGGGGCTCGGCGTCGTCGTCGCTGTCGGCGGCGCGTTCCTGTTCGCCTGGTTGCTCAGGGCCGGCGGGTTCGTCCCGGCGGAACTCGACATCGCGTCGATCCAGCCGATCGCGCTCAGGATCTCCCCGAGCGTGTTCTCGGTGGTCGTCGGACTGGCGTCGGGTGCTGCCGCCGCGTTCGGCCTGACGACGAAGGGACCGACGTCGCTCATCGGCGTGATGATCGCCGCGGCGCTTATTCCGACGGCGGCGACCACCGGTATCGCCCTCGTCTGGGAGTACAACGTCATCGCCTTCGGGACGCTGTTTCTCCTCGTCGCCACGCTGATCGCGATCAACGTCGCCGTGTTCGTCACGCTCTGGGCGCTCGGCTACCAGCGTGTGCAGTGGCGGGCGTTCCTCTCGGGCGATACGCGGCGGAAGACGGTTGCGCTCGGCCTGACCGCGGTCTTACTCATCGCAGTCATCGGCGTGACGGCGGTCGGGACGGGCCAGCAGATCACGTTCCAGCGATCGGTCAATCAGGCGGCACACGACGTCGTCGATTCGGACCAGTACGACCGGGCCAGCATCGTCTCCGTCGGCGTCGAGTACATCGGTGTCAAACCGTTCAGTGCGCCGGAGAACGTTACGGTCAGCATCAGTCATCCACAGGGTACTGAGTATCCGGAACTGGCGAACGACCTGAAAGCGGCCATCGCCGAAGAGACGGGGGAGAACGTCACCGTTCACGTGCAGTTCCAGACGTACCAGACCTCGTCTACCGGCAACGTGACGAACGGCACGGATGACGATCAACCGTCGTCGGTGGCGGCGAGACCGACCGCATCCACGACCCAAGGCTCGTGGCTCAAACTCCCATTTCACCCTCCGTGAACTACTTTGTTAGGTGGGTCGCAGTGAAGATCGTATGACCCGAAAACGTCTCCTCGCGACGCTCGCAGTGGTGGCAATGCTCGTCACCGCGGGCTGTGCGGGGACGATCGGCAGTAGCAGCGATGCCTCTCCGGAGGGAGATACGTCACCAGCAGCAAGCGCCCAACAGCAACAACAACCGGCGAAGTCGGTGAGCGTGTCCGCGAGCGGTGAGGTGACAGCGGACCCCGACCGTGCCGTGTTGGATATCGGGGTCGAGGCGAGCGCTAGCGACGCCGAGACAGTGCGTCAGCAGCTTTCCGAGAACGTCTCCGAGATGCGGGCGGCGCTCGAAGAGATCGGTATCACTGACGACCAGATAGAGACCAGCCGGTATATCATCCGGGAGGACCACGAATCGCGACGGTCCGAGGGTCCGACCAGATACATCGGCACCCACTCCTTCGAGATCGAGATCAACGACACGGACGCGGTCGGCACGGTCATCGAAACGGCCGTCAACAACGGCGGGACGAACGTCGGTCAGGTGTCGTTCACTCTCTCCGAGGAGACGCGCGACGAACTCCGAGAGGAAGCACTCTCGAACGCCATGGACAACGCGCGAAGTGACGCCGAGGTGCTGGCGAAGAACGCCAACCTGACGATCACGGGCGTCACGTCGGCCTCGACCGGTCACGTCGACGTTCGGCCGTACTACGCCGAGGCACAGACCGCGGCGAGCGGCGACGCTTCGACGAGCATCGAGTCCGGCCCCGTCAGCGTCAGCGCGCAGGTCCAGGTGACCTACAACGCGACGGACGCCTGATAGGGACTGTTGTAGGCCAGTCGGGTAGTTCCCATGTCGGGCCGGTGAAAACCGACACAAAGCTGCAACGATCCCAACGAGGGATCGTGAACCGCCTCGGAGTCAAGTAGTTCGAGACTCTCGTCATCACGGAAGACTTCGTCTTCCGTACGACCCCGAAGAACTCGCCTTGTTCGTCTGTAGAAGTAACCGACCGACGCTACTCGTCGAACGGTAGTTCTAGTTCGTAACCGATCTCCTCGACGGCGGCGTCGAGGACGCCTTCTACGTTCTCGCCGTCTGCGACGCTCATGTAGTAGTCCGCGTCGACGTCACGCGAACGGTCGGCCTTGTTACACACAGTGAGAACGGGGACGTCCTCGAACTGCGCTTCGACCGCGTTTCTGAGTTCCAGTTGGACGTCAAGCGGATAGCCGCAGTCGAGGCTCGCGTCGACGAGGAAGAGGACGCAGTCCGCGAGGTGTTCCAGTGCGCTGACCGCCTGTGACTCGATATCGTTCCGGTCCTCCGGCGGTCGGTCGAGGAGCCCCGGAGTGTCGACTATCTGATAACGGATGTGGTCCCGGTCGAAGTGGCCAACGCCGATTCCTCTCGTCGTGAACGGGTACGACGCCGTCTCGCCGCGGGCGTTTGTCACCTCGTTGACGAACGACGATTTCCCGACGTTGGGGTAGCCCGCGACGACGATAGTGGGGGCGTCGGGGTCGATGTCCGGAAGCTTCCGCAACTGTTCGCGCGCTTCGTTGAGGCGAAGCAGGTCGTCCTCGACTTCCTCGACCACGTCGGCGAGGCGGGCGAACGCTTGTTTTCGCACCTTTCGAGCCGTGTCTACGTCGCCGCGCATACGGCCCTGATACTCCTCGCGGAGTTCGTCGGTCTTGCGGCTCGCCCAGGTAACCTCGGAGAGGCTCTTCCGGAGTTCGTCGACGCCGGAAGGCGCGTCAGCGTCTCCCGCGGCATCCGAGTGCGACTCGGAGGCATCCACCATCGCGTCGGCGAGTTCGTAGTAGAACGGGTCGATGTCCTCGAAGTCCGGCCACGCGGTCACCACGTTTTCCAAGTTGTCCGAAAGGATATTCGCCGCCGTCTGAAGCATCGACTGCTGGGCCTGGAATCCGCTCTTGGCCCGCCCCGACCGCGACGCCCGCGAAAACGCCTTGTCGATAAGTTCCTCCGACGTGGGCGTCGTCGGAAGGTCCTCGAAAATCATGGGCGTGAATACGTCTCCGGAGCGTAAAAGCGCGCGGATTCACGCGTCTGAGCGGCGGCGGAGTGGGTCGGCTGTCTACCTATCGGGTCTGAACCACTCGTGCGCGGGACGAACGGCGTTCGCGTCGCGCGGTTCTCGCCCTTGACGGAGCCGTAACGCCGAGAAGGCTTTATTCGTGAACCGCCTACGTCCAGACATGAACTGGCGCGCAGTCATAACCGGGTTTCTGGTCGAGATCGTTGCCGGACTGTTCGCGTTGGCTGCTCCCGGAGTTGGCCACGCAGCGGCCGGCCTGGTCGGCGGGTTCATCGCCGGCTACATGGCCGGTGGGGGACTGCTCAGCGGCGCGTGGCACGGCCTGCTCGCCGGGTCGCTCGGCGGCATCGTTCTGGCGATCACGTTCGGGTTCGGCGCGACCGTCGTCGGCACCATCGGCCTCGGGCCGCTCGGGCCGTTCGTCGGCGGCGCGGTCTTTTTCGTCGCCCTTGCCATCGCCGTGCTGATGGCGCTGGATAGCGCGCTGGCCGGGGCGGTCGGTGGCGTACTCGGGGACTCAGGTGCGAAAAAGGAGCGCATCCGCGCCGACCGCCGCTACTGAGTCCAGCGACTCTCCGTCACCGCCGTTCGGCCAGTTCCGCACGCAGGTCCTCGATGTCCATCCCTTTCATCGACAGCAGGACGAGCAGGTGATAGACGATGTCGGCACTCTCGTGGGCTATTTCATCGTAGTCGTCGTCTTTCGCGGCGAGTACCAGTTCCGTCGACTCCTCGCCGAGTTTCTCCAGCACCTCGTTTTCTCCTTTCTCGCTGGTGAACAGCGAGGCGGTGTAGGAGTCCTCCGGCAGCGTCTCCTTGCGGTCCTCGATGACGGCGAACAGGTCGTCCAGTATCTCCGCGGTGCTCTCCTGGGTCATGCGAGGTCTGCCACCTCCCGGATGTCGTCGAGCGCGTCGAACTCATCCCGCGGTTGCCGTCCGCTCTCGAAGACGGACTCGTCGACCTCGACGGGGGTGTTCGTCCGCGCAGCGAGCGCCAGCGAATCGCTTGGACGGGCGTCGATGATTGCCTCGTCGCGGGGGGTCTCGACGTGCAGGTCGGCGATGTACGTGCCGTCTTCGACGCCGCTGACGACGACTTCGGTCACCCGCCCGCCGAGTTCCTCGATCACGTCGAGCAGGAGGTCGTGAGTCAGCGGTCGCCCGATGTCCTCGGCATCTAAGCCCCGCGCGATGCTCGCCGCCTCGTCGAACCCGATGAAGATAGGGAGAACGTCCGATTCCTCCTCGACGGCGAGGACGGCAACGGGAACGGGGCCGTCGGGCGTCCCGGCGACGCGTACCGCGTCGATAGTCGCGTCCATACACGAACCTCGGACCCCAGGGAGAAAAGTCTCCCCTACTGGGTCGCCGGCGTCTCGGCGAAGAAGGCGAGTTCGTGGATCCTGTCGTCGTCGGTCAGTTCCGGATGGAACGAAGTCCCGATGACGGGGCCGTCGCGGACGGCGACGGGGCGGCCGTCCCACTCGGCGAGGACCGCTACACCACCCGATTGCGTCCGACCGGTCTCCGAGCCACGGCCGGAGTCCCCGCCGACCTCGCTGATAACCGGTGCGCGGATGAACACGCCAGGGAACGGGTCGTCGAGACCGTCCACGTCGAGCGGGGCCTCGAAGCTGTCTTTCTGCCGGCCGAACGCGTTGCGTTCGACGGTAACGTCGATCAGGTCGAGCGTTTCAACGCGCTCGTCACCGGCGTCTCGCGAGGCGACGATGAGCCCCGCACACGTCGCCAGGACCGGTTTGCCGTTGTCGACGTGGTCGACTATCTCTGCGGCTATCCCCTCGTCGTGGAGCAGGCGCGAGATGGTCGTCGACTCCCCGCCCGGCATGAGGAGGGCGTCGCAGTCGGGAACTATCCCGGCGTCACGTATCTCCACCACCTCGGCGGTCCGGCCGCGGCGCTCGGCGGCGTGTTCGATCGCAGCGGCGTGTTCGCTCACGTCGCCCTGTACGGCGACGACTCCGGCTGTAAAGGTCATTGCGCCTACTACGTGCCGCGGCTAAAAAACCCGCACGGACTCGTTATCCGATGAGAGACAGGACCTGAATCAGGACGCCGAACAGTACGCCGAAGGCGACGACTGTTTTCGGGTTGATGGTGATCGCGTTTCGGTCTTCCGCGTCGAAGTAGCGGACTAGTCCCGCACTGGACATTAGCCCGCCGCTGTTTTCGCCGCTGCTCATGTTCGAGTAGTCCGCAATGGGACAGGGTAAACCTTTCGCACCGGTACCGCCACTACTGTCAGGTAGATATCGGTCGGATATCGGTCAGCAACCGAGTGCGTCCAACTGATTGTGCCACGGTTGTACAAGAGTGGGAAACCCTTATGCGCGACGCGCGGGTATTTCCGCCGAGCGCAGTATGACTGTAACACTGAAGGATTTCCATGCAGACTGGTGTGGTCCGTGCAAGACGCAGGACCCGATCCTCGAAGAACTTGAAGAAGATTGGGAGGACCGCTTCGAGGTCGAGAAGATAAACGTCGACGAGAACCAGGATGTGGCCAACGAGTACCAGGTCCGTTCCCTGCCGACACTCATCGTCGAAAACGACGACGGAATCGTCGAACGATTCGTCGGCGTTACCCAGCGCGACGACATCGAAACCGCACTGGAGAACGCCGGGGCCTAGAACGACGACCTTTTTCGGGTGGGGTGTCCTCGCCCCGAAGGCGCTGCGGGCACTCTCCCGGTAAAAAGCTCGGCCAAAAGGGCCGCAGCCTCTCCGTTCGATTACGGACTCTCCGCTATCAGAGTGAGCAGAGACTCGTCAGAGCGACTCTCTGACGGTGAAGCGGCGGCTTCACGGTGTGTGTTACTACCCGCCACACAGCCGGCCGGCCGCGCTGGCGTTTTATCGCCAGCGTGCGGGGAAAGGCAGGCACTCGAAGCGTGCGCTGACGGCCGTCAGCGCCGCGCGAACTAGCTGCCTGGACCGACGCGCTCTCCGCTCGCGCGTCGTGGAGGACAGTGAAAGGGCGCAGCGAGACCCGCCAGGGTCGAGCAAGGGCTTTCAGTGGAACGTTGTCCCCACGTCGTGCATGCCCTCGTTGTACCGGGCGATGTTGATGACCAACGGCGTCACGCTCTCGACTTCGGCCGCGTTTGCGATGGGCCCGGCGTCCAAGGCGCGGAGGCCGTCTATCTGCTCGGCGATCATCGTCACCGTCTCCTTCGCGTCGTCGTCGTCGCCGACGACGAGAGTGTCGACGTCGAGGTCGATGTCGAGGTTGGCGAGGCGGTCGGCGGCGAGGTTGTGGAACGCACCGACGACGGACACGGAATCGGGCGCGGCGGCGGCGGCGACGGCCGTCACGCTCCCCGCGCCGGGGCGATGATAGTGCATGCCGTCTTCGTCGCTTTTCATGCCGACCGCGGGCGTGACGAGGACGGCGTCGTCGTCGAGCCTGTCCGCCACGTCCTCGATGGTGTCGGAGACGTGATAGGGCGGAACGGCCACGACGACCACGTCCGAGCGGTCGGCGGCCATGCCGTTTTCGAAGCCCTTGACGTCGGGGTCGACGCCGCGGCTGTCGAGTTCCGTCTCGTACTCCTCGGCTTTGGTGCGTGCCTTCTCGGGGTCGCGCGACCCGATCAGTATCTCGTGGGCAGTGTCGTACGCCAGACGGAGCGCCAGTCCCTGACCGATATCGCCGGTACCGCCGAGTAGAGCGATTCGCATACCCGTTGGTTAGCCCCTCGGAGATTAAGCGTTGGGTGTTCAGGCGGCGACGCGCATTCTACCGGCCAACGCGACAGCAAAGCCGACGGCTTGCGCGGCGAGGAACGCGACGGCCACAGCGTTCTCAGCGATCGACACGTCGAGCAACAGAGCGGCGCTCGCCCCAACGACGAGCGTAGCCAGCCAGCCGCCGATCAGTCTGTCGAACGTGCCGCTGTCGACTCCGAGGCGGTCGGCACCGCCGTAGAACGCGAGCCAGGCCGCGACGGGCGAGAACGAAGCGACGGTCGCGGGTAAGAAGATATCGTACGGGAGAACGACGAGACGGTCGACCGCGGCGAGCGTCGGCAGGAACCCCCAGGGGAGATACAGAACCACCAGCCAGAAGAACGTTCCCGCGCCGTCGGAAGCAGCGCCGAGGCGCTCGTACCCGCCGTTGTCGAGCCAGGTCGACAAGCGCCACAGCGCGACGAACGCCAGAGCGGCGAAGGCGACAGCCGGTGTGCCCGTTGTCCCGACGCGGTCCGCGACGGGCGAGGAAAAGACCGCGACGAGGTAGGCGCCGCTCGCGAACGTCGAAAGCCAGCCCCAGTCCGCCATCAGGACACGTCCTCCCGAATGCGGTCGTATCCGCCGTAGTACGCCAGCCACGTCGCGAACAGGAACACGATCGCGATTCCGACACCTCGGAGAGCGAGCGTCACCGTCCCCCCGGGTGCAACGGCGTCCATGACCCAGAACAGCGGCATGGCGAGAACGATGGTTCCCCAGAACAGCGTCAGGCGACCGGGCTGGTCGCTGTCGGGACCGATAGAGCGGTCGAGTACCCGAGAGACTATCGGCAGGCCGATGAGGAAGGCAACGGCGGCGACCAGCAGGAAGGAGGCGGGATCGGCCGCGACGGAGCCCCCAACGACCACTCCGACGAGAGCTGAGAGGCCGACCGTCCAGGCGCGATGTTCGAGCGTAGCGCGGTCCATACCGGCCACTCGGTCCGCGGCCGGGATAAGTGTCAGGGAGCGTCTTCGTCCTCGGGGTTCATCGCGGCACCGTCGGGAGCGCCGCCGTCGTACGCGTCGCGCTCGGAGCGTTCCCGCAACCGCTGGGATACCGCCGCCGCCAGGGCATCGAGGCGGTCCTCGTCGACGTCCGCCGCACCGCGCAAGTCGTCGATATCGTCCTGAGCGTCGGCGAGCAGACGGGCCGCCTCGTCGTCCGTCACACCGGTCGCGCGCTCCAGTTTCGACTGCACCGCGTCGAGGTCGGGATCTGTCACGGGCGACCTGCCACGGCGAGAGGGAAAAGCGCTCGGTCGAGCGGCTTTCATAGGGACTGTTGTAACTGATTCACGATATTCTCCGACCCCGTGGCGGCGAACTACCGAGCTAACTCACAACAGTCTCTATCAGGCTGGCCGTGGTACGGCGTTCGAGGCGAGAGTACATATGAAAGGATTCGCTGCGGGCGTCGTCGCGACAGTCTGGAAGACAGCCGCCGCGATCACCGGCCGGCGACAGGGACTGACTGCGCTCCCGACGCCGTTTCCGCGGGCGCTGACCGAACGAATCGTCGGCGAGGACGCGCCGGAGGGACCGAAGTTACTGGCGGCCACCGTCTCGCACCTCGGTTACGGCGGGACGATGGGCGCGGCGTTCGCGCTCCTCCAACCGCGCGGCGGGGCCGTCCGCGGCGCTGCCTGGGGGGCGTTTCTGTGGGTAATACAACAGACCGTCTTCTTCCCGTTCGTCGGCTGGGGGCCGTTCGGCCGGGACCTGTCCCGAGAAGCGTCCCTGGAGACGCTGTGGCACCATCTGGTCTACGGTCTCGTCCTCGGCGTCCTCATCCGAGATGGTCCGGAAGATCGTTGACGGAGTCGACGACGGCTGACGCGCCCGCTTTCTCGTACTTCTCTCGTCCCTCTTCCCCGGTGAGACCGCCGGTGAGGACGCCGACGCCGCGGTAGTCGCGGGACGGGTCCGTTTCGGCCGCGTTGACCGCCGTCCGCACGTCGTCTAACGTGTCGCCGACGAAGACGACGGTCCCCGCGTCGAAGCGCTCGGCGAGAGTGACGAGCGCGTGCGGGTCAGGTTTGCCCGCCTCCCAGTCGTCCATCGTGAACCGATGCGGGGCGGGGACGTCCAGACCGACGCGTTCCAGCGCGATGCTTGCCTCCGCTTCCGGCCGGCCGGTGAGCACCCCCACGTCGTAGCGGTCGGTGAGCGCGGCTATCGTCGACTCGTCGGCGATGACCGGCTCGTCGTGAATGAACCCGTCCGTCTCGGTGTCGGGGTCGCCGCCCTCGATAGCGCGGTAGAGGTCGGCACCGAGATAGAGCTGTTGGAACACCTCGCGGAGTCGCTCGCGGTCCCACGCCTCGCGGACGCGTTCGGTCGCGTTCGCGCCGAGCGCGTCGGTGATGACCGCCTCCGCGGCGTCGACGCCACCGCCGCGGGCCGCGATAGCGTCGGTGTACGCTCCGATGCTCTCGCCGTACCCTTCCCCGGCGGCGAGGACGTACAGCGCGGCGGCGTCGGTGAGTTCCCAGTCGTTGTTGAACCCGCCGGCGTCCTTGAACTGCTGAATGTCTGCCTTGCGGATCGTGCGGTCGTAGACGCGCTCGATCGACTCGACGATCGCGCGGCGGTACGAGTCCTCCACGTCGACGAGGACGCCGTCGACGTCCAGAACGACTGCGTCGGCGTTCATATCCGAGCGGAGGCGGGACTGGGATAAGGGCGTGTCGTTACGGCAGAGCGCCCGGGCCGGCCCCCGCGCACGGTACAGCGTGTCGCCGGGCACCGTCTCCCTGTCGACGGGAACCGACGGCGGGTCGCCGCCCAGAGTGGTAAAGAACAAGACGGCGTCGGCCGCGTCGGCGACATCGCGGAGCGGCCGGTGGAGTTCCGGCGGCGCGTTCAGCGCGTAGACCGCGTCGGCATCGGCGTAAACGGCCGGGTCCGGATCGGTCACGTCGTCCACGACGAAGGAGACGCAGTCGGGGACAGAACGGTCGCGGACATCCGTCGCGGTGACGGTAACGCCGCGGTCGGCGAGCGTTCGCGCCACGTCGGTTCGCCGGCCGATTCCGACTTCCACCACGTGTTCGTATCGAGCGAGGTGGTCGGCGAGCGCGTCGGTCGAAGGGCGGGACACAGGCGGGATGTTTATTGCCGGCGCGCCCTAATTGCTGTGCATGCTCGTTGACATCGTGCCGGTCGGGGAAGTGCCCGCCAGGGTCAAACGGCAGGCGTCCGCCGGGCTGCGGAGCGTCTACGACTGCGAAGTTACTGTCCAGCAGTCGCAATCTATCCCCAACGGCGCGTACGACAGCAACCGCAACCAGTACGGCGCGGAGGAGTTCATCAAACTTGCCAGCCGCGTCGGAAGCGGCGAGAAGAACATTGCCGTCACGACGAAGGACCTCTTCTACCGGCGTCGAAACTACGTCTTCGGCCTCGCCTATCTCGACGGCAACGGCAGCGTCGTTTCGACGTATCGTCTCCAGACATCCAGCGACGGCGGCTTCTCGAACAAGGACGCCGGCGAGATATTCGGCGACCGCGTTCGCAAGGAGATCGTCCACGAGGTCGGCCACACGCTCGGTCTGGAACACTGCGACAACAAGCGCTGCGTCATGAACTTCTCGCCGACCGTCCGGGAAGTCGACGTGAAAGAGCAGACGCTGTGTGGCTCCTGTCAGCGGCAGGTTCTCTGACGCCGTCGCGGTTTGTACCTGCGATCTCGGCAGAGATGCCCCACCTCGTTTTCCTCCTCGAATCCCTAACTTGGACACCTTGCGAAAGACTGAACTGATCCATCTCCACTCGCTCCTTCGACTCCGCCGGGTGCGATACGCGGCGGAAATAAACGACGAGACGTTCGAGGAGTACGAGTCGCTGGGCGTCAGTCCGACGCACGTCCACCGGCCGAAGGCGACCACAGGGAAGCCGTGCTGACGCTGTCGTCACAGCTAACGAACTCTCGAAAAACGGGAAGTACAGTTGCGACGACCGACAGCCGGAACCGGCGTCTGCGAACTGGCAGCGCCCCGACGGACCTCAGGGCGCGTAGTAGTACTCGCCCTTGTCTTTCTGCTCGCTGTCGAGTTGACTGCCGGGCTTGTTGATCCGCGGACGGCCGACGCGCTCGTCGCGTCGGAAGGTGATCTCCAGATTCGCGAGGAAGTCGTTCATTCCAGAACGCATGTCCTGCGGTTTCCCGGCGCGGCCGCGCTCGGCGGGTTCGCCGTCGAATACCATCAGGCGGTCCGCCAGCAGGTCGATCATGTAGATGTCGTGGTCGATGACCAGCACCGTCGCGTCCTGGCTCTCGGCGTACCGCCGGATCGCGCGGGTCGCCTGGACGCGCTGTTCGACGTCCAGGTGAGCGCTCGGTTCGTCGAGCAGGTAGATGTCGGCGTCTTCGGACAGACACGCCGCGATAGCGACCCGCTGGCGCTCGCCGCCGGAGAGGTCGTTCAGGTTCTGCTCCATGATCCGCTCTAGCTGGAGCGGTTGGGCTATCTCGGTGTTCCAGTACGACGAGCCGAACTGGTCGGTGATAGAGGAGAGGAACGCATCGACCCGCATCGGCTGGTCGATCTCGATGTACTGGGGCTTGTAGGAGATATCGAGCGCGAAATCGACATCGCCCTCGTCGGGCTGGAGGTCGCCGGTGAGCATCTGGGCGAACGTCGATTTCCCGATACCGTTCGGGCCGACGATGCCGAGAACCTCGTTCTCGCGGACCTCTCCGCCCTCGACGTCGAGCGAGAACTCGCCCTCGCCGTAGCTCATCGAGAGGTCCGGATACTCGACGAGCGTGTCGGCGGACGAGACAGGTCGCGGAGCGTGCTGCTCGAACTCGATGGCCTCCGGCCGGATACGCATGTTCTCGTTGTCGAGATAGCCGGCGAGATACTCGTTGATGCCGTTGCGGACGGATTTAGGCGACGTGATGACACCGTACGCGCCGGGTTCACCGTACGCGACGTGGAGGTTGTCGGCCAGCAGGTCGAGAATCGCGAGGTCGTGTTCGACGACGAGCATCGACTTGTCGCCCTCCTCGGCGAGTTCCTGGATCAGGCGGGCGACGGTGACGCGCTGGCCGATGTCGAGATAGGGCGTGATCTCGTCGAGGAAGTAGAAGTCGGCTTCCCGCGCGAGACAGGCCGTGATGGCGACTCGCTGGAGTTCGCCGCCGGAGAGGTTGTCGATGTTCTGGTCCATCACGGGGCGGATCGAGAGACGGTCGATCAGGTAGTCGAGGTCGCCGCGCTCGTCGGTCTGTTCGAGCAGTTCGCGCGTGTTGCCGTCGAACTGGCCGGGGATCTGGTCGACGTACTGGGGCTTTCGCGCGACGGTGACGTCGCCGTCCCTGACTGACGCGATGTAATCCTGAAGTTCGGTTCCGCGGTACGCGTCCAGAGCGTCGTCCCAGTCCGGTTCCGTTTCGTGCTGGCCGAGGTTGGGAACGAGTTCGCCGGCGAGGATGCGGACGGCCGTCGTCTTCCCGATGCCGTTCGGTCCCAGAATACCCGTCACTTGGCCTTCCTGCGGAACGGGCAGGCCGTACAGCGAGAAGGCGTTCTCGCCGTAGCGGTGAGCCGGGTCGTCCTGAAGCTCCTGTGGCAAGTTGATGATCTCGATAGCGTCGAACGGGCACTTCTCGACGCAGATGCCGCAGGTCTCGCCCAGGCAGATCTCTTCGCTGATGTGGATCTGGTCGGGGTCGCCCTCGCGGGTGTCTTCGCCCCGCAGCGTGATGCACTCTTTCCCGGTGCGGTTCGGCGGACAGAAGTTCTTACACTCGTAGTTGCACCGGTCGGGCTGACATCTGTCGAGGTCGACGACGGCGATACTGTCGCTCGCCATGTTAGAACGAGATCCCGAATCCGGTTTCGAGCATGATTCCCCACGTCACGAACCAGAGGGCAAACGTCATGAAGGCGATGAAGAGGTAGTCCTTTATTCCGGGACCCTCCTCGCCGTACGCCCCTATGGCCCGGTAGAGAGGGATCTGTACGAGGACGAGCGCGAGGACGATGGCCTGTGCGGGTTGGTGCATAGCCGCGTCCGCCGGAGCCATGTCTGCCGTCATCGCGGAAGAGACCAGCGCCGCCGCGATCCCGCCGATGGACGCGAGCGACGTGACCGTGATAGAACGGAGATGAGAATCCATCCCCTCAGATTCGGCTTGTTCGGTCGCCATACGAAACGGTCGGGGACCCGCGGTGAAAAACAGTTCGCTTGCGGGCGCTCGACGGACGTCACCACCGGGCAACGGCAGAGCTGACTAACTATCCTGCGGATAAACAGCTCCAAACGGCACCGATGTTCCGACAGGTGACATCCTCCCCGCCGTAAACGGCGGGGCTTCCCACGCATGGGGAATACCAGTCAGTCGTCGCTAGGTAGAGGGTTCCGACTCTTGGAACGCCGTGAGCGTCATCTGCGAGGGGTTCTCGCTCGTCTCACAGTGAGCCGTGGCGGTGTCACTACCGCTCCCATCCCGAGGCGAGTCATCGCGTCCCACCTTATCAAGCGGGACGCTCTCTCCCCACGGGTCAATCCGTCGTGCGATATTCGCGGAAGCGTTGATGTCGGCCTGAAACGTCGAAACGTGGCAGTCATCGTTCAGACACCGAAACTCGGCTTGAGAGTCCCGCCGACCGATGCGGTGGCACGAGTGGCACGTCTTCGAGGTGTATGCCGGGTTCACGTACTCAACCGGGATGCCTGCTTCCGTCGCCTTGTCTTTGATGCGGCCTTGGAGCCGGGCGAATGCCCAGGAATGAAGCCGACGGTTCATGTACTTCCCGTAGTCGAGACGCTCACGGATGTACGTCAAGTCCTCCATCACCAACACCGGGTTCTCAAACTGTTTGGCGTACTCGACGGCCTGTCGAGACGCCTTCTCCACGATGTCGGTGAGTGCGTTCTGGTAGTGCGAGAAGCGGTTTTCAATCCGCCACTCGGAGGCGTCACGCTCTTGGAGTCGTTGCAGGGTTGTGTGCATCTCTTTGCGGAGGTGCTTCGCTCTGCTTCCGCTACACACGAACGGGTCAGTCGGAGAACCATCCTTGAGGGCACAGCCCGTGATGAGGGCGGTTTCTCCGATGTCTAAGCCGATGTGCGTGGCGTCACAGTCCGTCGCTGGTTTTTCGACCGGGTACTCGACGGTGACATGCAGTACCCAGTTTTTCCGATGCTTCTGAAGCCGTATCTCACCCGCCTTCGCGCCCTCCGATACGAGGTCGTGCCAGAGGTCTTCCTGCTCAGGGTTGATGCGGAGCGGAATCCAGAAGTTCGTCCCCCGACCGGGGCGCGGAACCCACCACGTAAACTCGTAGTCACGTTCCTCGGAGTGGTCGAACTTCGCAGCTTGATTCGTGAGCCGTATTGGGTGGCTGTCGTCCAACTCCTTGGCGTTGTATGTCTTGCGGAGTTTCGGGACGTAGTTACAGAGAGCAGCTTTGGCCTGATATGGCAGATCGTAGGGCGTCACGATGTCGCTCACTGCCGACATGGTACTCGCCCCGGCGTCGAACGCCTCTTGCAGACCGTCACGGTAGGTTTCGAGCAGGTCGTTTAGTTTCGACTGCTTGTGGGCTGTCGGTGGGGCGAACGTCGCTTGAAGGGTCTTAGTTATTGTTGTCACTGGCGTCTAATCCTTTCTCGATTAGTTCAGCGTAGGCGCGAGGATGTCGGATGCCATTGTCGCGGGCGTACTCTTTCACCCGTTCGTGGAGGTCGCTCCCTCGCTCCATATCGATTTCAGTTCTCACAACCCTTTGTACGTTATTTTGGCACTAATAACTTCCGTTCGGTATTCGGGCTGCTGTAGACTTTGGATTGCGTAGTCCAGTGACGCGATTCACGCCCGCCGTGAACGGCGGGATTCTCTCGCTGTTTAAAGATAGTACTGTCTCGATAACCGGGAAACCGTGTGATCGAGGGGTTCGAGAGACCGATGCGGCAATCTTTATGCTTCTGGGTCCTTTCGAATCGTAACGATGGCTGGTACAGACGAGGAGCTCGAAGACCTTCCGCCGAGTGCGAAGTTAGTTTTCAAAGTGCTCGAATACGACGGGCCGCTCACGCAGAAACAGATCGTTCAGGAATCGATGCTATCGGCGCGGACGGTTCGGTACGCCCTCGAACGACTCCAGGATATCGGTATCGTCGACGAAGACGTCTACTTCGCCGACGCTCGGCAGAGCCTCTACGAACTCACGGAGGAACAGGCGGTCGAAGCCGACGGCGGACCGGACGCGAAGGGGTCGGACTCGTCCGACGACGCCGAGCCCTGCCGATGTGCCGAATAATTCGTTTCTGACGCCTTCTTCCGCCGCTTTCTCGCTTACTGTGAGATGACGCTGATACTCCGGCGCTCGTCGATCGCCCGTTCGAGTTCCTCGGCGATAGCGCTCCCGCGAGTGACCTGTACGTCGCCGCCTCGACCCACGGTGGCTGTGAACAGGTACTCGCCGTCGGCCTGAACTTCGACGGTTTCGCCAGCGTGACCGTCGACCGGGATGACGATGTGCCGCGACGTGACCTCGGGTTCGACGATGTCGCCGGCACGGCCGCCGGCGCTACTGGTACCGCCGCTTCCGCCGCTACCGCCAGCGCCCGAACTCCGCCCGCCGGGTTTCTCGTCGTGGGTCCGGACGTCGATGTCGATCCCGAGACGGTTCTCCACGTCCGTGATGCGGCCGCCGCCCTTGCCGATGACGGTGGAGATGTCGTCTTCCTCGACGTAGACGACGGCGGTGTTCTGGCTCTGGAGTTCGACGTCGACGTGGCCGCGAGCGATGGAGCGGATCTCGCGTTCTATCTCCTGCCGTGCGATGCGGTCGACGCCGCTTTCGTCCTCCTCGCCCTCGCCGATGGGGACGGTAACGACCTGGCGGTTGAACGTGTAGATCTCGTACTCTGGTTGACCCGTCTCGAAGTCGCGGATCATGATGACCGGGCGGGTGAGATCCTCCTCGGTGAGGCCCTCGGGAACCTTCACCTCGGTGGTCACGTCGTACACCTTCGACACCTCGCCGGCCTCGATGTAGACGACCGTGTCGACTATCTGCGGGATCATGCCGAGTTCGACGCGGCCGACGAGTCGCTGGAGCGCGTCGATAGCGCGGGTCGCGTGGACGACGCCGATCATGCCCACGCCGGCCAGGCGCATGTCCGCGAACACCTCGAAGTCGTCTGTCTTGCGCACCTCGTCGTAGATGGTGTAGTCGGGGCGGACCATCAGCAGGGAGTCGGCGGTTGCCTCCATCTCGCCACCGAGTTCCGTGTACTGGGTGATCTCCGGGCCGACCTGCAGGTCGCGGGGTTTCTCCATCGTCTTGACCGCGAAATCGTGGTCGGCGATGTACTCAGCGACGGCCTGGGCGAACGTCGACTTCCCGGCCCCGGGCGCGCCGGAGATGAGGACGCCGCGTTTCGATTCGAGCAGGCGCTCTTTGAGTTCGTCGGCGAACTCGTAGTCCTCGATATCGGTTTTGACGATGGGCCGGACAGCGGTGATCTCGTAGCCGTCGGCGAACGGCGGTTCGGCGACCGCGATGCGGTAGTCCCGGAACTGGACGATGGTCATACCGTCGTCCGAAAGCTCGACGAAACCCTCGTTTGACTGCTTCGCGCTCTCGATTATCTCCTGGGAGTGTTCCTTCATCTCCTCCTCGGAGGTGGGTTCGTCTCCGATCTCCTCGAACTGCATCTCGCCGATCTCGCCGCGTTTCGCCATCGGAACTGCCCCGGAGCGAAGGTGGAGACTCATCGTCTGGTCGTCGACCATCTCCTCGATCGAGAGGGTTCCGACGTCGCGGGTCCGGGGCGTGATGTACTCGACGTCTAACCCCTTGGCCTGTGCGACCTCGCTCTGGACGACGTCGCTCGTGACGAACGTGGCCTCGTGTTCGGCGGCCAGTTCGCGGATCAACGCGTCGATCTCCCCCTCGGAGGCGTGGCCGCGCTCGACGGCGTCCGGCCGAGTCCCGATGTACTCCAGGTCGACGGTCCCGTCGTCGGCCAGTTCCGCGAGTCGCTGCAGTTCGGAGAGGCCGTCCCACCCGCTGTCGATGCCGTCGTTGGCCTGTGCCTCCAGTTCGGCCACGACCGCCTCGGGGACCTGTATCGTCGCGCCCTCGAAGTCGCCGTCTTCTACTCGCTCGGACACGCGGCCGTCGATGACCACGCTCGTGTCCGGAACAACGTTCATGAGAGTAAATACGGTCGCCGTGGTTCATAAGGGCACGGACCCGTAGCGGTGTGTTGGTACGCCGAGGCGGTCGCGCTACGACAGCAGTATAGCATCAGTTCGAAGAGCGGCGATGGGCGGTCCCGGTATACTGTCACCTCGTTCTCACTTTTTGGGAACGCCGTCGAACATTTTCGTACTCGAACTGATTTCACGCTGTCATGGACCCGTCGAAGGAGTTCGGATTAGGTGGACTGAATCGGTTCGTTCAATCGGCAGGGCTCACGGACCAGATCGGGCTGGACGAGGAGGAGATCAGGTGGCGCAAGGAGTTCATCGGATTCGACGACGAAGACGTAGCGCGTCTCTCGGACCTCGAACCGTTGCTCCGGGAGAATCAGGACGCCATCGCGGACGCCTTCTACGACAACCTGACCGAGTACGACCAGACCACGGCGATCTTCGAGCGGTCACCGAAAGGCGTCGAGGACCTCAAGCGCACCCAGAAGGCGTACCTGGTGTCGCTGGCGAGCGGCGAGTACGACGAGGACTACTTCACGAACCGGGCGCGCATCGGGAAACTCCACGAGATACTCGACATGCCTCTCAAGCATTACGTGGGGCAGTACGGCCTGTACTACGACCTCATACTCTCGCGAGTCGACGAGCGCGTCCAGACGCAGGTCGTCGAAGCGATCGAAGAGTGGGCCACAGAGCGCGAGGAAACCGACGGCGGACTGGACCGGGTCGTCGGGGCGCTCCGCGATATCAGCGGCGAGAGCAACGGCGACGACGGATTGGACGCCTCGCTGGAGGAGACGGTGCGCGACGCGATACACGACGGGATGGAGGACGTACTCGCCGTGTTGCGCATCCTGAACCTCGACCTCCAGGTGGCCAGCGACACGTACGTCGAGTCGTACAACCAGCGACTGGAACGCGCACTCGAAGAGCAGCGCGCGCTCGCCAGCGAGGTCGAGAACGACGTTCAACCGCCGGTCCTCCAGTTACAGCAGTCGTCCGCCTCGGTCGCCGAGAGCGCATCGACTATCTACGACCACGCCGAGAACCAAGCGGACGGCGTGAACGATGCCGCCGCGGACCTAGAGGAAGTCAGTGCGGCCGCGGAGGAAGTCGCGTCAGTCGCGGCCGACGTCCGGGAGACGAGCGAGGGCGCGGTCGACGTGGCTGCCGACGGCGTCGACGCCGGTGAGCAGGCGTTAGAGGCGCTAGAGACCGTCGAAGAGACGACCGAGCAGTTACTGAACGCGGCGGAGACCGTCGAAGCGCGCGCGAAGGATATCGAGGACGTCGTCGACAGCGTCGACAGCGTCGTCGACCGGACCGCAGTGCTAGCGACGAACGCGAAGGTGGAGGCCAAACGCGCGTCCGGAGACGGAACGGCAGAGACCATCGCCGGGGAACTGGAGACGTTCGTTTCGCAGACGCGGGAGGACCTCGAAGCGGTCAGTGACGCCGCCGAGTCTGTGCGTGTGGGAGCAACGGAGTCGCGTACTGCCATCGAGACGGCGAACGAGCGGGTTGGGGCGGGACGCGAACAGGTCGCGGCCGCTGTCGACTCCATCGAAGACCTGGAGGACATCGTTGCGGACTCCGCGGCCGGTATGGAGGAGGTCGCGGCGGCGGCTGACCAGCAGGCCCGCAGCGTTACCGCGCTCTCGGAGACGGTCGAAGACCTCGCGGACGCCGCGGATGCGGTCGCTACTGAGGCAGAGTCGGTCGCGAGCGCGAGCGAGGAGCAAGCGGCGAGCGCGCGACACGTCGCCAAGGCGGTCGAGAAACTGTCGACTGAAACCATCGACGAACAGGATCCGGTGTACGAGCGGGTCTGATACGGGTACGCCCGGGCCGCCCGACGTGTCTATCTTGGCCCGGGAAAACGAGTTAAATTGCGGTGACGGTCGTCCCGTTCGTCCGTGGGTTAGGGCCTGGCCGGTGGAGGCCTTTCGTACTTGCCCGATGGACTTCCTTGTCGTCGGCCACGTAGTAGTTCACCGTGTATTGGGTATCAGCTGACGAGACTTCGCCGGTGTTCGATTCAACACGAAGCCCGACGTTGTACTCCAGGTGAACGACGGTTCCATTCGCCGACCGTTCACTGATCGTAGCGTTGTTGATGCTGATCGTTACTGCTTGAATCTCCCCGGACGTGGAGTTTCGAGCCCGTTCAGTCGCCAGTGCACGCTCGTTTGCTTTCGAGAAGTTCAGTAGCGACCTGTTCGAGTCTGATTCTGGTACGTCAGGATAATCGACGGCCATCGTGGTTGGTTCTGTAGTTGGCGATTCAGCGGGGGATTGAGGACTCACGAGACACCCGGAAACCGGCAAACACAGCAGGACCATCACGGTGGTGTATCGGTTCTGCATATATCCAGTTCGAGTTTTGGATTTGTTAAAATTAGTGCCCTATATGCGATCCTAAGGTGACGGTGTTGATTACGACGAATACGGCCAGAGTGATCAAGAACAGTACTCTGATCGCACACGTCCTACGACCCAGCGTGTGATGACTTGGACGCGCTACTGTAGCTTCTTGTGCCGGGCGCTCGAACGAGACACCGTGACGGAACTCCGCGAACTCACCCGCGAACTCGTGTCGATACCGAGCCACGAGGACGAGACGGCGGCCGGCGACGCCGTCGAGGACTGGCTCCGCGCGGCGACCGACGCGGACGTGCGCCGCGACGACGCTGGCAACGTGATCGCCCGGACGGGAACGGGCGACGCGTCGCTGGCGCTGATAGGACACCACGACGTGGTGCCGCCGGACGACGATCAGGTTGCCGAGGACGGGTCGTACGTCGTCGAGGAACGCGACGGCCGGTTGTACGGCCGCGGTGCGGCGGACATGAAGGGCGCGGTCGCGGCGGCGATGTGCGCGTTCCGCGACGCGGACCCGCCCGACGGCCTCGAACTCGTCTTCGCCAGTTTCGTCGGCGAGGAAATCGGCGGCGAGGGCGCGCGCCACGCCATCGGCGAGGGGTTCGCACCGAACTACGCTATCGTCGGCGAGGGGTCGACGGGCTACTCCGCGCCTGACGTGACCGACGTGGCCATCGCGCACAAGGGCCGCCGGGGGTCCACGATCACGGCTCGGGGGGAGGCGGCCCACGCAAGCGAGGCCGAGGCGGGAGTAAACGCCGTCTACCGTTCCTGCGACGCCGTCGACGTGGTCAAAGAGATGGACGCGCCAGCGGTCGATATCGCCGGCGAGCGCGTCGAGGGAAGCGTCGTCGTCACGGAGATAGACGGCGGAACGGCGTGGAACGTCGTTCCGGAGACCTGCGAAGTCACCGTGGACGAGCGAACCGTGCCGGGCGAGCGAGCCCCCCTAAAGCGCGTCGAAGCGCTCGACGGCGTCGAGTGGACGGTGGACCAGGACCTGCCGCCGATGCGCTGTGCCGACGAACGGTTCGTCGACCGGGCGCTGGCGGCCGCCCGGGAGTCCCAGAGCAAGACGCCGGACGGGGTCGTCAAACCGCACGCGACCGACGCAGGATGGCTCTCGCAAGCTGGCGTCGAGTGCGTCGTCTGCGGTCCCGCCGAACCGGGAGAGGCGCACACGGAAGACGAGAGCGTCTCCGTCGAGGCGCTGGATCGCTGTTACCGGATCTACCGCGGTGTCGTCGAGCAGTTCGGAGCGGAACCCGCGCGAGACCCTGAAACAGGGGATTGATAGTGAAGGATGCGGTAGGAATCGATGATGGCAACGGAAGCCGCCGCTGACGACGTTTCGGACACGTACGAGCAGTTCCTCGCGAAAGTAAAACGCATCTCCAACATCGGCAACGCCCGGGGAGTCCTCAGCTGGGACCAGGAAGTGATGATGCCGGAGGACGGCACGCCGGCCAGGTCCCAACAGCTGTCGGCGCTCTCCGCGGTGAGCCACGAACTACTCACCGACGACGAGATGGGCGAGTATCTGGACGAACTAGAGGCCGCGGACCTGTCCGACGAGCAGGCCGCCGTCGTTCGCGAGGTCCGACGCGAGTACGACCGCGCGACGCAGGTGTCGACGGAACTGGTCGAGGAGATATCCCGAACCACCTCCGAAGCGCTGCCGAAGTGGGAGAAAGCGAAAGAAGAGGACGATTTCTCGGTCTTCGCGCCGGTTCTGGAGGACCTCGTCGAACTCAAGCGCGAGTACGCCGAGCAGATCGACCCGGACGCGGACCCGTACGCCGTCCTGTTCGCGGAGTACGAGCCGTATCTCGACCTCGAAACGGCCGAGGAGACGCTGACGCGCCTGCGAGAGGAGCTCGTCCCGCTGATCGACGATATCCGCGAATCTGACGCCGACCTCGCGTTCGACGCGTTCGACGGCGAGTTCGACATCGACACGCAGGAGGAACTGGCCCGCGACGTGCTTGACACGCTCGGCTACGACTGGGACCGCGGCCGCCTCGACACGGCACCGCACCCGTTCTCGACCGGGACCCAGTACGACGCCCGCGTCACGACGCGGTTCGACGAGTCCGACGCGCTCGGCGCACTGACGAGCACGGTCCACGAGTTCGGCCACGCCACTTACACGCTCGGCCTGCCCGACGAGGACTACGCCACGCCGCTGGGCGAATCCCGCGACCTCACCGTTCACGAGTCCCAGTCGCGCCTCTGGGAGAACCACGTCGGGCGCTCCGAAGCGTTCTGGGAGCGGTTCCTCCCGGTGATGAAAGAGCGGTTCCCGCAGATAGACGACGTTACGCCGCAGGAGGCCTGCGAGGCCGCAAACGAGGTGTACGAGGACAACCTCATTCGCGTCGAGGCGGACGAGTTGACGTACCACATGCACATCGTCATCCGCTTCGAAATAGAGCGCGAACTGATCGAGGGCGAACTTGACGTCGAGGACGTCCCCGAGGTCTGGAACGATAAGTACGAGCAGTACCTCGGTATCCGCCCGGAGACGGACGCCGAGGGCTGTCTGCAGGACATCCACTGGAGCCATGGGAGCTTCGGCTACTTCCCGACCTATTCGCTCGGGAGCGTCCTCGCGGCGCAACTGTACGCCAACGCCGAGGACGACATCGACGACCTGGAGGGGAAGATCCGCGAGGGCGAGTTCGGTCCGCTCCACGACTGGCTGACCGAGAACGTCCACCGACACGGCAGTCGGTACACGACGCCGGACCTGATCGAGGCGGCGACGGGCGAGGGCTTCACCGCCGACTACTTCCTCGACTACGTCACCGAGAAGTACACCGACCTGTACGAACTGGAGTAACGACGCGCAGCATCGGCTGTCTTCGGTTCGGGCTGAGAGACGGGGAAGGGACTATTCTCGGCACGAACTGAGAGATGGAGTATGGACTCTTCCCGGTATGAACTGAGAGAGGTGTATGAGTGTTCCCGGTGTCCTCCGCCGGGAAACCGCATCGGCACCGCCGAGAAGCGGCGACGGCGGTGACTTTTCACGAATGTTTCAGGGAATACCGCCATACGGGACGGAGCATCTGTACGGCCCCTGTCGGTTTGTGAGCGTGGAAAACGGCGCATAACAAACATCTATACGGTGTTACGGGGAGTATGGGCGCGAACGAAGTCCGCACAACGATCCAGGTATGGTCCATTCGAGCCAAGGTGGCTCTGTTGCTTCTGGCGAGCTTTCTCGGCCTCTCGCTCGTCGGGATCGCAGTCGGTAGCACCTGGGGAAAGGCCCGCTCGGTGTCGAGTGCGAGCGCGCTCGTCCCCGGTGGGAGTGAAGGACTGCAGTACGTGCTCCTGCCGGAATTCGGACTGGCGTTTCTCGGCGCTGCCCTCTGGTGTCTCGTCTGGATCGAGATCCCCCGGAAGTTCTGATTAGTAGCGCTTGCAACTGTTTACACATCCGATCGCACGCCGTCGTGCGATTGAACGTGTGATGACTTGCAAGCGCTACTATACTGTCGGACGGAGGCCGCCGAAGCATGTCGCCCCCTCGGAAACGAATCTCCTCGCGGAGTTCCGACCGACAGTGAGAGTCCGGCCCGTCGCGGCGGACGGTTTAACGGGGCTCGTTCCCAACGCACCGGTATGAACGTCGTCACGCTCCTCCCCTCGGCCACCGAGATAGCGTACGCACTCGGCGTCGATCCGGTCGGCGTCTCGCACGAGTGCGACCACCCGCCTGCGGCCGCTGAGAAGCCGTCGATGAACCGCTCGCGGGTGGACCCGGAGGCGAGCAGCGAGGAGATAAACGAGCAGGTCGTCGCGGCCGAGAACGACCACGGCGGCGTCTACGAGATAGATGTCGACGCGCTGGACGCCGTGGACCCGGACCTGGTCGTCACACAGGGGATCTGCGACGTCTGCGCCGTCGACGAGATACTCGTCGAACGCGCCGTCGAAGCCATCGACGCGAACCCCGAGATACTGACGAGCGACCCGCACAGTCTGGCGGACCTGTACGACGACGTTCGCAGGATCGGCGCGGCGACGGACCGGGCGGACCGCGCCGCGGCGCTCGTCGACGAACTGCGAGAACGCGTGGAGTCCGTCGAGGCACGCGCGGAGGCGGCAGAGTCGATGCCCACCGTCGCTGTGCTCGACTGGATGGACCCGGTGATGGTGGCCGGCCACTGGGTCCCCGAACTGGTCGATATCGCGGGCGGCGACTACGAGATGGCTGACCCCGGCGACCGCTCGCGACCCCGCGAGTTCGCCGCGGTACGCGAGTACGATCCGGATGTACTCGTGGCCGCGCCCTGCGGGTTCGACCTCGGCCAGACGGCGGAGAACGCTGAAGAACTCGCGGAGCGGGACGCGTGGAGCGACCTGACGGCGGTTCGAGACGGGCGGACGTACGCGATGGACGGGCACAACTACCTGAACCGTCCGGGACCGCGACTGGTCGATTCGCTGGAGCACCTCGCCGGTCTGGTCCACCCCGACCTGTTCGACGCGCCCCCGGCGAACGTCGCGACAGCGTTCCCGGCGACGGCGGCGACGCAGCGATGAGTGACGACGAGGCGGACAGCGGCGGCGCGAGCGCCGCCCTCGTCTTCTCGGGCGACGCCTACGACGCCGTCCTCGACCACGCCCGCGACGGCGCGCCCGAGGAGGTCTGCGGCGTGCTTGGCGGAACCGGAGGCGGCGAGGAAGGCGGGGGGAGCGCCGCGGACGGCCCCCGGCGCGTCGAAACCGCGCTGCCGGTCGAGAACGTCGCCGAGATGCGTCGAACGCGGTACGAACTGGACCCGGCGGAACAACTGGATCGCATCGAGGCGATAGAGGCAGACGGCGGGGACGTAGTCGGCTTCTACCACTCCCATCCGAAAGGGCCGTCGGAACCGTCGCCGACCGACCGCGCGGAGGCGACCTGGCCCGGCGCGTCCTACGTCGTCGTCGACCTGCGTGACGAGCGCGTCGGGTCGTGGCGCTGGACCGGCGAAGAGTTCAGGCGGGAAGCGGTTCGCGTTGAGCGCGACTGAAGCGTTTACCCCCGGAAACCGGCGGTAGCCGTAACTACCATCGCTTACGGGGCTGACCCTCGTAGCCCCGGGCATGACCGTCCCGCTGCAGTTCGGAGTCGAACTCACGACGCGAACGATAACGATAGGCGGGAGCGGGGCAATCGCCGTTCTCATCGCCCTCTCGGCCTTTTTCTCCTCCTCGGAGATCGCCATGTTCTCGCTGGCGGACCACAAGGTCGAGGCGATGGTCGCCGAGGACCGCCCCGGGGCCGCGCTGGTCAGCGATCTCAAGGCCGACCCGCACCGCTTGCTCGTGACGATCCTCGTCGGCAACAACGTCGTCAACATCGCGATGGCCTCCATCTCGACGACGGTCCTCGCGCTCCACTTCTCGCCGGCCGAGTCGGTCCTGGTATCCACGTTCGGGATCACCGCGCTCGTGCTGTTGTTCGGCGAGAGCGCGCCGAAGTCCTACGCCGTCGAACACACAGAATCGTGGGCCCGCCGGATCGCGCGTCCGCTGCAGTTGTCCCAGTACCTGATGTATCCGCTGGTCGTCCTCTTCGACTACCTCACCCGGATCGTGAACCGGCTAACCGGCTCCACGGCCGCGATCGAGACCCCGTACATCACCCGCACCGAACTCCAACAACTGATCGAAACCGGAGAGCGAGAGGGCGTCATCGAAGAGCAAGAGCGCGAGCTACTGCTCGGGATATTCCAGTTCAGGAACCGCATCGCGAAGGAGGTGATGCGGTCCAGGCTGGACGTGACCGCCGTCGAGGCCGGCGCGACCGTCGCCGAAGCGATCGACGTCTGTATCGACGAGGGACACGACAGGCTCCCGGTGTACGAGGAGACGCTCGACACCGTCGTCGGCGTCGTCGAACTGCCCGATCTCGTGCGCGCTGGGCGGGACGGGACGACGACCGTAACCGTCGACCTCGCCGAACCGGTACTCCACATCCCCGAGACGAAAGACGTCGACGAGCTACTGATCGAGATGCGCGAAGCGCATCGGAATCTGGCGATCGTGGTCGACGAGTTCGGGACGACCCAGGGGCTCGTCACGCTTGAAGACATCGTCGAGGAGATAGTCGGCGACATCCTGGAAGAGACGGAGCGCCCGGCGATCGAGGAACTCGACGAGCGGACCGTGCGCGTCCGCGGAGACCTCAACGTCCACGAACTGAACGAGGAACTCGGCGTTTCGGTCCCGGAGGGCGAGGAGTTCGAAACCGTCGCGGGCTTCGTCTACGACCGTCTCGGCCGCGTCCCCGACGAAGGCGACGCGGTCGAACACGACGGGACCCGCATCGAGGTCGAGCGGATGGACGGCACCCGGGTTCGAGTTCTGCGGGTGACGAAACCGGAGACAGAGGTATCGGCGGCCGACGAGCCGCCGGAAGAGCGGTGAGCTCGGATCCGGATCAGTCCGCCGAAATAGAGCAGGTCTCGGCGTACTCCACGTCGCGAACGGATTCGATGGCGGGGTCGTTCCCGCAGACGGGACAGTCGGGGTTCTTGCGGAGCGGCACCTCCTCGAACGACATGTCCATCGCGTCGTACATCAAAACACGTCCGTCCAGCGTCTCGCCGATTCCCATGACGAGCTTGACCATCTCGGTCGCCTGGATGCAGCCGACTGTGCCAGGGAGAACGCCGAGAACGCCCGTGGAGGCGCAGTCAGGAACCGTCCCTTCCTCAGGCGCTTCGGGGAACAGACAGCGGTAGCACGGCGAGTCGTCGTCGCCGGGGAACGTCGTCACCTGTCCCTCGAACCGGAAGATAGCGCCGTGGGAAAACGGGATGCCCGTGAGCGTGCAGTAGTCGTTGACGAGATAGCGCGTCTGGAAGTTGTCGCTCGCGTCGACCACGTAGTCGTAGCCGTCGACGAGATCCGCGACGGTGTCGCTGGTGACGCGCGTCTCGTGGGCGACAGCGTCGACGTCCGGGTTCAGTTGGGTGACGTAGTCGACTGCGCTGTCGACTTTCGGGCGGCCGACATCGTCGTCGCCGTGGATTATCTGTCGCTGGAGGTTGCTCCGCTCGACGGCGTCGTCGTCGGCGATGCCCAACTGACCGACGCCCGCCGCCGCGAGATACTGGACGACCGGCGAGCCGAGTCCGCCAGCCCCGACGACGAGGACGGACGCGTCAAGGAGGCGCTTCTGGCCCTCCGGCCCGACTTCGTCCATGATGATGTGCCGGGAGTAGCGGTCGAGCTGCGTCGCGCCCAGATTCAGATCGGTCATGTCCGACGGTTGCGGGCCTGCGGGCTTAAACCGTCCGCCAGAACGGGTCGACGAAGGGGTAGCGGCCCGAACCCGGCCGCGCCCCGAAGACGTTTAGCGCGACGAGGCCTAGAAACGCGCGATGGTCGAGGAGATCACGCCGGACGAACTGGCAGCGAAACTGGACACCGACGGGAGCGTGTCGGTCGTCGACATCCGCCCGGAAGCGGCGTTCGAAGCGGGACACATTCCGGGCGCGGAGAACGTTCCGTTCCCCGAGTTCACGGCGGCCGTCGAGGGGCGCGACTGGGGCGAAGACGTCGTGATCGCCTGTCCGATCGGCGAGAGTTCGGTGCAGGCGGGCCGCTTGCTGGAGTCCCACGAGGCCGTCGGCCCCGACACCACGGTGGCGTCGCTCGCCGGCGGCTACGAGGCGTGGAATAACGAACTGGAAAGCGCGGGCGGGGACGACGAACGACCGTGACGACCTACGACGGTCTGGCCGACCCGCTCACCTGTGCCGAATGCGGAGAGACGATAGAACGCGGCTACGCATCCGCGGCCAACGGCGAACTCCGGCGGGAGACCGCGGTCTGTGAAACGTGCGGGTGGGGCACCGTCGGCCATATGGGGTGTGCGCCGACGCTCGCCGACTTCGACGGCGGAGACGCCCTCGTCCGCGTCGAGGACGGTCCGGGCGACTACGCAATCGGAAACGTCAAAGAGTGACGCGACGCCGGGAAACCGGTCCCGTTCGCATCGCGGGACGGGGGTGACACTCACACAATCAGTTGTTCGTTCCCGCGTCCCGGCAAGGTCTGTCGGACCCTCACGATTTATATGCGTGGTGTGCCATACCTTACCGTGTATGGCTTCCGCACCCGACACCGGCGACGACGATGTTTTCGACCAGTTCCTCTCGCAGCGCGGCCACGAGACAGAGCGAGTAGACTGGGAGACGGAGTATAACAAGAAGCAGTGTCCGGAGTGCGGCGGGATCCACGACTCTTCCGCGACGGAGTGTACCGTTTGCGGATGGGGCCCGTCGGAGTGAACAGGCGAAACGCGACTCGGTTTTTCTCGGTCCAGTGTGCTGTCAGCCGTGAGTCAGTATGGTCCCGTCCGAGCAGCGGGTCGGCCGGTTCTCGGGCCGAGTAACGTACCAGCGACCGGAGAGTACCCATCCGTCGACAGAATTATAAGAGATTATTTCCTCAGGTAGCGGTGGAGAGAGAAATGCCGGAATGTCAGAACTGCGGCGCGTTTGTCACGGAAGCGTACGCTCGAGTATTTACGCCACGTGGCGTCGACGACCCGCGCGTCTGTCCGGACTGTAAAGACAAGATACGGGACGGGAGTGACGTGCGCGATGCCCGGTCCCCCCGGAACAACTGACCTCGCTGGTTTTACGCGGTTCTATGGCCGATCAGCGGTCCGAAGACGAACCCACGACCCTTATAGTCGTTGGGGGCCTGGAATGTGACAATGACTCAGTCCGACACGGCCGTAACCCGGCTGTTCGGTGGTCCGGGGAGCGGGAAGACGACGGCCCTCCTCGACCGTGTCGAGGGAATCCTAGAGGACGACGACGTCGAGATGCGGGACGTCCTCGTCGTCTCCTACACGCGGGCCGCCGCCGCCGAGGTGCGCGAACGCCTAGCCGAACGACTCGACGAGAACCCTAGATCGCTGAAGGGGAACGTCTGTACGATGCACGCGAAAGCGTACGAGTTGCTCAACCTTTCGCGGAGCGATGTCGTGGGCGAGTCCGACAAGGAGGAGTTCTGTGAAGAGTTCGGGGTCGAGTTCGAGGACGAGTACGGCGGCGCGGGCCGTCGTACCGCCCGGTCGACGACCATCGGCAACAAGATAATCGCCACGAGCCAGTGGCTCCAGCGGACCAACCGCGAGGTGGCCGACTGGTACGACGTCCCGTTCCAGTGGGACGACGAGACGGTCCGACTGCCGCCGGAGGTCGACGAGCGCTCCCAGGAAGGGAACAAGTACACCCCCACCTGGCCGAGCGACGACGACCGCATCGACGTCCCCGAGACGATCCGCGGTTGGCGCTCCTACAAGGGCGAAAACGACCTCGTCGGCTTCGCCGACATGCTAGAGCGCGTAGAACAGCGCTCGCTGCAACCGAACGTCGAATATCTCGTCATCGACGAGTTCCAGGACATCACGCAGCTCCAGTACAGGGTGTACGAGGAGTGGAAGCCCCATCTCGAACGAGTGCTGATCGCGGGTGACGACGACCAGGTCGTCTACGCCTGGCAGGGCGCGGACCCGCAGCTCCTGCTCGAAGAGAACGGTGAGGACGTTATCCTCGACACGTCCTACCGCCTCCCGTCTAAGATCCTCCACACGGTCCAACAGGAGATAGAACACATCGACCAGCGTCAGGAGAAGAACCTGTCGCCGCGAACCGAGGGCGGCGTCGTCGAGGCCGTCGAGAGCCCGTCGATGCTCGACCTCGTCCGGAACGTGCGCCAGACGATAAACACCGACGACGGCTCGCTCATGCTCCTGTTCCGGGCGCGCTACCAGATGTTCCGGTTCATCGACGAGTTCATCACCGAGGGCGTCCCGTTCCAGTGTCTCACCGACCAGCGGATGTGGACCGACCGCCTCGACCAGTACGTCACCGCCGTCCAGCGGATCGACGAGGGGAAAGACGTGACGGGACTGCAGGCACGCCGTCTCGCTGACATGCTTCAGGACTCGGCGTTCGGCACCAAGGACCGCGACGACCTGTTCGACCACATCGACGAGCGGGAGGAAGCCGCCGAGGTAGACGACCTCACCGAGATCACTATCGACTCAGCGGTCGTAAGCGACCACGTCCCGTTCATGCCCGGCCCCGCGTCGGCGTCCGACATGGTCCGGAAGGTCACGAGCTTCCAGAAAAAGAGCATGAAAGCGTACTTCGCGTCCGGTCAGTACGAGGACATGGACCGCGACCGGATCCGCGTCGGGACCATTCACAGCGCGAAGGGTCGCGAGGCCGACCACGTGTTCGTGGGGACCGACCTGACGGAGAAGGTCGTCGAGCAGATGGCCGCGACTGTCGACGACCCGTCCGACATCGACGGCTGCGACGTGTTCACCAAGACGACCAGCCCCGTGCCGACGCTGACCGACAACGAGCGCCGCGTCTTCTACGTCGGGATGAGTCGGGCACGGGAACGGCTCGTCCTCCTCGAGAACCTCGTCGACGGCGCGCCGACGCTCCCCATCGACGTCCTGCTACACAACGAGCCGATCGAGACAGACATCGAGAAGCTCATCGACGAAGCCAAAGAGCCCATCGAGGCGAAGTAGGCGGCGATGGCGGCGCTTTCGACCGCGTTCCTGTCTGGCGCTCTCGCGGAGCGCGATGCGGACGCCTTTCTCCATGCCGGCCACACCGCCGAGCCGGCGCTTCGCTACTGTGCGGGTCCATTGCCGGACGGCGAGGCGGCGTTCGTCTACGCCGACGGACAGGCGACGCTCTGCGTCTCGCCGGCGCTCGACGCTGCGGAGAGGTCGACCGTCCGGACTGAGGACTCGGCGGCGGCTGTCCGCGTCAACGATGCTCCGGTGGGTGAACAGGCCGTCGCCGTTCTCGACGAATGCGGCGTCGCGGGGCCGGTGCTGACGCCGCGCAACGTCCCGCACGACGCAGCGCTGTACGCCGAGAACGCGGGCTACGACGTGGCGTCGACGGATGCCGTCGCCCGCGCACGCGAGACGAAAGACGCCGCGGAACGGGAGCGAACGGCCGCGGCTCAGGCGGCCGCCGTCGCTGGCGTCGAGCGCGCCCGCGAACTGTTGCGGACTGCAACCGTCGCCGATGGACGGCTGTGGCGCGACGGCAGTGACGAACCGGTGACCACCCGAACGCTCCGGGAGGCCATCGACGCCGCGGTCCGCTCGAACGGCGCGTGCCCGGGCGTCGAGTCGCGGGTGGTGCTCGGGCCCGAGGCCGACGACCCGGGCGACCGTATCGAACCCGGCGAGACAGTCGTCGTCCGCGTCGCGCCGCGGGAACCGGGCGGCTACTACGGAGCGCTCGCCCGGACGTTCGTCGTCGAGGGCGAAGGCGGGTGGGAGCGCCGAGCACAACTCGCCGTCGAACGAGCGCTCGACTCGGCGCTGCGCGAACTGGAGGCCGGCGTCCCGGCGTCGACGATACGCGAGGAAGTGATGGTCGAATGCGGCGCGTACGGCTTCGCCGACGACGCGCTCCCCGAAACGGCGGGCCACGGCGTCGGTCTTGCTCCGCGGGAGCGGCCGGACCTGCGAAGCGACGACCCGCTTCCGGCCGGCACGGTGCTCGCGATATCGCCCGCCGTAACGGACCCCGACGGCGGTGAAGTCGCGCTGACGGATCTCGTCGCCGTCACCGAAGACGGGTACGAGTCGCTGGCGACGACTGAGCGGTCGCTCCGACCCTGAAACCGCCGCGACGCGTCGTCGCGGTCAGTCCTAGGGGTGTCGTAACTGTTACCGGCGTTCGCCGACCCCGCGTCGGCGAGTTACCGAACTGCAACAGTCCCTTTCAGGCGACCATCCGTCGCTCGTCCTCGACGACGACGCCCTGGCTGACGCGTTCGAGACGGACCTCCTCGGGTAGGTCCGACGGGGAGACCGGCGCGAGACGGAGCAGCGTCTCGGAGTCGGTCTCGACCCACTCGACGCCGGACTCGCTGTCCCAGCAGCAGGGTGTCCACTTGCCGGACTCGAATCGCTGCCAGATCTGGGTCCCGGTCCAGAACTCCCCGGTCGAGGAGCGGTAGATAGTCTCCTTCATGCCTTACCTAAACAGTCGGGGTGAACTATTAATGGATTCTGGCCGTTCGGCCGCAGTAGCGGTGAGGCCGAACCCAGCTATTCGTCCTCGTCTTTCGCCACCGCGCCGACCGCCTTCTCGGCCGCTTTGCCCGTGAGATCGCCGGGCGTCGTCAGGTACTCCTCGGCGAGCACCATCAGGACCGCGATCGCGAGAAAGCCAGCGCCGAAGAGCGTCCGCCCCGAAAACAGGAAGTCGGCCCCGACGTACGCGATGGGGATAGCGAAAAGGAGAGTCGCCCCGAGCTGTAGCGTGTCGATGATACCGCGGCTCATACTGACGAGGTAGCGCGCCGGGGAAGAAAAGTCCGTCCGTCCGAGTCGAGAGGGTTTTGCCCCGCCGGCCCCGACAATCGGGCATGTTCACCGGTATCGTCGAGGAGACGGGCGAGGTGGTCGCCGCGGAGAGCGCGGAGGGCGGTCTGCGACTCCGGATCGCCAGCGGATTCGACGAGTTGGAGCACGGCCAGAGCATCAGCGTCAGCGGCGCGTGTCTCACCGTCGAGGAGTTCGGCGACGGCGAGGACGGCCAGTGGTTCGACGTGTTCCTAGCGGAGGAGACGCGGGCGAAGACGTACCTTGGCGAGGTGACGGTCGGCGACAGGGTCAACCTCGAACGGGCGTTGCGGGCCGACGACCGCCTCGACGGTCACTTCGTGCAGGGTCACGTCGACGCGACGACGGCGGTGGTCGACGTGCACTCCGTCGGCGACGACTGGGAGTTCGAGTTCGCGCTGCCCCCCGGCCAGGCGCAGTACGTCGTCGACAAGGGCTCGGTTTCGCTCGACGGGATCAGTCTGACGGTGGCCGACCGCGGCGAGGAGACGTTCACGGTCGCGATAATCCCGACCACCTACGAGGAGACGACGCTCTCGGAGAAGGAACCGGGCGACCCCGTCCACGTCGAGGTGGACGTGATAGCGAAGTACGCCGAGCAGTTAGTCGACGGGTACTGACCCGCGTCGGCGAACCACCGAACTGAAGACAGCGGACACTATCACTCCCGCGGCGGGCTATCGAACTCCGTGCGCTCCGGCGGCGCGTCGGCGTCGTGCGTGTCGCCGGCTCCGACCGACTCGTAGACGGAGCGATAGCGGCCGATCTTACGGTAGAGGTAGAACCCGGCGGCGGCGACGTAGAAAGCGATGTAGCCGACGAACGACGCGCCGAGCGAGAGCTGTGTCGAGTTAGCGATGAGCGGCGGCACGACCCCGACGGTGACGTTGTACGTGCCGTGGACGAACGCCGCGATGAGCAGGCCTTTGACGACGATGGGTCCGGCGTCCGCCCGGTTGAACTTCGCCAGACCGAGATAGTAACCGGCGATGCCCGAGTACACGACGTGGCCCGGACCCGCGAGCGCTCGGACGAACGCGATGCTGAACACGCCGCCGTCCGCTTCCATGAACCGCGTGATGTACAGCGCGTTCTCGATGGTTGCGAAACCGAGACCGGCGACGGCACCGTAGACGGCACCATCGACGACGGAGTCGAAGCGACTGCTCCGGAAGGCGTGCAGACGGACCGCGAGCAGTTTGACCGTCTCCTCTATCGGCCCGACGACGAGGTAGAAAAAGAGGACCGAACCGAGGCCAACACCGAAGGCACCGAAGTCGAGCGCCTGTAATCCGCTCCCAAAGTCGTTGAGAACCCCGGCGAACCCGGCGAACAGGACGGCGAGAACGAACGTGACGACCAGCAGGTCAAGCGGTTCGCCGCTGGTCACGTCGGCCCGCCAGAAGTACGCCGCAAGCAGCAACGCGGGGATGGCCGACAGCACGACGAACGCGCCGACGACGGGGTCGAGAATGGCCCCCAGACTGCCGAGGGCGAACAACGCGGCGAGAATGACGACCCCGAGGAGGATGAGCACCCAGCGCAGTATCGGACGGAGGCTCCCGTAGATGCCGACAGCGAGTCGGTCTACGAGCGTTCGCGGCTCCCAACTCGTGACATCGTACAGGTCACGCGAGTTGTCCGACGCGCGATCGACCGGATCGCGACCTGGTGGCATGTCTCTTATTCAGTCGGCACTTCGGGTAACGTTTTGGCTCTCCACCCCTGCCTCAGTATGTATGTGATTATATAACATGGATTGTTTTAGGGTCGACCTTAACAGTGAGGACGAGTCTGTTCAGGTAACAATGTACAATACCAGCCGAGGCATCCTTTACGCATCCCTCCCGACAGCAGACGAGAACGTAGACGAAGCGACAGGCGAAACGGTCGAGACAACCGAGGAAGTGACCGCGGACACGGAAGCGAAAGACGCCACCGTGACCGAAGCGAGCGCGAACTGGACGGGCCGGTTAGCCGCTGACGACTGAGAGAGTTATAGTAGTCCCTGATGCGATCAACTGTGCAATGACTTTCAGTGACTACTGTAGTTGTACCTTTGCCGGCGTTCGCCGGCGCGGGGTCGGTGACCTACCGATCTGAAGGGCAACAGTCCCACTGAGACCGACTCTCCGCTGTTTTCTGCCGTCGACCGACGGTTCGGAGTTCCGGACCGTTCAAATCCCTGGCCTGCGAAGCGCTCGGTATGCACTTCGACCAGCGCACGCAGCGGGCGCTCCGCGAGGCCGGCCTCGACGCTGACGGTATCGAGGCCGCTTCCGACGCGGTCGTCTCGGCTACCGAGGAGACCGCCGATGACCTCGTCGAGTTCTTCGACGGCCGCGATATCGTGTACTCGGATATGGACATGGCCCACGCCGCGAGCGACTATCCGGAACACGCAGTGGAGTATCTCGACCTGACGACCCACGCCGACGAGATGCGGGGCTGGCTCCGCTTCGACACGTGGGGCGCGTACGTCGAGGACGGCCGCGTACTGGACGACAACCTGGTCGAACTGACGCTGGGGCCGACTATCCACGACCGGGTGCTGTTCGCCGACACCCGCGAGCGGTTGGAATGACGGGCGTTCGCGTCCGCGGCATCTACACGACCGCGCTGACCGAGCGACTGCGGGGCGAGTTCGACGTGGTGCAGGCGTCTCCGCCGATCCGCCGGCGGTTCGACGCCGAGTTCGACGCCGCGCCCGCGGACGTTCGCGTCGACACCACGGGCGACCGACAGGGCGTCGGGGTCTCCGGCGGCCCCGCTGCCGTCGACGCGGTGGCCGAAACGCTGAGCGGTATCGGCCGCGACGCCTTCGTCTGGGACGAGACGGCGGCGCTGGGTGCCGTGTTCGACGGCGTGGTAGCGGAGACGCTCGGCAGCGGCGCGGTCGTCGACCTCGACGGCGACCGGGAGGGGTTTCTCCCCTACTCGGCCGTCGACGGGTACGCCGACGACGGCGACCGCATCCGCGTGCAGGTCCGCGACCCCGCGCCGCCGTGGGGCGACGACCGCCCGGAACTCGGCACGGGCCTTGAATTCCCGGGCGGTCTCGTGACGCTCTCGCGGGAGCGAGACGGTGTGACCGCTGACGCGTCGGGCGAGCGGGCGACCGAACTCGTTCGCACGACGGAGATCCTCCCCGCAGACCCCCCGGACGGTTGGGGGGTTCGCTGGCAGCGAGCGGCGGCCGACGCGGAGATGGACGCGCTGGGCGACGCGCTCAGCGAAGCGGCCGACAGCGCGGCGGCGGTAGAGAGCGACGTGGCCGACGCGCCGTCACCGGAGGAGGCTGCCCCCGAACTGGTTGCCGCACCGTACGCGACGCGGTGGTGCTGGTTCGGCCGGGAGTGTCGGTTCAGACTCGACGACGAGCGCCGTGCCGTCGAGACGACGATGCCCGGCCACCACCGGACGAAGGCCGCCCACCGCGCGGCGAGTTCCGCGGTCGATTTCGTCGAGAGCGTCGTCGAAGACGGCGACTTAGACGGCCGCGAGTTCCCCTTCGAGGCGGTGACGGAACAGTACGGGCCGCAACAGGGCGACGAGATCGCGCTGGTCCACGGCAAGCCGGACGGCCGCTGTTACACGCTCGGCCGGGGCGACGTGACCGAGTACGACCCGGACGGGAAGATCACCCTCCGGCGGACGATCCGCGGAAGCGGCACGTACGACGCGCTGGGGACGAAACGCGAACGCGGCGACGCCGCCATCACCAAGATAACGGAGGGAAAGTGGTGGTATCCCACCGCGTACCGCGGCGAGGACGGCGAGCGCAAAGGAACGTACGTCAACGTCTGCACGCCCGTCGAGGTGTTTCCCGACGCCGTCCGATACGTCGACCTACACGTCGACGTGATACAGCGGCCGGACGGAACGGTCGAACGCGTCGACGAGGACGAACTCGACGCGGCGGTCGACGCCGGCCACGTCTCCGAGGCGCTGGCCGAGAAGGCGAGAACGGTCGCGAAAGCCGTCGAGAACGCGCTGTAGGCGGAGCTAGAGGTGGTCCTTTCCGGGGTTCGAGGAGCCCCAGTCGCCGCGGCCGCCCTCTGTGCGGTCGATACCCATGATGCTCTCGGCCTGGTCGACGCCGAGGTTCTCGCCGCCCTCCGGCACGCGGATGGTGACCTCATCGACCTCCGGCCATTTGAGCAGGTCCGCCTCGATGTTGCCGGCGGTTATCTCGCTGACGTCACAGCCGGAACAGCCGCCGCCGAGTTCGACGATCACCTCTCCCGTTTCGGGATCGGCTTTCCTGACCGAACTCGTTCCGCCGTGCATCTGGATGATCGGCATCTGCTGTACGAGCCACGTCTCGACGCGCTCCGCGAGCGGTTCGTCGGAGTCGGGGTCCTCGGGTGAGCCGATGGTCATTACGCGGGGCTAGGCGCTCCAGGTACGGAAGGGTTTGGGTTCGGTCGGGAGACCCGGTTTAACTATCGTTATCGTTACCGCGGTACCGGAGCGCACCCAGGCCGAGACCCGCAAGCGCGGCACCGACGCCGAACCCGGGGAGACTGCCGCCGTCACTGTCGTCACCGTCGTCGTTTTCGCCGTCAGTCTCCGCGGTCGTCCCGCCGCCGTCGGTTTCGGTTCCGTCGTCCGTCACGGTCGTCGTCTGCGTCGGGGTTGTGGACGTGGTCGAACTCGAACTGTCGCCCGGCAGCGCCGGACGGTTCTCCTGTTCACCCGCCTCGTCGGGGAAGGTAAACAGCGCCGCAGGCTCCGTGTCGTTGAGGCCCGTCCCGAGACTGGTGGCGACGTAGAAGTCGTCCTGAACCGCACACTGTGCGGTCCAGATGCTCGTTTCCTCGGGCTGACGCCACCACGATAACTGCTCGGGGTTCGACGGGTCGCTCACGTCGAACACCTTGACGCCGTCCTGATACCAGGAGGTGTAGAGTCGGTCGCCGACCCAGTCGAAGTTGTGCGACGTCGTCCACGTACCGCCGTCGTAGGCGTTGTTTTCCGCGACGTTGGGCTCGATCGCGCCGATCTCTTCGGGCGAGGAGGGGTCGGATACGTCCCAGAAGTGGATCCCGCCCGGGCCGCCGGAACCGGAGTTTCCAGCGTCCCACGCCTCTTTTCCGACGGCGACGACGCTGCCGTCCTCGTTGGGCTGAACGTAGTGGGAGTTGCCCGGCGGTTCGAGGCCCGCGGACGGCGATCCCGCGCCTGTCACCTCGTCCTTCGAGTGGTCGCCGAAGCGAGTGACCAGTTCGGGGTTCGAGGGGTCGCTCACGTCGACGATCCAGGTTCCGGTGTCCCAGAGCGCCACGTACGCGAGGTCGTCTTGCACGTACAGGTCGTGGGTCTGTCGGCGACTGAACGGCACTTCGCCCCACTGCTCGTCGTCATCGAGTACCGACCAGCGCCCGACCTCTTCCATCGTTTCGAGGTCGACGATGACGACGGGGTTCGCTTCCCCGTTGAGTGCGCCGAGATACGCGTACCCGTCTTTGACGTAACAGTTGTGGATAGCCGCGCGGATCGGGAAGAAGCCGATCCGCTCCGGTTCGGACGGCGTGCTCACGTCGTAGCCGAGAACGCCGGTGCTACCGGCCTGGCTCGCAACCACCAGATAGTCGCCGTCCTGTTTCACGTCGTAAACCCGACCGAGCGGGTTCGCCTCGTTTTCGGGAACGAGTTCGCGTTCAGTGACCAGAGGCTCTGGGTTCGCCGGGTCAGAAACGTCGAAAACCGCGTATCCGTCGGTCAGCGCGACGTACGCGGTCGTCCCCTCGTCGTCGACGACGACTTCCTTCGCGTGCGGGATATCGTATCTGCCGAGGGGGGAGTAACCATCGCTCTCCTGTCCTGCGGCGACACCGCCGATAACGGGGAGAGAGAGGGCAGCACCGCTTGCTTTGAGTACATCTCTACGGAGTGGCCGCGGAGTACGGGGGCGCTCCATACGTCTACTCCTAGCGGACGGGAAATAAAACCAATCGATACCGACCAATCACATTTTTGCGATCAGAGCGAAACCGACGCCTCAGTTACGCATTCGGCCCCGGTCGCCGGTACCTCGGGTCAACGCGCTCGCGAGCGCGCCCCTGACGACAACGTCGTCACCGAGCGTCGTCAGTTCGATCTCGGGCAGGTTGGTAAACACCATGTCGTCGAGGCGCTCGCGAACGGGGTCGAGAACGAGTTCCTCGTTGTTGAGGGCAACGGCACCGCCGACGTAGATGACGAGCGGGGCGTACGCGTGGATGATGTTGGCAATGCCCATTGCGTTCCAGTGGGCGACCTGGTCGATGACGTGGTCCGCGAACTCGTCCTCGCCGGCGTGGGCGAACACGTCCGCGGCGTCGAACTCGGCGTCGTCGAGCGGAAGCGCGGTGTCGACGGGGTCCTCGTCGTGCAGGAACTCGGCGTACCGGGGGATGTTGTTGCCCGAACAGTAGGCCTCCCAGTGACCGTCCTTGCCGCACCCGCAGGTCAGCAGTTCCTGCGGGTCGATGACCATGTGTCCGACCTCGCCGGCATTGCCGTCCCACCCCGAGAGAACGTTCCCGTCGACGGCAACGCCCGCGCCGATGCCGCTGGAGATGGTCAGATACACCATGTCGTCGGGGTTACGTTCGCTGTGGAACCGCTCGCCGATGACGCCGGCGTTGGTGTCGTTGTGGAGGTACACCTCGTCGCTGTCGACGAGTTTCTCGACCGGCCCCGTCAGCGGAACCCGGTCGATCGAATCCGGCAAGTTCGCCGGGTTCTCGACCGCCCCTTCCGCGAGGTCGAGCGGACCGATCGAGCCGATACCTACCGCCCCGATACTCGTCGCGTCTATCCCCCCATCCTCGCAGGCCGCACGAAGGGCCGACAGCACGGCCTCGGTGACCGCGATACCGGTCGGCCCGCGCGGGGTTGACTGTCGGTGTGACCCGAGAATCGTCCCCTCGTCGTCGGCGACGACCGCACTGACGTTCGTCGCGCCAAGGTCGACGCCCGCGTAGTTGGCCATTCTGGTGAAGGAACGAACGTGCCGACACTTAACTGCATAGATTCACTCGGCACCGAGTACGTTCAGTTCGCTCCGGTGATGTGTGTGATCGATCTCATGTGCCGGACCGTCCGAACGTTCGACTCTGCGCGGTCAGATCCGCGGACAGTCGTCTCTCGGACAGACGTTCCGCGTCACCGTCGAGCCCCGAAGTCTATCCCGGTCGGCATCGTACCGTCACGCATGGGGGAGGAGCAGTCCGATATCAGTGACACCGAGGCGAAGGCGCTTCACGAGGTCGAACTCTGTCTGGAGTGGCTCCAGCGCGCACACGGACATCTCGTCCAGTTCCACCACGCGACCGGCCACGCGATCGACCATCTGGACGACGGCGAGTCGCTCCTCCGCGAGGTGGGACACGAGGAACTCGCCGACGCTGTGCGGGACGAGTATCTGCCGCGAGGCGTCGTCGACGACCGCTGGACCTACGACCTGCTGGAGACGTATCAGCGGGGGTTCCTCGACGATTTCGAGTCGTTCGAGCGCCGGACGCGCGACGAGATAGCCGACGGACGGCGTCACGTCATGGAACGGCGGCTAGAGAAAGACTGGACGGACCGCGCGGAGGAGTGAGTCACGCGTCGCGGACGAACGTGACCGGACAGGGCGACGACAGCATCACTTCCTGCGCGACGCTTCCGAACACCGCCTTGCCGGTGGGCGAGCGGCGGCGACCGCCGACGACGACGCGGTCAGCGCTGACGTCTTTCGCCAGGTCGACGATCGTTTCGCCGTGGCTACCGACGGCGCCGCGGGTTTCGAACTCGACTCCGGCGCTTGAAAGCAAGTCGCCTATCGTGCGGATCGTCGCGTGCCGGTTTGCGACCTCGTCCGGCGTCACCTCGCCGCTTGGGTCGAAATCTAACTGGTCCAGTACAGTGTCGTATTCGTCGTCGGTGAACACGTGTGCCAGGACGACCGTGGCACCGGTCGGGGCGGCGACGTCGATGGCCGCGTCAGCGAGTCGCTCGGCCCGGGGCTCGTCTTTCTCCCCGACGGCGAGGAGAACGGTTTCGATAGCCATACCGGAAGTACTGGGGCCCACATCAAAGTTTTGACGGTGAGAGAGACGGGCCGAACGGACGGTTTCGACTGTCCGCGTTCGTCAGCGAAACAGCGTAGCGCCCCGAGCCGTCCCTGCGATAGTAGCGTTTGCAACCGTGTACACACCAGATCGCACGCTTGCGGGGCCTGGTGTGCGATGACTTGCAGACGCTACTGTAGCAACCGCCGGTATATTTGACCGGGACAGCCGAACATCCTGTATGATCGAGCCAGATCTGACGGACCGCGTCGTACTCGTCACCGGGAGCGCGAAAGGCGTCGGCAGAGAGCTTCTTCTCTCGACCGCTGAACGAGGAGCAAGCGTCGCCGTCCACTATCGAACTAGCGGGGCCGCCGCTGAACGTGTAGCCGACGCGGCCCGAAACCGCGGCGCGGCGGCCGCGACGACAGTTCAGGGAGACGTGACGGATCCAGACGACGTCGAAGGGGTGTTCGCCGCCGTCGAAGCCGACCTCGGCACGGTCGACGTTCTCGTCAACAACGTCGGGGCGTTCGCGCCGGACCACTGGGCGGAGATATCGTTCGACCGGTGGAACACGGTTCTGGAGACGAACGTCAACGGGACCTACCTCTGCTCGAAGCGCGCGCTACCCGAGATGCGTGAACAGGAGTGGGGCCGCATCGTCAACATCGGCTACGCCAGCAGCGAGAAGGGGCTTATCTCCCCGAAGAACGCGCCCTACTTCATCGCCAAGGCGGGCGTATTGATGTTCACCCGAATGCTCGCTAACGACACCCAAGACGACGGGATCACCGTCAACGCCGTCTCCCCCTACGTCGTCGAGAACTCCGACGAGTTTCCCGACGACCTCCCGCGGGACCGCCCCGCCGCATTCGACGACGTGATTCAGGCTCTGCTCTTTTTCCTCGACGAGGAGAGCGGCTACATCAGCGGGGAGAACGTCGAGGTCGACGGCGGGTGGCTGCCGGAGACGGTGTAGCGGTGGCGGAGCGGTCGCCACCGACGATTCGAGGCAGGAAGTCGTTATACTGTCGGCTGTAACTTCGTAATGATACTCGGTCCCCGAGGGTCCGATATTCTTCAAGGGATTACAGCCGACAGTATTAATTCCCCTCTAGGGCGTCGATAGCGATAGCGCTGGCGACCAGGGCTTCGCGGGGCGCCTCGCCCGTCTCCTGAATGCTGATCTCGTACACGTCACGGAACGAGAACTGCCCCGCGATTTCACCGAGTGAATCGCCGCGAGGCGATTCGATCGTGTACTTGTGAGGGATGAACGACGTGGCTATTTCGAGAATGGGGATGTGCCGGAGGAGTTCAACCAGCGCCCCACGGGACTCGACGGTCGCCACGACGCCGTCGTGATCGGGGTCTTTGACGCGCCAGACGTGCTTGAGGAAGGTGAACTGTTTTTCGAGGACGGCGATAGTCTCACCGCTACGTTCGTCGATGATCGCGTAGTCACCTGCGATATCGAGGAGGTTCTGGGCTTTCACCCTGAACACCGTCTCGCCGTCGGGCGTGACGAACGGGAAGTCCTCTTTCATCTTGAAGAGTTTCTGTTTGGCTTTCAGGACGAGCGACCCGTTGCCGTCGTACACGGCGTACTTGTTCCGTATCAGCGACTGCTTCACCGTGTACCGTTCGCCAGTGAGATCGATACCGGCGATAACGTCAGTGAATGCCATAGATTCGAACTCTCGTTCTATCACTTAAAGATAAATAACCGGTCTATAAAATCAGCTCGGTGGCGAGCGATAGAACGGAGAAACGACACGTCGCCGTGGATACAAGATCGGGCGGGAGACGCCTTCCGATACCCGGTATGGTCGTATCCGCAGATCGACCCGCACCTAAAACCGACAGGGTTTCACACCCTGCGTCCCTGGCACAGTGTAGATGAGTAAGGACTACATCGAGGTACGAGGTGCGGAGGAGAACAACCTCAAGGACCTCGACATCGAGATACCCCGTGAGAAGTTCAACGTCGTGACCGGACTGTCGGGATCCGGAAAGTCCTCCCTCGCCTTCGAGACGGTGTACGCAGAGGGGCAGCGCCGATATATCGAGTCGCTATCAGCCTACGCGCGGAACTTCCTCGGCCAGATGGACAAACCACAAGTCGAGACGGTTGAGGGGCTCTCCCCCGCGATATCCATCGACCAGAAAAACGCCGCAAACAACCCCCGGTCGACCGTCGGCACGGTGACGGAACTCCACGACTATCTCCGCTTGCTGTACGCTCGCGTCGGCACGCCGCACTGCCCCGAGTGCGGCCGCGAGGTGGGCGAGCAGAGCGCCCAGCAGATGGTCACTCGCCTGCTAGAACTACCGGAGGGGACCCGGGCGAAACTCGCCGCGCCGGTCGTCCGCGACCAGAAGGGGGCGTTCGAGGACACGTTCGACGAACTCGTCAGCGAGGGGTACAGCCGGGTCGAGGTCGACGGCGAGTCCTACGACCTCACCCTCGACAGACCGGACCTCGACGAGAACTACGACCACACTATCGACGTCGTCGTCGACCGCGTGAAAGTCTCACCCGACGCACGCTCACGCATCGCCGACAGCGTCGAAACCGCCCTGGAGGAGGCCGACGGCGTCCTCAAGGTCATCCTCCCCGATCCGCCCGAAGACGTCGGTCTCGGCGGCACGAGGGCACGGTCGACCGGCGACCTCGCCGGGGAGGCGGACGACCGCCTCGTCGTCGAGTTCTCCGAAGACCTGGCCTGTACGCACTGCGGCATCGACCTCCCCGAGATCGAGACACGGTCGTTTTCGTTCAACAGCCCGCACGGTGCCTGTCCTGAGTGCGAGGGCATCGGTGAGACGAAAGAGGTGTCCGAGGCCCTCGTCGTCCAGGACACCTCGAAACCACTGAAGAACGTGTTCGAAGCGTGGAGCTACAACCGGTCGTACTACCGCACCCGCCTCGACGCCGTTGCAGACCACTTCGGCGTCAGCGTGAACACGACGTTCGACGAACTGGACGAGGACGTTCAGCAGGCGTTTCTCTACGGCACTGACGACGAGGTGCTGTTCGAGCGCCAGACGAGCAACGGAACCCGCCGGAAGACCAAGCGATTCGAGGGCGTCGTTCCGAACCTCGAACGCCGTCACGTCGAGACGGAAAGCGACAGTACGCGAGAACACATCGAGGACTACATGACTGTCACGGAGTGTCCCGCCTGCGAGGGGACGCGCCTCAAGCCCGCCTCCCGCGCCGTGCTAGTCGAGGGAAGTTCGATAACCGAAGTCAATCAGATGAGCATCGGCGACGCTCTGGAACGTTTCGAGGGGATGGAGGACGGGATGTCCGAGCGCGACCTGACTATCGCGGAGGAGATCTTAAAGGAGATCCGGGCCAGACTCGGGTTCATGACCGAAGTCGGCCTGGAGTATCTGACGCTGAACCGCGAGGCTGCGACGCTCTCGGGCGGCGAGAGCCAGCGCATCCGCCTCGCGACGCAGATCGGCTCCGGTCTCGTCGGCGTCCTCTACGTGCTGGACGAGCCGTCTATCGGTCTCCACCAGCGGGACAACGACCGCCTGCTCGACACGCTGGAAGAACTCCGCGACCTGGGCAACACCCTGATCGTCGTCGAACACGACGAGGAGACGATGCGCCGCGCCGACAACGTCGTCGACATGGGTCCCGGCCCCGGCAAGCGCGGCGGCGAGGTCGTCGCTCAGGGGACCACCGACGAGATCATCGATTGCGAGGACTCCGTTACGGGCGACTACCTCGCAGGGCGCAAGCAGATCCCAGTGCCGGAAACGCGCCGTGACCCGCAAGGCGCACTCACCGTTCGCGGAGCGCGCCAGCACAACCTCAAAAACCTGACCGTCGATATCCCGGTCGGCTGTTTCACCGCTATCACGGGCGTCTCCGGCTCCGGAAAGTCGACGCTGATGCACGAGATCCTGTACAAGGGACTGGCCCGCGAGATGAACGACAACCACTCCGTCGACCCCGGCGACCACGACGCTATCGAGGGAGTCGACAACGTGGAGACGGTCCGGCTCATCGACCAGAGTCCTATCGGCCGTACGCCGCGGTCGAACCCAGCGACGTACACGAACGTCTTCGACTACATCCGCGAACTGTTCGCCGAGACCAAGCTCTCGAAACAGCGCGGCTACGAGAAGGGTCGCTTCTCGTTCAACGTCAAGGGCGGCCGCTGCGAGGAGTGCGGCGGCCAGGGGACCGTCAAGATCGAGATGAACTTCCTCTCGGACGTGTACGTCCCCTGCGAGGAGTGCGAGGGCGCACGCTACAACGACGAGACGCTGGACGTGACCTACAAAGGCGAAACCATCGCCGACGTCCTCCAGATGTCCGTCGAGGAAGCCTACGACTTCTTCGAAGCTGACACCCGCCTCTCGCGTCGGCTCCAGTTGCTGAAAGACGTCGGCCTCGACTACATGAAACTCGGCCAGCCATCGACCACGCTGTCTGGCGGCGAGGCCCAGCGCATCAAACTGGCCGAGGAACTCGGCAAGAAACAGACCGGCGACACGCTGTACCTGCTCGACGAGCCGACGACCGGTCTCCACTCCGCCGACGAGCGCAAACTTATCGAGGTGCTCCAGCGCCTCGTCGACAACGGCAACACGGTCGTCGTCGTGGAGCACGAACTCGACCTCGTGAAGAACGCGGACAACATCGTCGACCTCGGCCCCGAGGGCGGCGAGAACGGCGGCGAGATCGTCGCCAACGGTACGCCCGAATCCGTCGCACGAAACGACGACTCCCACACGGGGCGGTACCTCCGTGACCTGCTACCTGACGTGGACCTCGAAGGCCCGCGCGGACAGCGGAAAGAGCCGGTGAAGGCTGCGGGCGACGACTGAGTAGTTTCGGTACCGACACGTCTCTACTTTTACAGTAGTCGAATTCAGGATAGAACTTTCTCCGAGACGGCCGTAGCTACGCCCATGCCGACAGCGTACGCCGCAATGCGTGACGCGCTCGTAGTCGCCGAACGCGAAGGAGCAGAGTGGTCCGACACGCGATCGCTCGATGGGTACGACCTGGAGTGCGTGGACGTTTCGTCCGACGCTCCGAACCGCGCGTTCGTCGGGACGTTCGGGTCCGGTCTCCGGCGGTCCACGGACGGCGGCGACTCGTTCGAACGGGTCGGTCGCGAGACGATCGAACAGGATGCCGTGATGTCCGTCGCCGTCTCGCCTCGGGACCCCGATGTCGTGTACGCGGGGACCGAACCCTCGCGGGTGTACCGTTCGACGGACGGCGGCGAGACGTGGTCGCTTCTCGACGGACTGATCGACCTCCCATCGGCTGACGAGTGGTCGTTCCCGCCGCGTCCGGACACACATCACGTCCGGTGGATCGAACCGGATCCGAACGACGCGGACCGCCTCTACGTCGGCGTCGAGGCCGGCGCGCTCGTCATGACGGAAGACGGAGGCGAGACGTGGCGGGAGCGCCCGCCGGGATCGCGCCGGGACAACCACACGTTGACCACCCACCCCGACGCCCCGGACCGGGCCTGGAGCGCGGCGGGCGATGGGTACGCCGAGACGCGCGACGGCGGCGAGACGTGGGACCATCCACAGGAGGGGCTTGGACACCGCTACTGCTGGAGCCTCGCCGTCGATCCGGACGATCCGAACACGGTGCTCGTGTCGGCCGCCAGCGGCGCGTACTCGGCACATACGGCCAGCCGAGCGGAGTCGTACCTCTACCGCAAGCGCGACGGCGACGAGTGGTTTCGCCTGACCGACTTCCCGGCGGGCGAGGGTGTCGTCCGAGCGGTCCTCGCGGCTGGAACGGAGGCGGGCGAGTTGTTCGCGGCGACGAATCACGGTCTGTTCCGCACCGCCGACGTGGGCGACCGCTGGGAGCGCGTTCCGGTGCCGTGGGAGCGGTTCGGCGAAGACACCTGCCGCGGCCTGGCGGTCGTAGGCTGATTCGACCGGGGAACGCGGATCGCGCGGCCCGCGAGACGACGATGTGCGACCGGGAAGGATTTAGCCCCTCCCGTCGACTCGTCGGACATGTACGACTTCGTCGTCGTCGGGGCCGGCCCCGCCGGATCGCGATTCGCCCGGCGCGCCGCAGAGGAGGGGTACGACGTGCTCGCCTTCGAACAGGGCGAGGTCGGAGAGCCGCTCGCCTGTTCCGGCCACGTCAGTACCGACATCTGGGGGTTCACCGGCGAGAACGCGCGCGACGAACTGCTGCAGAACGAGATCGTCGGCGCGCGCTTTCACGTCGGCGGGCCGGGGAGCGACGCTCACCGGTTCTACAAGCGCGAAGTGGTGTCGAACGTCATCGACCGCGAGGGACTGGACCGCCATCTCGCGGGTCTCGCGCGCGACGCCGGCGCTGACGTGCGCGAACACCACACTGTCACTGCGGTCGACCAGCGTCACGACCGCGTCGCGGTCACCGTCCGCGGCCCTGACGGTACTGAGACGTTCGAGGCGAAGATGGTCGCGGGCTGTGACGGACCGCGGTCGCGTGTCCGCACCGAACTCGACCTGGCGGAACCGGGCGAACTTCTACACGGCGTTCTCGGGTTCGACTCGGACGCAGACGCCACGGACTACGTCGACGTCCACCTGAGCGCGCCGCGGTTTTTCGCCTGGCGCATCCCGCGTGGCGACGCCGGCGTCGAGTACGGACTCGCGGCTCCGCCGGGAGACGACGTGGGAGGCCGATTCGACGACCTCGTCGACGGGTACGGCGTCGACCTGCACAGACGCTGCTCCGGCGCGATCCCCATCGGACCGCCGGAGAGCGTGACGAGCCACCGAGGGTTCCTGCTCGGCGACGCCGCCGCGCAGACGAAACCGTTCACCGGCGGCGGCATCCTCTACGGGATGACGAGCGCCGATCACGCCGTTCGCGAGATCGATCCGGACAGTCCGGCGTCGCTCGCGGCGTACGAACGCGCGTGGCGCGACGACCTCTCACAGGAGATCCGCCTTGGCCACTGGCTCCGGCGGGCGTATTCCCTGCCGGAACCTGTCCAGCGGGCGGGCCTGAGCGCGCTCTCCGGGGAGATCGGTGTTCACATGGACCGTCCGTCGTCGCTGTTCTCGCGAGAGCACCTGCGGAAGGTGTTCTCGTAGTTGGAGTGGCGCGTAGCGAGCAGGCGATCTATCCGCAGAGACGTTCGAACGCGAAGCGGTTGATCGCGCACCCGCAGACCGCTCCGCGGCGGTTTTTCAGAACACGGCGGGTGTGGCCGCGGCTTCAGTGATAAGTTCCAGGGGAAAAGACGGGTCAGTACGTCGGCAGTCGCGCCGACCGGTCGCTCCCCTCGACGAACGGTAGTGCCGTGCGCTGCGCCGTGACTTCCTCACCGTCGACGCGAACGGTGAGGCCGTCCGCGGGCGCGTCGAAGTCCACCAGCCCGAAGGCGATCGGTTCATCGAGCATCGGGCTCTCGACCGCACGCGTCACCTCGCCGACCGCCTCGTCGCCCGCGAACACGGCCGCACCGGCGTCCGGCACCGCGTCGGGTCGGAGGCCGACGAGGCGCTTGCTCGGTCGACCGCGGTTCTCCACGCGGGAGACGACCTCCTGGCCGACGTAACAGCCCTTGTCGAAATCGAGCGCGTTTCGGATCCCGACGACGTTGGGGATCCGGCCCTCCAGTTCCGTGTCGAACAGCGGCGTCCCGGCTTCGAGCGTGAGTGCTTCCCAGGTGTGCAGTCCGAACGGCGCGGCGTTCAGCCCGTGGTTTACCAGCGTGTCGAAGACGTCCGCGGCGTCGGCCGCGGCGCAGACGACCTCGAACCCCTCCTCGCCAGCGAGACCGTCCGTGCGGACGACGGTGACGCCCTCGTCGCCCATCGACCCGCGGACGAACGAGAGCTGTTCGTCGGGAGACGCGGCACCGTTGAGAACGCTCGCTATCTTCTCGGTCGCTTTCGGGCCGTGGACGCCGAAGACGCCGAACTCGTCGGTCGCGACGCTGATCTCGACGTCCTCGATGAACACCTTCTCTGACCAGTCCGCGGCGAGGGGCTCAGCGCGGCCGGGTGGGGTGAACAGCAGGAGGCGGTCGTTCGCGTTGTACACGTAGATGTCCGTTTCGATGCCGCCCTGAGGGTCTAACAGGAGAGCGTAAACGCCCTCGCCGTCCGTGGACGGAACGTCGTTGGAAACGGCGTTGTCGACATAATCGACGCGGTCGTCGCCGGTGACGACGACAACGCCGTACGGCATCTCCGTCACGCCGACGACGTTCCGGACAGCGCGGTGGGTTCTGTTGGGGCGGCCGTACTCTACCGGAACGCGGCGTCCGCCGCGTCCGCCGAACGTCGCGCCGTGGTCCTCGTGGACCGACTCGATAACTGTCATACTCGTGTCGTGGGGGTAGCGGCGGAAAAACCTCCCTATCATCGGGATCGTTGTAACGTGTCCTGGAACTCGCCGACGCGGATCTTCGAACTGCCGTACTGAGGTACAACAGTTCCTATCAGAACGGTAGCCGGTCGCGGACCCGGTCGAAGACGCTCTGGTCATCGTCCTGTGGCTCGCCCGGGTCAGGGACGACGCGGTCGTCCGGTTTGATCACCGTCCGGTCGCCGTTCTCGTCGACGGTTATTAGCTGGTCCTCCTTCAGCGTCGCCAGTGCGCCTTCGAGGTCGTCGATGTCCTCCTCGACGTGTGACCGGATCTCGAAGACAGTCATCCCCTCCTCGCTCCGGTCGACGAGGGCGTCGAGTACCGAAACCTCGACCGAATCCCGGTCACGGTACTCCCGCTTTGCTCTCATGGCCCATACTTGGCGAGGGTGGGTTTTACCATTAACCCCTGATCAGGCCAAGCAGTAGCCTTTTGAGCCCCGGTTGGATATGGAGTGACAATGGGTATCAGATGTTCGTTACTCGGGCACGACTTCGGGGAAACCGAGGTCGAACGCGAGCGAGAGGAGGACGGTAGCGAGGTGGTGGAGACTGTCCGCGAGGTCGAAACGTGTACGCGCTGCGGGAAGGAGAAACTACTCACGGAGAACACGAACGTCACGTCGCTGGGGCGAACCACAGGCGCAGAGACGACGGACGACACATCGGCGAACACCGACGACAGTCTCGAAGCCGCGCGCGAAAGCGGAGACGGGGATACGCCCGCCAGTTCGCCCACCGCGGACGACACCGCTTCCGCCGAGGAGTCCGCCACGGCGGACGAGAGCGACGACGTAACGGACGACGCGGAGATAATCGAGGAGACTGCCGCGGAAACGGACGCGGCCGAGCAAGCACGCACGGACACCGCCGAAGACGTGGTCGCCGAGGCCGAAAGCGCCCCGGCCACCGAGGAGGACGACGCGGTTATCCTCGACGAGGACGAAGAGCCGGACCGCGACCGGAAACACGGTGAATGGCCGGAGGCCGAGGACACCGGAGCCGACGACGACGAGATGGAACCGACGGCCTGGCCCGAGAACGAGGGCGAGGACGAGGGGTACGACGCCGAACTCGGCGACGAAACGGCCGACGTCGAGTTCGGTGGAGGGCTGACGCCCGAGGCCGAAAACGTCGACATCGACGGCGACGAAACCGTCGGCGGAGACCAGCCGACCACGGAGACGAGTATCACGAGTGCCGGGTCCGCACCGTCGCCCGACGCGCCGACCGATACCGAGAGCGTTGACACGGAGTTCGTCTGCCCGGAGTGCGGGTACAGCGCCTCTGCGACCCGGTCGTCGCTCCGGTCGGGGGATATTTGCCCCGAATGCCGGCACGGATACATCACTGAACGGGAGCGCTGACGCGAAAAGGGTAAACCTCCCCCTGTGCATCTCATCACTTATGAAGGAATACAAGATGCGTCGTGGCGAGTATCTCGAAGAACGGATCCCGGAAATGAAAGCGACTATCGAGGAGTATTTCGGCGAGGTGACCGGGACCGAGGAGTACGAGGGCAACGAACTGTACGTCATCGGGAACCCGGACAATCCGGTGTTCGACCAGATCATCGCCGGCACGGCGTCCTACGGTAGCAAGAAGGACAAACTGGCGGTCCACTTCGAGGAGCGAGACGCGGAAGACGTCATCGCGGAGGGGAACGCCGACGCCGCGGCCGACGCTGTCGACGCGAAAAACGAGTTCCTGCTGGAAGCGACTGGTCGGGACGCGAAGGCCCGGCGCGAATCGCTAAAACGGTCGGTCGAGGACGACCCCGACCACGACGTCGACGCCTGAGACGGTTTTCGACCGCGTTTTCGGTTCCACAGGGCAGAAAGAACGCTGCGCGAGCGACGGTTATCGCGTGCCGAGTTTCTCGCGACTGATGCTGACGCCGGTCGGCGTGACGATGATCTGGTCGTCGCCTTTCTGGACGATGTCGCCGCCGACTTCCTCGGCGACCTGCCGAAGTTCGTCGGTGATATGCTCGACCGTCGGGTCCTCCGTCCGGAGACGAGTGATGTCAGCAATGATAAGGTCCCCGTCGTAGACGGCGTCTTTGATGTCTATCACGTCTTCTTTGCCCGCTATCTCGGCGATATGAACTTCCATCGCCGCCTCGCTCGTTCCGGCGTCGAAGTCATCAGGGTTGAGTTCGACGTAATCCCCAGTCGAGCGACTATTGCGGTCGCCGAGTATCTTACTCATGAGTCCCATAGGGAAACACCTCCGGCGGAGCGAGTATAGTTCTTACGTCAGACACGCCGACGAAGCGTGCGTCGGCCGCCTCCGAAACCGGGGTCGTGTAGCCGACTCCGGCGGCGACTTTCCGGAAGACCGATCTTTTTGATGAACCGGTGTCAGTGATCGGTATGACCTTCAGCATCTGCGTGAAAGAGCGGTTCGAGGACGAGAGCGGAGACGAGCAGACCCGGTTCGGCGTCGCTGTCACGACGCGGCTTCCGGGCGTCGGGACGCTCTGTCCGTTCGCCAGCGAGAACGGGGCCGTCGCCACGCAGAGCCTCGTCAACGTCGAACTCGGGCGGAAAGGCGTCGAATACCTCGACGACGGGCTGGCGGTCGAAGACGCGCTCGAATCGCTGCTGAACGCGGACGACGGACGGGAGGGTCGTCAGTTACACGGCGTGGACGCGGACGGGACCTTCGCCTTCTCCGGCGAGGAGTGCGGGGACTGGTACGGGCACGTCGAGGGGGAGAACTACACCGTCGCGGGGAACCTGCTCACGGGCGAGGACGTCATCACCGAGACGGCGGCCGCGTACGAGGCGGGCCGTGACGAGGACCGACCGCTCGCAGAACGCCTGATCGACGCGCTTGCCGCCGGCCACGCCGAGGGCGGCGACAAGCGCGAGGACCTCCACGTCCAGAGCGCGGCGCTGCTCGTCGAGACGACCGCCGACCCCGTCGTCGAACCGTACTACGACGACCTGCGGGTCGACGCGACGGAGACGCCGATAGAGGACCTGCGCGAGACCTACGAGTATGCCGTCGAGGGGTACGAGATGGCCATGGACCGCTACGAGGACGCATACGACGAGGACAGCATAGACGGGACGGAGTAACTGAGAAGGTACAAACCGATCGTCTTCGTACCGGCTGGCAATGGCCCCTCACCGACGAGCCCTCGCGGTCGCAGTACTGCTCCTGTTCGCCGGCTGTAACGGCGCGCTACTCGACGGCGGCGACGGCTTCGACGCCGAGACGCCGTCGCTCTCGGAGTTCGACTATCCCGACGGGTACGACGAGGACGGCGTCCCGAACGGAACGGTGGCGGCCGAGACGCACTGGGACCGGCTTGCCGCGACGGGCGGTGTCGTCAACGCGACGCAGACGTTCGACGGCGGCGGGACCGCCAGAACGGTCATCCGCATCGACGCCGAGCGGGAGCGGATCTACAGTCGCCAGCATCGGGGCGGCGACACCTCGCAGGAGACGTTCTACTGGGGCGGAACACTATACCGCCACTTCGATGGCACCGTTCACACCGACGCCATCACGTACGAGGAGGCGAACTACCGGGCGCAGGCCGGTCTGCTGCGCACAGTCGGCATACTCAACTTCTCGGCGGCGAGGACCGTCGTCGTCGACGGGACGCCCGCTGTCCGCTACGAGGTAACGGAAGTCGATAGGCGGATCGGAGACATCGCCGACAATGTCGAGTCGGTGTCCGGGGAACTCGTCGTCGACGAGGAAGGTACCATTCACCAGTTCGAGTACCGGATATCGATCGACGAGGGCGGCGAGAGCCGGACGGTAGCCGGCACGTACGAGGTGGAGTCGTACGGCGAGACGACCGTCGAGAACCCGGACTGGATGGCGGACTCCGAACAGGCGGACGAGAGAGCGTGAGATGTGACGGGTTCTCACGTCGCGGTCATCGGGCGGAACGCCGGCCATCTCGCAGTGTCGCCGCTACCGACGGTCCAGCGCCGCTCCGAGCGCGACTCCGACACCTATCCCGACGGCGACGCCGAGCGCGATCTGATCGGTGGCCGCGCCGAGCGCTACCCCGATGCCCGCCCCGATAGCGATCCCAGCACCGACCCTCGACTGGTCTGACCCGTCCTCTTCAGGGCTCATTACCGACCCGTTCGTCGTCCGCGCACATAGCATCACCTCCCGGACGGATCGCTACGGAGCGAAGTATACTGACAGACGAAAAAGAGCCCGCGGATGGGAGCGCGGCGCGAGGTCGCCGACGAGAAAATAGGTCGCGATTAGATCGCGAACTCGTAGAGGTCGTCGCCGACGTGGTGGATCGATTCGACGACTTTCCCGCTGTCGCCGACCATATCCGCGCCGGCGGTCTGGGCGCGGCCGATGGCAAGCACCTTACCGTGAGACTCCTCGGCGATAGCGACGAGGTCGCCCGACTCGATGTCCTCGTCGGCCTCGACGATGCCCGGCCGCATCACGTCCGCACCGTCGCTGACGAACGAGACGGCACCGGCGTCGACAGTGACGACGCGGTTTTCCGGCGGGTACTCGTTCGCGCCGCGAACGGTGAGGAAGGGTTCGCCGTCCACGTAGACGACCGCCGGTTCGCCGTCGACGAGAACGAGTTCGTCGTCGCTGTTCTCGAACTCCACGAGTTCGTACGCGTCGCCGTCGATCTCTACGTCGAGTTGGGCGGCGACGTTGTCCTCGATCTCGTCTATTTCGTCGCTGCGGAGGTGGTGCCGGGACTTGACCTGCATGAACGGTGGATCCACCGCGGCGCGCATAAATCGACCGTTCCGGGGCGGCGACGCGAGGCCGTCGCGAAGTCGGGGACAGGTAAAGGTCGTTACCGGGGACTGACACACTCGAAAAGGGCTAAGTAAATCCCGGCCTACTGTCGTAGTATGTGGTCCTCCCGGAAGAACCGGGACGAGATGGAGACCTGCATCGCCTGCGGGGACTCGATCCCCCGGTCCGACGCGCGGGAATACGACAAGTACGGCGACCGCTGGGACCGAGAGGGTAAGGAGTTCGAGTACCTCTGTAAACCCTGTTACCGCGAACTCTGTCACCAGCCGCGAGACGAACTCGAAGGACTGCTCGTCGAGGTAGACGCCGGCGAGCACCCCAGAGAGCGGTTTCTTGAGTGGTACAGCGCGACCGTCGAGGACCGCTACGGGACACTCGAAGAGGAACAGTAGAGGGATCGACGCGTTCACGACGGGCTTTTTCGGGCCTCACCGAGCCAGAGGCGTTCGATAGCGCCGTCGCTGACGTAGTACACGGCGAGGGCGTCCATCGGTTCGTCGAGACCGATCATGCTTCGCGCAGCCGATGTACTCGTTATCGTTGGAGTGTGTGGGCCGCCGATAGTTGCCGTCGATAGCTACCCGATAGGTTAACTGTGCGACCCCCGTAGCCCCGGGCATGAGCGATACACAAGCCGAGGCGGGCACCGCCGAGGCGCAGGGACCTGTGGAGATCGACGAGGAGATGGCCCGCCATCTGGAGAACAAGCGGGAGGAACTCTTCGAGAAGTTCGAGATCCGCGACGCGTTCCCGTCGGAAGTGCTTGAGGAAGCCGAGGAGCGCACCGAAGGGATCCAGCAGGAGATCGCCGACGAGGTGGACGAGCGCGAGGACCTGCGGGAGATGCCGACCTGGACCATCGACCCGATAGACGCACAGGACTTCGACGACGCGATCAGCATCGAGACGCGCGAGGACGAATACGTGCTGTGTGTCCACATCGCGGACGTGACTCACTACGTCAACCCGGACACCGCGATGTGGGACGAGGCCGTCGAGCGGGGCAACACCGTCTACCTGCCGGGCTACACGGTCCACATGCTCCCGCCGGTGCTGGCCGAGACCGTCTGTTCGCTCGTCCCGAACGAGGACCGCCTCGCTCACACCGTCGAGATGCACCTCGACAAGGAGACGCTCTCATACGAGACCATCGACATCTACAAGTCCGTCATCGAGAGCGACGAGCGACTCACCTACACCGAGGCGGAGAACCGGCTGGACGCCCCGGATTCGCCGCTCCACGGGAAGATATCGGACGTGTTCGACCTGGCCGACCGGATGCACGAACAGCGCAAGGAGGAAGGGAGTCTCGTCCTCAACCCGCGCCGGGACCGCGCTCACACCATCATCGAGGAGTGCATGCTGAAGGCGAACAAGGCGGTCACGCACGAACTCATGTGGGACCGCGGCGTCGAGGCGATGTACCGCGTCCACCCCCAGCCAAGCCCCGACGAGTGGGACGAGGCGCTCCGGGAGATCCAGGACCTGAACGGCGTTTCTATCCCGGGCGAAGCCTGGGAAGACCCGCGGATAGCCGTCAACGCGACGCTGGAGGAGGCACCCGCCCGGCAACTGGACAAGATCCAGTGGGCTGTGATGAAGGTGATGCCGCGCGCGAAGTACATGAACGACCCGTTCGGCGGACACCACGCGCTGAACTTCGAGATATACGGCCACTTCACCAGCCCGATCCGGCGGTTGTCCGACCTCATCAACCACTGGATCGTCTACACGAACGACGTTCCCGAGGACCTCATCGCGCTCTGCGACCGGGCGTCCGACCGCCAGAAAGAGGCGGAGTCCTGCGAGCGTGAGTACAAGGACTTCCTCCAAGAAGTCGGTCTCGACCCGGACGCCGTCAACAGTCGCGGGATCGAAGTAGTCGAGGACGACGAGGCGGCCTGACGCCGGGACGGTAGCGGACCAGCTTTCGTCCGTAGGAATGGCTCTAGCCGGTAGCGGACCGGCACTCGTCGGTAGCAACCGGGGCCAAGCAGAGCCGATCGAACGCTGGCGAGCGGACACGACATCGCTGGATCGGTCAGACCCGACGAGTTCGGATTTTCCGGCCTCCTGCCGAGGAGTAGTGCCGACCGCGAACGCCGTCGGCTGGGGACACGGGGTAGCGAGACCGGGTAGACGGGTCGAATATCTGACGCATGACTGCAGTACGGCTGACAGAACGGATCGTAGCTGTCGCGGCCTGAGACGCCGATTAATCGCCGGTTTCCCGGGTCCCTCTCCACGCCGATATGTTCTCAGACGCGACGACGACGGCCAGAGCGACGCGAAATCACCCCCCGGCACCCATATCAGATATATTATTAACTGATAATCACAGGCGTCGTACCCGATATCTGGCACGTGGCAAAAATATTAACCGTGGGATTCTCATATCTGATAACGAAATGGGTGGGGGGACAAACGTAGTGCTCGTCGTCGCGGACACGACGAGATACGACGATGCACTGACCGCGGAAGTGGCACCGAACATCACCGAACTTGGGAATGAGGGGACGACGTTCACGCAGGCCATCTCGCCTGCACCGTGGACGCTCCCCTCGCATGGGTCGCTGTTCACTGGAACGTACCCGTCGAAACACGGCGCGCACGCTGGACACGAACGGCTGGAAGACCGGTACCCGACGCTGCCGGAACTGTTCCGGTCTGCCGGCTACGATACCGCCGGAGTGTCGGGGAACACCTGGGTCAGCCAGGAAGGCGGGTTCGCCCGCGGGTTCGACGAGTTCCACCAGACCTGGCAGTTCGTGCAGTCGGAGACGGCGATGGGCGAACTGGTCGAGGTCACCGAGGAGAGCCGAGTCCGGGCCGTCGGGCGGAAGCTGTTCGACGGCAACCCGCTGACGAACGCCGCCAACGCCGTCTACCGGACGCTCGTCCGAGAGCGCGGCGACGAGGGGGCCGAACGCGCGACCGACTGGATCGAGAACTGGGTCGGTGAGCGGGACGGCGACGACCCGTTTTTCCTGTTCGCCAACTACCTCGAACCGCATCTAGAGTATCGGCCGCCGAAGCGACTGGCCGAGCGGTTCTTGCCTGACGGCGTCTCCTACGCGGAGGCGATGGACGTGCCCCAAGAGCCCTGGGAGTATCTCGCCGGGACTCTCGAACTGAGCGACCGTGACCTGACGGTCCTGCGGGCGCTCTACCGGGCGGAGATAGCGTACCTCGACGAACACGTCGGCAGGGTTCGGGACGCCCTGAAAGCCGCGGGAGAGTGGGACGACACCGTCTTCGTTCTTGTCGGCGATCACGGGGAGAACCTCGGCGAACACGGTCTGATGGACCACCAGTACTGCCTCTACGACACGCTGTTGCACGTCCCACTCGTCGCCAGCGGGGGCGCGTTCGACGGCCGGGGAGAGGACGACCGCCTGGTCAGCCTCGCCGATGTCGCGCCGACGCTGCTGGACGCCGCCGACGTCCCGGCGACGACGGCGCGCCGGGAGTTCCAGGGGCAGTCGTTTCATCCGGACGCCGACGCCGAACGCCACGAGTACGTGTTCGCGGAGTACGTCCAACCGCAACCGTCGATGGAGGCGCTGGAGGAACACGTCGACGACCTGCCGGCGCACGTGTACGAGTACGACCGCTCGCTCCGGGCCGTCCGCTCGTCGGAGTTCAAGTTCGTCCGTGGGTCAGACGGGTCGCGCCAGTTGTACGACGTCGTCGACGACCCGGGGGAGACGAACGACCTCGTCCGACAGCGCCCGGAGCGGGCCGACTCGATGGAAACGGTTCTCGACGACTGGCTCCGCTCGTTCGAGTCGGCCGACACCGACGCCGACGTCGCTATCGAGGGCGACCGCAAGGCACAGTTAGAGCAACTCGGCTACCTGCAGTGACGTTCGGGCCGGAAGCCCGGCCGTCTGTAGCGAGTTGGTAAGTACCGTTTTACTTCCGGGCGTGAACCGTCGTCACTGTGATCGAGTACTGCCTGAACAACGTCGACGAGCGGACGAGACGCCTGCTTACTGACAGAGACGATACGCGGGAGGCGTCCTGTCTCGACCACTGCGGCAGGTGTTATCGGGACTCGTTTCTCGTCGTCGACGGAACGGTGGAAACGGGGTCGGACCACGAGGCGATACTCGACCAGCGATGAACGTCCTGTTGCTCTCTATCGATAGCCTCCGCCGGGACTTTCTCACGGCGTATCGCGACACGCCGCTCTGTCTCGACTACGGCGTGGAGACGGACAATCTGGACCGCTTCGCCGAGAAAGCGATCACCTTCGACAACCACTACGCGGGGAGTCTCCCCTGCATGCCCGCCCGCCGGGAGTGGCTGGCCGGCGTTCAGGAGTTCCTCTGGCGTCCGTGGGGGCCGATGGAGGCCTACGACGACTCGCTGGCGGAACTGACCCGCGAGGCAGGAGCGCTGACGCACCTGATCACGGACCACTTCCACTACTTCCAGCACGGCAGCCACGGCTACTACGAGGACTTCAACGGCTTCGATTTCCTCCGCGGGCACGAGTACGACGCTTGGCGCACCGCGCCGCGCGACCCCGACGACCGCCTGTATCGCCAGTCCGCGGATCCCGAGACTGACCCGCCCCACGGCGTCGGCTACGTGAACCGGACGAACTACGCCCGCAACGCCGAGGCGCTGGGTCTCGGCGACCCGGACGCCGACGAGGAGAAGTTCTTCGGCCCGCGCGTGCTTTCGCGGACGGAAGAGTGGGTCGGCGACCACGACGACTGGGACCAGTGGTTCTGCTACGTCGACAGCTTCGACGTACACGAACCGTTCCACTGTCCGGAGCCGTACGCCTCGATGTACACCGACGAGGACCCGGCTGACCCGGACCTGCCGTTCTGGCCCTACTACGGCCCGGTCGACGAGGGACAGAGTGAACTGTCCGAACGGGAACTCGACTTCGCCCGCGCGCAGTTCGCCGGGAAGGTGACGATGGTCGACCGCTGGTTCGGCCGCGTCATGGACGCCCTGGACGAGGGCGACCGCTGGGACGACACGGCGGTGATCGTCACCAGCGACCACGGCTTTTTCCTCGGCGACCACGGCTGGGTCGGAAAGAACGAACCGCCGTGTTACGACGTCCTCGCCAACACGCCGCTTTTCGTCTGGCATCCGGACAGCCCCCGGACCGGCGAACGCGTCGACGCGCTCACGTCCGCCGTCGACCTCTACGCCACGGTGCTGGAGGCGATGGACGCGACAGTGCCCGACGGAACCCACAGTCGAAGCCTCGCGCCGCTGATCCGCGGCGACGCCGAGGACCACCGCGACTACGCGCTGTACGGCTACTGGGGAACCTCGGTCAACGTCACCGACGGACGCTACACCTACATGCACCCCTGTGTCCCCGATGAGCCGACAGACTGCTTCTCCACCGAGATGATGAACGCGCGGCAGTTCGCCGTGCCGCGACAGCCGAAAACGGACGCCGAGGCCGGTCCGTTCCTGCCGTACACCGACTCGCCGGTGTGGCGGTACGACGCGCCGTCGACCCAGCAGAACGAGGCTCCCCTGCTGTTCGACACGGAGGCCGACCCCGAACAGACAGAGAACCTCGCCGCGGGGGCCGGTCCGGGCACGGACGAGACGAGCGGCGACGATGGAGCGAGCGACCAGACGGAGCGGATGCGCGGCCTCCTCGTCGACGCGCTAGACGACTACGACGCGCCCGACAGCCAGTACGAGCGCATGGGACTGGACTGATGGGCGAGCGAGGCAGACTCGTGTTCGGCGGGGCCGTCGCCGGATTCGGCCTCGGTGGGGTCCTCGACGTTCTCGTCTTCCATCATCTCCTGGGGACCCACCACCTGCTGTCGAACTACCGCGACCCGGGGACGCTGTCCGGACTTCAGTGGAACGTGTTCTGGGATGGCGCGTTCGCGCTGGCGATGCTCGCCGTCGCGGTGGCCGGTTCGGCCGTCGCGTGGGGGACGGCCAACCGCTCCGACGAGCCGCTGTCACCGCGACGACTCGTCGGAAGCGCACTTGTCGGCGCAGGGCTGTTCAACCTCTTCGACGGCACCGTTGACCACTACGTGCTCGAACTGCACCACGTCGTCCACGGGACGACACACTGGGACCCGCATTGGGTGCTTGCCAGCGTGCTGTTGCTGGCGGGCGGGGCCGCAGTTCTCGGCGCGGGCGAGAACAGTCGGTGACGCTTGTCTTCTGTCGGGAACAGTTAACTCCTCTGAAAGGAATTCTGAACCGAACGGTGAGAGAGACGAAAAAGCCGGAGGTCATTGCTCGTAGATGCAACGCCGGCAGTTCGAGCTGTCACAATGGTTTTGTGATCGCGCTTGAACACTAGTGTGATGAGTGGCTCAATTCGGATCCTCCACGTTGACGACGATCCGAAGTTTGCAGACCTAACAGCGACCTTTCTCGAACGCGAGGACGACCGGTTTACCGTCGAAACGGCGACGAGCGCGACCGACGGACTGGACCGACTCACCGAGGAAACCGATTGCATCGTTAGCGACTACGAGATGCCGGTGACGAACGGTATCGAGTTTCTCGAAGCCGTCCGCGACGAGTACCCGGATCTGCCGTTCATTCTGTTCACGGGCAAAGGCAACGAGGAAGTTGCCAGCGATGCGATCTCAGCGGGCGTTACCGACTATCTCCAGAAGCAGTCCGGCACGCAACAGTACGAACTACTCGGCAATCAGATCTCGAACGCCGTCGAGGCGTATCACTCGAAGCGGTCGTTGACGACGGATGAAACGACCGTCGAAGCAGAATCACTTTCCGCGGACGGCGACCGCGCCCCGTACAGATCCGCCGGCCCACGCCCGACTGATTCCGCCGGGGATCGCATCGGCCTCGTGGGTCCCGGGCGTGATATCTCCGCGCGCCGGGAACGCGAACTCGATCTGAAACGCCAGAAACGGCAGTTCGAGGCCGTCTTCAACAACCCGGTCTCGTTCGTTGGGATCCTAGATCCCGACGGCCGGGTCAGGCGGGCCAACGAACCGGCACGAGACTTCATCGACGTTCCGGTCGGCGAGATCGTCGGAGAGCCGTTCTGGGAGACGTCGTGGTGGGATCACTCGACGGAGCTACAGACCGATATTCAGGAGCGGATCGACCGCGCCGCCGACGGCGAGGTCATCCGATTCGACGCCGACCACTACGGACCGGACGGCGAAAGAGTCGTGATGGACGGGATGGTGTATCCGGTGACCGATACCGACGGTCGCGTCACGGCGATCGTCGCGACCGGCCGTGATATTACCGAGCAGAGAGAACGCGAGCACGTCCTCAAGAAGATACAGGAGGTAACCGCTGACGCGGACCGGTCGTTTACCGAACAGGTCGACGAGTTGCTCTCGATCGGTCGCGACGCGCTCGGTATGGCGTACGGGACCTTCTCGCGCATCGACGGCGACAACTACGTTATCGAGGCGATACGAGGGCCCCCAGGAGCGCCGGACCCCGGCCATTCGATGTCGCTCTCCGAAACGGTTTGCGAACGGACGGTGCGGAACGAGGAGACGGTCGTCATCGAGGATCTCGAACAAGAGAGGCCGGAGTCGAGCGACCGGGCCGAGTTTCTGGAGGCCGCCTGTTACATCGGGACGCCGGTGACCGCCGCAGGGGACGTGTACGGGACGCTGTGTTTCGCCGACGAGAGACCAGCCGACGAGTTCTCCGAATGGGAAATCACAGTTGTCGACCTGATAACCCAGTGGGTGAGTTACGAACTCACTCGCCAGAAGACGCAGGACCGGCTCAAACAGCAGAACGAACGGCTGGAGAGGTTCGCAAGCATCGTCAGCCACGACCTCCGGAACCCGTTGAACGTGGCCGAGGGACGACTCGAGTTGGCTCGGACGGAGTGCGAAAGCGAACATTTGGACGACCTGGCGCAGGCGCTGGACCGGATGAGTGCGCTGGTCGACGACATCCTGGCGCTCGCACGGGAAGGCGAGCGGGTAAGTGAGACGGAAGCGGTCGATCTCGCGGCGCTTAGCGAAACCTGCTGGCGGAACGTCGAAACGCCCGGGGCGACGCTCGTCACCGACACCGACCGGACGATCCGGGCCGACCGTAGCCGACTCCAGCAACTCCTGGAGAACCTCGTGCGAAACGCCGTTGAACACAGTTCAGCCAGCAGTCGGCCAGCGGCCGACGATGCCGTAGACCACGGCGGCGAGAGCGTGGTCGTTACGATCGGCGATCTCGACGGCGACACCGGCTTCTACGTCGCAGACGACGGCCCAGGGATCCCCGAGGACGAACGCGAGAAGGTGTTCGAGAGCGGGTACTCGACATCGGACGAAGGCATCGGGTTCGGCCTCTCGATCGTCGGAGAGATCGCCAAGGCCCACGGCTGGGTGAGCAGCGTGACCGAAAGCGACGAAGGCGGAGCGAGGTTCGAGATCGCGGACGTCGAACTCGCCGAGGAGTAGAGTCACCGACCCAAGGACCGACGCCCAAGCGTCGTCAGTGTGAGTGGCGTCCGTCCAGTGCTATCACTGCCGGGACTGCCAGCGTGAGCGGGCCCGCTCTCGGAGGACCAGTAGGCTGGGAAGCATAGTGACGACAGCAGCGAAGGCAAAAAGGATGGCCAGCCCGGTCACGAGACCGAACCGCTGCAGCGGCGGCGAGAGCGCGAAGGCGAGGACGCCGAATGCGGCCGCCGTCGTCGCAGCGCTCGCCAGTAGCGTCCCGCCGGTACCGGTGAGCGTACTCCGGACGGCCGCATCGAGCGTATCGTGTTTCTCCCGCTCGTCGACGAACCGTTCGCCGGCGTGGATGCTGTAGTCGACACCGAGTCCGATCGCGAGACTTGTGATCACCGCCGTCTCACTGTTGAACGCGATGCCGAGTACCGACATCGCGCCGAGCAACCACGCCAGCGAGACGACGACCGGCACGAGTACCAGCGCACCGAGCGATAGCGACCGGTAGCGCGCCCAGAACAGGGCGGTCAGGAACACCAGAATCACGACCAGCGTCACCGCGAACGCCTCGACGAGCGTCTCCAGCAGAGCGTCCTGGATCACGGCCGTCGTGACTGTCCCGCCCGTAGCCACCGCGGTGATACCGGACGCATCGGCTTCGATCCGGTCGGCGTACGTTCGAGTGTCCGCCGCGATGGTCTGTGCCGATTCGTCACCCCGTATAGACACCAGCAGCCGTGCCGAGGTGACGGTCCCGCTGTCGTCGCGGCTGAGGACCTGCTGGGCCGTCTCCCGGTCGGCGTCGAACAGCGCCGCGTACACCGCCGAGACGTTATCCTCCGGCAGTCTGTCGCCGTCCCTGTCGTTCTCGTCGACTATCGCCGCGACCGTCTCGTTGTCTGCCGCGACATCCCGGATCGCCGTATGGGGTCCCTCGACGGCCGTCCTCCCGTCGGGCCTGACCTGAATCGAACTCCCGTCCGCGACGCCCTCGCTCGCGTTGTCGAGTGCCGTCAGCACGGCGGGGTCGGTTACATTGCCGCGTATCAGTACCTGTGACTGCCCGTCGTCACCCCGTAGCTGGAAGTTGTCGCTGAGATATTCGAAGTCATCGGCGATAGTGTAGCTGTCGGGTGCCAGCGGTCCCGGGAGGTACTGCGCCCACTCGGGCGCGTCCTGCGGGAGGAAGTCGGCCTGGTTGAACTCCGTGTCGATGGTCGTCGCACCGTACGCGCCCGTCGACGCCAGCAAGACCGCGACGACAACGATAGCGATCGGCGCCCGCAAGGAGAGGGCAGCAAGTCGGTCGAGAACAGCGTTCGCTCGTCCGCTCTCGACCCCGAAGGCGCTCTTCCGCCGATTCCAGCCGATCCGGTTTTCGATGAACCCGTCGACTTCGATCTTCAACGCCGGCAGGAACACGCCGAAGGCGACGAACGTTGCGAAGATCCCACCCGCGCTGAGGACCGCGAAATCGCGGATGGCCGGCAACGGACTGACGACGTTCGAGGCGAACCCGACGGCCGTCGAGACGGTTGCCGCGGCGAGTGCCAGCACGACGCTCCCGAACCCGATCGCCATCGCAGCACGGATGCCCCGGCTCCGAGCCCCGTCGTCGGCTTCTTCATCGACACCGAGTTCGCCCTCCCGAGCCTCGCGGTAGCGCATGACGACGTGCAGCGCGTAGTCGATGCTCAGCCCGATGAGCAGGAACGGGACCGCGATGAGAATGACGTTCATCGGGATAGCGAGCCAGCCCATGATCCCCTGAAGCCACACCAGCACGACACCGATGCCCGCAAACGCCAGCAGGATATCCAGTAGGTCACGGTAGGTGATCGCGAGGACCAGCACGATGAGGACGAGCGCGAACGGCGTGATGATCGCGAAGCTGTCGCCCGTCGCTCGTGAGGAAGCATCGTCGCGGACGCCCTGTCCGAACACGAACGCGTCGTCGAACCGGTCCTGAACCATGCTGTCGATGACCACCTGCGCATCGTAGGCCGCCTGGGGGTCTTCATTCTCTCCGCTGTCGTCTGTCTGTGCGATGAGCGTGAGCCGTGCCTCGGCGTCCGTCTCTCCCGGCTCGTAGCTCCGAGGCAGGAATTCGTAGGGGTCCTGTTCTCCGAGCGCGTCACTCTCCGGGTCAAGGACCTCCGCCAGCAACTGCTCGACTGCTTTCTCGTCCCGGGATTCGAGCGCGTCTATCTGTGTCGCCAGCGACGGCGCGGCAGTCGGCGGCTGGCCGCCGTCCGCCGTCGCTGTCCTGGTGCCGTTCCCGCTCGTCGCCGATCCGTTCCCGCCGGTGTTCGACGACTGACTGTCACTATCGCCGCGGTCCTCGTAGACGGCCGCCGTCGCGACGACGTTTTCGATGCCAATGAACCCCCGCTCGGATAGCGTCTCGTTAAGTGTCCCGTTCGCCCTGATGTCCTGCTGGAGTCGCAGTCCCGCCAGCAACGAGTCGCGAGTGAGTACGTCGCCGCTCTCGTTTCGGACGACCAGTTGCGCGGCGACGCCGTCGTCGCCCCCGTAGTTGCTCCGGACGTACTCCTGAGCGTCCGTCTCCTCCGCGTCGACGTCGAACCCGCCGATGTCCTCCTCGCCCGCGCCGCCGAACGCCGCCCCCGCCGCAACCACACCCGTCACCACCAACACGCCGATGATGACGGACTTGCTGTACGTCGTTATCGTGTCCGCGTACCACTGCGAGAGATCCCCCGCCATACTCAGACCTCTGTTTTACGCCACGGTGGTCGCCCGAACGTCCGCCGCGTTTGAGAGTCGTTTTCGCTCACCTGTGATCACTAGTTAGTCGTGTGTATCTCTCCGCACCATTATTAAGTGTTTGTAGATTTCTACAATATTTATCGACAACGGGTCGGGCGGGTTCGACCGGCATCGCAGGACTCAACGGAAATCGAGGTAAACGTCCCCTGAGGAACACTAATGAGTGAGCGCGAGGCGACCGACGCGTTGCGGACGCTAGGGCTGTCTAACTACGAGGCGCAGGTGTTCGTCGCTCTCCAGAAACTGGGGAGTGGCACCGCACAGGAAGTGAGTCAGCTATCAGAGGTCCCGCGGTCGCAGGTGTACGGAGCGGCCGACAGCCTCGCCGAACAGGGACTCGTCGAAGTCGTCGAAGCGTCGCCGAAAGCGTACCGGCCGGTTGCACTCTCGACGGCGCGCGAACTCCTCACCGAACGCCTCGAACGAGAGACAGCGCGGGCGTTCGACCGCCTCGAATCACTCCGTGCAACAGAGGCCGACCACGGCGAGGGACGGGACGTCTCGGTGCTCCGCGGTCGGCAACCGATCGACGACCGCATCGCCGCGCTGGTTCGGTCTGCCGACCACACCGTCGTCTTCGTCTCGCCGACGGCCGAGTCGATGACGCCGGACATCACGGATGCGCTTCGTGAGGCCGCCGGCGACGACGTCGACGTCACCGTCGTCACCGCAGACCACTCACTTGACGGTCAGTTCGCGTCCGGCCCCGTGAACGTCTTCGTTATGTCCGAGGACAACCCCGCCGACTTCGCCGGACGTGCGCTGATGATCGACGACCGCACCGTGTTACTCGCCGCCGAAACGGAAGACGAACCGGTCGGTGAGGAAGCGGTGTGGACCGGCGACTCCAGCATCGGACGGATCCTCGCAGCGTTCATGCGGTCCGGCATGGAGTCCGGCCGCGAGCGACACGCCGAGTGATCCACCTATCCCCGTAATTCGAACCCCGCGAAGCGCAGGTCAGAGGCGGACTCCGTCACGAACCATGACGAACTCTCGCGTCTCCCAACTGTCGGTTAAATACGGTCCGCCGGCTGTTGAACCGATAGGGGGCGAAGGAATGGACTCACCGGGGAAATGACACTACGGCTAAATCACGGGGATACGTCTCGATTCAAGTCGTATCGCGATCGCTTTGAAAGCTAGTTCGGAGTTGGACGGGCAGAGTAACACTCCACAGCACCGAATACGAATGAATAGGCCATTGTGTCTGGAACCGAAACAGTGTGGCTAACTTCATGGTCTCTCTGCTGGTCATCGTCGGTCTCCTCGTTGCCGCGTTCGTCGGGTTCAACATCGGCGGGTCGTCGACCGGCGTCGCTTTCGGACCGGCCGTCGGGAGCAAGCTAGTCAGAAAAGTGACCGCGGCAGCACTCTTCAGCGTGTTCGCGTTTCTGGGGGCGTGGACCGTCGGCCGCAACGTCATCGTGACGATGAGCGAGGGAATCGTGCCGGCCGCACAGTTCACCCCAGTGGCCGGCGTCGGGGTCCTGTTTTTCACCGGCCTCTCGCTGCTGGTCTCGAACCTCTACGGCGTCCCCGCCTCGACCTCGATGACGGCTGTGGGGGCGATCGTGGGGCTCGGGCTCGCAACGGACTCGCTCAACGAGGCGTTGATGTTCACGATCGTCTCCGCGTGGATCATCGCCCCGCTCATTGGACTCACTATCGGTGCAATCATCGGACGGTACGTCTATCCACAACTCGAAGCTCGACTGTCGTTTACGCGCCTCGAACGGCAGTTGATCCAGGTCGACCGCTCTGGACGGTTCCCCCGCGTCCGGATCAACAGGAACGCGTCTCCGCGTGACCTCGTCGGATCGGCGCTGGTGCTCGGCATCGCCTGTTACATGGGCTTCAGCGCGGGGGCCTCGAACGCTGCGAACGCGGTCGCCCCGCTCGTCGGCAACGGATCAGTGACTGTCGACCAAGGTGTGCTACTCGCCGTCGCCGCCATCAGCCTCGGCGGATTCACTATCGCCAGGCGCACCCTCGCGACGGTCGGTGACGACATCACGGACCTCCCCATTCTGGCAGCGCTCATCGTCTCAACCGTGGGTGCGACGATCATCACCATCCTCTCGTACTACGGCATTCCGGCGAGCCTCGCGGTGAGCACGACCTGCTGTATCATCGGTCTCGGCTGGGGACGGGCGAGTCGCGCCGTCACACTCACGGAACTGGCCGCGCCGCCGTCCAAGACCGAACCAGGGCCGAATCTCACTACTCGCGCCCTCGCTACCTCCTCGGCCGAGGATGACAAACCAGGAGGGCCGACTGTGGGCGAACTCGCGTCCGGAGAGGCCCCGGACCCGGCGGATCAGCGCGACGACGCCCCATCTGTCCCACCGATCGGCGAAGAGGACATTGAGGAACTGACCGCCGAGAGTCTGTTCGACCCGGCAGCGACAAGTCGAATCGTCATCCTCTGGATCCTCACGCCGACGCTTTCGGTCGTGGGATCGTATCTTCTCTTCGCTCTCCTCCTGTAACCGTATCTCCACGTACCGAAATCCACTTCGAAAGAGTGGGACCCGGAGTCCGTGAAAGCGTTCCGGGAAACGGTGCGTCTCTACTGTCGGACCCATCGGACGAACGTTTATCCCCGACTTTCCCGAAATGACAGACATGGATCGTCCTCCCGACCATGGAGGGCTCTGAGCATGGCGGGAGCCGTCTTCTGGGCGCTCGTCGTGCTGGCCACACTCACTAGCCTCGCCACGGCGTGGGCGCTCGGTGCTAACAGCAACTCGCCGCCGTTCGCCCCGGCGATCGGTGCCAACGCTATCTCGACGATGCAGGCGGCCTTTCTCATCGGTATCCTCGCCGCGCTCGGCGCACTCACCCAGGGCGGGGCGATCTCCGAGACGGTCGGAGCAGGGCTTATCAACGGCGTCCAGATCACGTCGCTGGCGGCGACGGCGGGGCTGCTGACTGCGACCGGGTTCATGGCCTTCGGCATCTACACCGGCTATCCGGTCCCGGCGGCGTTCGCGACTACCGGAGCGATGGTCGGCGTCGGGGTGTCGCTCGGTGGCAACCCTGCTATCGACACCTACCGCCGCATCGCACTCTTCTGGACGCTCGTCCCTCCCGTTTCGGGCGGGCTCGCCTATCTCACCGCCACTCTCCTCCGACGCGACGACATCCCGGAGACCGTCGGCGTGCCGTTGCTTGCGGCGGTCGTCGGCGGCATCGTCGCCAACGTCCAACTGGGGGTCATCCCCTCGCCGGCCGACGCAACTCAGAGTTCCGTCGCGGGGTTCATCGCGCGACAGGTCGATACACCGACAGTCGTTGGGGTCGACCCCCTGGCGGTGCTCGTGACGCTTGCGGTCGCCGCGGCGGGGTTCCGGTTCATCCGCCGACGGACCCAGGCGTCGGTTGAGGACGGCATCCGGACGTTCCTCATCGCCCTCGGGAGCGTCGTCGCCTTCTCCAGTGGCGGCAGTCAGGTCGGGTTGGCGACCGGCCCGCTCGAGAACCTGTATGGGGCCGAGCTCGGGCTGCCCGGCATCGTCCTACTGGCGCTCGGCGCAACCGGTATCCTCGGGGGCGCGTGGATGGGCGCGCCCAAGTTGCTTCAAGCGACCTCCCGCGAGTACGCGCAGTTGGGGGTCAGGCGCTCCATCGCCGCGCTGGTTCCCGGGTTCATCATCGCACAACTTGCCATCGCGCTGGGGATCCCTATCTCGTTCAACAACATCATCATCTCCGGCGTTATCGGCGGCGGGCTCGCCGGCGGTTCGGCAGGCGTCTCCCGCCGGAAAATCGGCGTGACCCTCGCGTTTTGGCTCATTACGCTCGCCGTCTCTACTGTGGTCGGGTTCGTGCTATACAGGGCCTTCGCCGCGGTGCTCGGCGGGTGAAGAGAACCGGGTCAACGGACGACAGTCACGGACACGGGAGCCTCGCCGACGACGCTCGTCGCCACGGTTCCGAGCAACCGACGAGAGATATCGCTCCGCTCCCCGCCATGCCCTCCCATCACGACGTGGTCGACGTCGTTGGCGGCGACGTATCCCAGGATCGCCTCGGCTGGGTCACCCGTGACCACCGCTGTCTCGATCGTTCGGTCGGCCTCGGTAGCCTGTGCTCTCGCCCGTTCGACGACGCGGTCGGCCCGGTCACGTGCGTTCTCGCGACGATCCTCGCCGGGTGCGAGAATCCCTCCCTCACTCATCGCCGCGTCGATCGGTGTCACCACGTTCAGGACAGTCACCTGACAATCGAAGAGTTCGAGCGCCTGCCCGAATGCCTCGTCCGCCAGCGGCGACCCGTCAAGCGGGACGAGGACGTGCGATGGCGCCATAGGGCACCTTGCATCCGCTCGCACATATCGACAGTGGTCGTCCGCCGCACGGTGGCGACGGTGGAAGACGGACCCTTGCTACCGAGGCGAGGAAACATTCCTGAGACGAAGGGCGGACCCGAAACCGACGACCAATGGGTCGCCGCGTTCGACAGGTGGAGCCGATCGAGCGCCTCGTGGCGGGTCACGACGCGAACCGCCTATGGAACCGACTGATGTTTTCGTCGGTCCCGGCCACCACGAGTTCGTCCCCATATTCGATCACGAACGACGCTCCAGGATTGGTGACAACGCTACCGTTGCGTTCGGCGGCGACTACGGTACATATAGTCCTGTTACGGATGTCCGCCTCGGCGAGCGATTCGCCAACGGCACCCGGAACCGTCGTCCGGACGAGTTCAGTTGCGTCCCCGGGGAGAGGATCTCCTCGTCGCGAACGACCGACGCGAGCATTCGTCCGCTGACTGCCGCGAGCGACAGACGTAGTCAGCGCCGGCGCGAGACAGCTTCGACCCATTCTCGTGCTCGTTCGCTCCAGCGATGATTTCGATCCGGGATTCAGTTCACGAATGACGAACGTCGCGAAGATCGCCGCCGTGCCTTTGGGCAACGCGAGTACGATGGAACTATCGAGTCGGGTCAGTTCGAGACTGACGAGGTCAGTGTCACGGAGTTCACTGCGATGGACGCGGTGGAAGCACTTGACCAAGTAGCCCTTCGAACCTGGGTTTTTGCCGCTGGTGAGTTTGTCGACGACGATACGCACGTTGACTGTATCTTCCGAATAGACCGGGTGGCCAACAAACCGGAATAAGGCCGTCAGAGAAATGGAAAATATATTATATATGAACAAATCTACTTGTAGTTTCAGCTTGATTGAGAATGTATGACAATACTTGCTGCGATCGATGAGAACGAGCGGTCCAGAATTGTCGCCAAAGTCGCATCCGATCTCGCAGCGACGTACGATGATACCCTCGTCGCTTTGCACGTCGTCCCGCAGGAAGATTTCGATGAGCACCGCCGATCCATACAAAGTATTCCAGAGTTCCAGGACTACTCGCTCACGCAAGAAGAGGACAGTGCGGAACGATTTGTCAGAGAATTCGTCGAGGAAACTGCCGATACTGTCGATGTGGAGCGGTTCGAAGCGCGAGGGCGCGTCGGTAATGTTACTGATAAGATATTGGCCGAAACGGCCTCGATTGAACCGCGGTTTCTCGTTATCAGCGGGCGACGGCGGTCGCCGACCGGAAAGGCGGTGTTTGGAAACACTACTCAACAGATCTTGTTGAATGCCGAGTGCCCCGTTGTGACACAGTTGAGTGATCAGTAAGCTGCAGTCATCCGATTCCTCAAATCGCACAGTGCCGCTTCACGTATCTTCTCTATCACTCTCCCTGAGAGGAGTATTAGCTCAGTTTTGTTGATAGCGAGATCGTCCGCATTAATCACCCAGAGCGGTCGCTCAGAGGAGAACTCGACATGACAGAAATTCGTGATGGACTCGCCGGGATTTGAACCCGGGGCCTACACCTTGCGAAGGTGTCGATCTACCACTGATCTACGAGCCCGCTACCAGAACGTAACCCGGTGCGGTTATTTGTAGGTTGTGTTTTCGGGACGGACGCTGGCTCGCGGGCTGGCGTCGAGAACGCCTATCCGTCCGGCGACGAGACCGAGCAGGAAGCCAGTGAAATGCGCGATGAGCGCGACGTCCGGCGCGCCCGTAGCGACGGTGACGACGGCCGCGAGGACGGCGAATCCGAGTAGTTGGACGGGGGGGCTCAGGTCGAAGCGGGAGAAGAAACCGCTGGCAAGGCGGTTCCCGGTGAGAACGTAGCCAAGGAGCGCGAACACGGCACCGCTAGCACCGAGTACCGGGATCGGTTCCGCGATGAGGCTCTTGAGCAGGACCTGGACGATGCCGGCGGTCGCTCCTGTGGCGATGAAAAACACGTGGAACCGGAACGGCGTGGTCGAGCGTTCGACGGGGATGCCGACGAACAGCAAAGTGATGCTGTTGGCGAGCAGATGAGAGACGTCGCTGTGGGCGTACACGCTGGTGACGATGGTCCAGGGCCGGACGGAAAGCGGGGGCGCGAGCGCGAACAGGCCGACTGCGTACGGAATCAGGAGGCCCATCAACTGTTGTGCCAGAAACACTGCGGCGAAGATGAGTAACGTGTCCACGGTTGGACTGTCCGCCAGTGGAGTCCGCATACTGTTGCCTGACTACCCGGCGATATAAAATTGTGAGCGACGCAACTGGCCCGGCCTGCGCGCGAGAGTGACGAGAGGTACCCGTCGTGACCGCGTCGACGGCGGGTCCGCCGCAAAAGCGGTGCCGTTAGTCTTCGAGAACGATCTCGATACTGACGTCGTTCGGCACCTGAATGCGCATGAGCTGGCGGAGCGCGCGCTCGTCCGCGTCGAGGTCGATCAGACGCTTGTGGACGCGCATCTCCCAGTGCTCCCACGTCGCCGTCCCTTCACCGTCGGGGGACTTCCGGGTGGGAATCTCCAGCGTCTTCGTCGGGAGCGGGATCGGACCGGACATCGAAACACCGGTCTTGTTCGCGATCTCCCGAACGTCGTCGGTGATGTTGTCCAGGTCCTCGGGGCTGGTGCCCGCGAGGCGGACGCGTGCCTGTTGCATCTTAGCTCTCGTTGACGCTCAGGACCTTGCCGGCCGCGATGGTCTGACCCATGTCGCGGATGGCGAAGCTGCCGAGCTCCGGAATCTCCTGGGAAGACTCGATGCTGAGCGGCTTTTGCGGGCGAATCGTGACGATGGCTGCGTCGCCGCTCTGGATGAAGTCCGGGTTCTCCTCGGCGACCTCACCGCTGGACGGGTCCATCTTCTTGTCGATGGATTCGATGGTACAGGCGACCTGTGCGGTGTGAGCGTGGAAGACCGGGGTGTAACCGGCCGTGATGACGCTCGGGTGCTGCATGACGATGACCTGGGCCTGGAACGTCTCGGCGACCGACGGCGGGTCGTCGGCGGGGCCACAGACGTCACCGCGGCGGATGTCGTCCTTGCCGATGCCGCGGACGTTGAATCCGACGTTGTCACCGGGACCGGCTTCGGGCACCTCTTCGTGGTGCATCTCGATGGTCTTGACCTCGCCGCCCTCGTCGCTGGGCTGGAAGGAGACGTTGTTGCCCACGTTGAGCATACCCGTCTCGACGCGGCCGACCGGGACCGTACCGATGCCGTCGATGGTGTAGACGTCCTGGATCGGGAGGCGGAGCGGCGCGTCCGTCGGCGGCTCCGGCTCTTCGAGGCTGTTCAGGGCATCGAGGAGGATATCGCCGTCGTACCAGTCCGTGTTCTCGCTCTCTTCGGCGATGTTGTCGCCCTCGAAGGCGGAGATCGGGATGAAGCTGGCGTCCTCGGTGTTGAACTGGACCTGCTGGAACAGGTCTTCGACCTCGGAGACGACCTGATTGTAGTCGGACTCGTTGTAGTCGACGAGGTCCATCTTGTTGACGCCGACGATCAGTTCGTTGATGCCGAGCGTGCGGGCCAGGAACACGTGCTCCTGGGTCTGGGGCGCGACACCGTCGTCAGCTGCGACGACGAGGACAGCGTTGTCAGCCTGGGACGCGCCCGTGATCATGTTCTTGACGAAGTCGCGGTGGCCCGGACAGTCGACGATGGTGAAGTAGTAATCGTCGGTGTCGAACTCCTGGTGGGCGATGTCGATGGTGACACCACGCTCGCGCTCCTCGGCGAGGTTGTCCATGACGTAGGCGAACTCGAAGCCGCCCTTGCCCTTCTGCTCCGCTTCTTCTTTGTGCTGTTCGATTACGTGCTCCGGTACCGATCCTGTCTCGTACAGGAGTCGGCCCACAAGCGTGCTCTTGCCGTGGTCAACGTGACCGATGATGGCTAGGTTCTGGTGGGGTTTGTCTTCGCTCATTGGTATCTCACGCGCAGAGGCGCTATATCGGAGTCTTTCGGCGGAAGCAGTTAAAACCATTTCGATACGGTACGCCCCCCATCCCGTTTCCGTCCGGCGGTTTGGTGACTCGTCACACGGGCATAGTCGCGGTAGTGCGGGCGTACGCCGTCGGCTGACAGTCGGTGAGCGGATCCGCCGGACTACCCAGCGAGTTTGGTCAGGCCGAAACAGGCGACAGGGTCACCGTTCGAGACGACCGACATCGGCGAGGACGGCAGTCGCCGTCTCGGGACCACCCGCACCGCGCCCGCTGACGTTCAGTCGACCCGCGTGACGCGTCTCTAACTGGACGATGTTGCGCGTACCCGTGACCGCGAGAGTACCGTTCTCGGGAACGAGACGAGGGGCGACGCGGACGCCGGCGGCGGTCGCCTCGCCGATGAGACGGACGGTTCGCCCGTCCTCGGCGGCCAGTTCGAGCGCGCTCCCGGGCACGCTCTGGATACCCTCGACGTCGGCGTCGTCGAGCGAGTACTCCGTGGCGTCGTCGGAGAGAACGTTCGCGAGGATGACGCATTTCAGCGCCGCGTCCGTCCCGTCGACGTCGAAGGTGGGGTCCGCCTCCGCGACGCCAAGGTCCTGGGCCTCCGCGAGAACGTGTTCGTAGTCCAGGCCCTCGGTGGCCATCCGCGTGAGGATGAAGTTCGCGGTGCCGTTGAGCACGCCGCGCGCCGCGGTCACCTGCGACGGGCCGAAGTCGGAGATAGTCGAAAGGACGGGAATAGCGCCGCCGACGGTCGCCTCGAACAGTACGTCGCCCGCGCTCTTCCGTTCGAGCCCGCGCAGGTCGCCGTATCGCTCAGCGACCGGCCCTTTGTTCGCGAGTACCACGTCGCGGTCGCGTTCGAGCGCGGCCCGAACGTGACTGAAGCCGGGTTCGGCGTCGCCGAGCGTCGTCGGCGTCGCCTCGACGAGAACGTCGTACTCCGCGGACAGGACCTCGTCGGGGTCGCCGTCGCCGACAGTTCCCGTCTCGTCCTTTCGGTCGAGTATCCTCTCGGCGTCGACGCCGTCGGGAGCGACCGTCGCGCCCCCGGAGTCGGCGATGGCAGTCACCGTGTGACCGTACTCACCGGCGAGTTCGACGACGGAACGGCCGACGGACCCCGCCCCGAGCACTGCGAGGTTCATGCCGGACCCCCCTCGGTGAGCGGTTCGACCACACTCAGGTCCTTCTCGCCCGCGATGCTTCGGACGGTCGACAGCGCGTCGTCGGTGCGGCCGGATTCGACCGCGAGTCGGAGACGAGCCGAGGTGACGTCGTCGGTCCCCTCCGGCGATGTCAGTGAGAAGTCGACGACGGACGCCCCGGAACACTTCTCGATACGGTTCAGCGAGTCTGAGAGGTCAGTGTCGATGATGTGTCCGGCCAGGAGGACGGACACCTCCTCGCTGTAGCGCTCGGCCCCGGCCTGGATGACGTTGACGCCGGCGTCTCGCAGAGCGTCGACGATGTCTTCGAACCGGTCCGGCGGACACTCGATGTCGACCTCGACCGGGACGTGTCCCCGTGGTGTTAGATTGCCGCGTTCGTGGAAAATAGAGAGGAGGTTTCCGCCGTTTTCGGCGATCGGTTCGAGAGTTCGGAGCAGTTCGCCCGGTTCGTCGACCAGTTCGAGGCGGACGGTGTACGACTGTACGCCCCCGTCGGTGCGTTCCTCACTAAAACCGTCGTCCGCGCTAGCGTCGCCTTCGTCCTCTGCGCCGGAATCGGAATCGTCTTCCTGGCTGGTGGCACGTTCATCTCCCACACGGATCACCTCGCGCTACGAAGTTCATATCCCACCTCTCTCGCCCGTGCGGTAAAGAGTTCACTCATTTGCAAATGTCTCCGACGGATCGAGGCGGTGTCCGTATCGCGTTCCTCGACGCCCGACTGTACGCCGCCAGTGTATCAGCGATTTCGTCGCCGTCGAGTCGGGCTCGTGCCAGACGGCAACGGAACGGCGAAAGATAGACGAACTCTCCGGCAGGTCTCCCGGCACCGCGCCCGGCCGAGAACCGGATCAACGCGTGATGTGGGCCACATACTGTTGGCTGTACTCCCTTGCAGGATATCGGCCCCCCGGAGTCCGAGTGTCGTTCCGAAGTGACAGCCGACAGTATCAGAACCGCGGCGATTGCTCTCGGATGACGTCAGTCGCCGAACTGAGTTCCCCGGAGAGCACGACCAGCACGTCGTCGAGCGAGAGGATCCCCGACAGCGTCCCCTCGTCATCGACGACCGGTACCCGTCGGATGTCGTTCTCGCTCAGCGTCCGGACCGCGTCGAACAGTTCCTCGTCCTGAGTGACGGTCACCGGGTCCTCGCTCATCAGATCCTCGACGGACCGCTGGGTGAGATCGGGCGTCTCCTCCAGCGCGAGCGCTATCTTCCGGTCGGTGATGATACCCGCCGGGCGGTCGTCCTCCGTGATCACGACGGTCCCCACGTCCTGTTCTTCCATCATCGCGACGACCGTGGCGATGGGCGTGTCCCGGTCCGCGGTGATTACCTCTTCCCGGGCGATGCGTTCGACGCCGACGGGTTCGATCGGAATGTTCCGTGCGGGCGAGTGCTGCTGTTGTACCCCGCCGAACTGCTGGCCGGTCTGTGTCCGTGCCATCCCCTGTCCGGCTTGTTGGCCGCCGGACTGTTGGCCGGTTGGTCCCGGCTGGACTCCGTGCTGTTCCGGCGGGGCCTGTCGGCCTTGCTGGCTCTGCTGTCCCCCCTGTCCGAAACCGGATTGCTGTCCGGGCTGTCCGAAAGCCGACTGCTGCCCAGTCTGTCCGGCCTGATGCGTACTGCCGTGGTGGGGCTGGTGCTGTTGCTGGGCCGTCGGCCGAGACTGGGGCCGTTCGCCTCCTCCCTGCTGGCCGCCGGAGAGCCGGGGCCCCTGCTGGCCAGTCCCGCTAGGCGGGGTGTGGTGGGACTGCTGACCCGGCGGAGTGTACCCGCCGCCCTGTTGTCCCCGCTGTCCGCCTCGCTGTGGCGGTTGTCCGGTGCCCGGCGTTCCCTGCGGAGCGCCGCCCTGCTGGCCCTGTCTCGGCGGCTGTTGCCCGCCTCGTTGTTCTCGTCGGTCAGGACCCTGTCGGCCCTGGGACTGGTTCCGTTCGCCTGTCGGTCGACGGTCTGGCGTATCGCGGTCTCTCATGAATATCACCTCTGTGTCCGCACCGAGCGGTCACAGCGACAGCCGAGGCCACGACCCTGGCGAGAATAAACCCCAACGACAGTTTCGACCTACCCGGTACGAAACGGGGGTTAAGCCGTCGTTGTCGGGGAGACAAACGGACCGTGCGCTGGGGAGCGCCGCGGAGACGTGGTTGACGCGAGTGCGCTCTGAGAGAGAACTACTTGCGGAGGTAAGCGTCTCGAAACCGCGTCCGAATACGGGTAAGCGTCGAAAAAACGCGGGAATGCGAGGTGTCGTTAGAAGTAGTCGATGGACTCCGGTAGCTCCAGCTTCATCCCCTTACGCTCGCGGATCTCCATGATCTGGTCGCGCTGAAGGTTGTCAGCCATGACCTGGAAGCCGGCGTTTTCGGTGTTCCAGGAGGCGCGGCCTTCCGTGGCCGAGCGGATGTCGCTGGAGAAGCCGATCATCTCCTCGACGGGTGCGACGCCCTCGACGACCATCAGGTCGCCTTCCTGGTACATGTCGTCGACGCGGCCACGGCGACCCTGAATCTCGCCGGAAGCCGAGCCCATGTACTCGTTCGGAACGTCGATGCGGACGTCCTGAATCGGTTCGAGGAGTCGAACCTCACCGCGGATGAGCGCGCGGTGGACAGCCTCGCGGACCGCCGGGATGACCTGTGCGGGACCCCGGTGGATGGTGTCCTCGTGGAGTCGAGCGTCGTGCAGGCGGATGAGCGACCCCTGTACGGGCTCGGCCGCGAGCGGACCGTCGTCGAGCGCCTCTTCGAGGCCCTCGATGACGAGTTCCATCGTCTCGTTCAGGTGCTGGATACCCTTCGTGTCGTCGATGAGGATGTTCGTCCCGTGAATGTGTTCGACGTTCTGGGACGCGTCTTTCTCCATCCCCGCTTCCTGCAGCGCCTCGCGGCGCTCCTGCTCGGGCACGTCCATGGAGACATCGCCGAGCTGGATCGCGTCGACGATGTCGTCCGTCAGCGGCTGTAGCGAGATGTAGAAGCGGTTGTGACGGTTCGGCGAGATCCCCTCGACTTCCTGAGTTGGCTCCTGGGGAGCCTCGCGGAAGACGACGATGGGCTCACCGGTGTTGACCGGGATCCCCTGGTTGCGCTCGATGCGCTGGGTCTGGACTTCCAGGTGGAGTTCGCCCTGTCCGGAGATCAGGTGTTCGCCCGTCTCCTCGTTGATCTCGATCTGGATCGTCGGGTCCTCCTTGGACACTTGCCGCAGCGTCTCGATGAGCTTCGGCAGGTCGTCCATGTTCTTCGCCTCGACGGACTTGGTGATGACCGGCTCCGAGATGTGCTCGATGGACTCGAACGGCGTCATCTCCACGGAGGAGACGGTAGAACCGGCGATGGCGTCCTTGAGGCCCGTGACGGCGGCGATGTTCCCTGCGGGAACGCGTTCGACCTCCTCGCGCTCGCCACCCATGTAGATGCCGACGCTCTGGATCCGGTTCTTCCCGGCAGTCCCGGAGACGTACAGTTCCTGGCCCTTCTCTAGGGTCCCGGAGAAGACGCGGCCGGCGGCGATCTCCCCCGCGTGGGGGTCGACGCCGATGTCAGTGACCATCAGAACGACTTCGCCCTCTTCGTCGACCAGACGCATCGTGTCGGCGAGTTCGGAGTCCGCGTCGCCGCGCCAGATGCGCGGGATACGACGGGGCTGCGCGTCCACGGGGTTCGGGAAGTGCTCGCAGACCATGTCGAGCACGACGTCCGACAGCGGCGTTCGCTCGTGGAGCTCCTGGCGCTTGTCGTTGCGCTCTAGGTCCATGATGTCGGCGAAGTCCATGCCGGTTCGCTGCATCGACGGGAACGAGACGCCCCACTTGTACAGCGCCGACCCGAATCCGACGGTTCCGCCCTCGACGGACACCGTCCAGTCGTCGTCGATGTCGTCCATCTCCTCGGTCATGCCGCGGATGAGGTCGTTCACCTCGCGGATCACCGAGAGGAGGCGGTTCTGCATCTCCTCGGGACCCTCCTGCAGTTCGGAGATGAGGCGGTCGACCTTGTTAATGAACAGGGTCGGCTTCACGCCCTCCCGTAGCGCCTGACGAAGCACCGTTTCCGTCTGCGGCATCGCGCCCTCGACAGCGTCGACGACGACGAGCGCACCGTCGACGGCACGCATCGCACGGGTAACGTCACCGCCGAAGTCGACGTGGCCCGGCGTGTCGATGAGGTTGATGAGGTGGTCGGTGTCCTCGTACTCGTGGGTCATGGAGACGTTAGCGGCGTCGATCGTGATGCCGCGTTCCTGTTCGTCCTCCTCCGTGTCCATGGCGAGTTGTTCCCCCGCGGTGTCGTCGGAGATCATGCCCGCGCCGGCGAGCAGGTTGTCCGTCAGTGTCGTCTTGCCGTGGTCGACGTGTGCGGCGATGGCGATGTTCCGGATGTTCTCCGGTTCGTCCATCAGTCGCTCGCACTGTTCGACGATCTTCTTGCGTCTACCCATTACCCACTCATATCGCCAGCGGAGTGAAAAGGGTAGTGTTTCGTCGGCGACGGAGGAACCGACGTAGCTCGACACGAACAGAGTGACGAGACGGCGTTTCGTCTTCGCCGACGGGAGAGACAAAGGGAAAGCTCGCGACGAGTGAAACGAGTCGAGGTGGTTCGTCGCCGCGGGAGGCCCCACCGTTTTTGAGCCGACGGATCTCCGATCGCTTACCGACCCATCGTTTTGGTGGTGTGGGTCGTACTATCCGGTATGGGAGGGGATCTCCTGATATACGGATCGTACGGCTACGCCGGAAGCCTGATCACTCAGCGGGCGGTCGACCGCGGTCTCGACCCGACAGTCGCCGGGCGTGACGCGGAACAAGTCGAGCGGCAGGCCACCGACCTCGGACTCGACCACGAGGTGTTCAGTCTCGAACACGGGACAGTCGTCGAGGACCGCGTCGCAGCGGCCGACGCGGTGCTGAACTGCGCGGGGCCGTTCTCCCGGACGACCGAGCGCCTGACGACGGCGTGCATGGAAACCGGGACTGACTACCTCGACTTGGCCGGCGAGATAGACGTACTGGAAGGGGTCGCGGAGCGGGACCGCGACGCCGAGAAAGACGGCGTGTCGCTCGTCCCCGGCGTCGGGTTCGACGTGGTCGCGACGGACTGTCTGTCCGGGTTTCTGGAGTCGCAGTTGCGCTCCGCGACGGAACTGACGCTGGCGCTCGACGGGTTAGGAACGTTCTCCCCGGGGACCGTGAAATCGATACTTGAGGAACTGCCACAGGCCGGCGCAGTGCGGAAGAACGGAGCGATACGGTACGTGCCAGCGGCGTGGAAACGCCGCGAGTTCGACTTCGGTGACGAGACGGCGAAAACTGGCGTCACCGTACCGTGGGGAGACGTCTCGACGGCGTACTACTCGACTGGGATCGAGAACATCGAAGTGTACGCGACGGTGCCGGAGTACGCCGTCTCGGTCATGCGCCGAATCCGGCCCCTCGTCCCGGTGCTCGGGCTGACGCCGGTTCGTCGGGCGCTCGAAGTGCTTGCGGACGCCGCGCTGTCCGGGCCGACCGCGCGCGAACGCGCGCTAAGCACGACCCGTGTCTGGGGACGGGTCGTCGACGACGAGGGAAGCCACGTGACGGCAGTGTTAGAGACGCCGGACACCTACGACCTCGCGACGGCGACTGCGGTCGAGGCCGCGAAGCGAATGCTCGCGGGCGAGGTCTCGGACGGGTTCCAGACGCCGGCCTCGGCGTTCGGCACGGACTTCGTCCTCGACGTGGAAGGTGTCACCCGGACCATCACCGACGCCGAGCAGGTACCGACCGCGGACGTAGCCCGGTGAGCGGGATGGCCCGCTCGTCCCTGGTCGAAGCGCGCAGCGCTTCGCAACACCGGGACAAGAGTCATATCGTTCCGTCCCCTGGTAGGTGTACGCATGGACGTTCGCGTGCAGGGACCTGGGCCGGCCGCGCCGTTTCTCAGCGCACAGGACATCTTCGAGACGGAGTACGACGTCGACCGCCCGGTTCACGTGCGGATCCGGGAGGACCCGGACGAGCGCACGTGGACCGGCCACGACGCGGACCATCACGTTCTCAACATCTCCCGTCAGGCGGCGACAAGCGCGATGGCGCGCGAACTCGCACTCCACGAGTACGCGCACATGCGCCGTCACGAGGGGGGCCACCCGTCACACACGCAGTCGACGGAAGAAGCGCTGTATCTCGCACTCGCCGGCAAGTCCGTCGAACGCCGCCGACTCACGCACTGCTACCAGATCGCCAACCACATGAAAGACATCTACGCCGACGACATCACCCTTCAGGTCGGCCCGCCCGACAAACTCGTCGCCTTCCTGGAGTCGAGTCTGGCAGGCGCTATCGCCGACGCTCCGGGGCGGGCACCCCGTGCCGTCTCCAGGCTCACTGATCCCGCGGCTGATCCGGAGATCACGGCCGTCAACGCCGCGTTCGCGTTGGCCATGGTCGAGCGCCACGACCTGGTCGACGCCGACCACCGCCTCTACGACCTCGCCGACGCCGCGGCGAAGGACGCACCGGGCATCAGCCTCGACACGTTCCGTCGACACTTCCGCTCGCTCTCCGAGGACCCAGACGAGAGCGAGTACCGGAAAGCGCTGGTCGACGTGACCCGCGAGTACGCGGTACAGGACAACCAGGCGGCAGACTGACGGGTAGACTATTTGGTCGTCGAGGGCATACGACGGGCATGGCGCTTCCGTTTTGGCCTGACGCGTGGAACGAGATAGAACCGTCCGCCCTGATCCTCGTCGGGTTCGTGCTGTTCATTGTCCCCGAACCGGCGTCGTCGACGCTCGGCGCGGGACTACTGCTGTTCGGTATCGCGTGGTGGTTCTACGAGTGGGGCCGCTAACGAGCACCCGGCGCGTCGACTCGGGACGCCACCGCTGTCAACTGAGATTCAGTTCCGGACCCGGACCGGCGCTCGTGATCCCGGGCCGCACCCCCGCCAACAGCCCGATATTCGGCGCTTTAATCCTACTATAGATAGATAGAAATTATTTATAGTCGGGTCTGTCCGGTCGTATATTTTCGTATCAGTACCGATCTCTACCCAATATTACCGTACCGATCAACAAAACACTTATTTGACGAGTCCCCGCCGTAGATCATTACAGCGAATGGAGCGGGACGACCCAGCGAACGACAGGGACCACCGACTCGACGAGATAGACAGTCGGAGCGTCCACGCCATGAAGACGGACGAGAGGGGAGTCTCCGCGCCGACGAGCGCCGAAACAGTCAACGTCTCCGCCGCAACAGTTCGAAACCGCATCTCGAAACTCGAAGCGACCGATGAAGTCGCAGGACATCACGCTAGGGACGTTCCGCGGCGGCGGCAGCGGCAACGAATGAATTCCACACTATGACAGTACGCGACTGGCTACAGGAACTGCTGACGGACGCCGACGATCCCGTCGAAGACGGGACCAGGATCCTCCACGAGTGCCGTCACTGCGGCGTCGCGGTCGATGCCGACGATGAGTCGTGTCCCGTCTGCGGGACGACCGAAATCGCTCGGTACGTCCTCAAGCAGTGAGTCGGGCGTCTCACGGGCGCTAATACCTGGAGTCCGCTGGTGCACGGAAGGAACTGATACGCGGAAGACGCTGATGCATGGAAGTTCTACCGGGACGTTCCCGAAGTGCGGCGTAAACTGTCCCTAGTAGCGTCCCGTACACGAAGCGAAGACGACCGCGAACGACAGGCCGAACAGAACGCTGGTCAGGAGTACCGTCGCCACCGGACGCCGGTACGTTACTCCTCTTCGGGCGTGAACCGCACCAGCACGTCGTCGCGCTCTGTCGGGAAATCGCCGTCCGCGCGACCGTCGCGGTTACACGTGACGCCGTACAGCGCGCCGTCCGGGCCCTGTTCGACGTGGCGGACGCGGCCGAGTTCGTCCTCGAACGTCTTGTGAGACGTTGCGGTGTAGCTATCGTCGTAAAAGTCGTCGTCGAAGCGCCGGCCGTTTTCGGCGGGCGGCAGGTCGCGGTCCGGTTGCGAGAGCGTGACCACGTTGACGTGCTGGCCGGCGAGCGTGCCGAGAACGAGGCGGTTCTGCCACGCGGAAACGCCGTCGCCCGTGTAAAACACCGACCCGGTCGGTGCCCACGTCTCGTTGCCGGTGTTTACGACCGGCGGGTGAACGTCGGGGTCGAGGTACTCCTCCCCATCCTCGCGGATGTCCGGCCAGCCGTAGTTTCCGCCGGGCGTCAACACGTTCACCTCGTCGTGGGCGTTCTCCCCGTGCTCGTCGGCGACCGGGGTCGCGTCGGGGAGGAACGTGATGCCCTGCGGGTTCCGGTGTCCGTAAGAGAACACCCGCGGATCGCCGCCGTCCGGGTTATCCGGTGCGGCGTCGCCGTCGGGTTTCAGACGGAGGACCTTCCCCGCAAGACTGTCACGGTCCTGCGCCAGCGGTTTTTCGCCGGCGTCGCCGCAGGTGACCCAGAGGTAGTTCTCGGGGCCGAAGGTGATCCGGCCGCCGTTGTGATAACTGTCGGCCGGGATACCGTCGATGATAGTCTCGGCGTGGCGACTCGGGTCGTCGGCGCTCACGTCGAAGTACGCGACCTTATTGTAGCGCTCGTCGCCCTCCTCGTAGGTGTAGTAGGCGTACACCAGCGGTGGGTCCGGATACGAGGGGTGAGCCGCGACGCCGAGCGTGCCGCCCTCGCCGCCCTCGACCCACCAGCTACCTTCTTCCGCACCGGGTTCGACGGACCCCGCGTCGATGGCGTCGGCGGGTTCAGCAACCTCCTGAACCTCGCCGTCCGCGAACGTCTTGATACGCCCGACGCGTTCGGTGATGAACAGTTCGCCGTTCGGCGCGAACGACAGGTCCCACGGGATCTCGAGGTTCTCGACGAGAATCTCCGCGCTGACTTCCGTCTCGACGGGCGAGGTCGTCGGCGACTCCCACTCCGGGTCGTAGTCGTCCCACGACTCGACATCGTGGTCCACGGTAACGTCGTACTCCGGCGACTGGGGCTCTTCGGTCGTCGTTTCGTCGGAGGGCGTGTCGGACGAGCTACAGCCGGCGACGGCTGTCGCTCCCGCGACCGCGAGGAGGCGGCGGCGAGACAATCGTTCTGCCATACACCTCCGTAATTATCGGTCCGGCAAATACTTTCTCTCTCACCTGCCGGGCCGCACGGCGGCCGTAGAGGTGGTCAGGAGCGGTCTACGTCACCCGTGCCGTGAGTATCGCCGAACACGCTCGTGACGACGAACGACATCGTCGCGGCACCGACGAGGAACGTGCCGCCGAATCCGGCGACGGCGACGAGCGGTCCGGCGGCGTCCGCGACGACGCCGCCCGTGAGGATCAGCGGCACCCGAATGAGGGCGTAGGCCATCGACGCGGCCGAGAGCACGGTCGCCCTGCCCGCGCCCTCGATCCGGTCGTTGAGATAGCGGTTCGCCACCGGACGGAGCATCGCGTCGCCCGCTCGCATCGCGAGAAACGTCGGGACGGCGAGCAACGGTACCGCGAGCGGGACAGCGAGCAACACGGCGACGCCGACGGTGACGCCGACGACCGCGGTCCGAAGGCCCAGACGCGACTCGACGGTCGCAGCGTGGTAGCTCGCGACCCCGGAGACACCGGTAAAGGCGGCGTAGAGAACGCCGATCGTCGCCTCTTCGGGCACGCCGAGCGCCGCGACGTTCGCCTCTAACACGTCGACGGTGATCGGCTGAACGTACGTGTTCGACGCCGACACCGCACCGAAAAAGATCCCGACGTAGAGAACGAACGAACGGAGTTCGGGGCGAGTGAGCGCCGTGCGGACGACAGAAGCGGCCTCCCGCACGGAGAGTCGGTCCGCCGTTCCGTCGGCGTACCCCTCGTTTTTCGGCAGCGACAGCAAGACCGGGATCCCGACGACGTTCAGCGCCGCGGCGGCGATAAAGGGAACCGCCGGAGAGACGACGTACAGCAGGCCGCCGGCGATCATCGTGACCACGCTCGCCGCCCGGCGCACGGACTCGCCGCGACCGCGGATCCGAGTGAACCGGTCCTCCGCATCGCGCGCCCGAAGCGCGTCGTACAGCCACGCACTGTCGCTGCCCGAGGCGAACGTCAGCCCCAGCGCCCAGAGGACGTACAGGACGACGAACGCCGGGTACGTGTTCGCCCAGACGAACCCGACGAGCGAGGCGACGAGCAGCGCAGTGCTCACGACGAGACTGTTCCGGCGGCCGACGCGGTCGCCGACGTACCCCGTCGGTATCTCGCCCGCGGTGACGACGACCGCGACGATAGCCGAAAGCGTCGCTATCTCGCTGAAGGACAGCCCACGAGAGAGCATGAACAGCGTAAACACCGGGGTGATGAACCCCACCGAGGACGCCGCCCGGAAGGCGTAATAGCGGAAAACCAGCGAGCGGTCCGTGATCATGATCCGCCACAGAACCGGGCGGTAGTTAACTGCTCGCTGAAACGAATTTGAGTAACTTCCCGGAGCGACCGTTTCATCGACATTATATGAGCGGAAAATAAACTGCTCGTGTGATCTCCGACAGGTCCCGCCGGCGGTTCCTCCGGTCGGCTGCAGTTGCGGTCGGCCTCGGTCTTGCCGGCTGTTCCGAGTCCGCGACCGACGGCACCGACACGACGACCGATCCGTCCGAAACCTCGACACCGACGAGTACGACCGGCGAAACTACCACTGACGACCGGAACGACCGCCCGGTCACCGGCGACGCGGTCCCCGAACTCGAACCGCTGGACGAGGCGGTTCTCGGGTTCATGTCCGACCGAGACGTGCCCGCCGCCGCGATGGCCGTGGCCAGAAACGGCACCGTCGTCCACGAGCGCGGGTACGGCTGGCGGGATGCCGACCGCACCGAAGCGACGCGGCCGGACACGCGCTTTCGGTTCGCGAGCGTCACAAAGGCGATGACGAACGCGGCGGTCCGCACGCTGTTCGACGATGGGACGCTCGACCCGGACACCCGCGTCTTCCGGACGCTCGACCTCGACCCGCTTCCCGGGGACGACCCGGACGAGCGCCTCGACGAGATAACCGTCCAGCACCTGCTCGACCACGCCGGCGGGTGGGATCCGAGACGGACCTTCGACCCGGTGTTCCACGATTTCGCCATCGCCTCCCGAATGGTCCTCTCGAACCCGCCCACCACGCGACAGACCGCTCGTTTCATGCTCGGGCAACCCCTCCAGTTCTCCCCCGGCGAGAGCGAGGCGTACTCCAACTTCGGCTACGCGCTACTGGGGCTACTGGTCGAGACGGTGACCGGGGACGAGTATCCCGAGTACGTTCGGGACTCAGTGCTCGACGGAGCGAGTCCGGACCGCCTGTACGAGGGCGCGTCGCTTCTGGAGGACCGGCCGGACGACGAAGTCGACTATCACAGTCCGAACGAGTGCCCGAACGTGATGGCGCTCGACCAGACTGACCGCGTTCCCTGCCCCGACGGCGGCTACCATCTAGAGGGGATCGGCGCGGCCGGCGAACTCGTCGGGACGACTCGCACCTTGCTCTCGTTCGCCGACGACTACCGGGTCACCGGCGAACCGAGAGTCGAGGGCGACGGTCCGTACGTGTACTTCGGTTCACTCCCCGGAACGTTCACCATGCTCGAACAGCGCAGGGACGGGGTCGACGTCGCCGTCCTGTTCAACAGACGCGGCACAACGCCCACGTCGTTCGCTGATATCCGGGGAACGCTCGGCACGGCGATCGACACAGTCGACGAGTGGCCGTAACCGACCGGGCCGGGGACGGGAAGTTTAATTACCCACCATTTCGGACGGAGAAATACATGCGACGTAGAGCCCTCCTGACATCGATCGCGACGAGCGTTGCCGTCGGCACCGCCGGATGTACCTCGTCGAACGAGGAGTCCGATACGACTAACCCCCGCGATTCAACTACCGCGACGACTGCGAATACGTCGAGGACGACCGAACCGGCCGAGGAGATGCTCCGATTCGGCGACCGGGTCGGCGACGAGATACGCGAGCGGTGCGAACGCGCACTGGACCGAACGGTCGATATCACGGGCGAACACCTCGATGCCCCGGTCAGGATCGAGTTGAGAGACCCGAATGTCGTGTCCCGTACCGGCCCGAGAGGGGCGTTCGCGGTCGCGACCGGGAAGGCCACACATCTCCGCTCCGCAACTCGCCCTGACCGGGCCCCAGGATCACTCGGCCGATACAACATGTCGAACCGGGTGATCACACTCACCGACACGGAGCAGATAGACGTCGATTCGATAACCGAACAGGAGGCCGTCCCGGATATCAGCCTGGAGAACTACCCGAACGAACCGCACATCGCTCACGAACTGACACACGCCATCCAGTACGACGTCACTGACGTTTCCGATGGATCGGATCCGACAAACGACGGCCAGAACGCCGTCACCGGCGTCAGAGAAGGGACGGCGACCTACGTCGAGGGGCGCTATCGCGCGAACTGCATCGACGGCGAGTACGACCCCTGCATCCTGCTCGACTCGTTTCGCCGCGCCGTCGACGTTCCCCTCTGGATGCTGCCGCGGCGGATCCCGTACGTCAATGGGGCGCTGTTCGCCTACGAGGCCGTCGAACGCGGCGGCTACGACCAGCTGTGGGAGAAACACGGTTCGCCGCCCGAGACGGCGGCCGCCATCATGTTTCCGAAGGAGTACTTCGAAACTGGCATCACGTACCGGTCGGTCGACGTCCCGAACGAGGCGAGCGAGGAGTGGAACCGCGTCCAATCGACTCGAATGGGCGTCAACGCGCTGTACAGCAAGTTCGTCGCCCTCGACATCGCGTCGCTCGACGACTCCGACGCCGCGGTCGAGGGCGAGGCCGCCGAAACGGTCGACCTGCCGCGAGCCTATCGCTCCGATCTGCTCCGGAAGTGGCACGGTGACTCCCTGGCCGCGTACAGCGACGGGGACGGCCGCGTCGGCTACCGCTGGCGAACGGCGTGGGAGACCGATGCGCGCACGGTGGCGGACGCGGTCGCCGAGGCATACGACGACCGCGGCGAGGCCCGAGACGGCGGCTGGCTACTGGACGGCGACTTCGTTACCGTCGCGTCGGAGCGGACCCGCGACGGCGAGCGGGTGACGTTCGCCGGCGGACCCGACCGCGACGCCGTGATGGCTATCCTCGGACGGGCCTGACCGAACGCCGGGGACGAACTGACCGGCGGCGAACGCTGTCGGCACTGGACGATGAGTGAGAAACGAGAGAGAGAAAAGATTACCGTGCGGCGGCGGCGACGCGCTCTTTCTCTTCTTTCTGATTGATCGAGTACGTCTGGACGTCGTAGTTAGCGGCACCGAGCAACTGGTCGGCGAGCGCCTCCTCGACGTCGGTCGTGCTCTTGAACGAGGCGTTGTACACGCCCTCGGCGATGAACTTCAGCGACTGGTCGACGCGGCGCTGCGGGGCGACGTCGACGGCTTTCGGGACGGAGATGCCACCGTACTTCAGGCGGACGGTCTCTTCGCGCGGCGCGGCGTTCTCGACGGCCGTGACGAGCACCTGCACGGGGTTTTCCTCCGTGCGGTTGTGGATGATATCGAACGCGTCGCGAACGATGTTCAGCGACTGCTGTTTCTTCCCCGTGTTCTCCTCGGTCTGCATCAGACGGTTGATGAGCCGCTCGACGATGCTGATCTCGGACTTCTGGAACTGCTTGGAAGCGTGACGACCCATCGTGTGTGCGATGGGAGTGACGGTGATGTACCGCTCGGTGGAGGGGTCGCCGTACTCGATGCCCGTGACCTCCCACCGGTCGAACAGCTTCGCACCGACGGCGTCGTCGTCCGTGCCCACCGGTTCGTCCGGTTCGGGCTGGTCCTCTGCCGCCATGGTTATCGCACCGGTTTCTCCGCGTTCCCGCGGACGAGTTCGATCAGGCTCACGCCGTTTACCTTCTCGACTTTGTAGTTGACGCCGGAGAGGTCGCCCATCGCTCGACCCTTCGCACCGCCGATGCCGGCGATAGTGACCTCGTCGTGTTCGTCGATGAAGGAGATAGCTCCATCGCCGGGACAGAAGGCGGTGACCTGCTTCCCGTTTTTGATCAGCTGAACTCGGACGCATTTCCGGATGGCCGAGTTGGGCTGTTTCGCTTCGATGCCCACCTTTTCGAGGACGATACCGCGACCCTGGGGCGCACCCTCAAGCGGGTCGGACTTCTCCCCGAGACCCCGCTCTCTGCGGGCGTACTCGGAGTCGGACCACCGTCGCTTCTGGCGGTCCTGCTTGAGTTTGCGCGCGGCGTACTTGCCGTTTGCCATAGTACAACCCAGTAGCTAACGGAGGCACTTAAGCATCCCCTTTTGCGACGGGGAGTTACGGAAGCAGGAGCCTCGACAGGGGGTGATAACGGTATCTGAACGCGTTTCGCTGGACTAGTTCTGCGCGACGTACGAGCCGAATCCGGTCAGGAGAACGGCTGAGAGGAGACGGGGAGACCCGACCGCTACGTCAACTGTACGTCGTCGATGTCGTAGTGGCGCTTCGCCAGCGTCCGCGCAGTGTCGATGTTTTCGCCGCCTTTACCGATAGCCGCGCCGGTGTCTTCCTCCGCGACCTCGGCGTAGGCGATCGTTTCGTCGTCCTCGCTTATCGTCACGTTGTACACCGCGGCGGGCGACAGGGCGTTGGCGACGAACGCCTCGGCTGTGTCGGCGTCCTCGACGAGTTTGACGTCCCTGCCGATACGGTCCTCGACGCGGCGGACGTGCTGACCGCCGGGACCGATGGCCTCCGCCATCTCGCCCGCGGTCACGAGGATGACCACGCGGTCGTCGCCCGGTCCGTCGTCGGCCGAGTCCGCCGCGTCGTCGGACTCACCCTCGAAGACGACGCAGTCCCGCGCCGTTGCGTCGGTCGCCTCCTCGAAGGCGGCGATGAACTGCCGTGCAGCGTCGGTGAGGGTGCGTGTCGGCATCAGTCAGCCTGTCCGGACTGCCGGCTGAACGACCCCATCTTAAGGTCGACGTCGCCGGTACCCAGCTTGATCGGCTTGCCGACGATGACGTTCTCGGTGACGCCGTTCAGGTCGTCGACCTCGCCGTGGATGGCGGCGTCGAGCAGGTGATTGACGGTCACCTCGAACGCGGCGCGGGCCAGCACGGAGTCTTTCGACCCGGAGATCCCGTGCCGGCCGATAGACTCGATCGTTCCCTCGTTGGTCATGATGTCCGAGACCAGCATCAGGTGCCGGACGTTCACGTCGTCAAGCCCCTGCTCTTCGAGCGTGTCCATCGTCTCGTTGATGATCGCCTCGCGGGCGGCCTCGACGCCGAGATTGCGGTAGATCTCGTGGATGTTGTTGCAGGTCGTTCGGGAGGCGTCGACGCCCTCGATAGAGAGCACGTCGCCGAAGGCAGACCCCTCGGTGTAGAGGACGAACTCCTCGCCGGAGTCTAGCTCCTCCTTGCGGATGACGACGCGGCTGACCTCCTCGATACCCTTGAAGGTGATGTCGCGCAGTTCCTCGACGAGTTGCAGGAGGTCGCGGTAACTGGGCTCCTCGGGGCCGAACTCGACGCTGGTCCCGTCCTGAACCGTCGTGACGCCCAGCGAGTCCTCGATGATCCCGGCGATCTCGCCGGCGATCTCGTCCGTGCTGTCGACGCGCGGCCAGCGTTCCTGCAGCGTGTCCTCGTTCAGGCTGATCTGGACGCGCATGTCGGCGACGTTCGTGGAGATGTCGCCGAGCGCGAGGATCTTCGTCGCCTCGATCCCCCAGACGACCTCGTGGGCGCGCTCGCGGTCGTCGGCGTACTCGTCCTCCAGAAACACCGTCATCATCGGCGTGTCGGGAGTTTTCCGAGCGTCGACGAGTTCGATGAGCCGCGGAAGCCCCTGCGTGACGTCGATCTCCGCGACGCCCGCGTAGTGGAACGTGTTCATCGTCATCTGGGTGCCAGGTTCGCCGATCGACTGCGCGGAGACGGTGCCGACCGGGTCGAGCGGGTCGACCCGCGTGTCGAGATAGCGGTTCTCGACCGCCTTTGCGATCTGGTCGGCCTGCTCGACCGTGACGCCGTCTCGCTCGTCGACCGTGCTGTACACCTGGTCTTTCAGCCGCTTCGGGAGGTTCGTGTCCTCCACGACGGCCTCGATGTCGTCGGTGATCTCAGTCATCGTTCACCTGGGGGGCTTCGGAAGCGACGCTCGTTGCGCCGCGGTCACCGGCGGCGTCCATCCGCCGGGATTCGGCGTGTTCCGAGAGATTGGTTGCCGGTTGCTTCTCGCCGAGGAACTCCTGGAGTTCGTCGCCGTCGAACTCGGCTTCCAGAACCCGGTCGGCGATCCTGTCGACGTCGATGTCGTTCTCCTCGCCGGAGGACACCTTCACGGGACTGGTGCTGTCCTCTCCGAACTCGAACTGGACGATGGTGTCGCCGGTGTCGCGGACGGTACCGTCGTACTGCGTCTCCAGTTCGGACAGGGCGTTGATGAGACGGCGCTGCAGGTATCCGGACTTCGACGTCCGGACTGCCGTGTCGACCAGACCCTCTCGGCCACCCATCGCGTGGAAGAAGAACTCCCGCGGGGTCAGGCCGTTCGTGTATGAGTTCTGTACGAAGCCGTGGGCGTCGGCCGACAGGTCGTCGGGCTTGTAGTGACTCAGGGTGCGGTCCTCGTAGCCGCGGTTGATCCGCTCGCCGCGGACCGCCTGCTGGCCGACACAGCCGGCCATCTGAGTCAGGTTGAGCAGCGACCCACGCGCCCCGGACTCGGCCATCACGACTGCCGGGTTATCGTCGTCGAAGTGCTCCTCCGCGATGTCGCCCGCGTTGTCACGCGCGCGGCCGAGCGTCTGCATGATCTTCATCTCCAGCGTCTCGTCGACGGTGCGGCCCGGGAGCGACTCGAGGTCGCCGTTCTCGTACGACTCGATCAGCTCCTCGACGCGGTCGTTCGCGTCGGTGATCGTCTCGTTGATGCGCTCCTCGGCGACCTGCGGCACCGTCTCGTCGTCGATGCCGATGGAGAACCCGAAGTGCATGATAGAGCGCATCGCCAGCGAGGCGACCTCGTTGATGAACTGTCGGGCTCGCGTCTTGCCGTACACCTTGGCGATGGTGTCGACGACTTCGCCGCCGAACGCGCCGACGCCGCCCTCGTCGATGGTGCCCTCGACGAGCTGGCCGTCCTCGACGACGACCGTGTCGCCGGCCTCGCTCGTGAACTCCAAGTTGAGGTCGTCGGGCAGGAGCTCCGAGAAGGCGTCCCGTCCGGTCCAGTACGGTTCGCCGTCCTCGTACGTCCCGCTCGGTTCGGGCAGTTCGTCGATGCGCGTAGCGCGCAGCAGGTCCAGTGCCTGCGTCTCGTTGAACTCGGGGTTCGTGTGTGTCAGCAGGTACGTCCCGCTGATGTGGTCCTGGATGGCCCCGATGATGTTCTCCCCGAAGCGCGGGCTGAGGATCTGTTCTTGCACGCGCATGAGGACGCGCGCCTCCGCGCGGGCCTCCTCGTTTTGCAGGGCGTGCATGTTCATCTCGTCGCCGTCGAAGTCCGCGTTGTACGGCGGGCAGACGACAGTGTTCAGCCGGAACGTCTTGTACGGCATCACGACGACTTCGTGCGCCATGATAGACATCCGGTGAAGCGACGGCTGGCGGTTGAAGACGACGATGTCGCCGTCGATGAGGTGACGGTTCACCTCCCAGCCCGGTTCGACCTTCTCCGCGAGCTCCTCGCAGTTCTTCTCGGTCACCTTCAGCCGGCGACCGTCCGGTCGTCGGACGTAGTTCGCGCCGGGGTGACCCTCGGGACCGTTGGAGACGTAGCGACGAGCGTCCCGGAGGTTCCGGTCGTTGACGTTCATCGTCTGGGTCATCTCCTTGGCGACGCGGTCTGGGACGCCGACCTCGTTCAGGCTGAGCGTCGGGTCCGGGGAGATGACGGTCCGGGCAGAGAAGTTAACGCGCTTCCCGGACAGGGAGCCGCGGAAGCGGCCTTCCTTGCCCTTGAGGCGCTGGCTGAGCGTTTTCAGCGGGCGGCCGGAGCGGTGACGCGCCGGCGGCGTCCCGCTGATCTCGTTGTCCATGAACGTCGTGACGTGGTACTGCAGCAGTTCCCAGAGGTCCTCGATGATCAGTTGGGGCGCACCGGCCTCGCGGTTCTCCATGAACCGCTGGTTGATGCGGATGATGTCGACCAGCTTGTGCGTGAGGTCGTCCTCGCTCCGCTGGCCGTTGTCGAGCGTGATGGAGGGGCGGGCCGTCACCGGCGGCACCGGTAGCACCGTCAGGATCATCCACTCGGGTCGGGAACGCTCGGGGTTGATGCCGAGTACCTCGATGTCCTCGTCCGGGATGTCCTCGAACCAGTCCCGGATGTCGCTCGGCATCAGCTTGTTCATGTCCTCCTCGGTGAGGTCGATCCCGAGGGCCTTCTCTATCGCCTTGCGGTCCTCCTTGCGCGGTCGGAACTCGCCCGAGAGGATCTCGTTGACGCGCGAGAGGACGATATCTGTCTTCTCGGCGAGTTCGTTGGGGCTGGTCGGCTCCTCGTCCTCCTCGTCGTCGCCCTGCATCGCTGCGGCGATCTGTTCCGGGTACTCGCTGGAGAGGACCTGCTGAACCTCGTAGTACGTCGTCGGTTTCTCGTGGTTGATGTCAAACTGGACCTCGCCGCAGTGCGGACAACGGTCCGCCTTGCGGGCCTGCCGGATGGCGGCCTTCGTCACGTCGTTGACGTCGTTATCGAGGTCTTTCGTCGTCTGGAGCTGGTCGAGGAACTCCTGTTTTTCGTCCTCCGTCAGCGTGAGCCGCGAGCACTCGCGGCAGGTCCCTCGAAGCAGACGGCGAATGAGCTTCGTGAAGCCGACGTGGATGACGGGCGCGGCGAGTTCGATGTGGCCGAAGTGACCGTTACAGGAACCGGAGTGCTGTCCGCAGGTCTTGCACTCCAGGCCGGGGTCGATGACGCCCAGACGCGGGTCCATCAACCCCATGTCGATGGGGAACCCGTCGTCGTCGTAGGTGTCGGCCGTGATGATCTTCGTGGCGCTCATGTCCCGATACTCCTCGGGGTCCATCAGCCCGAAGCTGATTTCGCCGATCTCTTTGGGTGTCTGGTTCGTGGGCATGTTAGACTGCGTCCTCCAGTTCCAGTCGCGGCGCGATACCGAGCGCCTTCATCTCGTCTAGCAGGAGCTTGAACGCGTAGCTCATCTCGATCTCGTGGACGTCCGTCTCCTCGTCACAGTTCGGACAGTAGACGCGCTGTTGCTCGACGTTCTCGACGGCACTCATTCCGCAGTTGCCACAGACGTGGATGAACTCTCGGTCGGACTCGTCGAGGAGTCGTTCCTTGAGTGCCATCGCCGCGCCGTGCCCGATGAGAACGTCGCGTTCCATCTCCCCGACGCGTAGGCCGCCCTCGCGGGCGCGGCCCTCGGTCGGCTGGCGGGTCAACACCTGCACCGGCCCGCGCGAGCGAGCGTGCAGCTTGTTCGAGACCATGTGGTAGAGCTTCTGGTAGAAAATGGTCCCGACGAAGATCTCCGCCTCGATCTTCTCGCCGGTGACGCCGGAGTACATGATCTCCTTCCCGCTGGAGTCGAAGCCTTTCTCCTCCAGCGACCCGCGGAGTTCGTCCTCGTCCTCGCCGGTGAAGGCGGTCCCGTCGACGCGGCGGCCTTCAAGCGACCCGACCTTACCGCCGATCATCTCCAGTACGTGGCCGACTGTCATCCGCGACGGTAGCGCGTGCGGGTTCAGGATGAGGTCCGGCACGACCCCCTCCTGCGTGAACGGCATGTCCTCCTGGGGAGCGATGTGACCGACGACACCCTTCTGGCCGTGTCGCGACGCGAACTTGTCCCCGAGTTCGGGGATACGCTCGTCACGGACGGACACTTTCGAGAGCTTGGAGCCGTCCTCGCCCTCCATCAGCGTCACCGTGTCGACCACGCCGCTCTCACCCGAGCGCATGGTGACGCTCGTCTCGCGGCGCTTCTGGGGCGACAGACCGCCCATGTCGTCCGGTTCTTCGAGGAACCGGGGCGGGCTCGTCTTGCCGAGCAGGACGCTGTTCTCGTCCACCTGCGTCTCCGGGTTCACGAGGCCGTCCTCGTCCAGATGCGTGTAGGCGTCCTCGCCGCGAGCGCCGCGGACGTCCTGGCTCGGGATCTCGAAGCGGTCCTCCTGTCCGCCGGGGTAGCGCCGTTCCTCGCCCTCGTAGGTGCGCAGGAAGTGCGAACGGGCGAGCGCGCGGTCGACCGACCCGCCGTTGAGCACGAGCGCGTCCTCGATGTTGAACCCCTCGTAGGACATGACCGCGACGACGAAGTTCTGCGCCGCGGGGCGGTCGTCGTAGCCGATCTGCTCGGTAGTCTGGGTCTTGACCATCGAGAGCTGCGGGTAATGCAGGAGATGCTGGCGCGTGTCCGGGCGGATGCGGTAGTTCGCCGCCGGCAGGCCGAGCGACTGCTTGACCATCCCCGCGCCCATCGTAATGCGCGGCGAGGCGTTGTGTTCCGGGTACGGGATCATGCCCGACCCGATACTGAATATCAGCTGCGGGTCGATCTCCATGTGCGTGTGGTCGACGGAGACGTCGTCGTTGTCGACGGCGACGTAGATGTCTTCTTCCTCCTCGGCGTCGATGAATTCGATGTAACCGCTATCGACAAGGTCGTCGAAGTCGAGCGACCCGTCTTTGACGGCTGCGATCTCGTCGTCGGAGACGAGCGTCTCGCCCTCTTCGACGACGAGCAGCGGGCGGCGGGCGCGTCCCGCGTCCGCGTTGACGATGACTTCGCGAGTGCGGTCTTTCACCGAGACGTTCACCATCTCGCTGACGTCACCGCGTCGCCGTGCTTCTCGGATCTGTTCCGCGAGCTGGTTCGGGTCCGGGTGGGTCCCGACCAGGCTCCCGTTGACGTAGACTTTCGCCTCGCGTTCTTGTTGCTGACTCATGTGTTAGTCCCCCTCCGCGCGTCGGTCGACGCCTTCGATGCCGGGGATGCCCTCGACACCCATCGACGCCAGTTCTCGTTTCAGTCCCTGTTCGTCCTCGACGTTCTGCGAGAGCTCCATCGCCTGCGCGAAGTTCTTCACCAGGCCGCAGTTCGGTCCCTCGGGCGTCTCCGACGGGCCGATGCGTCCCCACTGAGTCGCGTGCAGGTCACGCGCCTCGAAGTGAGGCTGCGAACGGCTAAGCGGCGAGCGCAGCCGTCGCAGGTGCGACAGGACACCCATGAAGTTCGTCCGGTCGACGAGCTGGGAGACGCCGGAGCGGCCGCCCACCCAGTTCCCGGTCGCGATGGGGTGTTCCAGCCGTTCGGTCAGTACGTCCGAGCGGACAACGGTGTTGACCGACAGCTGACGGTTGCGCATGTTTGCGCGTTCGAGCTGGTACTTCACGTCCCGGGCGAGCTTGTTCAGCGCCGTCCGGAAAAGGTCCCGCATCAGGTCGCCGCTGACCTTCAGCCGCTTGTTCGCGTAGTGGTCCTTGTCGTCGGACTCGCGGCGGCCGAGCGCGAGTTCGAAGCAGGCCTCGGCCATCCGGCAGAGGTAGTACGCCTTGTTGATTCGGACGTCTTCCTCGTCGACGCCTTCCTCGTGGAGGTGCGGGAGGAGATAGCGGTCGATGACGTAGTTCGCACGCTTTAGCTGGTAGTTCTTGCCCTGGCCGCTGGCGACGCGTTCGCCGAGTTCCTCGATGGCGCCTTCCTCAGTCTGGACGTCGGCCGCCTCCAGGTTCTCCAGCATGAACTTCACTATCTCCGGGTCGTCGGAGACGCGGTGAACGATCTCCTCGTCGGATTCCAGGCCGAGCGCCCGGACGAGCGTGACGAAGTTAATGCTCCCCGAAACCGACGGGAACGACACTTCGAGCAGGCCGTCACGGGTTCGCTCGACGAGAACCAGCGCGCGGTACCCCCGGCGCTGTGAGAACGTCTTCGCGACCTGGATCTCGTCGCCGTACTTCGTGTCGTACTCGGCGAGGATCTTGTTCGGCGCGAGGTCCTCGCTCGTCATCAGCACACGTTCGGAGCCGTTGACGATGAAGTAGCCGCCGGGGTCAGCGGGGTCTTCGCCGATCTCGATTAGCTCCTCGTCGGAGAATCCTGCGATGTTACACTTGTCCGAGCCGACCATGATCGGCATGCGACCGACCTTCGTCTCGGTGCTGTCGACGACTCGGTCTTCGCCCTCCTCGGGGTCGCCCTTGACGATCTCCATCTCCATGAACACGGGCGCGGCGTAGGTGATGTTCCGGAGACGGGCTTCCTGCGGATACAGCAGTTCTTCGCTACCGTCGGCCTCGCGAACGCGCGGCGTCACGATGCGGACGTCGCCGAGTTCGACGTGAACCGGTTCCTCGCCCTCCTTGTCGCCGATGTCTGTGTCGATAGTCTCTTTCTCGTTGACGACCTCCTGCATTCCACGGTTAAGGAAGGCGTTAAACGAGCGGTAGTGGTGTTCAGCGAGCCGTTCTTTTCCGAAATACTCCTTCGAGATCGAACGTCTGTCTTCTTGTTCCATATTATTCTACGACCAGTCGGTACACGACTGCTTGGTCTGTTGTTCGGGAGTCCCGGATGATCTCGATCACGTTGCCCACCTCGGCCTCGTCCGGCAGCGCGGGGTCGGCGCGTTTGATCTTCGGCAAGTCGGTCCGGTCTATGTCGTACTCGGCCAGCACCTCGTCGACCTCGGCCTCGTCGAGGACGGAGTGCTCTGGTACCAGGTTGTGTTGGCTTACGTCTACCATGTGTGTCTGACTAGGGAAGAAGCGGCTATCACGAGATACTACAGTGAGTTACACACGGGGATGATTTAAGGCTTACCAAGTCAATTGGCACGCGCGGCTAGGCAAGAAAAGGGCGGATCCGACGGCGGCCGAGATCAGCTGTGTTGTCGATCAGGTATCCGGAACGACGTGAGAAGAGTATAAATCGTTTGTGGGGAGATGGCACGGATCTGCCCGACTGCGGACGTGCGCAGGTCACTCACACGGCGGGGATCTTTGGAAAGTCTTAAGGGTGTAACCCGGATACGATAGGATGCGTTCAGCCCGGGTGGTGTAGTGGCCCATCATATGACCCTGTCACGGTCGTGACGCGGGTTCAAATCCCGCCTCGGGCGCTTCTTCGATTTCTACCCTTCGAGCGACCGCCTTGCGTGTCGCGAACACCTGCAAAATCGAAGAGCGGCGCGTCCGTGATTTGAACTACGGGACGAGGGAGCGCCGCGACCGAAGTCCAGATGGTTCAAATTCCGACTGACTTCGTCAGTCGACGTGCGCGACGGAATCGCGTACTCCCGCCTCGGGCGCTTCTTCCGAAACTCGACTTCTTAGCGAGACGTTTCATCGCCGAGCGACGCCGCTGAAAACGTGTGGAAACTGACAAAGGGATTTGAACACGACGAGTCGCACGGCGGACTGCAGGGCGGTGACTATCCACACGGGTCCAGGCCGAAATCGACACCCCTTAATAATGGCAGGCAGAACGTACGATTGCAGAGGAAAGCCCGGGTGGTGTAGTGGCCCATCATATGACCCTGTCACGGTCGTGACGCGGGTTCAAATCCCGCCTCGGGCGCTTCTTCCGAAACTCGACTTCTTAGCGAGACGTTTCATCGCCGAGCGGTGCGGCTACTGGCAGACTCAATTCTCATCGCTCGCCCGCGGACTCGCTCCGCCGTGAACCGTGTCCCGCTCTCGAACACGCACCGCGTGAACTGCCTCGCTGGCGTCATCGACGAGCGTGATCTCGCCCGGGTTAGTCGGCGACCGTTCGGCGAACGACGCTCCCATGTACGTCGGACGCGCGGCTTCCAACGCCTCGCGGTCTGCCCGAGATGTCAACCGATGGGCCAGCACCAGATCGGCCTGCGAGACGGCGACCGCGGGGAGTGCGCTGGGCCGTTGCGTCGCCGCGACGAGGCTGACGCCGGGATGTCTGCCGCGAGTCAGGAGCCGTCGAAGCGCCGGGCCTGCCACGCCGTCGAAGAAGGCGTGCGCCTCGTCGACGAGAACCCACGGCAGGCGGTCAATCGACCGACTGACCCGCGCCTCGTATACCCCCGCGGCGACGGCACGGACGACCGCGTTCATCGCGGCTTCGGAGAGTCCGGATACGTCGAGAACGGTCACCGCCCCGGACGCGATGTCAGCGGCGGTCAGGCCGTCCGGCGCGAACACGCCCCACGAATCAGCGAGCGCGAGGTGGTTCGACGCCGCCCGGCGCTGTTCGGCGGGAGCGTCGGCGTCGCTTGCTCTCGCTCGCATCTCCGCGAGCGACCCCGCGGCAGCCGCCGACTGCCACACCAACGCGCCCGCGCCAGACGAGGGTTCGAGACCGAGCATCTCGCACCACGCTCGCGGCGGGACGGCGTCTGCCGTCACCGACGGCGACGACCGAACGCACCCTGTCACGTCGCCGCCGTCCGCCGCTAACCCGTCGAACACACCCATCGGATCGACGACGATGGGAGCGACGCCCGATGCGCGGGAGAGCTCTTCCGCGAGGACGCCGAGAGTGTAGGACTTGCCGTATCCTCGCTTACCGACGACGAGCGCGGCGTGGGGACCGTCGACGTCGAGGCGACACGGCGCACCGGAACTCCCGTCGCGAGCGCGGAAACGGCCGAGGGAAGCCGTCGGCCCGTCGGCGTCCGCGCGGCCGATCACGTCGGTCCGAGGACCGTCGGCGGACGGGTCGTGGGGTCGGTCGTCCGGAGTCACAGCGGGTGTGGGCCCACTATCGTATTTCAACCCCCGGACGAGGGTTTATGTAGGAAACCGGGGCCACACCGGGCCATGCGAAGGTTCGACCGATTCGCCGACGACGAACGCGCTATCGAAGGGTTACCGATCCGACTCGTCATCGCACTCGTCGTCGGCGTCGCCAGTCTCGGCGTAATGATGAACATGTTGAGCGGCGTCGGTAGCCTCGCGGTGACCGAACTCGACGCGGAGCCGTCCCCGGATGTAGTGACACCGGGGAACCAGGATCTCGAAGTGCTGGTCGTCGACGAGGACGGGAACTCCGTGGCTGACGCGACGGTCGTCGTGCGCGGCGATTCGGCAGACCTCGACGAAACGAAGACGGCGACGACCGGCGACGACGGGACGGCGACAATCGCCGTCTCGCCGGAACTCGGGCCGAATCAGGACGAGGGTGAACTGGAGGTGGATATCAAACCGCCGAGCGGCGACGAGTACGTCGACCGGAGAGCGAACACGGCGATACTCGTGGTCCAAGACTGATACTGTCGGGTGTCATCCCTTGAATGGTATCGAACCCTCGGAGGTCCGAGTACCGTTCCGAAGTGACAGCCGACAGTATGAGACGCGGACGGGTCGGCTGGGAGACGGAGCCGAAGCCGGAGAGATGAAACACCGACCGGCGGTCCCGCACTGTCAGCCGTCCCAGTTTATCCAGTCCTGTTCCCACCCGCGACGGGACTGCGCCTCGCGTCTGGCGATCTCGCGGTCCTCGCGGGCCGTCCGGTTGCGTTCGATTGATCCGGACTGCTCACCCTCGACGAGCAGCGGCGAGAACGCGACGGAACCGAGCGACGTCGATCCGTCGTTCTCGACCGCAGTCAGCGTTTGTTGTTTCGTGCCCATCGGCATCACGAGGCGCCCGTCGTCTGCGAGCTGGTCGAGGAGGGCGTCCGGCGGCTGAACGGCGGCGGCCTCCAGCAGGATGCGGTCGAAGGGAGCGTACTCGGGAAGACCATCTGCGCCATCGCGGCAGTCGACCAGAACGCCCTCGTAGCCGGCGTCCGCGAGGTTCTCCCGCGCGTCGAGTACGACGCAGCGGGTGATATCGATAGCGTGTACGTTCGCCTCGCCCGCGATCTCGGCGAGGACGGCCGCGGTGTAGCCGACGCCAGCGCCGACGACGAGAACCGAGTCGTCCGGCTCGGGCTGGAGCGCTTCAAGCAGGCGTGCAGCGGTGCTGGGCGCGAGGACACGCGTGCCGAGGCGTTCGTGTGCGGTGTCGGCGTAGGCGGCCCGCTCGTCCGTGACGAACTCGTGGCGCGGCACCGCGCGCATGGCGACGCTGAGGCGGTCGCTCCGGACGACCCCCTTGGCCTCGTGTTCGAGGCTGTCGACCATGTCGTCGCGCAGTACGGCGGGTTCCATACTCGATCTACCGACCTCGACGGTTAAGAATCGCGCGCTTGGGTCCGGGACTGTCTGTCCCTGTCCTATCAACGCGGAGAAACAATCGCGGCTCCCGGCCGCGTTGTGACGTCGTGGCGTTACTTCCCGCGCATCTCCACGAACCGGACGCCACCGTGGTCCTCGCGTTCGAGGCCGACCTCGGTCTTGCGGAGCAGTTCGAGCCGCTGACGGCGGTTCCCGACGGGAGCGAGGACCCGACCGCCGGTCCGAACCTGTTCGAGGACGGCGTCCGGCACTGATGCAGTCGCACAGGTGAGATACGCGGCGTCGTAGGGGGCGTGTTCGGGCCACCCCTCGTGGCCGTCTCCCTGACGGATCGATATCTCGCCGTAGCCGAGGCTCGCGAGCGTTTCGTGCGCCCGTTCGGCGAGAGCGGCGCTGTATTCGACGCTATAGACGCTCTCAGCCCCGACGACTTCGGCGGTGACAGCGGCGTGGTACCCGCATCCAGTGCCGATTTCCAGCACCGTCTCGCCGGGCGAGAGATCGAGCACGTCCGTCATGATGGCGACCATGTGCGGCGCGCTGATAGTCTGGTCGTCGCCGATCGGCAACGGGTGGTCCTCGTAGGCCCTGTTGCGCCGGGGTTCGGGGACGAACTCGTGACGCGGGACCGCACGCATCGCCTCCAGCGTCGCCTCGTCGTCGACCCGCTTCGCGAGTCGGTCGACGAGCTTGTCCCGTCGGTCCACGTAGTTGTTCCCACCCCCGAACATGGCTTACCAGGCGGACCAGGCGGACGTCGTCTCGTCGCGTGCGTACAGGCGGTTGATGTCTTTCGCCATCGCGCTGTCGCCCTCGTAGTCGAGTTTGTCGAACCGGTACCCCTCGGCGTCGTCGCGGATCGCGATCCCTTCGACGGTGAACTCCTCGTCGCCGAACGATTCGGTTTCACCGACTTCGAACTGGTAGTCGCCCGGTACGTGGACGTCGATGCTTCGAGTATCCTCGCGACCGCCGGTCCCTTCTTTCGGGTGGATCGTCGTGTTGACGCTGACGTTGCCGACTGCACGGGTCCAGAACGTTTCGACGTCTTCGACGCTCGCTTCCTCCACCCGTCGCTGTTCGCCGACTTCCAGACCGGTGATGCGAACGGTCATGATCGCCTCTTCGGTTTCGAGAACGAACTCCTCGCCGACGGCGACGCTCTCCTCGGGCGGGGCCTCGACGGTCGCGGTGAACGATTCACCTTCCTGCGAAACGACGACGTCCCGCGTGACGTCCTCGTCAGTCTCGATACTCGTCTTGTGAACGTGGCTACACTCCGTACAGCGGACCGTTGCCTGTCCACCGGGCTTGAGCACCTCGTGGACGGTTTCGACGTCCGGTGAACAGGACGGGCACGTGACCCCGACCCGCTCGGAAACCTCAGTCATACCCGGTTGTACTGGCCGTGAGCGTAAAAGGGATCGGAGTCTCACGTTAGCGGTCGTCCGGGCATCGTACGTATCGGTAGAAGCGATGTATCCGTCGGGGACAGCGAACTCACTCGATTACAGAGCGACGGCTACGATCTCGGGGCGGAGTGGGAGCAAGCGGGCGGTTCCGGCCCACAGCCGTCACTCGCGGAACCGTTACTCGGGCTCGGATGGGCCGCCGGCTCCGACATCTCCGGCTGGCGCTTCCTCGACATCCGTCGCTTCCTCGGTTCCGGTCGTCGACGTGTCGACCGTCGCCGTTCGACCGTGAAGCCAGTTGTCGAGCGCGAGGGGGCCGCTACCCGTGATGAACAGCAATGATGCGAGGCCGAACAGCGAGATGTGCGCGATGACGGGGTCGTCGGCCAGGCCGAACAGCGTGGTGGTGAACAGGACGAAGGCGACGGCGGCACTGGCGCGAGTGAACAACCCCAGTATCAGTATGAACCCCAGCGCCATCTCCGTCAGACCGGCACCGACGACCCACATACCGGGTTCGACCGGGACGACCGCAGTCAGATCGTACTTCTCGACGACCTGGAGCGCGCGGCCAGGGTTCAGTAGCTTCTCGACGAACCCGAGGATGATGAAATTGACGCCAAGAGCGATCCTGACGGCCGTCGCCGCGTAGTCCTCGTAGGGGGAGACGAGAGCGTCGAACCGACGGGAGACGCCCCGGACGGGGTCGATCTCGGAGTACATCGTCCGGTCGTTGTCCGCGAGTTCCTTGAACATCTGGTCGGCACTGGGCCGGCCGCTTCCGACGAGGACGATAGCTAGCAAGGCACCGACGTACTCGCTCGCGAGGAGGAGCAGGGGATCGAACGGGAGGCGCACGAGGTAGCCGATCAGGCCGATGGCGGCGACGAACCGCGTTGCGAACCCGAAAAGCAGGAAGAAGCCGATGCCGACCTGAAACAGCCGCGTCACCGCAGGGACGGCAGGGCTGAAGAAGTAGCCCGCGAAGCCCGCGCCGACGAGGGGGAGCCCGACGCTCAGGCGGAGCATCCACGGGACGAGGTCGACATACTCCTGGAGCGTGGTCCGCAACACGGCCAGATCGTACGCGGCCGGTCGGAATCGAAGGTATCCGGCGACCGTCGCGGCGAGAGCGAGGCCACCGCCCGCGAACAACGCGGCGTTCACCGGATCGCCCAACACGTCGACGACGAACCGAATCGCGTCGACGGGACCCCCTGACCCCTCAGTGACGTACCTGACGTGCGCTCGCGCTCGCCCGCTGACCGCGACCAGCGCGCCCGTCACCGCGACGAACCAGGCGGCCGTGCGTCGGAGTACCATACAGACGTGTACGCAGGGCACTGCCAAAAGGACGGCGCGGAACGACCGCCGAGGCCGCGTCTCAGACCCCCTCCGGTAGTTCGACGGCTTCGCCGTCCGCGTACACCGTCGGGTCGCGGATGATCCCGTCGAGGTGGATAGGGGCGTCCGTGTCGCCGCCGATGCCCGCGTCGTCGCCGAGGGCGATGTGGACAGTGCCGCCGGCTTTCTCGTCTAACAGAACAGACCCGACGAGTTCCGTGACGGCGACGTTCGTCCCGATGCCGAGTTCGGCGAGGTTGTACGCCGCGTCGCCCACCTCGTCGGCTGCCGCCTCGACCTGTCCGCGGATGTCGTCGTCGCTGATCGAGGTGACGTAGCCGTCTTCGACTTCGAACTCCAGGGTCTCGCCGTCGTCGAGCAGGCCGTGGGGCATCATCGTCCCGTCGACGACGTACGTCCCGTCGGCGCTCTCGGGGCTGACGAACACCTCGCCCGCGGGCAGGTTAGAGAAGTCACCCGGGTCGCGGACCATGCCGGTGTCCGAGAGCCACTCGCGGTCGCCCGGATAGAACGTGATGTCGGTGCCGCGCTCCGTCGTCACGCGGACCTCCTCCGCGTCGCCTACCCGTTCCAGCATCGCCTCGCACTCGGCGGCGATGGACTCGTAATCGGCGTCCAGTCCCGTGGTGAACACCTCTTCAGTGATGCCGGGGAGGGTCGCACCGCGAGCGCCCGCCTCGCAGGCCTCGCCGCGTGCGCGGGTGTGGCTCAGGCTCTTCGTCGTCGGTGCGAGAAACACGTCGGCCTCCCGCATCGCCGCCGCGACGGGGGCCGGCGGTTCCTCGCCGTGCTGGTCACCCGGCGGGTACCGCAGGAGCGTCGCGTCGTCGGTGATCTCGCTCGCCACCTCGTACAGCGCCTCGCCGATCGCCTCGCGCTTGTCATCGGTGACGACGGCGCAGGACTCCTCGGTCCCGAGGTTCAGACACTGTTCGACCGCCGTCTCGGCGGAGTTCCGGAGGTCGCTCATGGGGAGACGTGCGCGGGGCGGGAGGTTAGTCCTTGTCTTCTATCCGCTCGAACGCGACCTCGCCGGCGTCCGTATCGAGGACGGCGACGTGGAGCGGTTCGGGCGCGGGCGGGATCGAGATGCCACCCGGATTGATCCGGACGGTTCCACCCTCCTCGTGAGCGCACTGGTGGGTGTGCCCGTGGAGGACGTAGTCGTACTCGCCGCACTCGACCAGCGCCTGCACGATGGGCATGCTGGTGCCGTGATACACCGCGAGGTCGGTGCCGCCGAGCGTCAGTTCGGCCATCTCGCCGTGGTACGTGCCGAACGCCTCGACCGCCGCCTGCAGGTTCCACTCGCCGTCGTTGTTCCCCCGGACGGCGTGGAACTCCCACGCCTCGCGCTCGAACGGCGTCGCGGAGAACGGCGCAACGAAATCGCCGCAGTGGACGACGGCGTCGACGTCCTCGCGCTCGAAGTGTTCGACCGCCCGCTCGACCACGTCGACGTTGTCGTGCGTGTCGGAGACGATGCCGATTCGCATGTGCGCCGGTACGGCGACGGCCGGGAAAAGCGTGGGCGGTCGCTAACTGCGAGCGGTGGCGGCGTAGAAAGTGGTAGAGTTCGACGTGAACTCGCCCGTGAGACGGAGAGAGCCACTGATACCGACTCGCCTAAAGCCGGAACTCCCCGCTGGCGATACTATCAGCTATCAGCGCCATGTAATCGACGTACGGCTCCCAGTCGGACTCCGCCCCGGCTTCTATCTGGTGGCGGTGGAGATCCTCCCAAACAGTCGCGAGCGTAAACGCCGCGAACGCTCGGTAGAACCGCTCGTTTTCGAACGACATCCCCGTCTCGTCCTCGTACCGAGCGACGAGGTCCCGTCGGCTGGGACTGCCCGGTTCGTTGGTGAACGGAGCGAGCCCACGGTCGTTGGTTTCGTTCAGGTCCTGTATTACGTCCTCGTTCGAACATCGGTCCCGAATTCCGGCAAGTGACGGCGTCGGGTCGCCGTCGTCTCGCCACCGGAGCAGAAGGTATCCGAGTTCGGTCAGCGGGTCGCCGAGAAACGCCGTTTCCCAGTCGAGAACACCGGTGATCTCGGGCCTGTCCGTCCCCCCGAAGAGAACGTTGCTCGGCCGGTAATCCCCGTGGACGAGGGCCGTCTCGGTGTCCGACGGGACGTTGTCCCGAAGCCAGTCCGCGACATCCCAGAGTGCGGGGGGATCGTGTCCGGTCACCCGGGTCGCATTGCCGAGTTGGTCGATGACGCGTTCGACCTGTGCCTTCGTCGTCTGCCGTTCACACACGTCCGCGAACTGCTCCGCGTCTACCGTGTGGATCTCGGCGAGCGTATCTGTCAGGACGGTGGCGATCCGGTCGCGCGCTGCCGTGTTTCGAAACCGTTCGGGCGGTGCGGAACCCAGTGGGATCGTCTCTCCGTCGAGATACGTCATCACCAGAAACGGGGCATCGATATCCGGGTTGTCCTCGCAAATCAGGACCGGTTCCGGAGCGGGTACGGCGGTCTCTCCGAGCAGTTGCAACACACTGTACTCCTGACGCAACTCGTTAAACGACTCCGTGTGTCTCAGCTTGTTCGGCCGTCGCAGAACGTATGCTGACTCGTCCTCGGGTGTCGAGATCACGATGGACAGATTGAGCCCATCGTGAACTACCTCGGTTTCGACCCCGCCCACGTCTAATTCGCTCGAAAGGAACGTTTCGAGTTCGGCCGTGTCGATATCCGTCCCCGTCTCAGTCATAGTCGACGTGGATTACTATATCACATAAAACGACTCCGTTCGTGGAGCGGAGACGTTTATCAGGAGGCACTCTACATGGCAGATATGGATTTGGCTGACAGGACAGCAATAGTGACCGGGGCGTCGTCGGGAATCGGCGAGGCGACGGCAAGGGCGCTTGCACGCGAGGGCTGTGCCGTTGCGCTGGTGGCCCGTCGCGAGGACCGACTGGAGGAGATCGCCGACGAGATCGAGAACGGGAGAGCGCTCGTCGTTCCGACCGACGTCGCCGACGAGGACGAGGTCACAGCGATGGTCGAGGAGACGCGGGACGCGTTCGGTAGCGTCGATATCCTCGTCAACAACGCCGGCGTGCTCCGATCCGACCCGGTCGCGGACGCTGACAGGGCTGACTTTCGGCGGCAGGTCCGGGTCAACCTGCTCGGGGTGATGAACACGACTCACGCCGCGTTGCCCGCCATGCTCGCGTCGGACGGGGGTGACATCGTCGCCGTGTCTTCGATGAACGCTCGCTATCCCGCTGAGGGCGGGAGCGCCTACACTGCGTCGAAGTTCGGCGTCAACGGGTTCTGCCGGTCCCTCCGGAAGGAGATGTCCGAGGAGAATGTCCGGGTGACGATCGTCATGCCGGGACCGGTCGCCAGCGAGATGAACGACTGGGAGGAGTGGGACGGCCGGGCGCTGAACCCGTCCGACGTGGCGGAGGCGATAACGTTCGCTGTCTCCCGTCCGGACCACGTCGAAATACCGGATATCACGGTCAACACGACGGATAAGATCGGGTGACCGGAACAGAGCCCCGCCTGAATCCATTCGGTTCCGCGGACGGTACCCGTGGGTGATCGAACTCCCAGCGGCTGGGATCCGATCGCTCGGCGCGCTCACTCCTGACGCAGTGCCTCGACGGCCGCGAGCGGTTCCCCGGTGAGTGCGCGGAGATACGCGCCGCCAGCGATCGAGAGGTGGTCGAAGTTCTCCTCGCCCAGGTCGTACATCGTGACGGTACGGGAGGTGTCGCCGCCGCCGACGACCGAGAAGCAGTCGGAGTCGGCGACTGCGCGGAGCACTTCGATGGTCCCGTAATTGAACCGCTCGTCCTCGAAGACGCCGAGCGCGCCCTTCACGAGGACGGCCTCGGACTCCTCGATGTGGGGAGCGTACGTCTCGACGGTGCCGTGGCCGACATCCATGTAGGAAACTGACTTTTCGTCGATGTCGTCGACGTCGTGTTCGGCGCGGTCACCGCTCTCGTCCTCGTACGCCATGTCCTCGGGGAGCGCGATACGGTCGCCGTACTCGTCGAGCACGCGCTCTATGATCGCCTCGTTTTTCTCGTAGTTGTCGTCGTAGAGGCCCGTACCGTCAGGGAGATCGTAGCCGACCGGATAGCCCGCCGAGCGGAGAAACAGTTCGCCGACGACGCCGCCGAGCAGGAACTGGTCGACCGTCTCGTCCAGGTGGTCCATGGCGGCGATGACGTCCTCGGCTTTGGTGCCGCCGAGCGCCATCGTCACTTTGCCGTCGAAGTCGCGGCGTTCGATGCTGGTGTTGTACTCGTACTCGTCGACCATCACGCGGCCGGCGTAGGCGTCCATCGCCTGCGGGAAACCGACGATAGAGGCGTGTGCGCGGTGGGCCGCGGAGTAGGCGTCGTTGACGTAGGCGTCGAACTCCGGCGCGAGCGTCTGTACGAACTCGCTCCGGGCGTGGTCCTCGGGCGAACGGTCGCCCAACTCCTCGTCTTCGAGAAAGCGGACGTTCTCCAGCAGGAGAACGTCGCCTCTCTCGGTGTCGTCGATGGCGGACAGGGCGTCGTCGCCGTACACGTCGTCCACGAACGAGACCGCACGGTCGAGATGGGAGGCGAGCACGTCGGCGTGAGATTCCAGCGAGACGAACGTATCTCGGCCCGGACGGCCCTGGTGAGCCATCAGGACGACTGCGTGGCCGTCGTCGACCAGTTCCTGCACCGTGTCTGCGTGACGCTCGAACCGGCGGTGGTCCTGCGCGCGGCCGTCTTCGATAGGCGCGTTAAGGTCGAGGCGGACCAGCAGTCGCTGATCGGGCGCGAGGTCGTCGAGAGTTTGGAACATTCGGACTCAGGCCGAAGGCTCAACCTCTGCGGACTTGTCCGTTTCCTTCTCGCTGACGAGCCCGGCGACGTCTAGCATCCGATTCGCGAAGCCGTACTCGTTGTCGTACCAGGCGAGTACCTTGATCAGGCCGTCTTCGGCCTCGACTTCCATCGTCGACTGGAGGTCGACCAGCGACGAGAAGGGAACGCCGACGATGTCGCGGGAGACGACCTCGTCTTCGGTGTAGCCGAGAACGCCTTCCAGGTCGTCGCGGGCGGCCCGCTTGAACGCCTCGTTGACCTCCTCGGCGGAGGCGTCCGCTTCGAGGTCGACGGTGAAGTCCGTGATGGAGCCGTCGGGGACGGGGACGCGCATCGCCATGCCGTCGAGTTTCCCGGCCAGTTCCGGCAAGACTTCCGTCGTCGCCTTCGCGGCACCGGTCGACGTCGGGACGATGTTCTCCGCTGCAGCGCGGCCACGTCGGGTCTTCGCCTTCGGCCCGTCGATGAGGTTCTGGGACCCGGTGTAGGCGTGGACCGTGGTCAGCATGCCGGACTCGATGCCGAACTCCTCGTCTAACACCTTCGCGACGGGGGAGACGCTGTTCGTCGTACAGGAGGCGTTCGAGACCACGTCCTCGCCCTCGTACTCGTCGTCGTTGACGCCGTAGACGATCGTCTTGACCTCCGTCTCGCCCTTCGGCGGAGCGGAGATGACGGCTTTGTCCGCGCCGGCCTCGACGTGTTTGTACGCGTCGTCGTAGGTCCGGAAGAGACCGGTGCACTCGAAGGCGACGTCGACGTCGTACTCGTCCCACGGGAGCTTTGCGGGGTCCTTCTCGGAGAGGAGCGGAACGGAGAGGTCGCCGACGGTGAGTTCGTCGCCGTCGAGGTCGACGCCGTCGAGCGTGCTGTGAACGGTGTCGTACTCCAGGAGGTACGCCATGTCCTCGCTGTCCATCACGTCGTTGATGCCGACGACCTCCGCGCCGGCCGTGTCCATCGCCGCCCGGAAGACGTTCCGGCCGATGCGACCGAACCCGTTTAGCCCGATTCTGATGGGATCGGCACTCTCCGCGACCGTACGCGTAGCATCTGAATCTTTACTCATATCTGAATAATAGAGGGCGGGCAGTAAAGTATTTATCCAACAAACCGGCGATCTGAGAGCTCTCGAAGCTATCGAAAGACAGTCAGGTGTTCCGCGGTCGACGACGAGAGTCACGACGCCCACACCGAGAAAAGTTCGGATAGGTAATATTTATTTCATAGGGAGTAGTTAACTTGCATCGATAGAAGGCCGGCTACGTCCCCTGAATTCCCCCGCCACTACTCAATTTCGAGTTAAAATCTATCATATTGACACGAAAAGGTTATCCCCATCAACGTCGGAGGAGGTCATATGCTCCATGTGGGCATCAACGGGTACGGCACTATCGGGAAACGCGTCGCGGACGCCGTCCAGGCGCAACCGGACATGGAAGTCCACGGCGTCGCGAAGACGTCGGCGGACTTCGTCGCCGAGAGTGCCGACCGCGCCGGTTACTCGCTGTACGTAGCGGGTGCCGACGGGGTGGGAGAGTTCGAGACGGCCGGTCTCGACGTCGACGGAACCGTCGATGACCTCGTCGCCGAAAGCGACGTCGTCGTCGACGCGACGCCCGGCGGCATAGGTGCAGAGAACAAACCGCTGTATGAGAACCACGACACGCCGGCGCTGTTCCAAGGGGCCGAAGCGCCGGACGTCGCCGAAACCAGTTTCAACGCCCGCGCTAACTACTCCGAAGCGCTCGGCGAGCAGTACGTGCGGGTCGTCTCCTGCAACACGACCGGACTGTCGCGCCTTCTCGCACCGCTGTACGAGGCGTACGGTGTAGAGCAGGTCCGCGCGACGCTCGTCCGCCGCGGCGGCGACCCCGACCAGTCGAACCGCGGTCCGATCGACGACATTCTCCCGGACCCGGTCGAGTTGCCGTCCCACCACGGTCCGGACGTTCAGACGGTTTTCCCGGACCTCGACATTCACACCGCCGGGCTGAAGGTCCCGTCGACGCTGATGCACGTCCACAGTATCAACGTCCAGCTCGGCTCCGCGCCCGACGCCGCCGAAGTGAAGGAGTTGCTGGCCGACGAGTCTCGGCTGTTCCTCGTCCCCGAAGGGATGCGGATCGACGGTCCCGGCAAACTCAAGGAACTCGCTCGGGACGTCGGCCGCCCGCGAGGTGACATCTGGGAGAACTGCATCTGGGAGGAGTCGATAACGATGGAGGACGACGAGCTGTTCCTCTTTCAGGCGATCCACCAGGAGAGCGACGTCGTCCCGGAGAACGTCGACGCGCTCCGTGCAGTGTCCGAACTCGCCGACGCCGAGGAGAGCATCGAGCGAACGAACGAGGCGCTCGACCTCGGCATCTGAGCGCGGCCCGGACGCCGATTCTGGTTTCTGCGTCGTCAGTGTCTGGCGACATCCGCGACTGACAGAAGGTTTTTGCCCGCGCTGTCCCTACGGTGTCGTATGCGACGCGACGACCGCGACGAGCCTTTCGACGACCTGTTCCGGGAGATAGAGCGGATGATGAACGAGATGATGGGTGCCGGCACCGGTAGTGCCGACATGCGTTTCGAGAGTTCGGCCGGGTTCGGATCCGACACCCACGTCGACATCCACGAGACCGACGAACAGATCCGCGTCGTCGCGGACCTGCCCGGCGTGGAGAAAGACGACATCGAACTCCAGTGCGACGGAAAGGTGCTCACCATCAGCGCCGCCAGCGAACGCCGCGAGTACGACGAGCGCGTCTCGCTCCCCGTGCGGGTCGACGAACACTCCGCATCGGCCACCTACAACAACGGCGTCCTCGAAGTGTCGTTCGATCGCGCGGGCGACGACTCCGCCGACATCGACGTTAACTGAACTCCCCGGCAGAACGGTATCCGAAGTCGCCGTCAGCATCCGTCCGCTCCGAACCGCCGTCAGACGAGGTCTCTGATCGCGGTTGCTATCCTGTCGTAGAAGTCCGGTCGATACTTCGTCGCCGCGTCTATCGTCGGCCGGGCGTTCGTCTCGTTGACCACCGTCCGGTCAGGCGTGACGAGGAGGTCGACCCCGAGGAACCGAACACCGAGCGTCGCCGCCGTCCGCTCTGCGAGGCGGCACAGTTCCGCGGACAGGTCAACTCCCTCGGCGACTGCCCCCCGGTGGACGTTGTGTTTCCACTGCCCCGCCGCCAGCGCGTCCCCCGGAAGGCGGCGCTCGACCGCGCCGACGAACTCGCCGTCGACGACCATCGCCCGGTAATCCGTCGCCTCGGGCAGGTACTCCTGGACGAGAAACGTCTTGTCGCCGGTCGCTCGGTAGTCGTGGACCAGGTCGAGATAGTCGACGACGCCGAGAAAGGAGTCGAGGTCGTGCGCTTTCGCCACGCCCGCGCCGCGGGTCGCTGAGTTCGGCTTGACGACGACGGGCGGGTCGAACCGTTCGAACGCGTCGACCAGGTCGGCCCGGTCGGCAGGGTTCGACACCATCACCGTCTCGGGAACGGGCAGTCCCGCTTGACCAAGTTCCGCTATTACAGCGCCCTTGTTCCGCGACGTGAGGACGGCCTCACGGCCGTTGAGCCACGGCACGTCGAGGAGGGCGTCGACGGCACCGCCCTCCATTATCCGGCCCGGGAACACGAATCCGGCATCGAACCCGTCGGGAGCGAACCGGCCGTCGTCGGTGGCGTCGAACGGATCGTCGCCGGTCAAAGCGATCGCTCGTTCGCGCGCCGGGACGTGAACGGCCTCGATACCGCGTTCTTCGAGGGGGTCGGCCATCCGCTCGAACGTCTCTTCGCGGTTGGCGACCGCCAGTCGTAGCATAGCGGTACAAACGACTACGGGACGAAAAAACCGCGTGAAAACGGGTCGCGATTCCGCGGCGAACAGTCGCGTCTACGAGATGAGTTCTTCCTCGCCGCGCTCGACGACGATGCGACACGGCGGGGAGATCTTGTTGTAGGCGCGGCGGAACGCTTCCTTGGCGACGTCCGCGTCCTCGACCTCGCACCAGACGGTGAAGATGCGCTCGTCGTTCTGGATACGGGCGGCGGTGCCGACGATCTTCCCGAAGGCCTGGCGCATCCCGTCGGAGACACGGTCCGCACCCGCACCGGTCGCCTGCTTGTTCTCCCGGATGACGTGGTGGGGGAACTTCCGCAGGATCATCTTGTAGTTCTCCTGTCCGACCTCCTTGAGCATGTGGCGGTTGGCCGACAGGCGAGCGGCTTCCATCGAACCGTGGCGGAGTTGGACCTCTTCCTCGACTTCGAGGCTGATCTGAACGGGGTAGTCCTCGGGGTCAGTGTCGGCGTTCCCCATCTTGTGCTGTGCGATCTTCGATCCGGGAATGCCGGTGATGTACTCGCGTCGCGTGTACGGTGGCTTGTCGATGTTCCGGTACATCGAGGCTGGCTTGTCTGACATGGTTATTACAGGGTACTGAGGCTGACCGCGCGAATAAACCCTTCGAAGCCGTACTGTCAACGGGTCTCGGCGCGCGACGACTGACGAAACAGTACTGACGGCTGTCCGACAGTGTATCAACGACGAAACCGACGCAGTACGGTCGGAAACGGGGTCCCGCGAACGGGTACGGGGCGACGGGAAAAAACGGGCGTCAGTAGGCAATAGGTTCGCGCTCGCGGGTCGACGACATCGTTCGACAGCGCGTGTCGAACGGGCGTCTCATAGGGATTTCTGTAACTGTGTCCCGATGTTTGCCGACCCCGCTCGGCGAGATACCGAAACGAATTGCGATCCCCTCAGGCCGGCGCGACGGTGTCGCCGTGCTTCTCGGCGAACCCGTGGGTCGTCAGCGTATTGAGGATGCCGAACAGGGTGATCTTCTGCATGTCCAGTGCGGACTGGAGGTCATCTATAGACGTTTCGCCCGTGACCGACAGCTGAAGGTAGACGAGTTTCGCGCGGGGCGAATCGAGTTCGGCGGGGATCGACTGAACGGATCTGCTCTGGAAAGCCTGTTGCGTGCTCATTGTGTCTCGTCTACGAGTGCAACGTGATGGTATAAGAGCCTATGTTGCAGTGAATTAATACACCAATGATCGATTCCGTGTGATTATATGTCTTGAAGGGAGGAGACATATCCCCCGATTATGGAAGGAAAATAAATAAATAGAGTCCGAGTTGTCTGCAGTTTACTCGGGAGTCGACGCGACGAGTCTTTAGGAGACGGACGACAACCATCCGACGTGCAACCGAGTACGAGCGGGCGGTTCCGGGTGCTTGAGGGGACGCGAGAGGGCGACGAGTGGCTGTTTCTCGACGTGGATACGATGGACCCGACCTACGTGTCGAAGACGGGCCACGGCGACGCCCAGTCCGCGGTCGACGAACTCGAACCCGGCTATCGGATCGACGCCACGATAGCGTGGGAGGACGAGACTCCACGGGTGGCCGACATCGACGTACTGGACCGGACGGTGATCGAGTTCGTCGATGGCGCGGACACAGTCTTCGACGCCGCCCGGGAGACCTGGCGGGACGCCCGCGCGGACGGTGCCGGGATGAACGCGGACGTGACCTACAGCACGGACGGCGAGGCGAACGGCGTCGTCTACACGTTCGCCGAACAGGGCGGCGAACACGACCTGTTCGGCGAGTTTCGGGACGGGATGCGACCGCTCGAACCACTGATCGACCGCCTCGCTGACGGCGAGGAACGGCCGTTCGAGGTGTTCGTCATCCGCCCCGCCGCAGACCCGTTCGTCATCGTCTACCTCACGATAGAGAAAGGCGGACTGCTTGCCGACACGGTCCGCGATACCTACGACTGTCCGCGCACGGAATGACGGAGAGTTTACGACCGTGACGGAGCACGCGATGGGCAGGGGATCACAACCGTGACGCAGCGAGAAGTGTCGGTTACAGTCGGCGGTGAGACAGTCCGCGGCGTCGAAGTGGACCACGAAACGCGGTGTATCCATTACGACGGCCCGAGAGACGTGGTCGCGCTACAGTTCGCCTGCTGCGGCGCGTACTACCCCTGTTTCCGCTGCCACGAGGCGGTCGCCGACCACGATATCGAGCGGTGGCCGCGCGACGCGTTCGACGAGGCGGCGGTTCTGTGCGGCGCTTGCGGGACGACGCTTTCCGTTCGGGCGTATTTATACTGCGATGACGCGTGTCCGCACTGCGGCGCTGCGTTCAATCCGGGGTGTGCGAACCACTACGACCGATACTTCGACATCACAGAGTGAACGGTCAGCGGTGTCGCATTCAGAGGACGGAGACGTTAGGCGGTTCCGGCGACGGCTGCGAGCGCCGCTGTTCTCAGCCCCGACTCGGTCCCTTCCGTGCCGGGAGCGGGGAACCACGTCGGCGGCGGAAGCAGTCCCGCCGCGACCGCGAGAGCGTACAGCAGGAGGATAGCGAGGACGACCAGCAGGAACGCCATCAGATACCGGAACACGCCGCCGGATTCGGTGGGGCTGGGAAGATCCATACGGGATCGTCCCCCGTGAATTTCCTTATGGGTTCGTACCCCTCACTCAAGGGAGTGATCGCCGGCCCGGCAGGCGAGAATCCGGGGCTACACAGTGAAAGTGGGAATTACTGATCGCCGTCGAAGTCGAGCGAAGCGGAGTTGACGCAGTAGCGCTTTCCGGTCGGGTCCGGCCCGTCGTCGAAGACGTGGCCCAGATGGCCACCGCAGCGAGCGCAGACGATTTCGGTCCGCTCCATGCCGAGACTGGTGTCGGGACGGGACTCGATACGGTCGTCGTCGACGGCGTCCCAAAAGCTCGGCCACCCGGACCCGGACTCGTATTTCGTCTCTGAATCGAACAGGTCGGCACCGCACCCGGCACAGGCGTACGTCCCGTCCGCTTTCTGGTCGAGGTACTCGCCGCTCCCGCGCGGTTCGGTCCCGCCCTCTCGGAGCATCTCGTACTCCTCGTCGGTCAGTCGTTCGCGCCACTCCGCCTCGGACTCCGGCAGGTCGTCGGACGCTGTGTCGTTCGGCATGCTCGTGCGTAGGGTCCCTGAAGACATGGGTGTTGTGCCGGTCTCCGCGGCCAGACGCGACCACGCGGTGTGCGTTTTTGCCGGTTCGCGTCGAACAGTCGGACATGGACGTAAACGACGCACTTCGGGAGATAGACGCCGCGAAAGACGGGGCGCTCACCGAGGCCGCCAGGCGGAAGTCACAGTACGACCACCGACGACAGGCGTACAAGAAGGCGCTCCGCGAAGCGCGAGCGATCGCCGGCGATGACGCGGCGCGCGAACTCGCCGACTGGATCGAGGCGACGATCCGGGACGAAAAGCAGTTGCCGCGTGCGCGGGAGGTGCGACAGAAAGGTGCCGACATCTGCCGGGACCGCGGCAAAGAGGTGTCTACCGGGTCCTGGCTCGGCGCGTAGCGGCACTGGAGCGAACCACACGGACCGTTTAGTCACTGAACGGCGAAACACGGACGATGGAGGCGTTGAACGTCGGACTGACGGTTATCGGGGGTCTGGCACTGGTACTCGGCCTGTTTTCTGGGATGTTACAGAGTAGGGTGTACGTCCTCTCGGCTCCGATGGCTGCCACGCTGGTCGGGGTCGCGGTCGGACCGCAGGGATTCGACCTCCTGACTCTCGCCCGGTTCGGCGATCCGTTGGCGATACTCGAGCAGTTCGCGCGATTCACCGTGGCGATAGCCGTGATGAGCATCGCGTTGCGCATCCCCGACGACTACTTCCGGCGGCAGGCGCGGTCGCTCGGAACGATACTCGTCGTCGGAATGACGTTCATGTGGCTCACGAGCGGACTGCTGACCTATCTCGTACTCGACCTGCCGCTTTGGGTCTCGCTCCTCGTCGGCGCGGCCGTGACGCCGACGGACCCCGTTATCGCGAACACCATCGTCACCGGCGGGACAGCCGCGGAGAACATCCCGAAAACCGTCCGGAACTTCCTGTCGGGCGAAGCGGGAGCCAACGACGGCGGTGCGTACCCCTTCGTCTTTCTCGCCATCTTCGCCCTGTCGCACCCGGCCGAGACGGTAGCCGTCGGCTGGCTGACCGAGACGTTGCTCTGGGAAGTCGCCGGTGCAGTGGTGATCGGTGTCCTCGTCGGAGGCGTCGCGGGCGCGGTAGAACGCTGGACGAGCGAGCAGGAGTATCTGGACGACACGTCGTTGCTCACGGTGACCGTCGGGCTCACGTTCGCCGTACTTGGAACGGTGAAACTGCTCGGGAGCGACGGGATCCTCGCGGTGTTTGCAGCCGGGTACATCTACAGCGTCCTTGTCGACCCGGCCGACGAGATCGAGGGACAGCGGTTTCAGGAAGTCGTCAATCAACTGTTCACCGTCCCCGTGTTCGTGCTCTTCGGGATGGCCGTACCCTGGGCCGCGTGGGAGTCGCTGGGCGCGTCCGGCCTCATACTCGTCGTCGCCGTCCTCCTATTCAGGCGGCTACCGATGGTCTTCGCTCTGTGCCGGTGGTTGGACCCGCTCGATGGTCGACGCAATGCCGCGTTCGTCGGCTGGTTCGGCCCTATCGGCGTCGCCGCCGTCTTCTATGCGACCCTCGCCGTTCGACACACCGGACATCGGTCAGTGTGGGACGTCACGAGCCTGATCGTCGCCGGGTCGATAGTCGCTCACGGGTCGACGGCGACGCCGCTGACCCTGTGGTTCGGCGACCGAAACGGGGAGAAGTGATCGGGAAGCAGGGCTTTGGTCCGGCCGGTCGAACGCCCGATATGTCCGACGTCGACGACGAGTACGACGCCGCGTACGCTGAACTGCGCGCGTTCCGCCGGCAGATCTAGTTCCGCTTTCTCACGCGGACCGGTTTCTGCCGACGCTCGTGGCCGGACGCCCGGAAACGCGAACCGTCGTCTCCGCCACTTGCGCGGATCTCGCGTATCGACCAGGATGAATGAACTTCAAGGACACGGAGCCCGATCTACGAGATATGGAGTTGAGCAAGGAGATCGAAGATCGTGACCGGCTGGCTCGGACACTTCTCACTGTCGTTCTCGGTGCCGTAGCGCTCAGGTCGTTTCGGAAGGGGAAGCGATTGACCGGGGCGCTTGCGGGCGTCGGAGCGGTCGCGGTCGGATATACAGCGACGAGTGAATCTGAGGGGCTGGAAGCGGAGATCGGTATCGAAACGGACAGCGAGGACGTGGAGCTACGCTGTTCGGCCTGTGGCGAACCGATAGTCCCGGGGCAGTCGCGGCGGCCCGATGAGAACAACGAGATCGTTCACGAGGCCTGTATGGAAGTCACCGAATAGGCGCTCGGGTGTCGACACGCTCCCCCGATCGACGCGAGAGCGACCTCTGTGCGTCCTGAGAACTGTCAACACGGACCGGCTCCACTACGTTTATCGAAACCGGGAGTGTCGTCGGTCCATGGGGAACGCACAACCGACGAACGACCTCGCAGCGACGCTGAACGATGGGGAAGTCGCAGTGGGCCTGCTCGACAACACGTACAGTCCATCGCTCGTGGAGTTTTACGGCGAACTCGGGCTCGACTTCGTCTGGCTCGACTTCGAACACGGCGGCCCGGATCCGTGGGACGCGGGAACGGTCGAGGATCTTCTGCGCGCGGCCGAGCGGACGGGCGTCGAAGCACTGGTCCGACTTCCCGACACCGACCCGACGCTGGTCCGGAAGGCGCTGGATCTCGGCGTCAGGAACGTGTTTCTCCCGCGCGTGGAGACGGCGGCGGAGGTCCGCGAGGCGGTCCGGTCCGCGCGGTTCCGGTACGACGACGGCGCAGGTGACCGCGGTCTTGCCGCTCCACGGGCACGGCGTTGGGGGCTCGCCGACGACTACGTCGAAACCGAGGACCGCGAAACGCTCGTGGGCGTGACGATCGAAAACCGGGAATCGGTCGAGAACCTGGACGAAATCCTTGCCGTTCCGGAACTGGGATTCGTCTTCATCGGCCCGCTCGACCTCTCAGTGTCGCTCGGACACCCGGGCGAGGTCGACCACCCCGATGTGCAGGACGCCGTCGAGACGGTCCGTTCAAGAGCCGTCGACGCGGACGTCCCCGTCGGCGGCCTCGGCTTCGGGATGGACGACGTGAACGAAAAAGCGTCGAACGGCTACCAGATCCTCAATCTCGGAAGTACGACCGGTGCACTACAACAGACCGTCAGCGGCTGGCTTGACGACTACGAGGGCGAGCGGTCGGGAAGCGAATAATCGAGGTTGCCGCTTGACTTTACGGAGAAGGGACTGATCTCCCGATTACGATTCGGTCGTGATAGAAATGCCGCCTCCCGGACTGTGAACTTCCGAAAGACTCACTTCGCTCGTCTTTCGATTTCCCGCTCGCTGCGCTCGCGGGAACGGGGACAGCTCGATCTTCAGTCGGGTGCGAAAGCTACTCGAATGGAAATCGTGTAGAATCTGGATGCCGCCTCCCGGATTTGAACCGGGGACAGCGTCGCCCTCCGGCGGTTTGCGTCCCCGTACTGACTATGGCGGCGCGCTCGGTTCCGACGCCGATTGGGTGTTCCGGTGGTCGAAATGAATCAGGACGAACTCGAACCCATGACGCCGGAACGCGCCAAGAAGATGTACCTGAACGCCCGCAAGGGTGAAGTATCGCAGTCAACCCTCGACGGCTACCACTACCGTCTCAAGCACTTCATCCGGTGGTGCGGCGAGAAGGGTATCGAGAATATGAACGACCTGTCCGGGCGGAAACTGCAAGAGTTCCGAACGTGGCGGCGCGACGATGGCGACCTGAAGCCCGTGACCCTCGAAGGGAACCTCGACGCGCTTCGCGTGTTCATCCGGTGGTGTGAGTCCATCGACGCCGTCGAACAGGGTCTACACGAGAAGATAATCATGCCGACGCTGTCGAAGGAAGACGAGCAGGCCGAGAGCATACTCTCGACCGAGCAGGCCGAATCCGTCTTGGAATACCTTCGGCAGTATGAATACGCGACTCGGGGCCACGCTATCATCGAACTGCTGTGGCACACGGGGATTCGCCTCGGTGCGCTTCACGCGCTCGACCTGAAAGACTACGACAGCGAGCGTGAGACGCTGGCACTTCGCCACCGACCCGAGACGGGGACGGCGCTGAAGAACGGGAAGGAAGGCGAGCGTATCGTCGCTCTGAACGGGAACGTGTGTAGCGTCATAGGGGGCTACATCGAACACAACCGGCCCGAGTCCCGCGACGACAGTGGTCGGAAACCCCTGTTCACGAGTCGCTACGGTCGCCTCTCGCGCACGAACGTCCGTGAAACCGTCTACAAGGTCACGCGCCCCTGCTACTACGGCGTCGAGTGTCCCCGTGGACGTGACCCCGATACCTGCGAGGGGACGCATTACGACAGTTACAGCAAGTGTCCGGTGAACGTCTCGCCACACGACATTCGCAGGGGCAGTATCACGAATCACCTCTCGGAAGACGTACCCGAGAAGGTCGTCAGCGACCGGATGAACGTCGGCCCCGACGTACTCGACAAGCACTACGACAAGCGTACCGAGGAACAGAAAACCGAGACTCGTCGGGGGTACATCGAGGGGGTGTAGCCCAAAGACCGACTGAACGCTCTCCTTCTCGACGCTCTGCTTGCCCAGACATACTTGTCGCCGGGGACGTACAACGATGTATGGACGAACAAGACGAATCTCCCGAGGTTAGTCTCCCTGCAGACGAAGCCGACCTGCTTGCCAAACTTGAAGACGAGCGCGGTCGGGAACTCACCGAGGAAGAGACGAACTTGGCCGTCGCGCAGGCCCGGCTTATCGGGGACTTGTAACGAGGGCGAACTGCGACCACCCTATTTAAAACTTAAACCACTCCCCCGAAAGCCACAGTCAGATTTGTCCCGATAATCGAACATTCAGAGAGAGGCAGAGAGGGGCTGAGGGGGTGAACGAGCAAGAGCCGAAGTGCTATAGGGACGTGCCAGCCCGAATCTCGTAGTCGGTGATTGCGGCGGCGTCTTCACCGATACCGGGGAACTGTACCTCGAACGCCCACTTTTCGCCTGCTGACCAACCGTTGATATTGTCCAAGAACGACTCTGCCAGGGTGTCGCCTTCGTAGAACTTCACTTCGACCTCGGCATACGAGAGTTCGCCACCACTGGCGTTCTCGGCCTCGCCTTCGACCTTCACGCTTTCAGCAGGACCGCCCTCGTCTTCGCGGACCATCTCGTGCGACAGCAGTTCTATGTCGTTCGAGGACCCGTCGCCGCCGTTGCCGCCACTGGTGGTGTCGCCGCCGTTGTTGTTCCCACCACCGTCGTTACCGTCGCCACCGCTGTTTCCGTCGCCGTTGCCTTCCTCGAAGTCTCCGGATTCGCTTTCCGAACAGCCCGCGAGGGCGAGGGTACTAACAGTCGTTCCGATTGTTGCGAGGTATCGCCTTCTGTTCAGTTCCATACCAGTTCATAGCACCGTACTGACAGGGCATCAAAGTTGTGTCCCAAACTCAAAGTTTGGTTTTCCACTATTCGGCGTAGTCACGACTCGTAGGCGTGTTTTCACTCCCAATGCGATTATCGGCGGGATGGATGGTTGCGGCTGATGACCGCATTCTCGAATATCTATCTGAGAGCGAGACGGGAACTCCGAAGCAAATGGCTGACAGCGGTGCCGTTCGCTTCAGCCGGTCGTACATTACGCAACGGTGCAAGAAGTTACTCGACTATGGCCTGATTCGTCATCTTGGAAACGGGGTTTATATCATTAGCGACAAAGGCCAGCAGTACCTTGACGGCGAACTCGACGCGGCGGAACTTGAGTCTGACAAGGACTAATCAGAGGTAGTTCACAGACCGCGAAAAATACGCTATTGCGACTTTCAAGGGTAGCCATGACACCAGAGGAACAAAAGTATGTACCGCCCATCTTGGAACACGGTCGCCACCCGAGCAACCAGACTACCCGAAACCATTGACCCCCCGGCAGTCCCCCCGTGGCCCCGACGACCCCACCAGTTTCCCTGTCGGCCACCCGGGCTGGCCCGCCCAACCGGCCCTACGGGTGTCCCCCGTGTCTCATGGTGTCGTCAATGGTCACAGAGATACAGCCACACGACTCTCGCCATTGGCGACCGAGTGAGACGACCTGTCCCCCTGCCGGGACGACACCCACCACAGAGGTTGTGCTGACGAACGTGTCTGACTTTCGGCGGTGGCCGTGGCGAAACGGTTATCTCCTTCGGACGGGTGGTCGATTTCGAGGTGTGGGTGGGGGGTCAGAGAATCGAACCCCCCGAAGGGGGTCGGCTTTCAAATTTCATCCCTCGATTGGGGATGGGCAAAGCACGACGACGAGAGTTCATCCTCAATGTCTCTTACCGTACTATACTACTGTAAGAGAGATTGAGGTTGAGTTAGGCCACCCACGAATACTCGTCTGGTTCACGACCTTCGGTAGCGTGCTTGGCGACCCACCCCTGTTCAGTGAACAAATTTCTTGCGCGTCGCGCGGTGTTCTCGGAAACGTCTGCTCCGGTCTGAATATCGGTCATTTTGGCCCGGCTACCATTCTTGTCCCGAAGATACCGGGCGACCTCTCTTTGACCGCTCGCATTCCCGGAGAGAATGTTCGTCGGGGACGCTTGGGTAACGAGTTGGGTGTTCCGTAGCCATACGAGTCGAGTGTTTCGTAGCCATTCGGGGGTAGCGGTCGTGTTCAAAACTACTGTAGCATTTCGGCTGTCGAAGCGAGTCGCCCACTTCCCCACACGGGACTCACTGAATTGGCTTCGAATCTCGTCACCGGTTTGCCCGAACGACTGATTCTGATTACGAACCGATTTTCCCGCGAGCGCACCCCACAGTTGGAACTCTTTAGTTTTTGGACGGGGCGACCCGTTGACAATAATGAGCGGAGCGTCGTCGGTAATGACTGACTCGCCTCGACCGTACTGAATCCCGTCCTTGGCGTCGTCCTTGAGCAAGGCAGGCTGTTTCGACCGGTAGCGTCCGAGCGCGTTCTTGGTACTGACGACCAAGGGACGCTTTCCGAACTCGGCGGTCGCCCATATAGCGATACTCGCGTCTCGTCCCGGCGTCACATTCTTGCTCCCATACGGTTTCCGGCTTGTTGCGGTCTGAACTACCTCGACGCCCATTTCGTCCCGAAGGAACTCGGCAGTCTCGGCGTCAGAGTATACACGCTGGTGGTCGAAATTCACTCCGTAGTAGGTTCGCCACATCCACGGCGTCGGGGCTACGTCAAACGCGACGACGCTCTTGGCTTTGGAATAGTCTGGTACCTTGAGAACATATAGAGTGTCGTCCTCTGGCGTTTCACCCGGCTCTCGAACCACCCGGTGTCGTTGGTAGTCAAGTCCGGCGACCTCGAAGGGATTCCGGCCACCAACTGCATTATATGTCAGGGTAGGCGTCGCCCACTTTGAATTGTATCGGTGGTGCGAGGTTTCCCACCCGTTCGGAAGTTCTTGCGAGCGAACTAACCCAAACAGAGCAAGCGGTGCTAAATGATGGCCGTCCTTGTCGATAGCATAGCCGAACTCTTCGTCGTCTGTAGACGGGTCGATTGCCCCGTCCGCATAGTCCCAGATAGACGGCGCACGGTCTGAATCTCGGTTCCGAATGAAATCGTGGTATCCGGTGAACTCGGTGTTCGTGTCGAGGTAGGAGTCGACCGCGTGTGGCGGGTTCTCTATTTCGGTAATGTAGGCGTCCCCACGAAGGGCACAGGTGAAGACAACGCGCTCTTCGAGAAGACTGCTAATGTAGGCGTGGCGTGGATTGGCGAGAACGACCTGTTCGGTGAACTCGGGGCGCTTCCAACTGGTGAACGGGCAGTTCGGACAGCATGGCAAATCCCGAGTCTTGTGAAGCCGCCCGAGAGGAACCCCCTGTTCGAGAGCCGCCTCGACTTGCTCTTCTACAGCGTCACCATGTTGGCCGTTATATGATGGACACCTCGAATATGGCGAACTGATTTCTCGCGTCGAGAGATTGAGCGCACGACAGCGTCGTTTCATCCGCTTCAGTTGCGTATCAGTCGGCGCAATGAAGACGATTAGTAGGTTGTGAGCGTCTACGAGTTCGGGAATGAGTCGTTCCGGATGAACGGTCGGGGTCGGTTGGACGAGAACGTTCTCGCCCTGCTGTGGCCCTCGTAGCAGGAGTTCCTTCGTCTTGGCAACGGCGTGCTTTCGGCTGATTATGCTGTTCGATAGGCTCTTACCGCTCGGATTCGTAGTAGCCATGTCTGGTGTTGACCACCGACACCCGGCGTCACCGGCGAAAGGGAATCCACAGTTCCCTTCATTTCCATCCTATCGGATTACCCTCATAGTGGCTCGTCCGGTTGTCGATACTGTAAGTAGTCTATTCTGCCGTAAATGGCTTTTGCAGGCGCTCTATTCCCCATTTGGGAACGATTCCTGATAGGGATATTGAGAGCGCGACCGAGGCAGACCAGATACCCGGTCTATGTTTAGGATAGTCTGAACTCTCGACCGCTCTCGAAGCCACTGAACGGCTCACAAGAACCCATAGAAGTGACGCCCCAATCTACTCGATACGTCTCCGACCTTCTCACGACAGGCTGTCGGCGCTCTGATTGGACTCTGGTGGCATTGGTTCCCGTCGCACTCGCACGTCAAGTCCACGTAGGATTAACCAACGATACACAGAGACTCGGTCGTCTGTTGGTTAACAGCGTTCCCAACATTCTCGAAATACCCTCGTATCGCCTTGTTCAGAGGCGCTGACCCGCGTATTCATTCCGGAATCGGGAAAGGACTGAAAGGGCCACGGCACGTACAATGTAATGGAACGCCCGACGGCGAAGGGTGCGCCCGGTTCCCGGTTCAAATCTTACCGAGAATCTCGGGGGCAATACCGCCGAAATCCGCCGCTATACGGTCAATACGGGACGAACCGGAGAAGAATGCCGCCTCCCGGATTTGAACCGGGGACAGCTCGATCTTCAGTCGAGTGCTCTCCCAGTCTGAGCTAAGGCGGCGCGCACTCACTTCTCGGTCGATGTAGGCAAAAAGGATTTCGAAACGCTACGCCGAACGGCGATTCGGGACAGAACCGGTCAGAGCCGACCGCGGAAGACGTGTTCCCGGTACGAACGTCCGCCGAGTTCGGCAGTCTGGGTTTCTTCGCGTTCGTATCCCATGGCGCGGTAGAACTCGATACCGAGGTCGTTTTCGGCGAGGACGCGTATCCAGACCTCCCGGACCCCTTCGGCGGCCAAGAACTGTTCGGCAGCGTCCAGAAGGCGAGACCCGACGCCATTGCCCCAGTACTCGGGATGGACGTAAATGCTCGACAGGTGTCCGATCCCTTCCGTTCCAGCGGTGCTGCCGCTCGCGTACCCCACCACGTCGTCGTCGACGGCGACGAAGTAGCCGACCGAGGTGTCCGTGACGGCCCGTTCGACCGCTACCGGCGATTACCACTCGGAGAGGCACTGTTCTCGCGTTTCCGCGGCCAGTAGGTCGTCGTACGCCGCCTCCCACGCCGCATGGGCGACGCGACGGACGCCCGCCACGTCGTCGGTCGTCGCGGGACGGACCTCAACGCTCATTGGTGGTGCTTCGATGGCCGACAGGAAAGCGTTAGGGGTCACAGAAGAGGCGGCGAAGGTGTTTTGTCCATCGGCGTGGACACCATCCAGTCATGGGAGACCGCGCCTGCTACCGCGACTACTGTCCGGAGTGCGACGCGCAGGTGACTATCGTCGACGAGAAGTGTCCCGACTGCGGGGCGGTCGTACGCGAAGAGAGTGGGCTTGAGCGGAGTTGAACCGCTGATCTCGGCCTTGTAAAGGCCGCGTCATGACCAACTAGACCACAAGCCCGCATCCGTTGCAAGTCCCTCGCGAGGAATAACGTTTTCTTTCTCGTCGGAACCACTTAGGGCCCCGAGAGTGACCGTTCGGACATGGAACGCAGGCAGATCCTGAACGTCGCCGGGGTCCTCGTCGTCGTCGCGCTGCTCGGCGGATTCGCCGTCCAGGCCGGGTTCGTCGAAAACCCCTTCGCCGAAGACCGCGACCAGGCGACGGTGACGGTCCGAGATGGGGGTAACGAGACCACGGAAAACGGCGGCGAGAACGGCAGGGACGGCGACGACGAGGTACTCGCCGTCGTGGACGCGGAAGTCGCGGACACGCAGTCGGAGCGGATCACGGGATTGAGCGAACACGACTCGCTGGACAACGGGTCCGGAATGCTGTTCGTCTACGACGATGAACAGGACCTGACCTACGTCATGCGCGAGATGGACTTCGGTCTCGACATCATCTTCATCGGCGAGAACCGGACTATCACGTCTATCCACGATGCGCCAAAGCCGGGACCGAACGAAGACGGCGAGGAACAGAAGTACAGCGGTCGGGGGAAGTGGGTCCTCGAAGTGCCACGGGGATACACTGACGCGAACGACATCGACGAGGGAGACACCATCGAGATAGAGTACGGAAACGGAACAGCGAACCAGAGCGAGAACGCGACTGTAAACGTGAGCCAGAATACGACCAGCACCACCGGGGAGTCTCTCGAACTCGCCGAGCGGGAGGCAGTCAGACGATCATGACCGACCCAGTCAATGCCCTCGCGACACAGAAAGGGTGGAAAGCGGAGGAGTTCGCGGCGCGAGTCCACTACGAAGGTGCCGACGACCGGTACAGTATCGAGTACTACGAACCGAGCGAATGCGTCCTCTACTGGAAAGTGAAAGGGGACGGGTCGACTGCGGTGCCGGTCGCCAGAGAGTCCGTCCCGTCGCCGTTACGGGACCGCATCCGACAGGATCTAGTCGAGGCCGGCATCGACCCCGAAGTCGAGTCCCGGACGCTGTAGTGTTTCGGTTCGAAACAAATCTCTTTTACCGTGGAAGATCTGATCCATACCGATGGGTATCCACGCGGAGGACGACGACCCGTTCGAGGAACAGCGCGAGAGCGCCGAGAACCCGATGCGGCGGTTGTTCGGGGAGTACGGCCGTGAAAACGCGTTTCAGTTCGTCGTCGGACTCGTCGCGAGCATCTTCGCGCGGTTGCTGGACCTCGTGCCGCCCGTGCTGCTCGGGTTCGCGCTCGACGCCATCTTTCGGGACGAGAAATCCTTCACGGCGCTGTGGCTGGTCCCGGACGCGTGGCTGCCGTCGGACCCGGAGAGCCAACTGATATTCACCGTCGGTCTGATCGCCGCCGCGTTCACGTTCGGTGCGGCGTTTCACTGGATCCGCAACTGGGGCTGGAACTCATTCGCACAGAACATCCAGCACGCGGTGCGGACGGACACGTACGACAAAATGCAGCGGCTGAACATGGACTTTTTCGCCGACAAGCAGACCGGGGAGATGATGTCTATCCTCTCGAACGACGTGAATCGCCTGGAGCGCTTTCTCAACGACGGGATGAACTCCATGTTTCGCCTATCGGTGATGGTGCTCGGCATCGCCGGGATCCTCTTTTACTACAACTGGCAACTCGCCCTCGTGGCGCTTGTTGCCGTGCCGCTGATCGGGCTGTTCACCTGGAAATTCATCGAGACGATCCAGCCGAAGTACGCCGACGTCCGATCCAGCGTCGGGAAGGTCAACTCCCGCCTGGAGAACAACCTCGGCGGCATTCAGGTGATCAAGACGAGCAACACCGAGGAGTACGAGTCGGACCGCGTCGAGGACGTCTCCCAGAACTACTTCGACGCCAACTGGGACGCCATCGCGACGCGGATCAAGTTCTTCCCCGGACTGCGCCTGCTCGCCGGCGTGAGCTTCGTCATCACGTTCCTCGCGGGTGGTCTCTGGGTGCTCATGCCCGCGAGCGCCGGCGGTCCCGGCCCGCTGACCGGGACGCTGAGCAGCGGCGAGTTCGTCACGTTCATCCTGCTCACCCAGCGGTTCATCTGGCCGATGGCGCAGTTCGGGCAGATAATCAACATGTACCAGCGCGCTCGCGCGTCGAGCGAGCGTATCTTCGGCCTAATGGACGAGCCCAGTCGGATCGAGGAAGACCCCGCTGCCGATGAACTCACAGTCGACGACGGCGACGTCGTCTACGACGACGTGACCTTCGGCTACGAGGAGGCAGAGACGATAATCGAGGACGTCTCGTTCGAGGTCGAAGGCGGAGACACCCTCGCGCTGGTCGGCCCGACAGGAGCCGGCAAGTCGACAGTGTTGAAACTCCTCCTGCGGATGTACGACGTGAACGAGGGGGCCATCGAGATCGACGGCACCGACCTCCGCGACGTGACGATCCCAAGTCTCCGGCGGTCGATCGGCTACGTGAGCCAGGAGACGTTCCTGTTCTACGGAACGGTCAAGGAAAACATCACCTATGGGACGTTCGACGCGGACGAAGCGGAGATAGAGGAAGCCGCGAAGATGGCCGAGGCCCACGAGTTCATCCAGAACTTGCCTGACGGCTACGACACGGATATCGGCGAGCGGGGCGTGAAACTCTCCGGCGGCCAGCGCCAGCGGATATCCATCGCCCGAGCGATCCTCAAGGACCCCGAGATCCTGATCCTCGACGAGGCGACCAGCGACGTGGACACGGAGACGGAGATGCTCATCCAGCGCTCGCTTGACAAACTCACCGCGGACCGAACCACGTTCGCGATCGCTCACCGCTTGTCGACGATCAAGGACGCGGACCAGATCGTCGTCCTCGAAGACGGCCAGATCGTCGAGCGGGGCACACACGAGGACCTGCTCGAAAACGACGGCCTCTACGCCCACCTCTGGGGCGTTCAGGCCGGCGAAATCGACGAGCTACCGGAGGAGTTCGTCGAGCGAGCGGCGAAACGCCAGGCGCGGACCGAGACTACCGACGACTGATACCGTTGGCTGCGAGCCCTAGAAGAACATCGGGTCCCGGGGAGTCCGAGGATCGTTCCGAAGGTACAGCCGACAGTGAGGGGCGTTCACGCGAACTGCATCAGGAGTCGCCCAGTTCCGGGGATCCCACGACGCCCTCGAAGAACCTGCGAACGTCGTCCACGTCCCGGACGCGATAGTCCGCCGCCGTCTCCTCGCCTCCGACCTTCACGCCGATTCCCTCGGGCGGCAGCGCGCGAAAGGCCGCCTCGTCGGTCGTGTCGTCGCCGACGTACACCGGCGTCCACCCTTCCCCGTCGGGCGTGAGGTGGTCGAGCAACCACTCGACGGCACGGCCCTTGTCCCACTCCACGTCCGGACGGAGTTCGAGTACTTCCTTGCCCTCGGTGAGTCGCAGCGACGTGGGCGCGATAGCGTCCTGAACGCAGTCGCGCACCAGAGGAACCTCGCTGTCGTCGACCATCCGGTAATGGATCGTCGCCGTCACGCCCTTGTTCTCGACGACCGCACCGGCGACGTCGATAGTTTCGCGAAGGCGCTGGCACACCGCGTCGATCGTCTCTTTTGCGGCTTTGGCGTCCGGGTTGACCACCGTCTCGTCGCCCGCGTGGAGTTCGAGGCCGTGGTTCCCGGCGAGACCGATCCCGTCGACGCCGACGCGTTCGCGCAGGTCGTCAAGCGCGCGACCGCTGACGACGGCGACAACCGTCTCGGGGTGGTCTCGGAGCACCGCCAGTTCTTCCTCGACGGCGGGGGCTATCCTCGCCGCATCCGGACGGTCGACGATCGGTGCGAGCGTCCCGTCGAAGTCGGAGAACGCCGCGAGACCGTCAGCGTCTCCGAGCGCTTCAGTCACGGCAGTCACGGCGGCCGCGACCTCCTCGGGAGCGTTGTCTGGGTCGGTCTCCCCGGACATCACTGTGACTGAGGACTGCGCTGGGCGGGGAATCGCTTGCCCGCCTGTATCGAGCGTGCGGTCCGGAACTGGTCGGCGATCCAGTCGTACACGTCGTTCCCGTGAACCTGAGTGCCGGCGACCTGCATTCGCTGCTGGCGCTCCTTGGTCGGTAGTCGCAGGCCGCGTTCGACGGCGTCAGCCACGGCTTCGACGTCGTACGGGTTGACCAGTTCGGCACCCTCCCCTAGCTCCTCGGCCGCGCCGGCGAACTCGCTCAGGACGAGCGTTCCGGGGTCGCCGACCTGTGCGGCGACGAACTCCTTGGAGACCAGGTTCATCCCGTCGCGGATAGGCGTGACGAGCGCGAGGTCCGCCTCGCGGTACAGTCCGGCGAGGTGTTCCTGAGAGAACATCGACGTGGTGTAGACGACGGGTTGCCAGTCGTCAGTACCGAAGCGGTCGTTTATCTCCTCGACCCGCTCCGCGACGCGGGTCTGGAGGCGGCTGTAAGCCGGGATCGAACTCCGGCTCTCGGCCCCTTTCTGGACGAACGTGAGGCGGTTTCGCCACTCCGGCGAGCGCTCCAAGAGCCGTTCGATCGCGTCCAGGCGTCGCTCGATACCTTTCGTGTAGTCGAGGCGGTCGACGCCGAGCACGAGGCGCGTGTTCTCGTGGATCCCGTGTGTCTCGCGGAACGCGGACCCGAAGTCCGCTGCCTCGGACGACCGAGCGCGTTTGGCCTGCGCCGCAGCGTCGATGCCGAGACGGTAGGGCCGTACCGTGGTGACCCCGCCGCGGTAGCGCACCGTTCCAGTGTCGCGGTCGACTGCCGCGTCGAGCGTCCGTTCGACGCAGTCGAAGAAGTGCTGACAGTACTCCGGCGTGTGAAAGCCGAGGAGGTCGTTTGCGAGCAGTCCGTCGAGTACCGCGGCCGCCCGCGGACAGACCCTGAACGCGTCCCATCCCGGCCAGGGCAGATGCCAGAAGTGCATGCAGAACGCGTCGGGGAGGAGGCGTTCGCGGACGATACGCGGCGCGAGCGACAGGTGGTAGTCCTGAAACCAGATGACGGGAGAGGACTGGTCCGCGGCGGCCGTCGCCGCCTCCGCGAACTGAGCGTTGACGCTCCGGTACTGCTCCCAGTCGTCCTGGGAGAACGAGGCCCGGGCCGTGTCGGTGTGGCACAGCGGCCACAGCATCTGGTTACTGAAGCCGTAGTAGTACCCTTCGACCGCTTCCTCGTCCAGCCACACGCGGTGAAGGTCGTACGACGGGTCGTCGGGGGGTACGGCGACAACGCCGTTGTCACTGGCGTCACGGTCAGCGTCACCGCTTCCCCATGCGACCCACGTCCCGTTTACCGTCTGTAACACCGGATCGAGCGCGGCAGTCAACCCCCCTGCGGGTCGGTCGACCGTCACTTCGCCGCCCTCGTACTCGTGGCTGTACGGTTGGCGGTTCGAAACGACGATGGGAGCGCCGTCCCCTTGAAGCGAAGCAACCGCGCGCGTCGCCTCGGCCGCGCTATCGTTGGTCACGGTGAACACCCCAGTCACCGGAGTGGTCGACGGCGAATTGCTGTGGGTCGGTCACTGTCGTTCCGTTGGACCGATCAGCCCTCGTATCGCGTCGCCGTACGCTGTTTTTGTGCGGCATGTAGATGTACAATCCCCTATCGCCACGGGCCGAATAAGAGACAGAGTCCGTTGCGCTCTGTTTCTCCAGGTAAGTCACAGTTACAGCGACCGCGGGAGTCTCTCCCACAACACAGTCGGAGAAACCTCGGGTTACTACCCTCTGTGTGGGCCGAAAAAGCCCGTTAAAATGACTCCTGGTCCTCGGACACGTCCTGGCCGGGCGCTCCCTCGTCCTGGCGGTCCTCGCCGGGCGCTGGCGGGGTTCGGTCACTGTAGTTTTTCCGTCCGATCGCCTCGTCGCCGACCATGTTGAGCAGGGACTGACGGACTTCCTCGGCGTTCGCGAACTCCTGTTCGCCCATCGGTTCAAGGAGTTCGCGGACGGTCGCCTCACCTTCCGAGAACGTGACTGTTTCGTCGCCGTATTCGTCCAGTAACACCTCGGAATCTGTCGGATACTCGTGATTCTCGATCTGGTCGTTCAACTCGCCGAAATCGACCCCCATCTCCGTATCGTCGTCTGTCATGCTGATTTCCCCCGTGAGAAACGACGACGAGCGAAGGCAAACCGTTTGCCCCACATATAAGCCCGCCGACGTGCAGTCTCGGAACGTGCATCTGACCGACGCCACGTGGACGGACGCCGCGGACGCCGAGACGGATCTGGCTGTGCTACCCGTGGGGAGCACGGAACAGCATGGTCCCCATGCAGCGCTCGGGACCGACGCCATCACCGCCGAAGCCGTCGCCGAAGCGGGCGTCGATGCGTACGACGGCGAGGTGGTCGTCGCGCCGCCCGTCTCGGTCGGCGTGGCCGAAGAGCACCGCCAGTTCCCTGGGACGCTGTGGGTCAGCGAGGACACCTTCCGCGACTACGTCCGAGAGACGGTCGACAGCCTCGCGTACCACGGCTGGGACCGCGTCGTCCTCGCGAACGGTCACGGCGGTAACGTCCCCGCTCTCCGCGAAGTCGCCGGGACGATAACCCGACAGGACGAGGCGTACGCCGTCCCGTTCACCTGGTTCGACGCCGTCGGCGACCACGCCGCGGACATGGGTCACGGCGGCCCCCTCGAAACCGCACTCCTGCGGCACGTCCGCCCCGAGTCGGTGCGAGAGGATCGCGTCGAGGCGGCACGCGACGGTGCCAGTGACGGCTGGGGCGACTGGGTGAGCGGCACGAACCTCGCCTATGATTCGGCCGAGTTCACGGAAAACGGCGTGGTGGGCGACCCCGCTCAGGGGGACGCCGCTCGCGGCGCGGAACTGCTCGACCTGGCCGCCGCGGCGCTCGCTGAGCTGCTGGCCGCCGTCGCGGAGCGGGACATCTCCCGGCCGTCAGACAGGTGAACCTCCGCCGTCGAACCCGTATAGTGAGAGTTGTAACTGTGTATCGGTATGCGCCGACCCCGTGTCGGCGCTATCCGGAAATGGCTTACAACAGTCCGTATCACTCCTCGTCGGCTTCGTCACCGTCGTCCTCGGCCTCCTCGGTCTCAGTCTCGGCCTCGTCCAGCGACCCGCGGAGGTCCGGCACCGTCGCAGTGAGGTCGCCGACCTGGTCGGCCGCCTCTTCCATTTCCTCGACGAGTTCCTCCAGGTCCGCGATAGCCTCCTCTAGGTCGTCGGCGTCGTCGAACGCGTCCGCTCGCTGGCCCATCGTGAACCACTTCTTGGCGTCGCGGAGATGGTCCTCCGCCTCGCCGGCGTCCAGTGCGGACCGAAGCCCGTTGAGCACGCCGAGTACGTTGTCGGCGTCGGTCTCCCAAACATCGTCGCTATCGGGCAGCTCCGACCGCGCGGCGTCGAGTGATTCCTCGACGTCCGACCGCATCTCGGAAGCCGCCTCGCCGAACAGTTCGTCGTCGTCCAGACTGGATTGACTCATGTGCTGACATTCCACGCGGGTAGCTTTAAAAGGTTGCCCGAAAGCGGAAGTGTAATCCGACGATGGCGCGCCCGAAACGGCTATTCGCCGACATCGACCAGTTTCATCAGCGGGTAGTCGCCCTCCATCTCCATCCGCGTCCGGGCGGTGACGCCCTCGTACTCGATCCGCATCTCGACTTCCACGAACCGCCCGGTGAGTTCCGTGTAGTCTGCCGACTGCTCCGCTAATTCGGCGGCGAGAGCCTCGTCTAACACGTCGACGGTAACCGATTCGCAGTACGGCTGGTTCTCGATGGCCTCCGCCATCGCCCGTTCGAGGCTCGCGGCGCTCTCCGGACTCACCGGCGTGCCCGCGAACTGGTGATACAGCGACCCGAACTTGATGCCGGCCTCGAAGCAGGCGGCCTCCCTGTCGGTCGGATCCATGGCCGGACGGATGGTCGCCCGGGGCAAGTGCGTTCGGGTCGCGAGAGCGCGTCGGCGCAGCGGCGACAGAACGGATCGCACGTTTCTTATCCCGGTATCCTCTGGAAACATACGAATGGACGACCCTGTCTTGCTCACGGGCGCGTCGGGCCGTGTCGGACAGGCGATCCTCGGTGGTCTGGCGGACGAGTACGAGTGGCGTCTGCTGGACCGGGACCCGCCGACCGGCGACCAGCCCGGTGAGTTCGTCGTCGCGGACGTGACCGACGAGGAGGCGATCCGCGACGCGATGGACGGGGTCGGCGCGGTGATCCACCTCGCCGGGGACCCGCGCCCGGAAGCGCCGTGGGACAGCGTGCTGACGAACAACATCGACGGGGCGAAGACTGTGTTCGAGGCGGCGGCCGACGCCGACGTCGACCGCGTCGTCTTCGCCTCCTCGAACCACGCCGTCGGGGCGTACGAAACCGACGAGCGAACGCCGGGACTGTACCGCTCGCACGACGAGTACCGACTGGACGGGACCGAGCTTCCGCGGCCGAGCAACCTCTACGGCGTCTCGAAGGCGACCGGCGAGGTGCTCGGGCGCTACTACCACGACCACCACGACCTGCGGGTCTGTTGTGTCCGCATCGGCAATCTCACCGAATCGCACCCGCCGATAGATTACGAGCGCGGGCAGGCGATGTGGCTCTCCTACCGCGACTGCGCCCACCTCTTCGACCGCGCGCTCCGGGCCGACTACGAGTACGAGATCGTCTACGGCATCAGCGACAATGACCGGAAGTACTACTCCATCGACCGCGCCCGTGAGATGCTGGGATACGACCCGCAGGACAACTCCGCCGCGTGGGACGGCGACGAGCGCACTTCTGAAGGAAGCTAAGCGCGGTACCGCTCAAGTTCGGGAGTAATTCAGATCCTCGCAGGGCGCTCCCGAAGCGGAGGCGGCGTATCGGTGAACCGCTCCGCCTGCCGTGTGATACTGTCGGCTGTAGCTTCGGAACGATACTCGGACCCCCGGGAGTCCGATATTCTGCAGGGGAGTACAGCCGACAGTATGAGAAGACACCTCGTTACTCGGCGGAGTAGGACGCATCGTAGCGCCTGTAGAGCGCGGTAAACGCGATGAATACGGCGATTGCTCCGACACCGACGCCGACCCATTTCGCGTACGGAACGCCGAGGGAGAGAAACGACATAGCGACCGCCTGTCCGCCGATCGCCATGGCCGCGAAGACCGCTAAGCCGAGGAGGAACCGCGTGACAACATTGTCCTCGACCGGATTTTGAGCCATAGATGAACGAAGAGTTCGGGTCGAAATAACTCTTTCTTCTACTCGCAGGGTCCGACTGGTCTGTTCCCGACGCCGCGGGCACTGAACTCAACGGAGCGGTAAACACCGAACAGAATGGATCGGCAAAACAGCTTATATGTGGGGGTTCCGTTGTCGGCGGTACCGTAATGCAGTCGTCCATCCGAGTGCTCTACGTCGGCGGCGACGAAAACAGCGTAGCGGCGCTCGAACGGGACGGGATCGACGTCGATGCGGTGAGCGAGAACGCCGCCGTGGAGAACGGGGGAGAGGCCGACTGCGTCGTCTGCGCACAGGACCTCGGGGAGATGAACTGCCTCAGCCTCGTGGAGACGCTCGGATGCCAGTACCCCGACCTGCCGGTTATCCTGTTTCCCGCCGACGGCGACGAGACGCTTGCGAGCGAGGCTATCACGGCGGGCGCGGCCGAGTACGTCCTGCGGAACGGACCCGACGCTGAGGACCGACTCGCGAAGCGGATCCGTTCCGTGACCGGCGCACCCGGCGATCCGGCGACGCGGCCGCTCGACACGGGATCGATCGGCGGTACCGACGGTGGGAACGACGGACACGAGAAGACGCTCGCAGAACTGCACGCGGTCACCCGTGACTTGATGGCCGGAGAGTCGCGAACGGAGATCTGCGATATCGCCGTCCAAGCGGCGAAGGACGTACTTGGTCTATCGGTCACCTCGGTGTTTCTCTACGACGAGGAGACCGAGCGTCTCGAACCGGTCGCCAGTACGCAGGAGACGCGAGACTTGTTCGGGGACATTCCCGATTTCGGGCCGGACGAGTCTATCGTGTGGAGCGCGTTCGAAACCGGTAAACTCGTCTATTATCCGGACATCCGGGAGGCGGACCACGTCTACAACCCGGACACGGAGGTTCGAACGGAACTCCAGATCCCGCTCGGCAGTCACGGCGTCCTGGTCACCTCGTCGACCGAGCGACAGGAGTTCGCCGACCACGACATCGACTTCGCGCAGTTGTTCGCCGCCAACGTGGAGGTCGCGCTCGAACGAGCGCAGCGGGTCGAACTGCTCCGCGAGCGCGAGCGGGAACTCGAACAATACGAGCAGATATTCGAAACGGTCCAAGACCGGGTGTGCGTGCTGGACGAGACCGGCGCGTTCCTGCTCGTCAACGACCCGTTTCTCGCGATGGTCGGCTACGGACGGGCGGATCTGCTCGGCGCGCACGTCTCCACCGTCATCACCGATACGGACGACGAGCGGGCACTCCTGCGTGGGGACCGAACGGGGACCGTCGTCGAGACGGACGTGACCACGGCGGACGGTGAGCGGATCCCAGTCGAGATAGACAGCGCGATCCTCTCCCGTCCGGACACCGAGTTACACGGCGTGGTCGGCGTCGTGCGGGACATCAGCGACCGAAGACGAGTGAGAGCAGAACTCGAACAGGAGCGCGACCGGCTGTCGGCGCTGTTCGAGAACATTCCGGACGCCGTCGTCCGCACGTCGTTCGAGGGCGGCGAACCGCTCGTCCGCGACGTCAACCGAGCCTTCGAGGACGCGTTCGGTTACGACGCCGAGGAGATAGCCGGGGAGCCACTCAATGATTTCGTCGTCCCGCCGGACGAGCGGAGAAACGCGGCCGATCTCGACGAACGCGTCGTGACGGACGGGCGCGTCAAAACCGAGATCCGTCGGCAGACCGAGGACGGGATCCGGCATTTCCTGTTCCGCGGCGTGCCGATCGACCGAAGCGACGAGAGCGACGAGTACGAGGGCTACGGCATCTACACGGACATCACCGACCGGAAGACGCGCGAACGCCGCCGGAAAGTGCTCAACCGGGTACTCCGCCACAACATGCGTAACGAGATGAACGTCATCAGCGGCTACGCCGAACTCGTCGACCCCGACGCCGATGCGGACTACATCGAGTCGGCGGCGACGGCGATAGAGCAGACGGCGAACGAGGTCGCGGACCTGAGCAACAAGATCCGCGAGATAGAGCGAACGCTCGACCGTGACGACGATGACCGGTATCCGGTCGATGTCGTTGCGCTCGTCGACCGGGTGGTCGCCGCACACGGCGATACGGCGGTCGATCTGAGCACGGACCTCCCCGACAGACTCACCGTGGAGGCCGACGACGGACTCGAACGGGCGCTCGAACACGTCCTCGACAACGCGGTCGAACACACCGACCGCGCGGTCCCCTCGGTCCGTGTCACGGGGAGACGGGTCGACGACTGGGTCGAGATCGAGATCCGCGACGACGGGCCGGGCATCCCGGAGACGGAGCGGGAGGTCCTCACCGGCAACCGCGAGATAACCCAACTCGACCACGGGAGCGGTCTCGGTCTGTGGCTGGTCAACTGGATAGTCACGTCCCTCGGCGGCGAGGTACGGTTCGACGATAACGACCCCCGCGGGAGCGTCGTGACGCTCCGCCTTCAGGCGGCGGACTAGTCGAACAGTCCGGCGACGTCAGACGCCCGGTGGTCGCGCTGTGCGACGTGTTCTGCGAGTCGCTGGTAGATGATGTCGCGGTCGTCCGGGGACCGGGCGAAATCCATCACGAACGTGACGAACTCGCTCGTTCCCTGTCCGCAGTCGAGGTCGTCGCGGGCGTAGGCCGCCCCCTGTTCCAGTACGTCTTCGTCGAACCGCTCGGACTCCTCGGCGATGATCCGGGCCGCGATAGCCGACGGGCCGAACCGGAGGTCGTCCGGCGTGACGGGTTCTCCCTCGTGGACGAGACGCGGCGGCGGCGACCGCTCTATCCGCTCCGGGTCCGAGTCGAAGCGTGCGAGAACCGACCGCACCGCGGCGACGTCTATCCCGCGGTACTCGTCGGGTAGGCCGGCGAGGTACTCGGTCGCGCTCTCGGCGAGGCCGGCGACGCCCTGCCAGTTTCGCTGGCGAGCGTGATGCACCACTGCAGTGAACTGAATCAGCCCGTGAAGCAGTCGCTCGTCGTCGGTGTCTCGCTCTAGGTCGAGCCAGTAGTCCTCCCAGGCGTCGTGCGCGGCGTGGTACTCGCCGGCGTTGTACACTGCCACGCCCGCTCGGAGGTGGTCGCGCATATCCGGAGTTGGCCGCTCCGGACCTAACGCCTTTCGCTCGGCAGACGCGGAGTTCGCAGACGCTCGAACGACACGGGAGACGGAGCGGCCTCGCGGTAACCGGTCCAGAACGCTCTGACGGACGTATCGACCACCCACTCAGTCGTCGGTAGACAAACAGTGAAACGGAGTAACTGCTGTTCAGAAACAAAACGTGTGAGAAGCGTCCGGACGGAGATTTGAACTCCGGTCCCTGGCTCCGCAAGCCAAGAGGATAGTCCACTACCCTACCCGGACTCAACTCTACGTTTCCGGGTGATACGTAAAGCGGTTACGGTCTACAAACGGGGTGCGGCACGGTGACACGGGAAAACGACCGCCGGCGTCCGGATGGACGGACTCGTCGTCAGATCGGCGTCCGGGGAAGGTCAAAACCGCCTTTGACCGTACACAAGGGCTTTTCCCAACGCTGTCAGATGTGAATTCATGAAACGACGCGACGTGCTTCGGCGGACGTCGGTGGCGGCGGCAGTCGCAGTCGGCGCGGGAGCGGGTTGTCTGTCCGACCCGGACGACGGGGGTAACGACGACGGTAGCACGGAGACAGACGAGACAGACAACGGGGAGACGAGCCAGGACACCACGACAGAAGCGACGGACGACGAGGAGACGAACCGAGAAACGACGACGGAAGAAGCGGCCGGCGGAGGAGCGTCGGATGTCACAGCCAGATCGATCAGCACTACGAACACGGACTGTCAGTCGTCCGGCGATTCGGAGACCGCGAGCGTCTCGTTCGGTGACGGTCAAGTGGACCTGAGCGGCGTCGTCAGCGCACCGGACCCGTGTCACGAGGCGGCGTTCGAATCAGCCAAGTACGACGGCGACGAGTTCGTCGTCGTCATCGGCGTAGCCTCGAACGGCAAGGCCTGCATGCAGTGCGTGGGAGTCGTCGAGTACGAGGGGTCGGTCGGGTTCGAAGAAGGTGTTCCTGAAACAGTGACCGTAAAACACCGCAGACAGGAAGAGACCACGACCGTTACGACCGCCTCGCCGTAGCGAGGGTTTATCAGCTATCGGGGCGCAAGCAACCGGCGAGATGGACACAAGAGCGAAGCGCCGATCGCAAGACTGCGGCGGGCCGAATGGGCAAGGACAACGCTTAAGCGCGGTCCAACCTTGCCTGTCCGTATATTCATGGGCGAGATAGAGGACGTCTACGAGGATCTCGATGCGGACGTCTCCCTCGAAGAGTTCCGGGAAGCCGTCGAGGAGAAGGTCGACCAGATGGGCGGACTCGCGGACGAGGAGACTGCGGCGATGCTCATCGCCCACGAACTCGACGAGAGCGAGGTCGACGGCGTCGCCGACGTGGAACCGGGGATGGAAGACGTCGAATTCACCGCGAAGGTGACCGGCGTCGGCGAGGTTCGGACGTTCGAACGGGACGGCGAAGAGGAGGAAGACGGGCAGGTCGTCAACGTCGAACTCGCGGACGAGACCGGGGCCATCCGCGTCACCTTCTGGGACAAGATGGCCGCAAGCGCCACTGAAGAACTCGCAGTAGGTGACGTGATCGCCGTCAAGGGCCGCCCGAAAGAGGGGTACAACGGCGTCGAGGTCAACGTCAACGACGTCGACCCCGACGTAACCGACGACATCGACGTACAGATCCAGGACGCGTACCGCGTCGAGGACCTCTCGCTCGGCCTCTCGAACGTGAACCTCGCGGGCAAAGTGCTGGACACCGAGTCCGTCCGCACGTTCGACCGCGACGACGGGAGCGAAGGGAAGGTGGCGAACCTCGTCCTCGGCGACTCGACCGGCAAAGTTCGCGTGACGATGTGGGACGACATGGCCGACCGCGCCGACGAACTGTCGTCGGGTAACGCCGTCGAAGTAGTCGATGGCTACGTCCGCGAACGGGACGGGTCGCTCGAACTCCACGTCGGCGACCGCGGCGCGGTCGAGGAGATAGACGAGGAGATAGAGTACACCCCCGAGAGCACGCCGATCGAGACGCTGGAGATCGGCCAGACGGTCGACATCAGCGGCGTCGTCCGCTCGGCCGACCCGAAACGCACGTTCGACCGCGACGACGGGAGCGAGGGCCAGGTCCGCAACGTCCGCGTGCAAGACGACACTGGAGATATCCGCGTCGCCCTGTGGGGAGACAAGGCGGACGAGGACATCGCTCCGGGCGACGAGATCGCGCTGACGGACGTCGAGATCCAGGACGGGTGGCAAGACGACATCGAAGCCTCCGCCGGTTGGCAGTCGACCGTGACCGTACTCGGCGAGTCCGACGGCGTTTCGGGCGGAGCCGAAAGCGACGACGGGACGACCGGTCTCGACGCGTTCGGCGACGACGCGGACGACGGCAGTTCGACTGCGAGTCGCGACGGTACAGCGAGCGGCGACCCGACCCAAGCCGCCGCGACCGACAGGTCCGGCGATGGCGGCGGGGCCGCGGCGGTCACCGCGGACGGCGAGGAAGTAGAGTTCACCGGGACTGTCGTCCAGGCTGGCGACCCGGTCGTCCTCGACGACGGCGAGGAGACGATGAGCGTTGAAACCGACGCCGACGTGCGGTTAGGACAGGAAGTGACGGTCCGGGGGACCGCCGCCGACGGCCGCATCGACGCGGACGACGTGTTCTGAAACGAGCGCAGATCGGTGGATCGTCACTACGAAAAAGGTTAAGGGTGCGTCCCACCCGGGTTTGGGTATGAGCGTCGAGTTACCGTTCGCCCCGGTCGACACCATTATTCGCCGCAACGCCGGGGAGTTGCGCGTGAGTGCAGAGGCCGCCGAGGAATTGGCTCGTCGTATTCAGGAACACGGAGCGACGCTGGCGGTCGACGCCGCGGAGCACGCCACCGAGGACGGACGGAAGACGCTGATGGCGGAGGATTTCGGCGTCGAACAGGTAGTCGACAAGGATTCGCTGGAACTGCCGGTCGCACCGGTAGACCGCATCGCACGCCTGACCATAGATAACAGCTATCGCGTCTCGATGGACGCCAGGATCGCTCTGGCGGACATCCTCGAAGATTACGCCGACAACGTGGCCGCCGCGGCGGCGACGCTGGCGCGTCACGCCGACCGGCGAACGATTAAGGCCGAGGACATCGAGACGTACTTCACGCTCTTCGATTGATGAAGTTCGGTTACAGCGAGGTCTGCCTGGACCACGATACGGGCACGCGCCACCCGGAGACGCCGGACCGCCTCCGAGCGATCCGGGAGGGTCTGAAGCGGGAGCACGGCGTCTCGTACGTCGACGCCTCGTCCGCAGACCCGGCCGCCGTCGAGGCGGTCCACGACCCGGAGTACGTCGCGAAGTTCCGCGAGTTCTGCGACGACGGCGGCGGCAACTGGGACCCCGACACGGTGGCCGTCGAACGCACGTGGGACGCGGCCCTGAAGAGTGCGGGCCTCGCACAGTGGGCGGCCGAAACCGCGCTCGCGGGCGAAGACGGTCGCAGGACCCCGTTCGCAATCGGCCGTCCGCCCGGACACCACGCTGTCACCGACGACGCGATGGGGTTTTGCTTCGTCAACAACGTCGCCGTCGCCGCCCAGGCCGCACTGGACAACGACGCGGGCGTCGACAGCGTCGCGGTTATCGACTGGGACGTTCACCACGGCAACGGCACTCAAGAGATATTCTACGACCGTGACGACGTGTTCTTCGTCTCGATCCACGAGGACGGCATCTACCCCGGGACCGGAGAAGTGGACGAGACGGGCGAGGGGGCGGGCGGCGGGTACACGATGAACGTCCCGCTCCCGGCCGGATCGGGTGACGCCGAATACGCCGGCGTCGCGGAGACGGTGGTGACGCCCGCACTCGTCGATTTCGACCCCGACCTACTGCTCGTGAGCGCGGGGTTCGACGCCCATCGCCACGACCCGATATCGCGGATGCGCGTCTCGACGGAGGGGTACGGCGTTCTCACAGACCGGGTTCGGAGCATCGCCGACGACACGGACGCCGCCCTCGGGTTCGTCCTCGAAGGCGGCTACGGCCTGGACGTGCTCGCCGAGGGCGTCAGGATGGTCCACGAGGTGTTCGACGGCCGGTCACCGGTCGAACCCGAAAACGAAGTCAACGACGACGTCGACGAATTACGTGACGAACTGCGCCGTGTTCACGGCCTGGGCGAGAAGTAGCGGGCGAGTTCAACGCCGAACGCTTCGGCGAGAGCCGCCACGTCGTCGCCGACCAACACGTCGTACTCCTCTCGGAGTGCGTCTTCGACAGTCACGCCGAGGCCGCCGTCGAACAGCGCGTCGCTCTCCAGAAAGCCCGCGGCGGTCGCGTGCTCCCGCCGCCGCTCGGCGACGTAGCGGTCGCCGTCGACGAACGGACCGTAGGGCGGACCGAACCGGCCCGAGGACTGGCCGTCTCGGGAGTCGGAGTCCGACTGACGGCCGCTGTCGGCGTACTTCTCGTAAAACCCCGTCGCGTGCTGGCGGAGGTGGACGGGCGGGCCCTCGTGGCGTTCGACGGCGGGGCGTTCGGCGACGGCCAGTTCCGCGAACAGGACCGCGTCGTCGTTGGCGAACGTCGTCGCGCGGAGGACGTCGAACCCGCGGCGGTCGAGTTCGTCGGTCACGCCGGAAAGCGACTTTCGGAGTTGCGGGTACAGTTGGTCCTCGACGATGTCGGGCGCGTCGAACCGGACGGCGACGGGCGTCGTCCCGCGTTCGGCGATATGCGCGCGGACGTCGTCCGCCGAGAGCGGGGTCGGCTCGGACGGGAAGAACAGGTCGGAACGCGGGTCGTCGAGTAACTCGCGGGCGTAGTGCTGGAGGCGGGCGAGGTTGTCCGCGGAGAGGACGGCCGCGACGTTTCGCTCGGGGTCCGTTGGGTCTATCACGACGAGCGGGTCGTCGAAAGCGAGGTCGGCGGTGCCGCCCTCGTCGTTCCGAGAGGGCGACGCGGTCTCACGCGCGCCGTGGTTCTCCGGATCCAGACGGACCGGCGGGTTCCAGTCCGCCGCCGCCTCGACGAACCCGCGGAAATCGCCGTACTCCAGAACGAGCAGTTCGGTGAGGTAGCCACTGAACCCCCGCGTCCGGAGGTCGCTGCCGTACGCGCCGATCCCCTTGAGGAACTGCTTTGCGAGGCGTACGTCCGCGGCGCTGTCGTCGTCAAGCCGTTCGCGCAAGTACTCGGTGTGAAACGGCGTGCGGTCGACGGCCGACTGTATCTCGGTCGCCGCGGGCACGTCGTAGCACGGTACGAGGTCGACGTCGAACCCGTCGTACTCGCCGGTAACGTAGGGGTGTTCGGCGTACTCCTCGTGACCGTCCGGCAGGACTTCGTTGCCGACGCGAAGGCCGTACTCTTCGAGCGTCTCGCGGTCGATATCGGGCGGGAACCGGACGAACACGTCGATATCGCGGTCGCCCTTGATCCACGTTTTCCGTGCCGTACTCCCGACGAGTATCACGTCCGCGTCGGCGTCGAGATCCGCGACGGCGTCTTCTGCGCGTTCGACGAGTTCGGCCGCGGTCGCCGACAGGCGGTCGCGTTCCTCGGGACCCGGGTCTATCTCCTCGCGAACTGCCCGTACGGCGGCGTCAAACGCGTCGGCGTCCGTCATCGCCGTTCGATACTCACCGTCGCGCCGAAAGCGTGTCGGTGCCCCGCGCCGTGGGGCGGAAACGAAAGCCATATCAAATGCCCTCCGCTACTCGGAAGTGACGCACGTGCCGCCGTAGCTCAGCTGGTAGAGCACCTGGTTGTTACCCAGGTTGTCACAGGTTCGAGCCCTGTCGGCGGCGCTCTTTCCTCTCTTTCGTCGACGCACTCTGACGCAGTCGCTTCAAAAGACTTGAAAAGCGGGCCCTCCAAATGGTGGCTGAGGGCCCGTAGCTAAGTCTGGTAAAGCGCCCGGCTCATAACCGGGCGATTCCTTGGTTCGAATCCGAGCGGGCCCATTTCTGCGACGGCGCTTCGAGCGTGGCGAAACGCACCTCGTGAGATGGGGCGTCACGGTGAACGGTCATGAGGAGCGGATAGCCCGCAGGTTCGAAATCGACTGCGGCGAACGGGGTGATCCGATGGCGTAGTTCGAATCCGAGCGATCCTACCCCCGCAGGGCGTCCTACCGTCACCGTATGGCACCTCGAAGACTTATTACGATGTCGGCATACTACCAACATAACCGAACTGGCCGGTCCCCTCCACCGGCCGTGAACACGATCTATGGCCGGATCTCGATCCCCTGACGACGACCGACAGGACGCGTCGAACAGCCCGTCAGCGAGCGGCCGCGACCTCAGTCGAGCGGTGCTGGCCGTCTGCTGTGCGATCGGGCTGGTGATAGCCGGAACGGTGATGCCGGCGCTTGCGGCCCCGCTCAGCGGCGGCAGTATCGACAAGACGCTGTTCGACCAACCCGGCAGCGGGAGCACTGATCCGGGCGGTACTGCGAGCGGGAGCGGTCCCGCTGCCAGTTCCGGACTCGGGGCGTTGAACCCGGGGGACTCGACGGGGGTCGGCGGATCGCTGGGGGACCAGTCCGGCGCGTTGCGCAACCAGTCGGCGGAGACACACTTCTACGTGGAGAGCGATGAACCCGCCTACTGGCGCACCGGCGCGTACGCCGAGTACGAGGGATCGGGGTGGCAGAACCTCGGAACCGCGAGCGACGTGACTGGCCAGCGGCCACCCGGCGACGGACAACTCGTCGAGCAGCAGATAGAACTCGAACGCCCAGCGAGTACGCTCCCTGCGGCTTATCGGCCGGTCGACGTCGATGCCGATACAGGCGTGTTCGAGCGGCGGGGGGCGCTCATCCCCGAGCAGTCGGTTCCGGACGGCACAGAGTACACCGTCATGAGCTATCGGGTCGACCCGGATCCCGCGACGCTCCGGAGGGCCGAGACGGAGTTCCCGGGGGACGAGAGAACGTACACGCAACTCCCCGCTACGACGCCGGACCGCGTCGAGGAGTTCACTAGCGAACTGACGGCGAACGACCGGACCGACTACGACAGCGCGAAGACCATCCAGAAGTGGTTGAAGGAGAACCACGATTACTCGCTCGACGCTTCCCACGAGTCGGGAGAACCCGTCGCCGACCAGTTCATCTTCGAGATGGACGAGGGGTACTGCGAGTACTTCGCGACGACGATGGCGGTGATGCTCCGTTCGCAGGACATCCCCGCGCGCTACGTCGTGGGGTACAGCCAGGGCCAACCGACCGACGACGGTCGCTATCAGGTGCGCGGGATGAACGCCCACGCCTGGGTCGAGGTGTACTTCGAGGACGTCGGCTGGGTCAAGTTCGACCCGACGCCGGCGGCCGACCGGCAGACGACTCAGCAACAGGCGATAGAGAACCAGACCGGAAACGGTGAGGAGTACCCTCACGACGTCGAAACCGGACCGAACGAGACGTACGAACCGAGCGACGAGTCGATCTCGAACGCCGGACCGCCGTACAACATCGACCTCGACCGCACGCCCGCACCGGGACGCGACGTGACCGTGACGGTGGAGAAAGGCGGCACGCCCGTGGAGGGCGTCGTCGTCTCGTTCAACGACGACGAGATCGGCGTCACCGATTCGAGCGGAGAGGTGACAGGGACGGTGCCGTACGAGGGAGAGCTCGAAGTGAGTGTCAGGCCGCGAGGCGACGGATACGCGTTCGCCGCGGGGCCGTCGGCCGGGCCGGGCAAGTCGAGCGAGCCGACTACGGTCGGCAACTGGGTGCCCACAACGTCGACTGCTCAGGAGGAAAACGGGAGTCGAACGTACGACGTTGACACGGCCGTCGACTTCGAGGTCAGGGGGACGGCGACGCCGGGCGCGACAGTAGACCTGTACGTCAGGGCGGGCGGCGAACCGATGCGGAACGCGACGGTCCGCGTCGACGGCCGGGCGGTCGGCGAGACGGACGTCGGGGGCATTGCTGCGGTGGCGATCCCGGAGGACGCAGGCGGCCGGATCACGGTCGCAGCGGAGCGCGGGACCGTAAGCGGGGAGACGGAGATCGAACTCGGCGAACTGAGCGTGAGCGTCGACGGGCTAGCCGTCGCCGGACGAAACGCCACCGCGACCGTCACGGTCGACGATCAGCCCGTATCGAACGCGACCGTGTACGTCGACGGCGACGCCGTCGGAACGACCGACGCGAACGGCGAACTGTCTGTGTCGCTGCCGCTGTCGAACGGCGCGACGCTCACGGCCTCAGTTGACGGGCGGCGGACGGAAACGGCGCTCGACTGGCTCTTCCTTCCGATCGCTGTCGGCGTCGCCATCCTCCTCGGGACCCTCGCGGGAGTCGTCGCCTACGCGCGGCGGCGCGACGTGACCGCGGACGACGTGCGAAACGGCCTGCGCTGGCTGGCAGGGGCGGGTCTCGCCGTCATCGTCGCGCTGAGCGACGGCCTCGACGGCGTCGCGCGCCTCGCGCGGCGTGCGGCGGACCGGCTCGACTGGATACCCGACCGACTGCGGGCGCTCGTCGCCGGGATGACGGCCGTGAGCGTCGTCGCCGCCGCGGTTGCGTTGCTCCGACGGCTGTGTCGCCCGATACTTCGACTGTTCGGAGTGGCTGACGAACGGGCGGCCGCGAGCGCCGGAGACGGGGCCGATAGGAACGTCATCAGCGCGACACCCGACGAGAACGTAACCGAGGCCCAGCGCTCGCTCCGGGCGGTCTGGCGGGAGTTCGTCAGAATAGTCTCGCCGCGGGGCTGGCGAACGCAGACTCCCGGTGACATCGCCCGCTCGGCCGTCAAGAGAGGGTTTCCGGACGGACCGGTGTACAGACTGACGAACGCCTTCAGGCGGTCGGAGTACGCCGACGACCCGCCGGACGAGGGGCGTCTCTCGGCGGCCCGGCGGGCGCTCGACCGACTGCGCGACCGGACGGAGGACCGATGACGGTTCCGACGCGACGTGCCGTGATCGCGCTCGGGGCGGTAGGAGTGGCCGCCGGCGTGGCGTTCGGCTTCGCCCCGGATCTGGTCCCCGCCGCGCTCCGCGCCCCGGCCGAATCCGCGGTCGGAGCGGTCGGCGATTCGAGAGTCTCCATCGCCGTCGCGGCGGTGGGCCTGATAGCCGTCCTCTGGACCGTCCGCTCCGGAGGTGACACCGGCGGCGCGGGCGACTCGCTCGTGACGATGCCCCCAGAGGAGGCGACGACGGACACGGCAGTCGCCGGGGGCGGGTTCGACGACGCCGTCGAACAGGTCGGCGACCGGAGCATCGGTATCGGTGGTCCGCGGGGGTCGGAACCGGCTGTGCGTCTCCGCTCGACGGCGACGACAGTGCTCGCGCGGACACGGCCTGACGACGCCGACATCGAGGCGATGGTCGCGACGGGGACCTGGACTGACGACCGCGTCGCGGCCGCCTTCCTCGGGGACGAACGGACGCCCGAGTGGACGTTCGGCGAGCGTCTGAGGGCGTGGCTCGCACCCGAGCGCGAGACGGAGCGTCGGGCACGGCGGACGGTCGACGCGCTGCAACGCGAACTCGACCGCCACGAACGCCGCTGGCACGACGGCGGGATGGCGAGCAGCGGGCGTACCGACGCGGTGACAGACCAGAGACCGGAGGAGGCGGAGGTGCGTCGCTGATGCGGTCTGTGTCGCGGTGGAGCGGCGCGGTCGCCGGGAGCGCCGCGCTGGTATCGGCAGGGATCGTCAGCGGCGAGCAGGCGCTGGTCGCGGCGGCGGCGATCCCGCTCGGGTTCGTCCTGTTCGGAGCGCTCTCCGGGACGACCCCTGCGGAGCGCGCCGTTCGGGTCGAGCGCACGGTTCGGCCCGAGGCCCCGATGCCCGGCGAGCGGGTCGAGGTAACGCTGCGAGTGACGAACGCGACGGAGCAGTCGCTGCCGGATGTCCGCATCGTCGACGGGGTGCCCGACCCGCTACAGGTGATCGACGGATCGCCGCGGGCCGGGTTCGCCCTCAGACCGGGCGAGACCGAGACGGTCGCGTACTCAGTGACCGCGCGACGCGGCGAGTACGCGTTCGATCCGCCGACGGTTCGGACGCGAAACGCGAGCGCAACGCGGTACGATAGCGCGTCAGTTCGCGTTGCGGGCATCGCCCGCCTCACCTGCGAGGTCGGCGTCGACGACGTGCCGCTTCACGAGCAGACGACGGGATTTACCGGGCAACTGCCGACGGATACCGGCGGACCCGGGGTGGAGTTCTACGCCACCCGCGAGTACCGGAGCGGCGACCCGCCGAGCAGGATCGACTGGCGACACCTCGCGAAGAGCGGGTCGCTGACGACGATCGATTACCGCCGGCAGCAGGCCGCGCGGATCGTCGTCGTTCTCGACGCCAGGTCCGAATGTGATATCGCGCCGGTAGCGGGCGCGCCGAGCGGCGTCGACCTCGGCGTGTACGCCGCGGCGCGGCTGGTCGGGACGCTGGCGAACGCCGACCATCAGGTCGGCGTCGCCGCCGTCGAAGACGGCGGGTCGACCCCCGATATCGCGTGGGTCGACCCGTCGAGCGGACCGGAGCTCCGGGCCCGCGCCGAGCGCCTGTTTTCCGAAGTGATCGAGACGCCGGGGGCTGAGCGGAGCGTCGCCGACGGCAGCGGCGTCACCCGAACGGCGCGCGGCGCAGGGTCGGACGCGCTCGCCGAACTTCGAAAGCGCCTCTCGGGGGATACGCAGATACTGTTCGTCAGTCCGTTCGTCGACGACTACCCCGCCGACGTGACGCGGACGCTCTCGGCCCACGGCCACGCAGTGACGGTCGTTTCGCCCGGTGTCACGACAGACGATTCACCCGGGAAGCGGATCGCGACGCTCGAACGAGATGTCCGCCTGGCTAGCATCCGCGACACGGGGGTTCCGGTCATCGACTGGCATCCGAACGCGCCGCTGGCGACCGCCCTCGCCGACGCGCTGGAGGGGATGCAATGAAGCTGACGCGGCCGTTCGTCTCCCCGGACCGCGCGGCGAACGGCGACGCGTCGCCACCGGAGACGAGTCGCCTGCTCGTCACCGCCATCGTCGGCGCAGGCGTCCTGTTCGTCGGGTCTCAGAGCACGGTGTTCGGTCAGGTCGTCGAAACCAGCCTCACCGCGTTCGTCGTGGCCGTGGCGCTGTCGCTGTTGAACGAGGACGAACCGGAGATGCTTGCGATCGGATGTCTCCTCCTCGCTCCCGCCGGCGCGTCGCTCGCAGGGGACCTGATATCTATCGCGAGCGGCCCCCCGATACGGGCGCTGCGGGCGCTCGCTCTCGTCGTCGCCAGCGGCGGCCTCGGCGTCCTCTGGACGGGGAGCCTCGGAAACCGGACGCTCACGGTGGCTATCTCCCGGTTCGGGTACGCCCTGTTCCCGCTTTCGGTCACCGCGCTCGGGGCGATGGTGTGGCAGGTCGGCGCGGTCGAGACGGCCGCGGTCGGCGAGCCGGTCCTCGCCGGACTGTGGGAAGAACTCGTCGCGCCGTCCGGGCCGGGGCCCCGAATCGCCGACTTCCTCCTCTTGCTCGCGGTCAGCGCCTACGTCGTCCGGGCGGCGATAGACCGCTTACCGGTCGCCGAACTCGCGCGGAATCGGAACGTCGAGCGGCGGGTCGAGCAGGTCAGAACCGCTCGCAAGACCCTCAGAAAGACGTACCGTCTCGCCGCGCCCGCGGGCATTCTCCTCGGGATACTGGCTCTCGTCGGAGCGGGCCACTACGAGGCGCTACCCGGACCGGTCGTCGCCCTGCTGGGCGGCATCGCGTCGCTGTCGCTTCTGCGGACGCTGCTCGTGTTCGCGTTCGCCGGCAGCCTAGTCGTCATTACCGTCGTCGACGCGCTACTGTGGGCGCGCAACGCCGCCGCGTCGGACCTGGCCCCGCGGATCGTTCCGTTCGCGTCGGGGTTAGCGTTCGTCGCCGCCGTCGTGCTGTTTACCGAACCAGTACTCGCGAGAGTTCGCGACAGGACGCCGGCCATCGCGATACCGGTGCTGGAGGAACTGGTCAGAGTCGTCGGCGAGACGCCGGTCGCGCTGCTCGTCGTCTCCGCCACGTTGCTCCTGTTTACGGTTCTCGCAGGAGCGGTGGCCGTACTCGGTTGGCTGGGCTTCCTGACCGACCGGGTCGCCCCCGTCTCGGTCGCGAGTAGCGGCCTGTTCGTCGCCGCACTGGTGTCGGGCGTCATCGGCGACCGGTCGGTCGTCGTGTACGTCGGCGTCGCGACGGCGATAGTCGCCTGGGACGTGGGGGAGTTCGGCGTCGGCGTGACGGAGGAACTGGGACGGAACGCCTGGAGCAGACAGGGCGAACTCACACACGCACTGACGAGCGCCGCCGTCGGCGTCGGAACCGTCCTGTCGGCGTTCGCCCTGCACGGCCTCATGCGGCGCTCGATTCCGGAGGGAACCCTCGCCGCCGCCGGCGCGGTTGCGGCGTTCGTCGGGACGCTGTTGTTGCTATCGCGGTTGCGCTGACCGTTTGCCGGGGATCAGTTGAGGTCCGGTAGGTAGTGGCATCTCATGAGGTAATTTTAAAGGCGTTCGTGGGTGGAAAGCTTCGTATGCCCGTCTACGAACGGTCCTCCGCAACGGAGTTCCAGGTGATCGACCGATGGAGCGGCGGTGTCAGTTGGTTGGCCCATCCGAACGAGGAGGGTGAGCGCGCGAGCCACGCGATCAGAGCCGACGACGGCGTCTGGGTCATCGACCCGGTAGACGCGCGAGGGATCGATGACCTCCTCGGAGAACTCGGCGACGTGGCCGGTGTCGCCGTGTTGTGCAGTTATCACGCGCGGGACGCCGGCGCTATCGCGAACCGTCACGACGTGGCCGTTCACGTTCCCCGGTGGATGGACCGCGTCGCAGAGCGAGTGAGCGCCCCTATCGAACGGTACAAGACGACGATCGGCGAGTCCGGATTCCACGTCACTCGAGTCGAACCCCTCTCGATGTGGCAGGAAGCGATCGCATATCGCGAGAGCGACGGGACGCTCATCGTTCCGGATCTGCTTGGATCCGGCTCGGGATACACGGTGAGCGACGAACGGATCGGCGTGGTCCTCTCGCATCGGCTGTTTCCGCCGCGGGAGACGCTCGGCGAACTCGACCCGGACCGGATCCTGTTCGGTCACGGAGGCGGGGTGTTCGAGGACGCGAACGCGGCGCTGGACGACGCTCTGTCAGGTGCGCGAAAGCGGTTCCCGCGTGCGCTCCTCAGTCAGTTCGGGACGAACGTCCGGCTGTTCGCCGCGGCGATGAGAGATTGATTTTATCTGATGCTTTCCGCAGAACCCGGTAAACGTGAACCCCGCTGGCTCGCCCGAGGAGCGACCCCAACCGCCGGGAAGCCGAAAGCATACGTACCGGCCCCCGCTACGGTGAGACGATGAGCGACGCCCCGCAACGCACTGTCGACGAGGCCGCCGCCGAGTCCTCCTCGGTTCTCGACGCGGTCCACGACGCAGTCATCGCCGACCGAGAGTTCCTGCGAACCGTCCTCCTCGGCGTTCTCGCCCGGGGGCACGTCCTTCTTGAGGACGTTCCCGGAACCGGGAAGACGCTCACCGCCCGGTCGATGGCGACGGCGCTCGGCCTCTCGTTCAACCGCATCCAGTTCACGCCGGACCTCCTCCCGAGCGACATCACGGGGACCCACGTGTACAACGAGACCGACGGCACCTTCGAGTTCAACCAGGGTCCCGTGTTCGCGAACGTGGTGCTGGCGGACGAGATAAACCGCGCGCCGCCGAAGACCCAGGCCGCCCTGCTGGAGGCGATGGAGGAGGGACAGGTGACCGTCGACGGCGACACGCACGACCTCCCCGACCCCTTCTTCGTCATCGCGACGCAGAACCCCGTCGAGCAGGAGGGTACGTTCGAACTCCCCGAGGCCCAGCGCGACCGCTTCGTCGTGAAGACGGCGATGGGCTACCCCGGCCGCGGCGGCGAACTTCAACTCCTCAAGCGACGGGCGAACCGGCACGAACAGGCCCCAGAAGTGGACACAGTCGTCGACGGTGCCGACGTGCCGGACCTCCAGGCAGTGCCCGAGACGGTGACGGTCGAGGACAAGGTTCGCGGCTACATCGTCGACCTCTGTCGCGAGACGCGTTCCGATCCCCGTGTCGAGGTGGGCGTCTCGCCGCGCGGAGTCCAACGCCTGTTCGAGGCCGCCCGCGCCCACGCCGTCCTCGCCGGACGCGACTTCGTCGCGCCCGACGACGTCAAGCGGGTCGCACACCCTGTGTTGGCACATCGCCTCGTTCTCACGACGGAGGCGTCGGTCAACGCCGTCGAGAAGGCCGCCGTCGTCGACGACGTGCTGAGTCGCGTCGAGGTCCCGGCGATGGCGACGAGTTGAGAGTGCCGGGCAGCGACGAGTTGGGTCGCGCCGAGACGCCAGTGACGGCGTCGAGTCGGCGTGATACCGTGCGTCGCCGAGCCGGGAGACTGAAGGAAGCGTCGTGCATCGCCTCTCGGTATGAGTGATACGTACGGTCGCGGGCCGCCGGTCGGACAGGTCGGACTGATCGCCCTGTTCGTGACGGCGCTCGTGACGGCGCAGTTGACGGCGACGAAGATCCTCGCGTTCGAACTCCCGTTCTCGCTCCCGGTGACCGGCAGCACGCTGATACTGCCCGGTGCCGCGCTCGCGTACGCCGTGACCTTCCTCGCGAGCGACTGCTACGCGGAACTGTACGGCCGTCGCGCGGCGCAGGTGGTCGTCAACGTGGCGTTCGCGATGAACTTCGTCGTGTTGGCGCTCGTGTGGTCGACCATCGCCGCGCCGGCCGCCGGCAACGGCGTCGCACCGGACATCTTCGAGGCGGCACTCGGCGCGAGCACGAACGTCGTTCTCGGGAGCCTACTGGCGTACGTCGTCAGCCAGAACTGGGACGTGATCGTCTTCCACCGCCTCCGCGAGTACACGGACGGCGACGCGCTGTGGCTCCGCAACGTCGGATCGACGGCCACTAGTCAGGCGATCGATACGGTCATCTTCGTCACCGTCGCCTTCCTCGTCGCACCCGCGCTCCTCGGCCTCGGTCGGGCGCTTCCCCTGGCCGTCGTCGCGCAACTGATGGTCGGCCAGTACCTGCTGAAACTCGCTATCGCCGTCGCGGACACGCCCTTCGTGTACGCTATCGTCGGGGCCGTCCGCGAGTACGAGGGCGACGGCGTCGCGCCCGCCTAGCGCTCGGCGGATCACGGTTCCGGTCCGGTCAGTACACTGAGAACGACACTTTTGCCGCTTTCCGTGGGAGAGAAACGTATGGCCAGCACGCCAGCCGTCGACACTGTCGAAGAGGGCGACGATTACTACCACGTCCGGTTCCGCGACCCGGACGACTTCGACACGATCCGCACGCCGGACTGGGCGGACGAAGCGTCGGATTCGGTCTCCGAGGGGAGCGAGGTCCGAACCGGAAAGCGGGAAGACAGCGACGACTGGGAGGTCCAGAGCGTCCTGATCAAGAAACAGGCGGGCAAGGACACGGCCCGAGAGAAGGCGAAAGAAGTCGTCGAGAAGATCGAAAACTGAGCGGTTCGCGGCGTCGAGTACTCTTTTCGCCACGCACTGGCCGTGCTGTGGCCTATTCTCCGTCCTCGACGAACCCGCGGTGTACGTCGCCGCCGTTCTGGCCGGTGAGTGCGGGTCGCGTGTCGCGGGCGAACGGTAGCGGTCGCCCCGATCCGAACGCTCACAAGCGCCGCCGCGTAATGAGGGCGTATGCGATCGTACGGGACCCGAGTGGCGTGTTCGCGGCGTAGAGGTGGCCGCTCGTGACTGCGAGTCACAGCGACCCCCGAACGAGCACGGCCTATCCCGACGCGGACGACCGTGCGGACTACGACTACCAGGGCGGCGACGTCGACCGACCCGGCCTCGTCGACGACCTCGAATCGATAGTCGTCGGCGAAGTTCGCTTCGACGAGTACAGCCGTCAGCTGTACGCCACCGACGCGAGCGCTTACGAGGTCACGCCGATCGGCGTCGTCTACCCGGCCGCGCCCGACGACGTGGCCGCAGTCGTGGAGTACTGCGGCCTGCGAGAGATACCGGTCCTCCCCCGCGGTGGCGGCACCAGCCTCGCCGGACAGACCGTCAACGAGGCCGTCGTTCTGGATTTCACCCGCCACATGGACGCCGTCGTCGAGGTCGACCCGGACGACCGCCGGGCGCGGGTGCAACCGGGCGCGGTCCTCGCCGACCTGAACGCCGAACTCGAACCGCACGACCTGAAGTTCGCGCCTGACCCCGCGTGGGGCGACAAGAGCGCCGTCGGCGGTGCCGTCGGCAACAATTCGACCGGCGCGCACTCTCTGCAGTACGGCAAGACCGACGCCTACGTCGAGTCCTGCGAGGTCGTTCTCGCGGACGGTACCGTGACGACGTTCGGCGAGGTGAGCGTCGACGAACTTCGCGAACGCGCCGGCGACGACGGTATCGAAGCGCGTATCTACGCCGAAGTCGCCCGGATACTGGACGAGGAGTCCGACGAGATCGAGGCCCGGTACCCCGAACTCAAGCGCAACGTCTCCGGGTACAATCTGAACGCGCTGCTAGAGGCATCCGAGGACGGCACCGTCAACCTCGCTAAACTGCTCGCCGGCAGCGAGGGGACGCTGGCCGTCGTCACCGAGGTCGAGGTGTCGCTTGAGCCGATTCCGGAGACGAAATCGATGGCGTTGCTCTCCTACGGGAGCGTCGTCGACGCGATGGCAGACGTCGAACCGATCCTGGAACACGACCCCGCCGCCGTCGAACTGGTCGACGACGTACTGATCGACCTGGCGCGCGAAACGGCCGAGTTCGAGGACGTGGTCGCGATGCTGCCCGAGGGGACCGACTCCGTACTGCTCGTGGAGTTTTACGCAGAGAACGACGCCGAGGGGCGCGAGAGGGTAGCCGAACTCCTCTCCGACCGCGTACCGGGGAATGGCGTCGAGGGCGCGGTGACGGACGGTGCGCCGGCCGCCGAGAGTACCCCTGCCGTCGCCGCCCTCGAAGCCCACGACGCCGACCAGCGCGCGCTGTTCTGGAAGCTCCGAAAGTCCGGCCTCCCGATCCTGCTGTCGCGGACGACCGACGAGAAGCACGTCTCGTTCATCGAGGACTGCGCCGTCCCGCCGGAGCATCTGCCGGAGTACGTCGAGGAGTTTCGGGCAGTCCTCGAGGACCACGACACGTTCGCCAGTTTCTACGCCCACGCCGGCCCCGGCGTGCTCCACATCCGGCCGCTGATAAACACCAAATCCGAGATGGGGGCCGAGACGATGGAGGCCATCGCGGACGACGTGACGGACCTCGTCGTGGAGTACGGCGGCAGCGTCTCCGGCGAGCACGGCGACGGGCGCGCCCGGACGCAGTGGAACAGAAAGCTGTACGGCGAGGCGCTCTGGGAGACGTTCCGCGACCTCAAATCCGCGTTCGACCCGGACTGGATCCTGAATCCGGGCACCGTCTGCGGCGACCACGACATGACGGAAAACCTCCGCTACGACGCGGAGTACGAGTTCGACGCCGGCTTCGACCCCGACCTGAACTGGAACAACGACAACGGGTTTCAGGGGATGGCGGAGCTGTGTCACGGCTGCGGCGGCTGTCGGGGCGGACAGGACACCACCGGTGGCGTGATGTGTCCGACCTACCGCGCCGAGGACGAGGAGATACTGAGTACTCGCGGCCGGGCGAACATGCTCCGACAGGCGATGAGCGGCGGTCTCGGGGCGGCGAACGCCGCCGCGGAGCGGACAGGGAGGGCCGCTGATGAAGTGGAGAAAGCCCATCTCTCCGAGGAATTCCTCGACGAAGTGCTCGACCTCTGTATCGGCTGCAAGGGCTGTGCGAAAGACTGCCCGAGCGAGGTCGACATGGCGAAGTTGAAAGCCGAAGTCACGCATCAGCGCCACGAGCGAACGGGTGCGAGCCTCCGGGAGAAGTTGTTCGCCAACATCGACGCGCTCTCGGCGCTCGGAAGCGCCACCGCGCCCGTGTCGAACTGGCTCCCGAAACTGCCGGGTGCGCGCCTCCTGATGGAGAAGACAGTCGGTATCGCCCGCGAGCGGTCGCTACCGACGTTCCGCCGGGAAACGGTGCGGGACTGGTTCGAGGACCGCGGCGGGTCGACGGTCGCCGAAGGCGAGGCCGACCGACGGGCGATCCTCCTGCCGGACACGTACACGAACTACAGCTACCCCGAACGCGGCAAGGCGGCCGTCCGAGTGCTCGAAGCCGCGGACGTCCACGTCGAACTAGCAGAGAGCACCGACAGCGGCCGCCCCGCGCACTCGAAGGGGTTTCTCGATGCGTCCCGCGAGACGGCCCGCGAGAACGTCGCCGAACTCGTGCCGGCCGTCGAGACGGGATGGGACGTGGTCGTCGTCGAACCGTCCGACGCCGTCATGCTCCAGTCCGATTACCTCGACCTGAATTCGGGGAGAGACGCCGAGAAGGTCGCCGGGAACACCTACGGGGTCTGCGAATATCTCGACGCGTTCCGTCTGGACGAGCGTCTCGACGCGAACGCGAGCGGCGCGCTCACCTACCACGGTCACTGTCATCAGAAGGCGACGAAGAAAGACCACCACGCCGTCGCCGTCCTGCGCCGGGCGGGCTACGACGTCGACCCGCTGGATTCGACCTGTTGCGGCATGGCCGGGTCGTTCGGCTACGAGGCAGAACACTACTCGATGAGTCAGGCGATCGGGTCGATCCTCTTCGAGCAGGTCGCCGAGAGCGACGGAAACGAAGTCGTCGCCCCCGGCGCGTCCTGTCGGACGCAACTCGGGGACCGCCAGGGCGCTGAGTCGCCCGCGCATCCGATCGAGAAACTCGCCGCGGCGATGGACTGACCCGGACCGTTTCTATCTGATAGCACCGCCGTCGTCGCTATCTCCGTCGATAGCGTCCCGTATTGCCGGCAGAACGTCGGTCACGTCGCCTCTGAAGACGTAGTCCGCGCGGTTCGCTGCGGACGTCGGTTCGTCGTTGACGACCGCAAGCGTCGCGCCGCGTTCCGCCGCCCGCCGCGGCATACTGGCCGACGGTTCGACCGTCAGCGACGTGCCCGCGACGACCATCACGTCGCACCGCCTCGCGTGCATCTGCGCCGCCGACAGCGCCGTCTCCGGCAGGCGCTCGCCGAAGAGGACGGTGTCGGGTTTGAAGATACCGCCGCAGTCACATCGCGGCGGCGTTTCGCCGTCGCGGACGCGCGCTATCACCTCGTTCGCGTCGACCGTCGCGTCGCAGTTCCGACAGACGGCGCGGTCGCCGTTGCCGTGGAGTTCGACGACGCGGCCCGACCCCGCACGCTGGTGGAGGCCGTCGACGTTCTGCGTGACGACGGCGTCGAGATCACCCCGGGCTTCGAGGTCTGCAAGCGACTCGTGGGCGGCGTTCGGGTCGGCGTCGCCGGCTAACTCCGCGTGCAGGTCTACCCAGTCCGTCCAGAACGGACCGGGATTGGCGCGAAATCGCTGGACGTGGAAGTCGTTCTCGTCGTAGCGTTCCCAGAGACCGCCGTCGCCGCGGAAATCCGGGATGCCGGACGCGGTGCTGACGCCGGCCCCTGTCAGCGCCACCGCGTGGTCGGCCCCGACGAGGGCGCGAGCGACCGAGACGATATCGTCGTCCATACGACACTGTACTCCCTCCCCGTCGAAAAGCCCCGCGCCGCTGGGCGCGACCCGCCGGTAGTTCCGTATCCTACGAGCCTAGTTCTGTATTCTATCATATATCCAGATGTCAAATATTAATATATTTATTATAATAAAAAATTTAATATTAACTTACTTCAAATATGTAATCGCATATGTCGGATAATCCAACACAAGGTTCAGACCGAGCCGAGACGAGAAGTTACGACCGACGAAAAGTCATGAAAGGCGGTGTCGCTATCGGGGCGGCAGCGGCCGTTCCCGGCATGGCCTCGGCGAGTGACTCGGGCGGTACAGCGCCGCCCGACACGTCCGACTCCGACGGTGTAGAGACGGAGGTCATCGCAGAAGGGGAAAACTACAAACTGTACAGAACGGACGCCGGGGACAGAGTGTCGCTGGGGAAGTTCTACACTGGTGGACCGAAGGAGGGGAAACTCGAACACGTCAATCTCAACGAGTCAAACGCCGTCGAAGTAAGCACGAACGAGGAAGTGACGATCAGTCAGGCGACCGCCCTCGAAACGGTAGAAAGCAGTAGCATCGAGATCGTCGAACGGTCCAAAAACGTCAATCGAGAGCTTGACAGTTGCTCTCAAGATTACTGTGACGGGTTCACCTACACGCACGTCCAGACCGGGTTCAGTGTGGAGTTCACGGACGCGACCGACGCCCTGGGGAAGAATGCGGTCGCCGAGGCGGTGAGTATCCTGGCGGATATTTATCTCAAAACCAAATGGGCACGATGGGTGAGCGGTCTCGCTGGCATCGTCGCCGGCACGCTGTTGTCGATAGCCACTGGCGCTAAATACACCGTGTCACCCTGGGACCAGGACAAGGGATGGGTGTTTACGAACCCGGTCGTAGAACTCGGTGTCTCGAATGGGTGGGATACACATGCGAACAATCTGACGAACATTCAGGACAACGAGCGCGCGCATATCGGGAGCTTAGACGGCCGCTGTGGATAGCTGAGCCCACAGTTCTCGACACCCTTCGGCCCGGTATCAGTCAATATGTGACTTTTTCACTAATTTCGGCGTAACAAAAAACCTATTCGAACGGACCAGCAAGTCCACGACATGCGCCGCTTGACGCGGTATGCGCTAGCACTTGTCATTTCCGGGGCGATCACTATCTTCGCCGCCACGCTTACCGATTCCGCACTTCTCCTTGCAGGGATCGGTCAGGTGTACGCCGTCGGGAGCGCAGTCGTCCTCCGCCCGGATATTCGCCGGTTGGCGAGCGCGTCCGGCGGAACTCCGAGCACCGTTTTCGTTGCAGTGACAGTGTTCGGAGTCCTCTCGATCGCAGAGGGCCTCTCGTCCGATTACCATTTCGGGGCGGCGATCCTCGCGGGCGGATTAGCGTACTTCGGTCTGGTCTGTGGCATCTGGACGATTAGCGACGGGGAGACGGGCGCCGGAGCGACGTGAACGAGACGTTACGGACTGGGTTCCGTAGACGCAGGTCTGTCAGCGCGCCACGGGAACACGTCACGGCTTTCTCATCGCGGAGCGAGACGGCTATCAGTCGAGGAAACTACACCAAAATTTAATATTTATGCCCAACAAGGGTTGGCCATGGCAGACGAGACCGAGATCCGACAGCAGATGATAGACGCCTTCGAGGGCGCAGACTACCCCATCTCCAGTCCGATGGACCTCGTTCCCGCACTCCCGAACGGTCCGGGGACGAAGTTCGAATCCGGCGATTTCTCCATGACGGCCATGGAACTGAACACGAAGATCCCCGGCGGCGACTTCCCGTACGAGTCGGCCGAGGCGTTCGTGGACGACATCATGGAGAATCTGAAGGACGAGGACTATCTGTAGAGCGGGCACGAGCGAGGCGACTCACGCCGGTCCGTCCCTGTTAGCGTGAGACGCATCCGGCGACGTTGCCATTTGCGGTCCGTCCCGGACAGAGAGCGTGGCGGCGCGCGCCAGTTGCCGGCGACGTGTACCGGCGTTCGCGGCCGCCCGGTAACGACCGTGACGAGAGGGATCACTCACTGTTAGTAATCCGCAGAGAGTCGATCATGTGTTCCGATTATAATACTTGGTTGTGATCCCCTCACACACCGGCGATAGTTTTAATTTACCAACCGTTCACAGGGGTACATACGTCATCAGCCCGGTTCTCCGGGCGAAGACGGGTGAGATCACATGATCATCGCACTTCCATCCCGGACCGTCGCTCGCAAGACGAGCGATGAGTCCGTTCCCGCCGGGTATGCCTTCTCGGCCGTCGCCGGCAACGGCGGCGAGGCGGGCCGTGATGGGTGCGCAACCGTGACTCACCCACGTGCTCGGTCCGAAACCCTCGCCGCGTAAAGGCGTCGCCGAGGGGCGGACCGTTTCTCCGGGGCTCTACGTCTCCGCGGAGGGGTCTGTCCCTGACGGACGTCGGGGCCGAGCACGGTTCTCCGACTCTCCGTCACTTTCGGCGATTCCACACTGTCAGCGCCCCCGTTTCCGCGGGTCCGCCGCCACGGCCCGGCGGATCCCCGATAGCTACGTCCGACAGTGTACCGGCGAGCGCCGGGCACCCGATGATGGCTACGGTCGTGGGCCGTCCGCGACCCTGCCCGTGCCCCGCTGACGCTCCCGAGCGGCTGTCGCCCGTTCCGCGGCGACGCTCGTTGCGGGCGCTCCGGCACCTGGTAGAGGCGTCACTGCCCTCCGACCGACAGCATCCGCCCACCCCTGCCGCGGCGCGTCGCCGCGGTCCCGGACCGTCGCTCCGCGCGACGGGCGCGTTCGATTCGCGCCAGGGGCCTCATGCAAGCACAGAGAACTCCCACGGTGACCGCCACCGCCGAACTCGAACTGCGAGTACCCCGCGACGGCGAACGGCTGGAGCGAGACGCCGAGACCGTCCTCGAACGGGTCGACGGCGTCGTTCGCGCCGACGTGGAGGGTCTGACCGGTGTCACTCCGACGCTGAACGACCTCCAGGTCGGCGTCGCCGTCCGCCTGCGGTTCGACCCGGACGGCTCGACCGCGACCGACGCCGCGGGCCTCCGCGAGACGCTCGCCGACGGGTTCGGCGTTGACGAGGTGTCGACCGTCGAGGTCGAAACCGCCTGATCGTCGGGGAGACGCCGGCACGACCGCCGACACACCGCTCGCGGAGTCCCCGACCCACGACGCATCGCTCGATAACCGCTTTCGGATACGGACCAATGTTAGAGAAACTAGTCCACGCAGTCGTCGGGTATCGCTCCCGACGCGACGACGAATCGTTTGCAAATCACGCGAACGCGGCGGCCGCAACCGCCGTCGGCCGCGTAGCACCGGCCGCGCGCCGCGCACTGGGCCTGGCCGACGCCGCCCTCGCCGCGGCGCTGGTCGCCGCGCTGTTGGTCGGCGCTGCCGCCACCGCGTTCGCCGTGGCGGTCGCAGTCGCCGTCCTCCCCGACTACCCCGCCGGCCTCGCTGTCGTGCTCGCGCTCGGCGGCGCGAACGTCTTCGTCGGCCTGCCGCTGCTCGCCGTCAGGGCCGCGGAGGTCGTCGGTGACCAGTCACTGGACCGGTGAGTCGGTCCCTTCGCCGGTTCCGGCTGTGACTCGGTCCCCGTACGCGGGCGTGTTCGGCGGCCCGTAGCGTTCACTCTTCTTCGCGGAGTTCGAACTTCTGGACCTTTCCGGTGGTCGTCCGCGGGAGTTCGTCGACGAACTCGACCTCACGGGGGTGTTTGTACTCGGCCATTCTATCGAGACAGTACTGCTTGATCTCGTCCTCAGTCACGTCGGCGTCCGGCGTCGGGACGACGAACGCCTTGACCGTCTCGCCGCGGCGCTCGTCGGGGATACCGACGACGGCGGCGTCGGCGACCGCGTCGTGTTCGAACAGTAGTTCCTCTACCTCCCGCGGATAGACGTTGTAGCCGCCGCTGACGATGACGTGTTTCTCGCGGTCGACGATGTAATAGTAGCCGTCCTCGTCGTGATACGCCACGTCGCCGGTGTGGAACCAGCGGTGGCCGTCTCGCTCGGTAAACGCCGCCTCGTTCGCCTCCGGGAGACCCGAATACCCCTTCATCACGTTCGGGCCGTCGACGACCAGTTCGCCGGTGATGTCGTCGAGGTCCACCGCCGCCTCGTCGACGGGACCTTTTTCGACGGGGGCCACTGTCTCGAACTCCTCCGTGACGACCTTCGCGTCGACGTCGGGTAACGTCTTGCCGATGCTGCCGACGCGACGACCGGCCTCGGGGGTGTTGAAGTGTGTGACCGGACTCGTCTCGGTGAGACCGTACCCCTCGTATATCGTCGCGTCGAACAGTTCCTCGAAGCGACGGAGCACTTCGACGGGGATGCCGGCACCGCCGACACCGCAGAGGCGGAGCGACGAGAGGTCGAACGACTCGGCATCGGGCTGGTTGACGAGGTCGTTGTACATCGCCGGCACGCCGTGCATCAGCGTCAGGTCGGCCGACTGGATCAGGCCAACGGCCTGCTGGGCGTCCCACTCCGGAAGCGGATAGTACGCGCCGCCGCCGAACAGCGTCGCGTTCATCACGACCGTCATCCCGTAGATGTGAAACAGCGGGAGGACGCCGAGTTGCCTGTCGTCGGGACCGATCCCCCCCGGGACGAGCCCGGCGGCCATCTCGGCGTTCGATTCGAGGTTTCGGTGAGTCAACTGGACGCCCTTCGGACGACCGGTCGTTCCGCTCGTGTACGGCTGTACCGCGATGTCGTCGCCATCGCGGTCGACGATGTCGTGCGGTTCCTCGGCGAGGAACGACTCGAACTTCGTTCCTGCGTCTGCGTCCCCGCCGACAGTTACGACGTGTTCCACGTCGGTATCGTCACGCACCTCCTCGACGAACGGTACGAGGTCTGCGAGCGCGACGACCACCTCGGCACCGCTGTCGTCCAGCAGGTGTCGTATCTCTCTGGACTTGTACTGCGGGTTCATCGGCACGACGACGCCGCCGGCGCGAAGCGTCCCGTGGAACGCGGTGACGAACTGCGGCAGGTTCGGTAGGTAGACGGCCACGCTGTCGCCAGGACCGATCCCGCAGTCGGCCAGCGCCTGGGCGAACTGGCCCGTTCGTTGCCAGAGCGCGCCGTAGCTAACGTCGCTCCCGTCGAAGTGGACGGCCGTTCCCTCCGGGCGGTCGGCGGCCACTTCGCCGACGTTCTTGACAAGGTTTGCCATAGTCTATCGGTACCGTACGTCTCGGTAGTATAAAACGTTCCGCTCGTTTCGAGTTTCCTCGTCTGACGGACGACCGCTGACTTCCGCGGACGTACTCGACAGGGCCTCTCGGACCGCTGAGGGGTGCGACGGCTCGACGAACGGGAAGTGCGGGAACGTCGCTATCTAACTCGCGAAGGAACCGGAGACGACCTGATCGGGGTGGTGGTCGAGGAGCGGTCGTTCTCTCACCATGGATCCGCGGATCCTTTTGTCCCGCTGTGCGATGGACTGGTATGGACGACAGAGTGTCAGAGCACGCCGAGGTGCTCGTCGACTGGAGCGCACAGATCGAGGAGGGAGACGACGTCGTGGTCAACGTCGGACCGGACGCCCACGAACTGGCAGTCGCCGTCGCGGAGAAACTCGGCGAGCGAGGCGCGAATCTCGTGACGCTGTACAGTTCCGGCGAGGTGATGCGGGCGTACCTCCGCGCCCACGACGACGAGTTCGACGAGAACCCCGACCACGAACTCGAACTCCTCCGAAACGCCGACGCCGTCCTCTCGCTCGGCGGCGGGCGAAACACCGCCGGCACCGCTGACGTGCCGAGCGAGCGACGGCAGGCGAACCGGAAGGCGAAGGAGGGCGTCCGCGAGGCGTACATGGACTCCGACTGGGTGTCGACGGCCCACCCCACGCGGTCGCTGGCCCAGCAGGCGGGGATGGCGTTCGAGGAGTACCGGGACTTCGTCTACGACGCCGTGCTCCGCGACTGGGAGGAACTGGCCGACGAGATGGCGAAGATGAAGGAGGTCCTCGACGACGGGAGCGAGGTCCGTCTGGTCAAAGAAGACACCGACCTCACGATGTCTATCGAGGGACGCACCGCCGTCAACAGCGCTGCCTCGGTCGCGTACGACTCCCACAACCTTCCGAGCGGCGAGGTGTTCACCGCGCCGTACGAGACGGAGGGCGAGGTGCTGTTCGACGTGCCGATGACGCTCCGCGGAACCGCGGTCCGCGACGTGCGCCTCGCGTTCGAGGACGGCGAGGTCGTCGACTACGCCGCCGCGCAGGGCGAGGACGTAGTCGGCGACATCGTCGAGGCGGACGAGGGGTCGCGCCGTCTCGGCGAACTCGGCATCGGGATGAACCGCGGCATCGACCGCGTCACCGACAACATCCTGTTCGACGAGAAGATGGGCGACACCGTCCATCTGGCTCTCGGCCGCGCCTACGACAGCAACCTTCCCGAGGGCGAGTCCGGCAACGAAAGCGCCGTCCACACCGACATGATCACCGACATGAGCGAGGAGTCGCGGCTGGAGGTCGACGGCGAGGTCGTCCAGCGCAACGGCACCTTCAGATGGGAAGACGAGTTCGAGGAGTAGCCCCGCGCGAACGGAGCACGGGAGAGGCTACGCCGCCTTCGTTTTCGGTCCCCGCCGGACGGCGTTGACCGCCGCGCCGATCAGAACGACGATAGCGGCGAAGTACAGCCACGTGACGAAAAGCAGCACGGCCCCGATGACGCCGTAGGCCTGATAGCGCCCGGCGTTGGCCGCGTAGATCCGGAACCCGACCTGCAGGAGGACCCAGCCGACGGCGGCGACGACCGTCCCCGGGAGAACCTCTCGCAGCGACACGTCTACGGGCGGGAGGACGTAGTAGATGGGCAGAAGCGCGACCACGAGTACGAGTATCAGGACCAGCGTCCCGACGACATTGATAAACGGGATCTGCAGGTTCAGTAAGGAAAATGCGACACCGACGCCGATCACGAGTCCGACGGCGAGCGCGATACCGACGACCACTACGAGCGCGTCGCGGACCTGTTCGGGGAGCGAAGCTTCCATATCGTCCTCGTACAGTTCGTCGAACGCCTGGTCGAGCCCCCGGAACAGTTTCAGGGCGCTCCAGGTCAGCGCGACGAACCCGACGATACCGGCGGCACCTCGACCGGTCGTGTTCGTCAGCGTGTTCGTGATGATATCTTGCCCCGACGACGAAAGCTGTTGGCTGAGCATGTTGACGACGCGGTCAGCCAATGCCTGTCCTCCGACGAACGATGCGACCGCTATCGCCAACAGCATCAGCGGGATCAGCGAAACGAACGCGTAATAGGCGATCCCCGCCGCGAGGAACGTCAGGTTTCGGTCGCTGGCGAGGCCGATGACGGAGCGTGCAGTCGACACGGGCGATGTACAACGCCCAGAGGGTCGTTCGTTGGGTTTACTGTTGGTGTGATCACGAGAACACAGTCGCTACGTCGAACTGGCGAGTAGCACCGGAACAGTGTCACAAACAGCCTATCGCCACCACTCGCTCCAGCGGTCCTCCGCGTCAGCGTCGCGGAACGGCTGCGCCCAGTCATATTCCGACGTGTGACCGAACCCGTAACCGAGCCAGTAGCCGACGTGCCAGCCAACGGCGGCAGTGTCTACTCCGGCGACGGTGATCTCCAGGCTGTCGTACCGTTCGGCCGCACCGTCGCCGTCGGGGTCGACACCGGAACGGGACGCACAGGAGCCCACGTCGCCCTGACAGGGGAGTGTCTCGACGTAGGTGATCACGACGTCCGCAGCGGACCGATTCTCGACGATGCGGAAGGAAACGTTCTCCGGCACGGTCCCGTCAGCGCTGTCCCCGTAGTAGTCGAGCGCGTGCCGCACCTGATCCTGCGCACCGGACGGGTTCGAGGCGTTCGAGACATCGACAGCGACGGAGAGGGACTCGTTTTGCCACGGGAGCGCCCGCTCGGTAGCGTTCGGTTGCGGTTCCGTCGTGAGGTCCGTACTGTGGGCCATTATCGACTGCGGATCGTCGTCGTGAGAGAGCCCCAGCACGTGTCCGAACTCGTGTTTCGTCACGATCACGGTCGATTCGTCCGAGAGGTTCGCCTCCACCTCGACGGCGACGGGCGGGTCGACTCGGCTGTCGGACGAGAGTCGCGGCGCACACCCGGCGGCGTCGTCGACGTCGCCGCATTCGTCGACATCGTCGACGAACGTGACGACGACATCCGGGTCCGTGGCGTTCGGGTCGAGAACGAACGCCGCCTCGTACGCGGCGTACTGTCCACCCTCGCCCTCCCAGTACGAAAGCGCCTCGCGCACCAGCGGCCGGTACTCCCGGTCGCCCCCGCCGCTGTCGATGGCAACGACTAGCTCGTCGTCGTCCCACGGCGACCCGGACCCGGTCATCGGGTCGGCCGCGTCGCTCACGTCGTCGAGGCCGACGCTACATCCAGCGACGACGACCAGTAGCGCAACGAGGCAGGCGCGACGCATCGAAACCACGTAGACGACTCTCCGTTATGAACGTTGTCTCCGTGAGATATGAATGCTGGCAGAGAGGAGTAAGCCCCCTTCTGTTTCGACCCTGCATTCGGCTGAGCGTCCGTACCTGTGTCCGGACTACCTGTCGTACGGACTTGCACCAGTGAGGATTCGCCGTTCCATCGGTCCTCCGCCGTCGGGGAAACACCTCCCCTCGTTCGTCAGCGGCTACTGCCGCTTCGGAGACTGCAGTCGCAATGCGACCGCGTATCCCTCGGTGGGTCAACTCCCGTTCCTTTCGGTCGGGTTCGCGCACCTCATCGGTTCGGCGGAGACGTGTCGTTTCTGTTCCAGTGCCAGCGGTCTCCCGCTCCGGACTTGCGTCCGGTCACCTGCCCGGACGGTGGGGGGACTTTCCTCGCGGGCGCGAACCGCCCCGAAGGGCGGCCCGCGTTGAGCACTCGGGTCGTTGCCGACCCGGGCGTCGCGGCGGCCGGGCTCTCTCTACCACTGAAATATAGCCCCGTCCCGCGTTTAAGTTGTTCGGTTAGTTGGATCGTAACGCCCTTCGAATCCGCTGGTAAGCGCGTCCTACAACCGGTAGCAGCCTCCTTCGATTCAGCGTAACTGGGGCAATGACCGACAGTACCGGTGCAGCGTAGAGAAGCGTTTCAGGCCGCAAAAAGTCCAAATTATGTGAGTTCGTACCATTGGAAGGGAAGGGTTGAAGGGTATCAACGCCCTTGAACTGTGTATGTCACAAGTACAGAGCGTCGATCTATCGTACGAAGACGGCGCGCGAGCGGTCGAACTGGCGCGAGAAGCCGTCGAATCGTACGTCCGTAACGGACAACGCGAGCACCCGGGAAGCATGCGAGACGCGTTTTACGCTCGCACCGGCGCGTTCATCCGTCTGGAGTCGACGCGGGGGAGGGGAAGTCTCCGGGGCTGTTCCGGCGGCTATCAAGGGGACGACCAACTCGGCCACGTCATCGTCGACTCGTCTATCCGCGCCGCGAGCGACGATTCGTGCGGCTCGGAAGTGACGCCGGCAGAGCTGTCGAATCTCACAGTCTCCGTCTGTGCGGTCTGTAACGTCGTCCTGACCGACGACCCGGTCGCAGACATGGAGCTAGGAACCCACGGCGTCGCAGTCGACGCCGGCGGCGACAGCGGCTGGCTCTACCCCACCGTCCCCGTCGAGAACAACTGGTCGGAGAGCGAATATCTCGCCCGCGTCTGCCGCAAGGCCGATCTCCGTCCGAACGCCTGGCAGGACGAAGACATCGTCGTGACGCTGTTCGAGGGCCAGATCTTCCGCGAGCGCGAGCCGGAAGGAAGCATCGAGGAGCTGTAAGACGAGCTTTTTTGGCCGAGCGGTTTGCTCTGCTTACTCGCGAGTGCATTCCTCGCCGACGGTATGGTTCCGCTACTCGAACCCGACTTTCGCGGCGTCCGCCACCGTCTGCGCCGCCGCCTCGTCGATGTCGAACTCGCGGACGATCTCACCGTCCCGGACGAGCGGTTTCAGGAGTTTCTCGCCGTCGTCGGGGCCGTCGCGGTCCGCGAGTCCGACGTGATGGCCGCCGTCCGGGGTCCGGTAGACCTCTTTCACGCCGGAGAGTTTGCCGCGTTTGGCGATAGGTTCGCCGTCGATCTCGATGATGTCGAGGCCGAAATCCAGGGGGTCGGCGTCGGTGACGTAACTGCCGACGCCGAACCCGTCGGCCACGTCGCGGAGGTTTCGAAGTTCGACGGGTGTCAGACCGCCGGAGAGGAATATCCCCACGTCGTCGTAGCCGCGCGCGTCCAGTTCCCAGCGCACCTCGCGGACGATGTGTCGGAAGTCGCCGCGACGCGAGCCGGTCGTATCGAGACGCACGCTATCTAGGGCGTCGCCGAGCGTCTCCGCCGCGCGGAGCGTCTCGTCTTTCTCGTCGGTGAACGTGTCACAGAGCGCGACCCGGGGCACGTCCTCGCCGACGGCCTCGTCGAACGCGGCCCACGCCGCTTCCTGGTTTCCGCGGCCGAAACAGAGTAGCAGGGCGTGGGGCATCGTCCCGCCGGCCTCCCGTCCCAGCACCTGCCCGGCCGCGACGTGTGAAAAGCCGTCGAGACCGGCGAGGAGCCCGGCGCGCTCGACGACGGGCGTGATCGTCGGATGGACGTGACGCGCGCCGAACGAGAGAACCAGGGACTCCGGCGCGGCCTGTCGCGCCCGGAGCGCCTTGGTCGTGAAGGCGCTGGCCTGCGAGAGAAAGCCGAGAAGCGAGGTCTCGAAGCGCGCGAACTCCAGATAGTTCCCCTCGATCCGGAGGACCGGACCGCCGTCGAACAGGCGTCCCTCGGTCAGCGCGTCTACGTCGACGTCGTTCCCCTCGAAGAGATGCGCGACATCTTTCACGCCGGCGAAGGCCTCGAACTCGCCGGTCGGGAACTGGTCCGCCGTCACCTCGGCGACCACGCGGGGGTTCCGGCCCGCGTGTTCGAGCGTCCGTTCCGTCCGCTCGAAGTAGGCGTCCGTCGCAGTGCCGTCGAGGATGTCGTCGGACGACACCGTGTCGAACGGGTTCGTCATACTGGGTTTTTCCCGTCGATATCGAAAAAGGCACCCATTGCGTCTCAGAGGCAGCGCCTGACCGTAAACACCGCTCAGGAGCGGGGCTCATGGACGCTTTCGAGCGCCTCGACCGTCGGCGCGTTCACTATTCGGACGGTCCGACCGTCCCGGACGACCTGGAACGCGTCGCCGAACGAGTCGCTCTCGGGGATCCGGTAAGTGTCCGCACTGACGCGTTCGGCACCGCGTTCGTCGAGCAGTTCCACGTACGCCTCGTGGAACTCGCGGGCGTCCGCGTCCGTGTCCCACCGCGTCCCGAACACGTAGCCGAACGAATCGCCGCTCCGATACGGTACGAGCGTGTCGCCCGCCCAGCCGTCCGTGATCGGATGAGAGTAGTTGTACCGCCGCTCGTCGGAGTAGAGGTGGTCTTCAGGGACGATATCGTTGTGCCAGAAAGTAGCGTACAGCGTCGCTTCGCCGACGGTTTCGGTCCCGTCACCGAACCGCTCCCACTCGGCCGACGAGCGGTCGGGAACCGTCACGTTCGCGGGCGACTCGTCGGGATAGCGTTCCGGATGGATGATCTGCTCTGAGCTTTCGGGGAAATCGTCGTACGCGTCGTCGACCGAGTCCCAGCCGCCGCGGTCGCGCAGTTGCCCGACGAACTCGGGGCCGTCGGAGTAGGGGAAGAAGACGACGAGGAAGAGCCCGCGGTTGTACGACCGCTCGGTGCTCGCCCGGCCGCTGCCGGCGCAGTCCCACTCCGAACCGCAGCGCCCCTCGTACCGGTCCATCACGTAGTTCGCGTCCCCTTCGACGAGGCCGTTCGCGGCGATGCCGGCGTCGTGCGTGCTCGTCGGCGTTCCGAGACTGAGTTGCTGGGCCTGCAGGGCGTGGGTGAGTTCGTGGACCAGCGTCGGCCGGTCCACCGACACCTCGTCGGGGTCGTCCGCGACGAGGACGATGCTGTCGTCGACGTAGTAGCCGACGACGCTTCCCCCGTACACCTCGCCGAACGCGTCGTCGGCGTCGGTGTTCTCGCCGACGAGGAACGTCGCCTCCCACACCTGGTCGTCCCACTCTGTGTACCCCCGGCCGATGCCGCCGCGTTCGCGGAACCGGTCGCGGGAGATCACCTCGACCGACACCGAGCGGTCGTACTCCAGGTTGCGGATGCGTTCGATCCGCGCCATCGCGCGAGAGGTCACCGCTCGACGCTCCGTCCGGTCCATCCCGTCGCTCGCGTCGACGGAAACGTTGTCGTCGTACCAGTACCCGCCCTCCCATCCGGTCGGGTCCTCGTCGTATCCCGGCGGTGTGTCGGGGACATCGCTTCCGGGCGGTGCTACACAGCCGGCGACGACGAGGAGACAGACGACGGCGAGGGCCGGGAATCGCATCGTGACTAGGGAGTACTCCGGCGAAATAAAAGGTGGTTTTTCGGACCGGTCGCAAAGAACCGTCTCTGGCCGGAGAGAGCCGCCCGTTACGTCCGGCGGCGGGCGAGCAGTGTCGACGCGAGGAGTGCGGCGAGAGCCGCGCCCACGCCGAATCCGGGCGTTCCGTCGGTGTCGGAGTCGTCTTCCTCCTCCGTGGCGTCGCTGTCCATCTCGTTGGACCCGTCGCCGTCGGCGTTGTTCGAACCGTTCGTAGTTGTTTCGTCGTCGGAACCGCCAGCGTCGAGGTCGGATTCGCTCACGTCGGGGGCCTCCGCGTCGACGCCGTTCAGTTCGTCGAGCGTCGGCGCGTTGACGATGACGACTCGGTCGCCGCGCTGTTCGACGTAGAACGCGTCGCCGAACTCCTCGTCGTCGGGGACGCGGTAGACGCCGTCGTAGCCGTCGACGGCCTGGGCACCGTGGTAGTCGAGGAGGCGCTCGTACCCTTCGACGAACTCCTCGGCGTCCTGCTCGGAGTCCCAGACGGACGCCCAGACGTACCCCGTCTCGTTCGTCTCGGTGGAGTCGTCAGTGACGTACGGAACGAGGCGGTCACCGTCCCAGCCCTCGGTGTACGGGTGGCTGAAGTTCAGCGGGTCGAGGGAGGCGACCTGTCCGCCCTCCACGTTAATGAACTCACGTTGAGATATCAGGTAGTCGTTCGGGGTGGAGTCGTAGGCGGGGTAGACGAACATCGACATCATTCCAGCCTCGCCGAACGACGCGTAATCGATCCCGTCTTCGATTTCGGGGACGCGCCACTCGTCGCCGCTGCGGTCCTCGACGGTCACTTGTGTCGGTTCGTCGTCCATGTACCGTTCGGGGTGGATCACCTGCTCCGTACTCTGGGGCGTCGCGTCGTACATCGCGTTGACGCTCTCCCAGTCACCCGTCTGATAGTGGTGCTGGACGAAGGACGCACCGTCGCTGTACGGCTGATACGAGACGAGGTAGAGCCCGAAGTTGGCCAGTTCACCGCCACCGGACCCCTCGCGCTGTTCGAGGCAGTCCCACTCCTCGCCGCAACGCTGTTCGTAGCGGTACTCGACGTAACTCGCGTCGCCCTCGATGAGGCCGTTGTTGGCGTTGCTCCCGTCGGTCGTGTTCGCGCGGATCGACGAGAGGTTGAACTGCTGGTCCTGGATGGCGTGAACCAGTTCGTGGCCCAGCGTCAGTTCGCCCTCCAGTCGCGGGGAGGTCTGGTTCTCGGAGACGATGACCATGCGGTCCTCTTCCGGGCTGTAGAACCCGAGGACGCTCGACCCGAAGTTCGACTGCTGCACCGACAGCGCGTCAGTGGTCTCGTTGACCATCATCGTCGCCTCCCACTTCACGTTCTGGTGGAGGCGCTCGTTCTCGGTGGTGTTGCCGAACCGTTCGGCGTTGATCTCGCGGTACTCCTCCCGGGAGATGACCTCGATCGGCACGGTGTCCTCGAACTCCAGGTCGCGCACCTCCTCGACGCGGGCCATCGACCGCGCAACGACCGCGTCGAGTTCGCTCTCGTTCAGACCGTTGCTTCGGTCGAGTTCGAGGCTCTCGTTGTGCCAGTATCCGTTCTCCCACCCCACGACATCCTCGTCAGGGTCGTCGGGAGCGCTGTCGTCGTCCTGTACCGTCGATGCTGTCGCCGGTGCGGGCGGGGCGGACTGGGCGGCCGGGGCGGCGTCGGCGGTCGGTCCGTCAGCGGGCGCTGCCGCCGCCGCTACGGGGACCACGCCCGACAGGACGACCATTGCCGCGATCACTAGAGCAGATGTCGTTCGCATGCGATACGAACGGTTCGGCCGGAACTGTAAAAAGAGGTGGGAAGAACGGCCCGACACTGACACAACAGTTTTGCGGCGCACGTCTGTACGAACGAGTATGAACGTCGATACAGACTCCACGGCGGTCATCGTCGTCGACATGCAGAACGGCTTCGCGCACCCGGACGGGAGCCTGTACGCGCCGGCAAGCGAGGAGGTCATCGAACCGATCTCCGGGCTGGTCGGGCGTGCGCGGGAAGCGGGTGCCGAAATCGTGTTCACCCGCGACGTTCACCCGCCGGAGCAGTTCGACGGCAACCACTACTACGACGAGTTCGAGCGCTGGGGCGAACACGTCGTCGAGGGGTCGTGGGAGACGGAGATCGTCGAGGAACTCGCGCCCGAGGCGGACGACCACGTCGTCGAGAAACACACTTACGACGCCTTCCACGGGACGGAACTCGACGGCTGGCTGTCCGCCCGCGGCATCGACGACCTCGTGATCTGCGGCACCCTGGCGAACGTCTGCGTGCTTCACACAGCCGGAAGCGCCGGACTACGGGATTATCGACCGATCCTCGTCGAGGACGCCGTCGGGTTCATCGAGGAGGACCACCGCGCGTACGCGCTGGACCACGCCGGATGGCTGTTCGGCGAGGTCGAACCGCGCGAGGCGGTCGGGTTCGACTGAGCGGTCACTCGACACCGACTATCTCGAACCGGGCCCCTTGCTCGGCGGACTCGTCGACCCGCACCGACCAGCCGTGGGCCTCGGCTATCTCGTGGACGATCGCCAGGCCGAACCCGGTTCCGTCGTCAGAGGTAGTGAACCCTTGTTCGAGGACCTTCTCCCGGTTTTCGGGACGGATCCCCCGCCCGGTATCGCTGACGTAGAAGCCGTGTTCGAACGTTCCGACAGTAACCGAAAGCGGCGAGTCCGTCGCGGCCTCGTCGTCCGAGTTGTCGTCTCCGGAAGGGGACCGACCGGCGGGCGGCGAAACCCCCGTTTCGGCTGCGTCTCGCGGGGGTTTCGAGTCGAAGTCAGCCGAAGCACCCCCGACTGCGTCAGCAGAACACGAAGCGTTCGGGTCGCCTGACGAACCGTATTCCCCGGAGTCGCCGGACTGTGTCCAGTTGTTAGTCGAGCCGTGCTCGATACTGTTCCGGAACAGGTTCTCGAACAGTTGCAACAGACGGGGGCGGTCGGCTCGGATGACCGCGTCGGTCCGAACGTCGAGGCACGCGTCGCCCGTGTCGACGTTCTTCCAGGCTTCAGCGGCCAGATCGGACAGCGACACCGGCGACGGGTCGGTGACGACGCGACCGTTCCGAGCGAGTTCGAGGAGTTCGTCGGTCAGTCGATCCATCCTGTCGATCGCTGACTCCACCCGGTCTAGCGCCCCCACATCACCCTCCTCACGGGCCTTCTCCAGATACCCGTCAGCGACGGTGAGCGGGTTCCGGAGGTCGTGACTGACGACGCTCGCGAACTCGTCCAGTTGCTCGTTCTGTCGCGCCAGTTCGTGCTCGCGCTCCCGGAGCTCCGACTCGCGTTCGGCGCGCGTCAGCGCGGCCGCCGCGTTGGCTGAAAGCAGGGACGTGAGCCGGACGAGCGTCTCGTCGTGCTCGAACGGGGTAGTCGCCGCGGCACTGAGCGTTCCACGGTCGCCCAAGGGGAACACAGCGACCCCCCGAAACGGCGTCGACTCGTCGTGGAGTACGTCTTTCCCCCGGACGTCTCGGTACACGAGCGGTTCGCTGGTTTCGAACACCGTCCCCTGTAATCCCTCACCGACATCGAAGGCGGGCACCGGGTCGTAGAGGTCCACGACCGCGTCGGTGTGAGCGATCGGGCGTAGCTCGCCGTTTTCTTCCAGATGAACTGCGGCGTGTTCCAGGTCGAGGACATCGCGGACAGCCCTGACGGTCCGCTCGGCGACGGCGTCCGGCGTCTCGGCGCGCATCAGGTCGCGACTGGCGGCCTGGATCGCCTCCAGGGATCGCTCCCGCTCGCGGCGCAAGGTTACGTCTCGAAGGACGATGACGGCTCCCTGCTGGTCGCCGAGCGGCGTCACCCGGGGTTCGAAGTACCACCTGTCTCCGTCACCGTCGTATACCACCTCGTCTGTCATCGTACTCGCGACGATATCGACGGAGTCCGATACCTCGGGGAACGACTCGGAGAACTTGCGACCGAGCGGGTCGGGAACGGCGGACAGGTCCCGAGCGGTCGGATTGACGTCGACGACGTGTCCGTTACCGTCGACGGCGACCATCGGGTCGTCCATTCGGTCGACGACCGCCGAGCGGGCAACCGGCGAGAGGTCGAACAGTCGGTAGTCGTACAGCGCCCAGAACACCACGAACCCGTTGATCACGAAGCCGAACGGGGTCATATCGAGATGCGGAACCGGCGACGCGCCGACGTGGTACGCCGCGTTTGTGAGCGCGGGCACTACGGCCGCCCCGAGAACGAGCAGCGACTGCTTCCGGTAGAGGCCCGTCGACTGGACGGCGATGCCCGCGATCAGGATCATGCCGGCCGTGACGAGGAGATAGCTGACGGCGACGCTCACCCACCAACCGGTAGCGAACTGGACGACGAGAAGACGGAACGGCCCCTCCACGACCAGTGAGGGCTCCGACCAGAATAGTTCGTGGACGGGGTTAGTGAACGAGAGCGCGGCCGTGAGAGCCGCTGGAGCAGTGACGACGGTGACCGCGCGAAGGGACACCCACTCGCCGTAGTCAGCGTACTCCAGGGTAAACAGCGCCCACAGCGCTGGGACGAACGCGATAACGGCCGAGCGCCAGCGGAACCAGGGAAGCGCCGACGACGCATCGGTCGCAGTGAGTTCGACGGCAAACCCGAAAAGCCAGAGCGCGTTCACCGCCATCATCGCGGCGAAGAAACGCCCTCCCGGATGCTCGCGCCGACGCCAGGCGAGCGCGGCGAGACTACTCGCTAACACCCCGGCCACGAGTGTCCCTGCAAGCAGAGCCGTCATCGGAAGCGAGTACACGATCAGCAACGTGGGAAAAGCATGACCCGCCCCCGTATATCGATGGCGGCCGACTCTACTCAGCGCCGGATCTCGACGGTCACGAGCTCTCCCTCGTGGAATCCGGCGTTCGGACAGACGAGTTTCGCTCCGAAGTCGCCGTCTCTCGCGAGAAACAGCGAGAGCCCCGTGATCGGGTCGTCGTTCGCCACGACCGTGACATCGCCCCAATCGATAGTTCGACCGTCCGCGACGCCGATGCGGGACCCGCAAAGCGACACCGGGCGTTCGCAGTCACCGTTCCCGAGAACGCCTCCGCCCGAATAGTGTGGGAGGCCGCCGTCGAGAACACACGGTTCGCCGTCCGGCGGACCGCCTGCACCGATCCCGGCGAAGCACTCGCCGGGAGCCGGGTGAGTCGGCGCGTCGAGGACGGCGTACGTTTCGCCCGTCTCGACGACGGTCCCGGTGCCGTCCCACGTGAGCCCGCGGAGTTCGACATCGACCGATACGGGCATCGATCCCGATGCCCGGTACAGGTTCGCGTCGGGGTCGCGAAAGCCCAGGTGGACGTGGTTGTCAACCCAGGGCGCGAAGAACCCGGAACGCACCATCTCGCCGAGCGAGTCGCCGACTGCCACCTCGTCGCCGGGCGCGACCGCCGGGTCGACGTGGAGAACCCTGGCGACCCGGTCGCCCTGGTCTATCAGGATCAGGTGGTCGTGTTCGACGGCGTACGGTTTCTCCGGCGCGGTCACGGTTCGCGTCGAAATAACCTCGCCGGCGACGGGACTCGGCGCGTCGTTCGTCTCCGGATAGAGGTCGATAGCGCAGCCCTCGTCGTGGGCGTCGTACGGCGAGTTGTACAGCGAGAACCGGGGGTATCGGGAGAGAACAGGCTCCGATAACGTGACGACCATTACGCTCACCTTGGAGCCGTGGCGTTTAGTCGCCTCGGGTCCACGGTCCGGTATGCGCGTACTTCGGGGCCGCGCGGCCACAGTCGGCGCGGACCGCGACGTCACGGCCGAGATGCTGGCGACCGTCGGCGACGACCGCGTCCCGGCGGTGCGAGTGTGGCACCCACATCAACAGGTGGCGTTCGGTCGCCGCGATTCCGGCGAAGACGGGTACGAAGCGGCCCGCGACGCGGCGCGTGACCACGGGTTCCCACCGGTCGACCGCAGCGTCGGCGGCCGTGCCGTGGCGTACGCCGACACGACACTTGCGTTCGCGTTCGCGGAACCGGTCGCGGACTTCCGCGAGGGACTAGACGGCCGATACGAGCGTGCCACGGTCGCCGTCGAACGAGCGCTCCGCGATGTCGGCGTCGACGCCGAGCGCGGCGAACCGGACCAATCCTTCTGTCCCGGAACGCACTCGCTGCAGAGCAACGGGAAGATCGTCGGCATCGCCCAGCGCGTTCGGAGCGACGCCGCGCTCACCGCCGGCGTCGTCATCGTCGATGAACGGGAGACGCTCGCCGCCGTGCTTGCGGACGTGTACGAGGCTCTCGACCTCTCGTTCGACCCCGACTCGGTCGGTAGCGTGGCCCGTTCCGGCGGGAACGACGATCCCGCGGCGGTCCGGCAAGCGATAGAGCGCGCGTTCGTCGGGGACGCCGACGCGACCGTCGAGCGCGTGAACTGACCGAGGGCTACGTCCGCTACCGCCGAGTTCGAGTGCTACTGTCCCACAGAGCCACCGCAGCGTACCGGAGAACCCTTCTCCGTGGGCTCCGACCGACAGAACATGCTCATCGGGAACGCAACCCTGCCGGACGGTCGGCGACGAGACGTTCGTATCGAAGACGAGACGGTCGTCGAGGTCGGCAAGAACCTCGGAGACGCGGACATCGATGCGACCGGAAAGCGCCTGTTTCCGGGCGCTATCGACGTACACGTTCACTTCCGCCAGCCCGGGTTCGCGCACAAGGAGACGTGGGAGACGGGCAGCAAGAGCGCCGCTGCGGGTGGCGTAACCACCGTCGTCGACCAGCCGAACACTGATCCGCCGACCGTCACCGGCGACGCGTTCGACGAGAAGGCTGCCCTCGCCGACGCGTCGCTCGTCGACTACGGCATCAACGGCGGCGTCACGCCGGACTGGGACCCCGACTCGCTGTTTTCGCGCCGACTGTTCGCCCTCGGCGAGGTGTTTCTCGCGGACTCGACCGGTGACATGGGGATCGACGCGGAACGGTTCGCCGACGCCGTCGAGCGGGCGGGCCGAGAGGACGTGAGCGTGACGGTCCACGCCGAGGACGCGACTCTCTTTACCGAGGCGACGAAGGACCGCGACGACGCGGACGCCTGGAGCGCCTACCGGACCGCCGAAGCCGAGGCGGCCGCGGTCGAACGCGCGGTCGAAGTCGGCGCGGACGCGGCGGCCGACCTCCACATCGCACACACCAGCACGCCCGAGGGCATCGACGCCGCCAGCGACGCTGGCGTTACCTGCGAGGTGACGCCCCACCATCTCTTTCTCTCGCGTGATGACTTGCCGGATCTGGGCACGTTCGGTCGAATGAACCCGCCGCTACGGAGCGAACAGCGCCGCGAGGCGGTGTACGACCGCGTCGCGGACGGCACTGTCGACGTGATAGCGACGGACCACGCACCGCACACCCGCGAGGAGAAAGACGCGAGCATCTGGAACGCCCCGAGCGGCGTTCCCGGCGTCGAGACGATGCTCCCGCTCCTGCTGGAGGAGGCTCGACAGGGTCGTTTCTCCTACGAGCGCGTTCGCGACCTGACCGCGGCCAACCCCGCCGAGATCTTCGACCTGCCGAACAAAGGCCGCATCGAGGCGGGACGGGACGCCGACCTCGTGCTCTTCGACCCGGACGACGCCCACGAGATACAGGGAGACGACCTCCATTCGAAGTGCGGCTGGACGCCGTTCGAGGGCCGGCAAGGCGTGTTCCCGGAACTCACGCTGGTACGCGGTGAGGTAGTTTACGACACCCGAGACGGAGAGGCGTTCGGAGAGGGAGTCGGAGAGAACGTACGCGCGTAGCGAACAGACGACACTTCGGATCCCCGCGACGACGTGTCGCGCAATCGCGAACCGTCGCGGGGCGGGAGTCAGGTCACGCCGCGCGTTGGTCGCGGCTTCGGTGAAAAACCTCCGGCACTGACCGGCTTCGGTAGCGGGACTCGCGGTCGGTAGTCGGGTCGGCCCGGTACGAACGGACCGTCACAGGCCGACCGTCGACACGGACGCGACCAGCATCACGCCGAGGCCGAACCCGATGAGTCGGGTCATCGCCCGACGGGAGTCGGCCTCCGTCCAGTTGGACCTCGTCTTCATGTAGCGTTGCATGTTCTCGATACCGGTGCCGGCCATAACTGACCCGGACCAGCCGAGCAGCCCGAGGCCGAACGCCAGTGCGCCGAGCGAGAACACCTGCTCGGTCGCCGTTCGGAAGTCGCCGTCGATGGTGAATACGGCGACGGCGACACCGCCCGCTATCGCACCCGCGAGCGCCGCCGTCGCGAGACGGCGGCCGGGCGCACGTATCTGGTCCGGAACGGAGAGTGACACGGTCAGTCGACCGTCTCACGCATCCGCGGGTCCAGCGCGTCGCGCATACCGTCGCCGAGTAGATTGAACCCCAGGACGGTCACCGCGAGGAACAGACCGGGGAAGAAAGACCACCACCACTGCCCGGTGAGCAGACCGTTGTCGACGCCGTTCGTCAACATCAGCCCCCAGGACGGCGTACCGGCCTGGGCACCGAAACCGAGGAACGAGAGGGCGGCGAGGTCGATGATCGCCAGCCCGAAGTTCAGCGTGCTCTGGACGGTGATCGGCGCGAGCGAGTTCGGTAGCACGTGTCGGAGGAGGACGCGGCCGTCCCGCGCCCCCAGCGCCTCCGTGGCGTCGATGTACTCGTCTTCGAGCACCTTCAGTGCCGCGCCGCGGACGACGCGGGCGAAGCGGGGCGTGTAGACGAGCGTCAGCGCGATGACTGCCTTCCAGAGACCGACCCCGAAGATGGCGACCAGCGCGAGCGCCAGCAACAGCGACGGGAACGCGAGCAGAACGTCCATCGTGCGCATGATGACGTTGTCGATCCACCCGCCGTAGTAGGCCGCGATGATGCCGAGACCGACCCCGAACGTCGTCGAGGCGACAACGATGATAGTGCCGTACTTCATCGCCAGCCACGCCCCGTAGACGGTCCGGAGGAAGAGGTCCCGCGCCTGTAAGTCAGTGCCGAACGGGAACTGACAGGAAGCGAAGTTCTGTAGCGCACCCAGGACCGTCGGATCGCCACAGGGACCGGCAAGGCTCGGGTTCGTGCCGAGTTCGGTGTGAGCGAGAGCCTCCGGGTCGAGGAACAACCGGGCGTAGACGGCCATCACGGCCATCGTGACGATGAGTGTGAGGCCGAAAACGGCCAGGCGGTTCGACAGGAGTTCTGAGAGGAACGGAGAGGCGCGCAGCCGGTCCAGCAGACTGCGGCTCGCGCGTTCCTCGGCAGCTGTTTCGGTTTCCGTGCTCATTGTTCGATCCTCGGGTCGAGATAGGAGTACGTCAGGTCGACGAGAAGGTTCACCAGCGTGAAGACGACTGCGAACACCAGAACGATCCCCTGCACGACCGGATAGTCACCGTCCTGGATCACCGTGACAAGCAGTTTTCCGACGCCGGGTATCGCGAACACCGTCTCGGTCAGTACCGCACCGCCGAGCAGGCTCCCGAACTGGATGCCGATGACGGTGACGACGGGGATGAGCGCGTTTCGGAACCCGTGTTTCATCAGGGTGATCTTCGCGCCCTGGCCCTTCGCCCGAGCGGTCCGGATGTAATCTTTCCGTATGACTTCGAGCATCGAGGAACGCATCATCCGGGAGATGAGCGCCATCGAGTAGACCCCGATGACGAGCGACGGCAGGAACAGGTGATGTACCGCCGAGATGAACGCCTCGTACTGGCCGAGCAACAGTGTGTCAACAGTCAACAGCCCCGTCACCTGGGGAGCAGTGTACTCGGAGCCGATCCTGGTGCTCGTCGGGAACCAGCCGAGGGTGACCGAGAACAACAGGATCAACAGCGGACCGCTCCAGAATATCGGGACGCTGATACCGGTGAGTGCGCCGAGACGGCTGAGATGGTCGGTGAGAGAATCCTGCTTGACGGCGCTGATGATCCCGATCGGGATACCGAAGAGTATCCCGGCTAGCTGGCCGAACACGGCGAGTTCCATCGTGATCGGGAACTTCCAGCGCAGGAGCCCTGCAACCGGCTGTCCGCGGCGGTAAACGTACGACTCGCCCAGGTCGAGATGAAGGAGGTCCCAGAGGAACCTGCCGTACTGCACCCATATCGGGTCGTTGAGGCCGAGCCGGCGTTCTATCTCCCGGACGGCCGCCTCACTGGCACGCTCGCCAGCGATAACCCGCGCGGGGTTCCCGGGAGAGAGTTGCAGGATAGAGAACACCAGCGTCGCCACTCCGAGCAACACCGGGATCAACAACAGCAGCCGCTTGACGATGTATCGCTTGCTGATCATCGAGAGGTCGGGGGAATTAGTTCAGCTGAACCTGTGCCAGGAACGGACCCCCGATCAGTTCGACGACGTAGTTGTCGATGTCCGATGAGACGCCGCGGATCTCCTCGGTGTGGACCAGCGGGACCCAGGGACACTCCTCGTGGAATATCTCCCCGGCCTGCTGGTAGAGTTCCTCGCGCTCGCCGTCGTCGTACGTGGTCTGGCCCTCTTCGATGAGCCCCATGAACTCGTTGTTGGCCCAGGCCGCACGATTCGAGGTGTTGTACCCGTCAGCGCCCCAGTCGGCGAAGTCCTGGTCCTCGGGCACGTCGATCTGCGGGTGGAGCAGGGCGTAGTAGAAGTTGTCCGGGTCGCCGTTGTCGGTCATCCAGCCGAGGAAACAGGCGTCGTGCTTACCCGTGCCGGTGTACTCGAGGTAGGACTCCCAGGTCTGCTGTTCGATCGTCACGTTGATACCGATATCTTCGAGGTACGAACTGATCGTCTCGGCGGCCTGCGTCGGAGACGGGTTGTACGCACGGGGGTTCTGGAACGCCGCGAGTTCGAGGTCGAACCCGTCTCCGTATCCTGCTTCTTCCAGGAGAGATTGCGCCTGGTCGGGGTCGTGCGGGTAGGGGTCGAGGTCCTCGTTGTATCCGAGGATAGACTCGGTGATAGGCTGGCTTGCGGGCGTAGCGATACCCTGGTAGATGTTGTTCGCCAGTGCCTCCGTGTCGATAGCGTAGTTCATCGCCTGCCGGACGCGCTTGTCCTGGAACGGTTCGAACTCGGCGCCGTTCATGGCGAGGTAGCCGACGTTCATGCCGGCGATACGACGGACCTCGCCGTCGCCTTCCTCGACCTGACCGACCGTCTGGGAGTCGAGGCCGTCGATGATGTCGAGTTCGCCCGCGTTGAGCGACGAGGCTCGCGTCGAGTTCTCGCCGATCACCTGGAACACCACTTCGTCGACGTTCGGACCGTCGCCCCAGTAGCTGTCGTTCGCGGTGAGTCGGACCTGGCCGCTACCCTCGTTCAGGTTGTCTAACTCGAACGGGCCGGTGCCGACCATTTCCGTCGCGAAGTCGGTCTCGGCCTCGATCTCGGATTTCGGAAGTACGACCAGCGCGAACACGGCCAGATTCGCCATGAACGGGGCGTACCGCTTCGAGATCTCGAAGGTCAGCGTGTAGTCGTCCTCGGCGGTGACGTCTTCAACAGAGCCGAGCAGATACGGACCGTAGATCGACCCATCCTCGTTGTAGTAGTCGTAGTCCTCGTCGAGGTAGCGGCGGTAGGTGGCGATGAAGTCTTCGGCGGTGAACTCGTCGCCGTTGTGGAACTCGGCGCCCTCGCGGAGTTCGATCGTCGCCGTCGTCCCGTCCATCTCCCAGTTCGTTGCCAGTGATTCCGCGAGCGTCGCGGTACCCGGTTCGAAGCCGATGAGAGGCTCGTACACCTGATTGGTCACCTTCGCGACCTCGCCGCTCGTCGAGGACTGCGGATCGAGCGTGTCGGATGGTGCACCCCGGCCGTAGGTGAGTGTTCCCCCCTCCCCTCCGTCGTTGTCGCCTTCTCCGAGGATCCCTGAGAGACACCCGGCAGTCATCGAAGTCGTTACCGCGGCACCGCCTGCCGCCTTCAGGAAATTACGACGGTCTATGTCACGTGCCATGGACACATTATGCCTGTACTTCCGGTATAAATATACCGGAATTGCGGTAGGTATTGCCAAACGTAGTTCCGGAGAGAACGAGAATTTACGACGGGTGTAGTTAACTATTCGAGTAGAGGTGACAAGCGGCCGGATGGTCGTCGTCACCCAGTTTCGGATCCTCGTGTTCGCAGACGCTCTCGAAGTTCTCGCGGAGGAGGTCGGCGGCCTGTTCCCACTCCCGGTCGACGACGAGGCGAAGCGACTCGTCTATCACGTCCCGGACGTTCGCGGGAAGTTGCCCGTCGAAGAGGCGGGCCCGAAGCTCCGGCACCGTCGCGTCCTCTCGTGTCTCGTCCGGTTCCACCTGGTCCGCCGTCGCGGCCTGTCCGCCGTCCGCCGCTGCGCGGGAGTCCGCGACGTCGATCGATGACTCCTCGATCGCTTCGACCGAGATGTTCTCGTTCTCGACGCGCTCACGGTAGTCCATGATCTCGCGGAACGTCGCCTGGTCGATGTCGAGGTCGTCCGGCGGGATCACTTTCGGACACCGCGTCCGGAAGCGGCACCCGCTGGGTGGGTCGATGGGGCTCGGAACGTCGCCTTCGAGAATGATCCGGTTGTCAGTGTCCACGAGCGGGTCCGGTTCCGGGATCGAGGACAGCAACGCCTGCGTGTACGGGTGTTTCGGGTCGGCGAACAACGTCTTCGTCTCCGCTATCTCGACGATCCGGCCGAGATACATCACGGCGACGCGGTCGGTGATGTGGCGCACGACCGAGAGGTCGTGGGCGATAAACAGGTAGGTCAGGTCGAACTCGTCTTGCAGGTCCTCCAGCAAGTTGAGTATCTGCGCCTGGACGGAGACGTCGAGCGCCGAAACCGGCTCGTCGCAGACGATGAAATCCGGGTCGACCGCGAGCGCTCGTGCGATGCCGACGCGCTGGCGCTGCCCGCCGGACAGTTCGTGCGGGTAGCGGTCCCGCTGGTCGACGTCGAGACCGACGGCCTCGATGAGTTCGTCGACGCGTTCCTGGCGCTGCTGGCGCTTCGAGCTATCGTCCGCCGGCGGTTCCTCGGGGAGGTCGTGGATCTTCAGCGGTTCCATAACCGTCTGTGCCACGCTCATTCGCGGGTCCAGCGACGAGAGCGGGTCCTGAAATATCATCTGCATGTCCTTGCGGCGCTCGCGCAGGCTGTCGTCGTCGAGCGTCGCCAGGTCGTCGCCCGCATACAGCACGGTCCCGTCGGTCGGTTCGGTGAGGCGGAGCAGCGCCCGCCCGGTCGTCGACTTCCCGCAACCGGACTCGCCGACGAGACCTAGCGTTTCCCCCTCGTAGAGGTCGAAGTCGACGCCGTCGACGGCCTGGATCGGCTTCGATTCGTCGTCCAGCCACTTATCCAGAAGGTCGTCGGCCTGCGAGAAGTGTTTCTTCAGTCCGTCGACGGAAACGAGCGGTTCGCCGCCGAACGTCCGGCTTTCGGCGCTGATGTCGGCCCGGTCGTCTCCGTACTGGGACTTGTCGAACTCCTCCATAATGCATTTCGAGCGGTGGTCGACGCCGTCTGCACCGTGTTGGAGGTACGGGATCTCCCCCTCCCGACATTCGGGTTGGGCCCACGGACACCGCGGAGCGAAATTACAGCCCTCCGGCATGTCGATGAGGTCGGGAACGTTCCCCTCGATAGGGGTCAGGCGGTTCTTGTCCTCGCGGGGGATCGATTCGAGCAGGGTGTAGGTGTAGGGGTGGCTGGGGTTGTGGAATATCTCCTCGACCGGTCCCTCCTCGACTATCTCTCCGGCGTACATCACCGCTACGCGGTCGCACGTCTCGGCGACGACGCCGAGGTCGTGCGTGATAAACAGGACGGACATACCGAACTCGTCCTGCAGGTCGTTGATGAGGTCTAGTATCTGCGCCTGGATCGTCACGTCGAGTGCCGTCGTCGGTTCGTCAGCGATGAGCAACTGCGGTCTGCAGGCGAGAGCGATAGCGATGAGGACGCGCTGGCGCATCCCACCGGAGAACTCGTGGGGGTAGTCGTCAAGTCGCGCCTCGGGTTCGGGAATGCCGACTTCCGCGAGTATCTCCGCAGTCGCTTCCAGCACCTCCTCGCTGATGCCGCCGCCCCGTAACGAGGGGAGCGTCTCCCGGAGGCCGTTCCACCAGGTGTCGGCCTTCCGCCCGCCGTACTGGTGGAGTTGCAGGCTCTCGGCGACCTGCTCTCCCACGGTCAGCGCGGGGTTGAGCGTCGACATCGGGTCCTGGAAGATCATGCTCATTTCGCCGCCGCGGATCGACCGCATCGCCGGTTCGGGCGCTCTGGCGAGGTCAACGCTGCCGGCCGTCTCGTCGATGAAGTCGTCGGCCTGGCGGGGATGCTCCTCCGAGAGGCGGTCCGCGAGGTCCGGGTCGTGGAGTTCGACCTTGCCGCCGACCACCTCGCCAGGATCGTCGACGAGTCCCATCGCGGACAGCGCCGTGACGCTCTTGCCCGATCCGCTTTCGCCGACGAGACCGACCGTCTCCCCCTCGCGGACGGTCAGGTCGATCCCGTCGACCGCCTTCACGTGGCCGCGGTCGGTGGCGAACTGCGTTCGCATACCGGAGATGGATAGTAGGTCGCGCACTATGTCGTATCCTGCCGTCAGCCGTAAAATAGTTTTCTACATTATTAACCCGACGAGATAACGAGAACGTTTTTCAGGATCCGCCGTCGCCGTTTCACTATGAGTCAGGGCCCCGACGAGACGGTCATGAATTTCTGGGACGAGGTCATCACGGACATGGAGGCGACAGCCGCCGAGTATCGCGACAACGGGTGGGACGTTATCGAGGTCCATCCCGGTGACGTAACGCCGCTCCCGCCGGACCACGAGCGGTTCGGCCTGGACATCCTCGTGCCCGACGACGAGTTCGACACGGTCAGCGAGGCAGTCGAGACCGAGGGAACCAGTTTCGACTCCTTCGAGGTGTTCCGCGCGTCGACCGGCGGCACGGTCTTTCTCGTCGTCGCCGTCGAGGACAAAAACAGCGGCCAAGTGGTTCTCGTTCCGACGTTCTACGCCGTTCGGGAGGCGTCGGACACGCTCGCCGGCGTACGGGAGCGAGACGAACTCCCGATCAACCTGCGGCCGCTCTCGGTCGACGAGGTCGTCACCTTCGAACCCGCGGACCCGGGCCCATTGCTTCCGCCGGGCGAGAAATAGGAACGGAATCGGAACAGACAGGGATTCAAAACCGCCACTGCGGCCTCTCGTACGAGAATAGTTCTCGAAGCGGCAGGCAGATGTACATCACCGAAAACAACGCCTCAGGCCCGGATAAGGCGTAGAAACCGCTTCCCGTCGCTCGGCTTCCCTTCGTACGGCCCCTTCGAGTACGTTTTCGGCACCATCGTCTGGTATGCCCTGTACCCCTCGCTCACGAGGATATTCCCCAGAACCCAGAACAACGAGCCGTCGACACCGCGCAGAAGTACGAAACCGAGTACGCCGACCGCGCTGACGGTCACGGCCGGACCGCCGAGAATGACCGCGGCCCGTACGAACGTCGAATCCGGGCCGCTCCACTGTATGTCGCCGTACGTGAAGAGACTCCGGAACCCGTCCATCCCGACCGTAACTGAGAGTCGCCCGAGCGTCACCGTCCGACCGTCGTGGCTTCCGACGGTGACGTGCGCTCGTCCGCCCGCCAGCAGTGCCGGGAGCGCGTGACCCAACTCGTGACAGAACAACAGACCGAAGATCCCCACCGGGATCAAACAGAAGGTGAGTAAACTCCCAGCGCTGTCGACCATGGGGTTCCGTTTCTCTGCGACGGCATTTACTTTTTCCCACACACCTCATTCAAACACCGGGCGAGGGAGGAGAATTCTAACAAGCACCGCTGTAGACGCAGTAGAGACGTACCGTAACGGATCAACTGTCCCTCCTGTACGACCTGGCTAAGATGGACAACCTGAATGGTTGAGAACGCGCCCGTGGGAGGAACCCCGCACGGGGGAGTACCGGCCTAATCGTCGCCGGTGATCTCGTGACCGCACTCCGGACACTCCGTTCCGTCGTGGCGGAGTTCCTCGCTCGACGCCCGTACTTCTCGCATCACGCCGGAGATGCGGTCCTCCGCTTCGAGTTCCTCCTCGACGGAGAGGTCGACTCCTTCGACTTCGAGTAGAAACTTCGCGACCTCGGTCGTCTCGTACATCACTTCGTCGAGTTCCTCGGCGGTGAAGAAGTCCGACATCGCACCGTAGAGAAACGTCGCGCCGGCCGTGCGGACCTTGTCCTCGAACGACGACCTGGCCTGGTTGACCGCTTGCGGCGAGTAGGTGTCGGTCATGAACGGGACCAGTTCGGGGAGGTTCTCGCCGATCTTCGTCATCTCGACGCCGGTCTCCGTCCGGAAGTCCGCGCACAGACGGGCGATAGCCCACTCGCGGGCCGTGATGTACGTCCGGTCACGCAGGAACTCGTTGACGCGGTCGTACTGCGCGCCGTCCATCTTCTGGAAGCGGTCGTACTTCTGGACGTCCTCGGGGACGCGCGGTTGCGGGTCGTCAGTCGCGGACCCGTCGTCTTCCGGCCCGTCTTCCGCACCGGCGGCCGGCGACGTTTCAACGGCGGTATCTGTCCGCGATTCCGACTCGTCGTCCGTCGGTCGGTCGTCGTCCGCGGAAGCGGAGTCGTCGTCGCGGGCGTCCGTGCCGGCGACCGTCTTCGGCGCGTCGTCGCTCATGTCGCTCCCTTACGAAGCGGTGGGCAAAAGGGTTGTCACGCCGCGGTGACGGGGTCGAGCGGGGTCGGTTCGATGGCGAATCCGCGTGTCCGTTCTCGGAGATGTCGTTCGGTACGGACGTTCTCCGGCCGTTCCCAACTGTTTTGAGACGGGCCGCAGAACACGAGTCCAATGAAAGTACTGCTGGGCATCGCCGGGAGCGACGAGACCGACGCAGCGCTCGAAGAGACGGTACGCCGTGCGGTAGAAGCGAACGACGACCTGACGGTCGCCATCCTCGAGGAGACGGACCACGAGTCCTCGCCGGACGAAGTAGAGGCGAGGGCCCGGGACCGTCTGGACGAGGCCGACATCGACGCGACGATCCGCCGCGTATCGGGTGACCCGGGGAGCGAACTAGTCGAGATAGCGGAACGCGAGGGGTTCGACAGGCTGGTCATCGGCGGCGGGCAGCGCAGTCCGATGGGCAAAATCCAACTCGGGTCGATCACGGAGTTCGTCCTGTTGAACGCCCAGGTGTCGGTGACGCTGGTACGATGACCGGCGACCGATCACACTCGGACGAACAGGCGGACAGGTTCTCCGAACCCCCCCAAACGTTCGAGGACCGTGAGGGGCGGGAGATCACGATCCGGGCGCTGGACCCGGACGGGTTCGACGCCCTCGCCGAGATGTACGCGGCGTTTGACCCCGCCGACCGCGCGCAGGGGATCCCCCCGACCGGCGAGGATCGTATCGAGGGGTGGCTGGAAACCCTCGTCGACGAGGGGCTGAACGTCGTTGCCTGGGACGGCGACCGGGCGGCCGGCCACGCCACGCTCGTCCCCGACGGGGACGACGGCGAGTCGTACGAACTCGCTATTTTCGTCCTTCAGGAGTATCAGGAGTCCGGTATCGGGGGCCGACTCATGGACGCCTTGCTCGGATACGGCCGGGGGAACGGCGTAGAGAACGTGTGGCTGACGGTCGAGCGCTGGAACACGGCCGCGGTAAACCTCTACGAGAAAGTCGGGTTCGAGACGACCAACGCCGAGAGCTTCGAACTGGAGATGTCGTTCCGCCTGAACTGACCGCCGGTCACACGGAGAGGACGGGTTGGCTGGCGTACAACAGGACGTACTCGGCGGCCTTCGAGAGTATCTCGCCGGGTTCGCCGGAGAGCGGTTCCCGCGGAACGACGATGAAGTCGGCGTCCACGTCGTCGGCGGTGTCGAGGACGACGCTTCCCGGGTGGGTCATCTTGCTCGTCGTCGAGAACCCGTAGGCCGTCGAGTTCGTCATCGACACGTCGTACTCCGCGACTTGGTCGGCGACGTCGCGGATAAACGACTGCGCCTTGTTGGCCGCCTCCGCCTCGTCGATGGAGTCGGTCTCGATAGCGCGGACCATCTCCTCGCCCAGCACGTAGACGGCGTGGACGGTGGCGTCGTATCGGTCCGCGACGGCGGCGGCGTAGTCGACGGCGCGTACCGACGAGTCGCTCCCGTCGACGGGGACGAGCACCGTCTCGACCGCCAGCGGGTCGTCCGCGTCGAGGGCCTGTTCCGTTTCCATACAACATCGTGCGAAAGCGGGGAGCAAAAATCTGGCCCTCGAACGGACCCCGTCCGGGCCGAGGGCTGTTCTGACCGTCTCCGCGGCGGCGACGTGGTCCGAGGTTTAAAGCCACGCCCGGGGGAAACGAACAGTATGTTCGAGACGGTCGTCATCGCAACCGACGGGTCCGAGAGCGTGGAACGGGCTGTCGAAACCGCGCTGGACCTCGCGCGGCGGTTCGACGCCGAAGTCCACGCCCTGTACGTCGTCGACGAGAGCGAAGTGGACTCCTCGCCCGAATCGATCCGCGACGAAATGCGCGCAGCGCTCGAAGAGAGCGGCGAGGACGCGCTGGACGCGGTCAGCGAGTGGGCGGACCGCGAGGTCGTGACCGCCGTCCGGGAGGGCCGCCCCGCGGGCGAGATCTGCGCCTACGCCAGGGAGAACGACGTGGACCTCGTGGCGACCGGAACGCGCGGCCGTCACGGCGAGAACCGGTTTCTCATCGGCAGCGTCGCCGAACGGGTCGTCCGGTCCTGTCCCACGCCCGTGTTGACGGTACGGCAACTAGACGAATAGCGCCCGCGGCCGGCGGGTAACGCGGGGACCGGGCTGGCGAGACGCCGAACCGGCGGGTTCTTGCCGCGCGGGACGGAGGTACGGGTATGGACGATTCACTCATCGAGAGCAGCGACCTCTCGCTCGCCCGCAAGTCCGTCATCCCCGGAGAGGGCTTTTTCATCCCGGATTCGCTAGAGGAGAGCCAGGAGGAACAGGCCGCCGCCGATGCGCTCGACGGAGCCAGCGTGGCCGTCGTTGCCGACCCCGACGCCGACGGCCTCGCCTGCGTCGCACTGATCCGAGAACTGTACGGCGACGACCCGACGGCTGACGGCGGAGACGACTCTGACGCTCCTGACACCGCGGAAGACAACAGTTCCGACACCGAATCGGATCTCTCGCTCGACGCCGACGCCGTCGTCGAGGACGCGCCGGGCCGCGTCTCCCACGACGTTGCGCTCGTTCCCGCGGGACCGCACGACCTGGAGGACGGTATCGAGTACGTCGCGGAGTACGGCACCGAGGGGATCGACCTGTTCGTCTGCGACCTCTGTCCCGACCGCTACGAGTACGTGGAAGACGAACTCGACGCGGCCGTCGAAACGGCCGACACAGTTCGGTGGTTCGACCACCATCAGTGGGAAGACGACGTCGCCGCCGCCGTCCGCGACGCCGGCGCGGAATTGGTCGTCGGCGACAGCGACGAGGAGTGTTCTGCCGACGTGGCGCTCCGGTCGCTCGACCACGACTTCCCGCGGCACTACACGGAACTCGCCGCGGTGACCCGCGACCACGACCTCTGGATCCGCGAGGACCCGCGTAGCGACGACCTGGCGGACTTCTCGTACTGGAGCGACGCCGAGGAGTACGTAGACACCGTGATGCGCCACGGCCCCGACCTGCCCGAGGAGGTCGTCGAGTTCATCGAGGAGCAACGCGTCGAGAAGGAGGCACTGATACGCCGGGCCGTCGACCGCGCCGACGTGCGCGAGATCGGCCCCTGGACGGTCGGCGTCACCTACGGCCGCTGCTCCCAGAACGAAGTCGCCGAAGCGATGCGCGAGAAAGGTGCCGACGCCTCCGTCGTCGTCAAACCAGCCGGGAGCGCGAGCATCCGCGGCACCGACGAATTCGAGCGCTGTCACGAGGTCGCCCGCCAGGTCAACGGCGGCGGCCACCCCAAGGCTGCGGGCTGTAAGCCCGACATCTACGACGACATGCTCGATTACGCCAACCACTGGACGACCCGCGGTGCCGTGACGAAGCAGGTCATCCTCGACGCGTTCCGCGAATTGGTGCCGGAAGACGTCGCGGACGGCGAACCAACGGACTCCGATGGGGACCAATGACCTTCGACAGTATCGACGCCGAGAAACCGATCGTCGGCATGCTCCATCTCCCGCCGCTGCCGGGCGCGCCGAGGTCCAACGGTGACCTCGACATGGTCCGCGAGGCCGCACTGCGGGACGCCCGCCGCCTCGCCGCAGGCGGTGTCGACGCACTCATGATGGAGAACTTCGGCGACGCACCGTTTTATCCCGACGACGTCCCGAAGCACGCGGTCGCCTCGATGACCCGGGTTGCGGGCGAGGTCCGGGACGCCGTCGACCTCCCGCTCGGGATCAACGTCCTCCGGAACGATGTCGAAGCGGCGCTGTCGGTCGCGGCCGCGGTCGGGGCCGACTTCGTCCGTGCGAACGTCCATGTCGGCGCGCGCGTGACGGACCAGGGCGTCGTCGAGGGGCAGGCCCACGAGACCGTCCGGTTGCGCGAGCGCCTGGACTGCGAGGCGTCGGTCCTCGCGGACCTGGACGTGAAACACTCCGCACCGCTGGCGACCCGCGATACGGCCCACGATGCGGACGGGGACCAGCGGGCCCCGGAGGCCGCCGCGTCACGGTTCGACGCCGAGACCGTTGCCGAACCGGTCGAGAGAGGGCTCGCCGACGGCGTCATCGTCAGCGGCGCAGGTACCGGTCACGCGGTCGCGACGGAGGCGGTCGCGGCGGCCGCCGCCGCCAGGGACGAGGCGGGCCTCGACGCCCCCGTTATCGTCGGAAGCGGGGTCACGACGGAGAACGCGGCGTCGCTGCTGTCGGTCGCGGACGGCGCAATCGTCGGCACGGCGCTGAAGGAGGGCGGGGTGACGACGAACCCGGTCGACGAGGAGCGGGTCCGGCGACTCGTCGACACCGTGGACGAGACGCGGTAGTCGCGCCGCCACCTGGGGCGCGTCGTGAGGGCGGAGAACAGGCCGTTCTCGAACTCGGGGGCGTTACCGCTCGCCGACGACCCACTTCTGGGAGTACGCAGTCCCGCACTCGCACTGGGCGTACGCGTGGATCACGTCGCCCTCGGCGTAGAGGTCGCCGACCTCCTCGTTCTGTTCCTCGGAGAAGGCGAAGACGAACCGCGCCGCGTGGTCGGGACCGTCGCCCTCGGGACAGTCGCCGCCGGCCAGGTCCGCGTGGACCGTCCCGTCTTCGGCCATCGCCTGCTTCGCGAACGCCATCGGGTCCTGCCCCGTCGCCGTCTGGAAGGCGTTCCGGCCGTTCTCCCCGTCGACGACGATGACGATGCCGTCCGGGACGTCCACTCCGTAGTCGCGTAGCTTTCCGAGGTCGTCGACGGCGTCCTCGGCCAGGTAGAACGCGACATCCTCGTGTCGTTCCCCCGCGAGAAACGCATCGCGTTTCGAATCGGTCATACTCGCGATTGGCGGGCGACGGGGAAAAGGGACGCGTTAGAGCGCCGGCATCGCCAGCGCGGCGGGAGACGAATCGCAGCGACTCGCGGCCTCCTGTCCGGCCTCGGCCTCCTCGTTTGCGGTTTGGTCGTCGCCCTCCTCGAGCGCCCGCGCCGCCTCGGCGAAGTGTTCGCTGGCGTCCGCAAGCGCCGCAGCGTAGCAGGTGAGGCTGATAACCGAGGACTGCATGTCCGCCGGTGCGAACTCCTCGGCGTCCGTAAACGCTGACTCCGCGTCGCCGAACCGAACCGATGCGGTGTCGTACTCGTCGGCAGCGGTCTGATACCGCTCCTCGTCGAGCGCGGTAGTGGCGACGGTGAACCGCTCGTATCCGCGGACGAACTCCCGGTAACCCGTCAGGAACGGATCCATCATGTCGACTAGCTGGCGGGCCATCTGCATGGAATCCTCGACCTCGGCGTACGTCGTCCCGTCGATGCGCTCGAACGACCCCTCGTCGAGCGCCTCGAACGCGTCCTCGGCGTCGGACAGGTCGTCGCTGGCGTCGCGAAACGCCGAGCGCGCGTCGTCGAGCGATTCGATCCCGTCGTCGAACCGTTCGGTGTCGACGTAGCTCTGGGCGACGTCCACCTCGTTGAAACCGCGGTCCAACTGGAGCATCGTGTCCGTCAGGAGTGAGAAGTACGCCGCGACGTTTCGCATGTCCTCGACATCAGCCTGCTGGTCCTCGGAGAGGTCGGCCTCCTCCGCCGCGTCGAGGTGGTCGTTCGCCGTCGTGATCGACTGGCGGATCCCGCTCTCGTCGAACGACTCCCCGTCCTCACCGAACGCGTCGGACTGTGTGCCGATCCCCTCGGACGCCTCGTTCAGTGCCGCCGCCGCGGCGTCGAGCGACTCCTCGGGCGTCGCCGTCGGTTCTGTGGTCGACGCCGATTCTGTGGTCGCCGTCTCGGTGTCGGTATCAGTATCGGCGTCAGTATCGTCGCCTTCGTCCGGTTCGTCGCCCGACGAGGAACAGCCTGCTGCACCGGCTACCGCGGTAGCCGGTAGTAGCCGCAGGTAGGTGCGTCGTTTCATGATATCTACACTGTGAGAACAGGTCAAATACGTGACGGTTGAGCGGAGCGCGGCGCTGACTGATGCGGCGGTTTGCGGCAGTTAGCGCTCGTCTTCCACCCGCTCCGCGATGGCTGCGAGACTATCATCGGGTGATTCGGTCGCCTCGTAGACGACTCGTTCGCCGGGTTCGCGGACGCCGTATTTGAATCCGGGTTCGACCACGTCGACGAGGACCGAGTCGCCGACCGCGACGTCGACGTCGTCGAGCCACGGGCCGAGACGGTCCGGCGCGTCGCCGGGAGAGCGAGCGAAGCGCGGGGCGTCGTATGCTCCGGACAGTATCCGGGTTTCGTCGGTCAGGGCGGTCTCGATCCGGGCGTGGAACTCCGACCCGTCGACGACGAGACGGACGACCTCGTCGGCGGGGAATTCCTCGGCCGCGTCGGCGGGGAGTTCGAGGCGGCGTCGTCGGGTCGATCCGGCGGTCGAGAGCGTCGCTCGGACGGTCGTTACGGAGTCGTGGTCGCTTGGAACTCGGTCGGCCATGGGTGGCGTAACGGCTGTGACGGTGGTACGTTCGGGGAAAACGGGGAGTTACTCCTCGTCGCTCTCGCCGAGGAGTTCGTCGACGGACTGGTCGCCGCGCTCGGTGATCTTGGCGTTGATCTGCGAGACGGCCTCGCTGACCTCGCCGCCGCGGACGGTGACGCGCTTGCGCTCGCCGTCGCGGGTCGGGTTGAAACCCGTCCCGCCGTCGGAGAGGACTTCCTGCAGGTTCGGCCCGGGGACGTCGCCGCTCATCGGGCGGCCGGCGTCGTCGGAGCCGCCGGTGATCTCAAGCGTGTAGCCGTCGAAGCCGACAGCGCCGCCGTCGACCGTCTCTCCTATCGACCGGCCGATGAATCGGTTCGCGTCCTGGTCGTCCGCCTCTCGCTGGTACGTCTCGCCCGACTCGGGGTCCGAGACGACGATTGTGAAGCTTGCCATGCGTCGAACCAGTCGGTCGCGGCCCAAAAGGACATCGAAACGTTCCGTCCCGAGCGAGAGCCGCGATCACCCGCCGGACCGAGACTGGGCTGGCGGTCGGACTCGCGTGCGGAGTCGACACAGCCGGGAGCGTCGAACTCTTAAAGAAGATACAGCCGACAATGTACCAGATATGGAACGCGAGGTCCTGATGCTCCACTTGCGCCAGGCGTTCGGCGGCACGCCGGCGGAGCGCCGCGCCGTCGCCCGCGCCGCCACGGACCTGACGGACTCCGAGCAGTTTGAGGTGGACCGCGGCGACGAGTTGACCCCGGAGATCATCGTCGAAAACCTCGCAGACTGCCGAGAGGGGACGCCGGCCGAACGGTGGAACTGGTGGATGGGTGCGCTGGAGGCGGCCTACGGCGGCTACGAGCAGTTCGTCGTGACGCGCTGGAACGAAGACGACGCACCGAACGCCTGATAGGATCGGGTCGGTGGGATCGGCGTTCGACACCGAGAACTGTTCGTCACCACCTCGCTCGCGGAGGATCGAGTCAGACCATCGGTGTGGCACACCCTAGTCCGATCTTTGACAAGTTTCGATCAGTTTTAAGTATCTGTTGAGAAGTGTTTTCGATGATGAAAGAACTGGTCACGATGTGGCGGGATACACGAATGATAATGCTGGTAGCCGTCGTCGCCGCTGTGTACGCCGCGCTACTGATACCCTTTGCCGGTCTCGTGATAATTCCGGGAATCACCGCTGTTCGTCCGGGGAACGTCATCCCCGTGATATTTGGCATACTGTTCGGTCCGGCAGCGGCCTGGGGGTCCGGTATCGGGAACCTGATCAACGACGTCTTCGCCGGTACCTTCGGCCCGGGAAGCCTGTTCGGGTTTATCGGGAACTTCTTCTTCGGGTTGATCGGGTACAAGCTGTGGGGCAACCTCGGTGTGCTTTCGAGCGGTGTCGAGCCCAACTTCCGTGAAAACGCCGGCAGACAGCTCCTCGAATACGTCATCGTCGTCGTCGTCGGTTCGGCGCTGTGTGCGTCGATCATCGCCTGGGGGCTCGAGGTACTCGGACTGTTTCCCTTCTCGGTGCTCGGCACGATCATCCTTCTGAACAACGTGATCGCGTCGGTGGTCCTCGGACCGCCGCTTCTCTACCTGACGTACCCGCGAATCAAGGACATGGGGCTTCTCTACCCCGACCTGCTGCGCGACGAGGATCTGCCCGACGCCTCGGCCTCGCGGGCCCAGACCGCCGCGTTCGGTCTCGCCGTCGTCTCGGTCGTCTGGGCCGCTGTCGGGATCGCCGTCTCGCTGGGCATCCAGGACGTACCGTTCGGGGCGTCTCAGGGCGAACAGTTCGGTGCCGGCGGTTCGACGGTCCAGATCGCCATCGGCGCTATCAGCTTCCTGGCCGTGCTCGGTCTGACAGTGATCTCAGGCGAGCGGCTGTCGAAGCTGCTCGATTAGCCGAATCGCTCAGTTTTTAGTCCCGGGCGGGACTTGACGAGAATACGATGGACAACGACCCGGCCAGCGGGGATGCAGCGACCCTCGAAGAGGTCGTATTCGCCTACGAACGGGGTTCGGATCTCCCGCCGGCCGACAGTTTCGCCGACGATGCTGACTACGACCCGGACGAACGCGGCGGCCCGGTCCTCCGCGGGATCGACCTCGGTGTCCCCGCCGGGTCGTTCACCGTTATGATGGGAGCGAGCGGCGGCGGTAAATCGACGCTGCTGCGGACGTTCAACTCGATCATTCCCAGCTTTCTCACCGGGTCGTTCGACGGGAACGTCGACGTACTCGGACGGGACGCCACCGACGCTCGCGTCCCGGAGATGGCCGAAGTCGTGGGGATGGTTCTCCAGGACTACGAGGCCCAACTGTTCGGGACCAGCGTGACGAGCGAGGTCGCGTTCGGCCCGGAGAACCTGGCGGTCCCGCCGGCCGACATCGACCCCCGGATAGACCACGCGCTGGAAGTCGTCGGCCTCGGCGACCTCGACCGGCGACGGCCGCCCGAAGCGCTGTCTGGCGGCCAGAAGCAGCGCCTCGTGTTCGCTGGCGTGGTCGCGAACCACCCCGAACTGCTCGTCCTCGACGAACCGACCAGCGACCTCGACCCCGCGGGGAGCCACGACACGCTGGAAGTGATCCGCTCTCTGGCCGACAGCGACGAGGCGAGCGCGCCGGAGGACTGGCGGGGGCCCGAGACGATCGTGATGGTCACGCACGATATCGAGGAAGCGCTGCTCGCAGACCACGCCGTCCTGTTGCGCGCGGGGCAGGTGTACCGACAGGGACCGGCCCGAGAGGTGTTCACTGACGTCGAGGCCCTCCGGAACGCCCGCGTAGCGGTCCCGCCGGTGGTGGACGTGTTTGACCGCATCGGCTGGTCTCGCGAGGAACTCCCGCTTACGCCGGCGGAGGCCGTTACGGCGGTCGAGGACAGCGACCTCGCGTGGACGCCCCCCGCACACCGCGGGGAGACGCTCCCGGGGACCCCCGCAGGAACCGGCGAGAACCCCGGCGACCCCCTCTTCGAACTCGACGGCATCGTCTACGAGTACGAGACGGACCGGGAGTCGGTGCGAGCGGTCGACGACGTCGACCTCACCGTCCGCGAGGGCGAAGTCGTCGCTATCGTCGGGCACAACGGGAGCGGCAAGACGACGCTCGCCAAACAGCTGAACGGACTGCTCGAACCCGACGCGGGTAGCGCGCGCTGGCGAGGACAGGACGTTTCCGAACTCTCGATGGGGGAAGTGGGTCGGTCGGTCGGATACGTGTTCCAGAACCCGGACCACCAGATCTTCGCAGACACCATCCGCGAGGAGGTCTCCTTCGGTCCCGAGAACTTCGGGATGGAGGGCGAGGCGCTCGAACGCGCCGTGAGCGAGGCCGTCGAAACCGTCGAACTCGACGGGCTGGAGGAGGCGGACCCGTTCAACCTCTCGAAGGGACAGCGACAGCGGGTCGCGCTCGCGTCGATCCTCGCGACCGACCCTGACGTGATCGTCTTCGACGAGCCGACGACCGGCCTCGACGCGACCCAACGCGACCAGTTCATGGACCTCGTCGCCCGTCTCAACCGCGAGGAGGGCCTGACCGTCGTGATGGTCACGCACAGCATGCGCACGGTCGCCCGGTACGCCCCGCGGACCGTCGTGATGGCAGACGGGCGGAAAGTCGCCGACCGACCGACGCGGGAGCTGTTCGCTGACGAGTCGGCCTTAGAGCAGTGGGAACTCCAACAGCCCCAGCCGGTTGATCTCTCGAATCGGCTCGCCGGTGTGTCCGGCCAAGAGGACGCGCTCCCCGCGCTTTCGGTCGCGGAGGTCGTTCAGGGGCTCGGAGGGTCCGACGCCTCGTCCGTAGATGCGGAGGCCGGCGGGGAGGAGGCGGGAGTACGCAATGACCCCGATTACGGTGGCGGCGGCCGGACTGACGGCGGGTCCGGCACCGGACAGACGAGCGGAGGTGAGAACGAATGAGTTCCTCTCCCTCCCTGTACGTGGACCGGGACACGTTCCTCCACCGGCTGAACGCTCGGTCGAAGTTGGCGCTGCTCGTAGGGGTGTTCGTGACGGTGTACGTCTTCGGCGACCCGCTGTGGGTGTTCGTCCCGCTGGCGGCGACGTTCGCCGCGCTACTGCTGGTCGGCGGGTGGGCGAACTTCAAGCGCCTCTCGTTTATCGTCGCGGCGCTGTTTCTGGTCGGTTTCGCGGTCTGGCCGGCGTTCGCCGAGTCCGGCGGTCCAGTGTTGCTAGAGACCCCACTCGGAACGCTCACCGAGCGGGAACTGCTGTTCGCGCTCGGCCGCTCCGAGCGGATAGCGGCGTTCATCGTCGGCGGGCTACTGTTCGTGACGACCACCTCCAACGAGGAGATAGTCGCCGGGATGCGGTCGCTCGGATTCCCGTACGCGTTCTGTTTCGCCGTCGGCACCGCACTGCGTCTGTTCCCGACGTTTCTGGGGTCGGCGAACACCGTCCGGCAGGCCCAGGCCGCGAGAGGTCACGAGGTCGGCGGCGGCAACCCCGTCGAGACGCTCCGGAGCTACATCCCGCTCCTGATACCGGTGTTCATGACCGCGATCCGTAACGTCCAGACGCAGGCGATGGCGCTGGAGGCCCGCGGGTTCGACACGCGGGGCGACCGGACCTTCTACGACCGGCAGCCGTTCGGCCCGACCGACTGGGCGGTCGCCGCGTTCGGCCTCGCGCTCGTCGTCGGGTCGATATACCTCCGTCTACAGGGGTACGGGACGGTCTGATCCCCGAACCATCAAACGGGCAAATTAGACGGTCCTTGGCGGGGTTTATGGGGATGCACGGTAGAGAACCCCACTATGTCCGACGAAACCGACCCGCTCGCCTGGACGCGAGACTACACACCGATCCTTCGCTCGCTCGCCGAGGAGTACGGCGATGACGAACCGCTTTCCGACTACACGGTCGCGCTGGCGTCGCACCTCGAACAGAAGACCGGTGTACTGGTCGAGACGCTGAACGAGGCGGGAGCGGACGTCCTCGTCACGGGAAGCGAACCGCACAGTACGAAGGCCGAGGTAGTCGACGCCCTCCGCGACCAACCCGGCATCGAAACGTTCGTCGAGGCCGGGATGAGCGAGGAGGCGTGGGAGGCGGGCCAGCACGACCTGCTCGAACGGGAACCGGACTTCATCCTCGACGACGGGTGCGAACTGATCGCGAAGGTCCACGCGGATCACCCCGAAATCGCCCGTCACGTGGTCGGCGGCGGCGAACAGACGACCGCCGGGATCACCCGTCTCGAAGCGATGGAAGCCGACGACGTGCTCGAATTCCCGGTGTACGGCGTCAACGACACGCCGATGAAGCACTTCTTCGACAACGTCCACGGCACCGGCGAGTCCTCGCTATCGAACGTGATGATCACCACCAACACGATGCTCTCGGGCAAGACCGTCGTCGTCGGCGGCTACGGCTACTGCGGACGCGGGATCGCTCGCAAGGCCCGCGGCATGGGCGCACAAACGATAGTCACCGAGGTCGACCCCCGGAAGGCGCTAGAGGCGCACATGGACGGCCACCGCATCGAGACGATGGAATCGGCCGCGAGCGAGGCCGACTACATCATCACCTCCACCGGCAACCGCGACGTCGTTCGCGAGGAGCATCTTGACGAGCTCCAGGACGGAGTGATCCTCGCGAACGCGGGCCACTTCGACGTGGAGATAGCCATCGCAGACCTCGAAGACGCCGCCGAACGCGTGACCGAACCCCGCGACGGCGTCACCCGGTATCACCTCGACGACGGGCGGCGGATCAACCTGCTCGCGGAGGGGCGTCTGGTGAATCTCACCGGCCCACACAGTAACGGCCACCCCGCCGAGGTGATGGACACGACGTTCGCGATGATGTTCGAGGCGGCCCGCGACATGCTCGCGGGGGGGAGTGGCGAGGAGCTCGCGCCGGGCCTGTATGCCATCCCAGACCGCCTCGACCGCGAGGTAGCCTACCGGAAGCTCGACACGCTGGACGTTGCGGTCGACGACCTCACCGAACGCCAGCGCGAATACTACGAGGACTGGGAACACTCCGACAGCGCGTTCTGAGGCGCTGCTCCGAGCCAATTCGTCTCGTCCGTCCCGGTGAACCCATCCCCGCGGACCTGCGGCCAGGTGACTGAAACCCTTATACCGGCGGCGGCACATTACATAATATGACTTACGATACCGTCATCTTCGACAACGACGGTGTCCTCGTCGGTCGAACGAGCTTCGACGTCCTTCGTGAAGCCACGCAGGAGACGTTCGCGCAGTTCGATGTTACCGATCTGGACCCGGACCACGTAGAGGATATGACTATCGGCGCGACCCCCGCGCAAGTCGGCGATATTTGCGACCTGTACGGCCTCGACCCGGAGACGTTCTGGCGCGCTCGCGACCGCACGCTGTCCCGTGCCCAGCAGGAAGAGGCCCGCGCGGGGCGGAAAACGCCCTACGGGGACATCGACACGCTGGCCGACCTCGACACCGCAAAGGGAATCGTCAGCTCCAACCAGCAGGAGACGGTCGATTTCCTTCTGGACCACTTCGACATCTCGGACCACTTCGGCACCGCCTACGGCCGCGAACCGACCGTCGAGAGCCTCGACCTCCGGAAGCCCGACCCCCACTATCTCGAACGCGCGCTCGCCGATCTCGACGCCGAGTCCGCGCTGTTCGTCGGTGACAACGAGTCCGACATCAAAGCCGCCGAGAACGCCGGCATCGACTCGGCGTTCATCCGTCGGCCCCACCGCCGAGACTGGGACTTCAACGTGTATCCGACCTGGGACATCGACTCCCTAGACGACCTTCACAGGGTTTGTAGCGCCTGATACCGGTCCGGGGAGCGCCCGGTTCCCAGACTAGACGAGGCCGCATCGACGCCGCGTGAGCGGCACGGCTACCGCTTCGGACAGAAAGCCGGACCAGACCACCGATCCGGATCTGTCCGGGGGAACCGACGAACCCAAACGCCCCGAGCGGCTATCTCTCGGCAATGGACATCCGGTTTCTCGGCGGCGCTCGCGAGGTCGGCCGGAGCGCCATCCTCGTCAACGACCGTCTTCTCCTCGATTACGGGATGAAGACGGGGACCCCGCCGCAGTTCCCGGTTGACTCGGTCGACCCCGAGGCCGTCGTCGTCAGCCACGGCCACCTCGACCACGTCGGGGCGATCCCCTCGTTGCTCTCCGGGGACCGACGGCCGCCGATCCACTGGACGCCACCGACGCGGGAGCTGGCGCTTACGCTCGCCCGCGACACGCTCAAGCTACACGGTGGGTCGTACAGATGCCCCTTCACCGAAACCGAGGTCAAGCGCGTCACGCAGGTGTCTGAAACGCACGGCTACGCGGACACGTTCGAGGCCGCCGACCATGAGATAACGTTCTACAACGCTGGCCACATCCCCGGCAGCGCGCACGTACTCGTCGATGACGGCGACACGCGACTGCTGTACACCGGGGATTTCCACGCCGGTGGCCCGGAAAGCGACGGCGACACTCCGGACCGAACTGACCGCCGGGGCGAACCGATCCGCGGACAGCGACTTGTCTCCGAATCGACTGCGCGGCCGGACGCCGACGTGGTCGTCTGCGAGAGCACGTACTCGGACGTTACCCACGAAGCGCGCGACCGCATCGAATCGGCGTTCGCCGAGAGCGTCCGGACGACGCTGTGGGAAGGCGGCACCGTCGTCGTCCCGGCCTTCGCCATCGGGCGCACGCAGGAGATGCTCATGGTCTGCGACGCGCACGATATCGACTGCTACGTCGACGGGATGGGCAAGGGAGTCACACAGATGCTGGCGCAGTATCCGGAGTTCGTCCGCGACGGTGAGACTCTGCAACGCGCCCAGTCCAACGCCCGGTTCGTCACGGGCCGGGACGGTCAACGCAAGCGGATCGCTGACAAAAACACGGTCGTCGTCACGACGAGCGGGATGCTCTCAGGGGGGCCCGCCATGACGTACATCCCGGAGATACGGAACCTGCCGGTGAACAAGATAGCGCTCACCGGCTACCAGGTCGAGGGGACGCCCGGACGGAACCTGCTCGACTCCGGCCGCGCCGAGATAGACGGCCGCGTGATGCCGGTCAGCGCGCAGGTCGAATCGTACGACTTCTCGGCACACGCCGACCGTACCGGGCTGCTGGATTTCCTCGACTCATACCGGGACGCTCGGATCCTCGTAAACCACGGCGACAGGTGCGAACCCTTCGCGGACGAACTCGCCGCCGACGGGTTCGATGCGGTTGCGCCCGAACTCGGGGACGTCTGCAGGCAGTAAAGCGATCGAGTGCGGAAACGCTTCGCGCCTCGACGGTCGAACGTCTGGGACCGCGCCGCGGAGAGAATCCGGACGCACCGGCCGGAACCGGGATCGGTAATTGTCCGGCACTCCGTTGTCGATCCGTGAACTACCGTTTCGCCACTGTCGGACTGTTCGGATCCCTCGCTGTCCTGTGGGGGCTCTCGTTTCTCGCGATCGCCGTCGGCCTCGAATCGCTCGAGCCGGTGCTCTTTGCGGCTTTCCGATACGACATCGCCGCCGTCCTCCTGCTCGGCTACGCTCTCGTCGCAGACATCACGTGGCGGCCGACAACCCGTCAGAACGTCAAGGCCGTCGTCGTCGGCGGAGTGTTTCTCATCGCCGCGAACGCGTTTCTGTTCATCGGGCAACAGACCGTCCCCAGCGGGGTGGCGGCTATCATGCAGAGTCTCGTTCCCATCGTAACGTCGCTGTGGGCACTGGGTCTTCTACCGGAGGAGGAGATCTCGGCGCGGGACGCCGTCGGGATCCTCCTCGGTTTCGCCGGCGTCGGCCTTATCGTCCGCCCGGACCCCGCAAACTTGCTCGGAGCGAACGTCGTCGGTCGCTTCATGATCCTGCTGCAGGTCGCAGGCGTCGCTCTGGGGGGCGTTCTGATACAGCGCTTGCGGCCGACGCTCGATAAGATAACGCTCGCGGGGTGGTCGATGCTCATCGGCGGAGTCATCCTTCACGCCGTCAGTTCCGGCATCGGCGAGTCGTTCACACTCCCGACTACGGTGCCGGCGGGGGTCGCTGTCGTGTATCTGGGAATCTTCGCCACCGCTATCGCCTTCTTCATCTACTTCACGCTTCTGGAAGTACGGGGTGCACTCGAAACGTCGCTGGTCACCTATCTGGTGCCGGTCGTTGCGACTGTCGTCGGCGTCGTGGTTCTCGGGGAGTCGATCACGCCCGTGACTGTCGTCGGGTTTATCGTCGTTTTCGCCGGGTTCATCATGCTCAAACGCCGTGCGATCGCTGACCTAATAAGCAAGACGAGAGGGCCATGAAGGGAACCCGGGACTGAAAAACTCGTTCGGTCACCCAGTGTCACCACTGGGCGTCCGTCAGCGCCGAAAAAATCCGGTCGGTCGTAACGGCCGTTACGCGACGACTGCCTCGTCGGCCGACGTTTCGTTGTCGTCGAGGACGCCGCCGTCAGTCTCGTTGTCGTCCGATTCGTTGTCGCCCAGCATGCCGTTGTCCGACTCGTTGTCGGATTCGTTGTCGCCGAGGATACCGTTGTCAGTCTCGTTGTCAGTCTCGTTATCTCCCAGCACACCCTCGTCAGTCGTCGTGTCGTTCCCGGTCTGGAGCGACCACGAGTCCGACGACGCGTTCTCGACCGTCACGTTCTCGGCCGAGAGCGTGTCGATAACTATCTCGTCTTCGGTTTCGTTGTCGACGAGACCGGTGTCCGTCTCGTTGGTGTCGTTGTCGTCGAGGATGCCGTCGGTTTCGTTGGTGTCGTTGTCCTCCTGTGCGTTGAACGCGCTCGTCACGTTCGTGTCGTTGTCGCCGAGGATCCCGTCGTCCGACTCGTTGTCGGATTCGTTGTCGCCGAGGATCCCGTCGGTCTCGTTGTTCGATTCGTTGTCACCCATGACGCCGCCGGTTTCCTCGCCTTCCTGCACGTCGATCTCATCGACCGTCATGTTCTGGATCGTCATCTCGGTGACGTTGACCGTCCGGATCGTCACGTTACCGAGTTCCTCGCCCTCGTCCTGAAGGGCCGTCTGGTTCGAATCGTTCAGTTCGAACGTGGTGTCGTTCTCCGCAGTCACGTTGTCGTCGGTTTCGTTGTCACCGAGGATGCCGTCGTCTGTCTCGTTGTCCGATTCGTTGTCACCGAGGATGCCGTCGTCCGACTCGTTGTCGCCGAGGGCACCGTCAGAGACGGTGAGTTCCTCGATAGTGAGCGTCTCGACGGTCATCTGTTCGATAGTGAGGTTCTCGACTGTCACCTGTTCTGACTCGGTGTCGGTCACGTCGGACCCGCTATCGTTGAGCGGCGTGTCCGTCTCGTTGTCCTCGGTTTCGTTGTCGTCGAGGATCCCGTCGGTCTCGTTGGTGTCGTTGTCTTCCTGTGCGTTGAACGCGTTCGTCACGTTCGTGTCGTTGTCGCCGAGGATCCCGTCGTCCGACTCGTTGTCCGATTCGTTATCGTCGAGAATGCCGTCGGTTTCGTTGGTGTCGTTGTCGCCGAGAACACCGTCGGTTTCGTTGGTGTCGTTGTCGGTCAGACCGGCGGTCTCGTTGTCTTCAGTCTCGTTGAGAACGCCGATGTCCTCGATCTCCGTGTCGTCACCGACGCTCACGTTGAGGTCCTCGAGAGTCACGGACTCCAGCGTCAGGTTGTCGAAACTGACGTTGGAAAGAACCGTCGTCTCGTTCGGGTCCACGGAGTCGGTCAGTTCGTCCGCACCCGTCTGGTTCTCTACCGTGAAGTTCTCCACCGTGAGTGATTCTATCGTCGCGTTCTCGACCGTGACGTTCTGGAGTTCGAGTTCGTCGACCGTCACGTTCTGCATCGTCGTGGCGTTACCGACTGTGCCGTCGTCTCCGTCGTCGCCGTCTTCCTGTACACCTGTGTCTGCCATCGCCGGCGCAGCGAGCGCCGGACCTGTCAATGTGACTACTACTGCCATCAATATCGCGGTTGCTGTTTTGCGATTCATACGCCTGTTTCCACGCCGCTGGCTCTCATAAACAGGGGAAACCGTTTGCACCTGGAAACCGAGGTTTACGGATGTCTCATCCGTATTTCCGGTCCGATTTCGCACCTGTTCAGCCTGCGAGACATACCCGGCATGAATCGGGCGAGTGATACGACAAGCGGGAGTCCGGTCTAACCTCTGCTTAGCCCCCACGGGGGCCGGGTAGACAACGGTACGAAACCGAGGTAACGAGGACCCCTGGGTTCGCCCGACAGGAGTTGTACGGTGCATAACGCCCGGGACTGTGTTGTTTGAGTATTCCCTTCCGAGGAATAAAATAGGAGAGTGTCGTATCGGACCGGACCAAACGAGAGAACGCGTCGGGGTTACTCCTCGTCGGTTCGCTCGACTTTCGACGCGTGTTTCTCCAGGTCGGCCGCGAGTTCGCGGGCTTCCTGGGGCGAGAGTGATACTTCCTCCATGTGCGCCGGGAGGTGTTCCTCCTGCATGTTGTCGAGTTCGAGTTGCAACTGGACGCGGTCGGGGTTTTTCCGCGGCGACGTGGCGTTTAACACCGCGAACGTCTCCTCTTCGAAATCGTGTCCCGTGACGGTCGCGTCGATCAGGTCGAAGGTCGTGTACGCGTTGACCTTCATCAAGCGGTCGGCCATACGGGTTGGCAGGAAAGGGAGCTACTTATACTGACGGACGCGGCCGACGTCGTCAGTCGTCCGCGGGCGTGGGACTCTCGTCGGCCGCGTTCGGCGCGGGGCTTGCGTCCATGTCGTCGTTCTCGGCGTAGGGGTACCACGTCTTCTTCGTGTTGTGCATGTACGGGTCCTCGTAGTCCGTCTCCTCGGGTTCGACGAGTTCGGCGAGTTCCTCCTCGTCGCGGTCGACGACGAACTCGCGGAACGTCTCACCGTCGTCGCGCAGTTCGTCGTAGTTCTGAACGAGGTTCTGGATGGCTCCGGGCACCTCGTCGGCGGGGACGCGCTCGGTGACCCAGTCCGCGAAGTTCGGGTTCTCGCCGAGGCCGCCGCCGAGACCGATGTCGAGCGCCTCGACCGGTTCGCCGTCCTTGCGCGTCTTCATGCCGCGCAGGCTGATGTCGGCGATCTGTGGCTGGGCGCACGAGGCGGTACAGCCCGAGAGGTGGATGTGGAAGTCCTGGACGTCGTCGGGCAGGTCGACGTTCTCCTTCAGCCAGCGCGAGAACCGCACCTGACGGTTCTTCGTCTCGACGATGGAGAGCGAGCAGAACTCGGTGCCGGTACAGGCGATTGACCCGCGCTGGAAGGGGTGCGGGTCGGGGCTGTACTCCTCCAGCAGCGGTTCGGCCAGAAGGGCGTCGAGGTTCTCCTCGGGGACGTCCGTGAGGATGATGTTCTGGCGCTGGGTGAGGCGAGCCTCGCCGCTACCGTACTCGTCGGCGAGGTCCGCGAGTTCGATGACCTCGTCCGCGCCGATACGACCGACGAGCACGTTCAGGCCGACGTAGTAGTTGCCGTCTTTCTGCTCGTGGACGCCGACGTGGTCGGCGTGGCCGTGGTCGACGCCGGCGTTGTAGGAGTACTGGTCGCGCTTGTCCTCGCCCGCGGCGTACATCTCGAAGTCGACGTACTCCTCCTGGAGCGTCTCGCGGACCTTCTCGGGCCCCCACTCGTCGACGAGGAACTTGATCCGGGCGTTGTACCGGTTCTCGCGGTCGCCGTGGTCGCGGAACAGCGCCGACAGGCCGCCGGCGACGTCCGCGGCCTGCTCGGGCGTCACGAACACGTCGACGTTCTTGGCGAATCGAGGTTCGTTCCGGGCCAGACCGCCGCCGACGCGGACGTTGAACCCCTCGACGGTCTCGCCGTCTATCTCCTTCTCGGCGGGTTCCAAGGCGAGGTCGTTGATGTCGCCCTGCCCGCAGCCCTCGTGACAGCCGGTCACCGAAACCTTCCACTTGCGGGGGAGATTCACGTGATCCTCGTTCCCTTTGAACGTATCGTGGAGTTCGTGGATGGTGTCTAGGGCGTCGACGTGCTCGTTCTTGTCCTTGCCTGCGACGGGGCAGCCGACGATGTTCCGCCAGGAGTCACCGCAGGCCTGCAGCGTAGAGAGCCCGTTCTCTTCCAGTTCGTCCCAGATCGCCGGGACGTCCTCGATCTCGATCCAGTGGAGCTGGACCGCCTGTCGCGTGGTCACGTCGGCCCAGCCGTTGCCGAACTCGGGGTTCTCCGCGGGACCGGTCGAGTACTCCTTCGCTATCTCGCCGATGGTGCGGAGCTGACCCGGCTCCAGCACGCCGTTGGCGGGACCGATCCGCATCATGAAGTAGCTCTCCTGTCCGGCGCGCTGGTGGTACAGACCGTACCACTTGAACCGCTCGAACCAGGCGTCGTGTTCGTCCTCGGGTATGGCCTCCCACCCCTCTTCGGCGAAGCGCTCCATGTGGGCACGGATGTCCGTCCCGTAGATCTCGTCTTTCCATTCCTCGACGTCGGTAGGCATGTGCGTTCGATACGAGCGTATCTCGTAAACCCCCCTTCCTCGCGTCAGTTCTCCCCTACTCTCCCGCTTACCGGAGAGGCTTGCCTGACGTGCCATCACGTGTCACGGACGAGCGTCGTCCGCTCGAACGGTGACGAACACAGTTTACGACTGCGGCTCGTTCACCGCTTGAAGCGCTCCTGCCTCGAACGCACGGAACTCGCCGTCGATGACGCGACCGACGGGTAGCGCGTCTATGGTGTCTTGTGACCCACAGTCGATGCACTGGCCAACAGCGCCAACGGCGATAGTGTCGCGGTGAACTGAGACATCGAAAAAGGACTCGCAGAGGACGTGCGCAACGTCACAGTCACAGAAGTCGTAGCTCGCGAGCGGCCAGATGTCGCTGTTACTGACCGCGCGAGCGTTGTTGACGCTTATCCACGCTCCGTCGTCGAGCGTGCGAACGGGAACCGTCATTGGTCCCCCTACTCGCTCACCACTCCTTAGCGCGTCGACTGCTACAAGCCTTACCGCGGAATGACGGCGTCGGGATGGCAAAACCGGGAGACGGAACCGTGTTTTATCGCGGCAGCGGTGACCGGAGTACCGGCCAGTGTTTCTGGTATGCGGGAGCCCGGGAAGCGTTTGTGAGTTAAAGCGGCCTTAAGGGGACACCGCTGTAACGAACTGTTGATGACTGACGACGCTCGCCGGTGCGACGAACCGCGCCAACACACGTCCGCTGACGTCGCGCCCGAGCTATACGAAGCCGATCCGGAGCCAGAACAATGACCACGACTCAAGAACCCGACGAAGAGGAAGAAGAGCAGGTCGACGACCACCTGGCGGACGTCGAAGAGGGTGCCGGCTGTACGGAGATATGGGAGCACCTCTCGGAGCGGCGCAACGACGATTGATGGTGAGAGAGGGTCGGGTCGGGACGTCTCCGAAACCGACGCGGAGCGGATCTTCGATTCCTCACGGCCCTCGCTTCGAGACGGCGAGTACGACCAAAACGGGGCTTTTTGATAGTCCCTTCCCTAGGGGGTGCTGATGACTGCAGACCGGTCGGACGACTCCGACGCGACCAACATCGACGATAAGTTGCCGACCGACAGGGAGTCGCCCGTCGGCCAACCGGTCGTTCGCGGCGACGCCGACGTTACCGGCCAACGCGCACGCGAGGCCGTCCAGTTCGACCCCGACGACCCCGAGAGCCTCGCGGACGCCGCCGAGACGGTCCGCAAGTTCGCCGACAACACCGTCGGCGGCGAAGACCACGTGTACATGCTCCGCGGAGCGGCCGCCTGCGCCGCCCTCGTCCGCGGCGAGGGGTCGTACAAGGCCGCCGCGGAGCGGGCGGGCGGCGAGGCGACGGTCGCGTTCATCCGGAAGTGGGCGCGGGTCCACGACCTGCCGCAGTCGATCCGCCGCCACGTCGCCATGGGTCACGTCGCGCCAACCGCGGCCAAACACATCGCCCGAGTCGCCGGTAACGCCCGTTTTCTCCTCGCGTTCGCGGTGCTCGACGCCGACCTGACGGTCCGCGAAGTCCGCACCATCGCCAGCGACGTAAACGGCGGCACACCCATCGAGGCGGCCCTCGACGACCACGGCGTGACGGTCGGGGAGATCACGGTGACGCTCCCGGCCGACGCCTATCAGCAACTCCGCCGCGAGGCCGCCCTCCAGAACACCGACCCGGACGAACTCGTGTCCGACGCCCTCGACGAGTATTTCTGATCGCTCTCGTCCGACGCCGTTGGTCGGACCCGTCGAACGACTGCCGACCGTACAACGCACCTACTGACGGAGGAACCGTTCCGCCGCGTCCGCGAGAACGGCGCTCGCCGTCTCCACCTCGCCCGCGTCGACGGACTCGTCGGGGAAATGCGCCTGTTCGATGCTCCCCGGACCGAACAGGACGGTCGGGATCCCGGCCGCTTGATAATGTCGGCTGTCCGCGCCGTACGTTGCGCCGCGCGGCGTCGCGTCTAACCCCGTTTCGGTCACGGCTTCGCCGAGGGCCTCGACGACCGCGGCGTCGAGGGAAACTGACGCCGCCTCGAACTGGATGGAGAAGCGCTCGAACGTCGGCGGGTGGTCGCGGAGCCACTTGCTTTCCTCGACGACCGCGTCGAGTCGCTCCTGGAACTCCGACTCCACCTCGGCAACGGTTTCGCCGGGCGCGACGCCGATACGGAGTTCGGCGACGAGGTCGTCCGGCACCGTCGACGCCCAGTTACCCGCCCGAACGGTGCCGAAACAGACTGGCCACTTCGTCGGAAACTCCTCGTAGAGCGGATGGTCGACCCGTTTTTCGCGCTCCGCCTCGAGTTCCTCGAAGGCCCGCCGGATCCGGTCGAAATGCGGTAGCACTGACTCCCCTCGCCAACTCGTCGCCGCGTGAGCGGACCGCCCGCGGAGGCGCAGGCGCTTCATCACGCTCCCTTCCACTGCGGTAACGACGCCGAGTTCGGTCGGTTCGGCGACGATAGCCGCGTCGCGCTCGAAGGGGTACGGGTTCGACAGTGCCGCCGTGGCTGCTCCGATCCCGCCTTCCTCTTCCCCGGCGACGCTCTCGACGACGACTCGCCCGTCGACAGCCTCCGTCTCGGCGATCTGTCGCGCGGCGAAGACGCAGGCCGCAAGTCCCCCTTTCATGTCCGCGGCACCGCGGGCGGTCACGCAGTCGTCGTCCCAGACAGGATCGAACGGGTCGCTCGTCCACGCGGACCGCGTCGCCGGTACGACGTCGACGTGGCCGTTCAGCACCAGCGTCGGTCCGGCGTCGGGGTCACCTAACTCGACGACGCCCGCGACGGACGGCCGATCGGCCGTCGATATCTCGCTCGGGTCGTCCGGAAACGAGGGGTGTTCGGCGAGTGCCGCGGCGTCGGCAGTCCACTCGTACGTGTCGAACCCGAACTCCTCGAAGCGCTCGCGGAGCCAGTTCTGCGCAGGACCCTCCCCGCCGTCGGTGGTGTCGAACCGCAGTAGTTCGTCCAGAAACGCTCGCAGATCCCCCTCGCGAGCGCTGGGAAGTTCGTTCATGAGTATTGAGGATAACGGTAGAAGCTAAAAGTTGCCGATAGTCGTATTCGCCCGGCCCGAACAACAACTCTTTAACCGTTCTACTGCGAATTGATGACTGCGCGGGCCGGTAGCTCAGTCAGGCAGAGCGTCTGGCTTTTAACCAGATGGTCGGGGGTTCAATTCCCTCCCGGCCCGTTTCTCACGAGAACGACAGTGAGCGGTGAGAAACGTCTCCGGAGGAATTGAATTAGAACGGACGCGCAGCGAAGCGGGCGCGTCCAGGCGTGGTTCAATTCCCTCCCGGCCCGTTTCTGCGACGGTCACGAGATACACAGCGTCTCGTGAGCAAATCAGAACGCAAAGTGTTCTGATGAGAACGCCCGTGGCGAACGGTGAGAACAATCTCGTTCGGGAGAGTACGGTCTCGGAGTCGAGGCGGTGAAACAGCGAAAAGCGGAGTGTACGACGGAAATGCCGACGTTTTGGCGCGGCCTACTCCTTCCGGGGCAGGTACGCGAGTCCGGTGAGAAGCACCGTTGCGATGCTACTTATGATGACGATTCCCCAGACGCCGTTTATCCGTTCGTGGAAGTGTTGTTGCTCCTCTACCTGCTCGTGATACCCCTCGACGTCGGTCGTCAGGACGAACGACTCGCCGGACCTGAAGTGCGGGATGTACTCGGTCCCCTCCGTATCCGTGGAGTTGAGGATGAACGCCTCGCCGTCGCTGATTGTGAGCGATTCAGTGCGCTCGCCCTGCCACTCCAGAAGCACGGTCTCTTGAGTGATGTTGGCGACGGTCGTCGCGTTCCCCTGGAACTCGATTTCGTCGCCTTCGCTGATCGTCGTGTTCGAGAACGCCTCGTCCTGGAGGTACGGCGTTAGCGTACGGGTTCCGTCTTCGCTCTCACGGACGACGTACCACTTGTCGTCGTAGGTCAGGTTTGCGTTGGAACCGTTCCCCGGTACGGTGCGAAGCGTCGCCTCGTCGGGGTCGGTGGCGTTGGGGATGAACAGGTGGCGGTCCTCGCTCTCGATGGACACCGTGCTGTTTTGCTCCCACGTTTCCGCGAAGACGGCGGAGTTGTTGGTCCGGGAGAGGGTGGCTTCGAGCGTCACTCCACCGCCGCCGCCGTGACCGCCGCTACTCTCGGATTCCTCGATAGCCGTCACCGTGTACGTCCGTTCGCCGGCGTCGATTTCGGAACCGTTCTCCAGTTGGTACTCGGGGTCGTCGACCGTTATCGACGGCCCGTCTGCCGTCGCGATGAACGCATACGACCCGGCAGCGAGTACGACGAAGAACGCGATATACACCGCCGCTGCTCGTCGTTGCATATTCCGACTGACGCACGCTCTCCGTAAAACGATTACTTTTCACGGGAAGGAACAGCGGCACACAGATCGAAAGCCGCGATGAACGCCGACGAACCTCTGCTTACTCCGTTCGTCGTCCGCGGCGCTGAACAGGTCACCGACCGAAGACGACACCGCGCCGTCCTGCGGTAATTCGGGATGACTCGCGAGAACAACCGCTCGTTGATATGAACTGCCCGTAAACGATAGCCCGCGTTTATTGGCGGAAGCGGCGACGCTGACCGTATCATGAGAGCGAGCCACGCGTCGTCTGCACGCACGCGCGAGTCGGGTTTCGCGGACCGGTTTGGACGAACAGCCAGGCCGCGCCGAGCGACCCGTCGAAAAGCTCGGGGTCGCTGGGCCGGGGAACGAACGATCCCGAACCGGTGTGACCGAGACCGGGTTTTACGGGGGGTTGGCCGATGAACGTGAAGCGCGGACTCGTCGTCGCCGTCGCGGTTATCCTCGTCGTCAGCGCCATCGCCGTCCCGGGCCTCGCCGCGGCGGGGACCGGCGACGTGGCGGAGACGAACGACGTTTCATCGACCGCAACCGCGGCGACCGAAACCGACCAGAGTGAGGTACTCGACACGGGCAGGGCGCATGGAGCCGCGTCGGAAGCGGCGACACAGGAGCAAGCCGAGTACGCTGAGGCGGCAGCCTCGGGTGCCGAAGCGGGGGCGGAGATGGCGCGCGAGGAAGGAGCCAACGTCAGTGACGCACAGGTCGAGGCCGCACAGCAGGGAGCGAGAAACGCGGTGGAACAGACTCTCGAACGCGGCCCTGATACCGACCTGACGGTCGAGCAGGTCAGGCGGGCGGCCCGCGGCGCTGCGCACGGGACCCTGCTACAGAGCGAGGACGCGACCGCCGGCGAGGTCCGGTGGGTCGTCGAGGGAAGCACCCACGGCGCGCTCGTCGCACCGCGCAGCACCGAGGCCGGGATACAGGCCGCAGCGTACGGCGCAGGCCACGGGGCGGTCGCTCGGAACGCGCGGGCGAGCGGTCGTCAGATGCGAAAGGTCTCGCTCGGCGCTGCCGCGGGCGCGGTCAGAGGTCAAGCCCAGTACGGAGTGACCTCTCCCGAACGAGTCAAGCAGGCCGCACAGGGCGCAGCGTACGGCGCGCTCGAACGACCCAATGCGGCGGACGTCGAGAAGCTCAAGGGGGCCGCCCGGGGCGCGGCCTTCGGCGTCCTCAAGCACCATGGACAGGCAAACGTCAAGCAGATCCAGTTCTCGGCGGTCGGAGCCGCGTCCGGATCGCTCACTGGCAGTCAGCACGCGACCGTCGCGCAGGTCGAGGCAGCGAGCCACGGCGGTGCGGCCTGCGGTGCCAGCGTGAGGCAGGTCCAGCGCGTGAGCGTCGAGCAGGTTCAGGTCGCCACCGGCGCGGCGTCCTCCGGCGCGATTTCACAGAGCCAGAAGGCCAGCGTGGTGCAGATCCAGTCGGCCGCTGAGGGGGCCTGTTCGGGTGCGCTTCAGGAAGTGTCCCAGGTCCAGGTCGTCGACATCACGCAGATCCAGATCATCGTTCGGGAGAGCGCGTCGACTGCAACCGCGACTGCGGCCCAGCGAGACCTGCGGTCGTCGACCACCATCTACATCGACGCCCGTAGTCAGGGCCGCGACCGCGTCGTCCCCCAGAACGACGACGACCGGGACGGGTTGACGAACGAGCAGGAACGACGGGTCGGGACCGACCCGACGGAGGCTGACACCGACGGTGACGGACTGAACGACGGTGCGGAGGTTCTCACCTACAACACCGATCCGACCGAAACCGATACGGACAACGACGGACTCGACGACGGACGCGAGGTCACCATCGGCACGGATCCGACTGACGCGGACACGGACGGTGACGGTATCCCGGACGGCGAGGAGGTCGACCAAGGGAGCGACCCGCTCGACCCCAACGACCCGGAGATACGTGACAGCGACGGCGACGGCCTCACCGACGAGCGCGAGGAGGAACTCGGGACGGACCCGAGCGACCCCGACAGCGACGGCGACGGCCTCAGTGACGGGACAGAGGTAGACGTGTACGGAACGGATCCGCTCAACGTCGACACGGACAACGACGGACTCACCGACGGCCGGGAGGCGGACCGGGACACCGATCCGACAGACCCCGATACGGACCGTGACGGCGTCACCGACGGCGAAGAGGTCCGACAGGGAACCGACCCGACGGACCCGAGCGACTTCCCCGGTGCTGACAGCGACGGCGATGGCCTGAGCGACACGTACGAGGAGGAGGAACTCGAGACGGACCCGAACGACGCCGACACGGACGACGACGGGCTATCGGACAGCCGCGAACTCCGTCTGAACACCGACCCGACGGAGGCGGACACGGACGGTGACGGTGTGCCGGACGGCGAGGAAGTCGAACAGGGCTCCGACCCGCTGGATCCCAACGACCCCGAACCGCGCGACAGCGACAACGACGGTCTCATCGACGAGCGAGAGGAGGAACTCGGAACGGACCCGAGCGACCCCGACACCGACGGCGACGGCATCACGGACGGCGCGGAGGTCCGGCAAGGGACTGACCCGCTCGACCCGAACGACCCGCCGGAAATCGAGAGCCTCGGCGTCGCGACCGACTGCGAGGAAGTGACCGTCTCGAACCCCAACGTCTTCCCGGTGAACGTGACGGTCGAGAACGACACCGGCGAGTCGACCGTGACGGTGCCGGCTCGCGACCAGGTGTCGCTCGACATCGCGCCGGGCGACCAGACGCTCACCGCCGAGAGTAACGGAACGGCTGTGCCGCTCGGCGGCGAAGAGACCCGCGAGATCGCCGTCGATGCGTGCCCGCCCGATATCGAGGGCACCGTCGAGAACAGCACGGTCACGCTTAGCAACCCCGGCGAGATCGGTGTCACCGTGACCGTCGAGAACGAGACCGGCGACGAGCGCACCGTCGACGTCGCCGCGGGCGCGAGCGAGGAGGTCGCTGACCTCTCGCCGGGGGAGTACACCGTCACGGCCCAGACCGACGACGGCGACTCGGCCCGTGTCAACGGCAACGAGGCGTGGTCGTTCATCGTCGATGACCCCGATACCATCGAGTCGTTGCGGGCCGACCTGGGCGGCGACGTCCTCTTGCTGACGAACAGCAACGACGAGACCGTCGACGCCACGGTGACGAGTAACGAGACCGAACAGACAGTGACTATCGCCGGCGGAGAGACGGAGCAGGTCGAGGATCTCACGGCTGGCGACTACACCGTCACCGCCGAAACTGAGGGCGGCGAGAACGTCTCGGTGAACGGCCTCGACCTGTTCGGGTTCACGGTTCCCGAAGACGACGGGGACGTGCCGGACGGGAACGAGACGCCGGACGATAACGAGACGCCGGACAACGTCACCGCGTCGGTAACCGTCTCGGACCAGACCGACAACGGAATGAACCTCACCATCGACGAGGCAACCGCGAACACGGAGTTCTACGTCGCCGTTCACGACAACGAGACGGTGCTGAACGAGACCGACACGTTCGGACCGAACGAGACGTTCGCTGGCGACCTGACGCTGGAGCCGGCACTGGAGGAGAACAGCACCCTCCGCGTAGCGATCCACGATGCGGAGACTGACGAGGAGTTGAACGCGACGAACGTCACGTACAACGTGACAGCCGAGGAGGAACCGGCGGTGCCGACGGCGAGTGTCGCCGTCTCGGACCAGACCGGCAACGGCACGAACCTCACCGTCGACAACGCCAGTGCGAACGTCGGGTTCTATCTGAACGCGAGCGCGAACGGTTCGACGCTCAACGAGACGGACGACTTCGCCGCGGACGAGTCGTTCGAGGGGAACCTCACGCTTGCTCCGCCGCTGGAGGAGAACAGCACTGTCCAGGTCGCTGTCTACGATGCGGAGACTGACGAGGAACTCGCGGATACAAACGTCACCTACAACGTCACGCCCGCCGAGGAGCCTGCGGCACCGACCACCACGCTCGAGGTCGCGAACCAGAGCGGTAACGGGGCGAACCTCACCGTCGACAGCGCCTCCGCAAGCACGGAGTTCTACGTCGATGTCCACCGAAACGAGACTGTCCTCAACGAGACGAACGACTTCGCCGCGGACGAATCGTTCGAGGGGGATCTCACGCTCGCTCCGGCGCTGGAGGACAACGCCACGCTCCGAGTCGCGGTCCACGACTCGGACACCGGCGAGGAACTGAACGCGACGAACGTTACCTACAACGTCACGCCCGACGAGGAGATCTCGCCCCCGACTGCGGCTATCGACGTTGCGAACCAGACCGGCAACGGCACAAACCTCTCGGTCGACAACGCGACGGCGAGCACCGACTTCTACGTCGACGTACACGACGACAACGGTGTGACGCTCAACGAAACCGCGACGTTCGCTGCGGACGAGTCGTTCGAGGGGGATCTCACGATGGAGCCGCCGCTGGAGGGCAACGCCACGCTTCGCGTGGCTGTCCATGACGCCGAAACTGACGAAGAACTAAACGCGACGAACGTTACCTACAACGTCACACCCGACGAGGAACTCGTCGATATCACGTCGAACCTCTCCGTGGCGGACCAGGCCGGCAACGGCACGAACCTCACCGTCGACAACGCAACGGCGAGCACCGGCTTCTACCTGAACGCGAGCGTGGACGGTGACACGCTGACCACGAGAGACACGCTGAACGAAACCGACGCGTTCGATGGTGGCGAAACCTTCGAGGGGAACCTCTCACTCGACCCGCCGCTCGAATCGAACGACACCGTCCGCGTCGCTCTCGTTGATGCGGAGACCGACGAGGAACTGAACACGACGAACGTCAGCTACACCGTGGTCGAGGAGCCCGTCGGTGCGACGGCGAGCCTGAACGTCACCGACCAGACGGGTGACGGCACGAACCTCTCCGTCGACAACGCCTCCGCGTCCGTCGGTTTCACCGTCTCTGCGAGCGTGAACGGGATCGCACGAAACGGAACCGATGCGTTCAGTGCGGACGAGACGTTCGAGGGGAACCTCACGCTCGCCCCGCCGCTGGAGGAGAACGCGACCGTCAACGTGACAGTCACCGACGCGGCGACCGGCGAGATGTTGAACGCGACGAACGTCAGCTACACCGTGATCGAGGAGATGACTGAGGTTTCGGCGACCGTCGAAGCCGCGGACCAGACCCGCGACGGCACGAACCTTACCGTCGACAACGCCACCGCGGAGACGGCGTTCTACGTCAACGCCAGCGTCGACGGAACGTCGTACAACGAGACGGGAGCTTTCGACGCCGGCGAGTCGTTCGAGGGTAATCTCACGATGGAGCCACCGGTCGGCGAAACCAGCACTGTCCGCGTGGCGGTACACGACGCCGAGACCGACGAGGAACTGAACGCCACGAACGTCAGCTACACTCCCGCCGTAACCGGTGACACCGTCGACGCGATCGGCGAGTACGAGGACGTCGAGGCCGCACGCCGGGACGGGTACGTCGACACCCACCGGTTCGATAGCAACGAGTCCGGGGCCGTCGGCATTCGGTTCGTGAACGAGAACGCCGTCGACGGAGACCTCGACCCGCGTGAGCCCGAGGCGCTGCTGTACACGATTAACGACACCGGAGAATACGAACTCCTCGGGGCCGAGTGGGTGGTCCCCGAACTGGACGCTGACGACCGTCCGGTGCTGTTCGACGAACCGTTCGACGGGCCCTTACAGCCCCACACCGACGAGTTCAACGAACATTACGGCCTGTACGCGTGGCTGTTCGAGGACAACCTCGACGGACAGTTCGAACAGCGAAACGCCGCGGTCGACGATCCCGACCTCGTGAGCGTCAGCGACCAGACTGGCGACGGCGACACCGTCACCGTCGACCGGACAATGTTCGCCGAGGAGTACGTCGTCGAAGTTCGTACCGAGGCTGGGACGGTACTCGGCCAGTCCGGGGTGCTCACCGGTGAAGAAACGGGCACTACCGTCGCTCTCGGCACGGCTCTGGACGCCGATGCGACGCTCAACGTCTCGATCCATCACGCTGATTCCGGAGCCGAGATCGGGGAACCGGTCGTCCGCGAGACGATCAACTACACCGTCGACACGGGTGGACTAGTCGACGATGAACCGGATAACGAAACCGACACGACAGTCGGCCAAAACGAAACGACCACCACGAACCCGACCGTCACGACCCGATACCGCGGCTAAACCCTGTCGCGGTGTTCTCTCACGAGTCGCGTTGCCCTTGGACGTGAGAAGCCTTCTCTCCGCTTCGGCAGAATCTGTTACTCCGTATGTTGACTCCCCCAGAGATGGAGATAACGACCAGAAACAGTAACACCGTGACCTGTCAATGGTAAGTATGGTCGACTCGTACGAGGACGGATACAAGGAAGGCGCTATCTTCTTGTTCTACGACGGGGAATCGATTCTGATCGAGCATCGCCCGACGGACGGCGGGACGGAGACGTTCATTCCAAACGGGACGATAGAGGAGGCGGACAAATCCTCGGGGTCCAACGACAACTACGTCCTAGCTGCGCTCCAGCGCGAGATAGACGAAGAGTTTTCGGGCCAAGTCGAGGTGGAGTCTCTGGACAAACTCTGCGAGCACAAAATAGAGGAGCCCGCGATCTGGTTTCACTCGTACGTCGTAACCGAGTGGAGCGGTGAAGTGCCCGATTACACGGTCGAAGATGGCGAGAGATACGCGGATCTGGAGTGGGTTCCATTGGACGAGTACGACGAACACCTGCAGTTTCGCAGTGCAGTTGAAACCTGCGAGGAGTTACGGGCACAGGTCTCGGAAGGCACAGTTTGAGGAACGGGGAGATCAGTTACGGGAACGGAAAGTCAAGCCGGGGCCCGATTTGAACCCCGACTACTCCGCTTCGGTCGGTCCCTTCTTTAGATCCTGGTTGCAGACACGACTCTCGTGTCTGTCGAGCCGAGAAAAGCCAAGGGCCGGATTTGAACCGGCGGTGGGCGGCTCTGCAGGCCGCTGCGTTCGGCCGGACTCTGCCACCTTGGCGCAGTTTTCACTAGTTTCGGCCGTCGTTTAAGCCTAGCGTTTCGCGTTGTTCCGCTGCGACGGTCCGTGGGACACTAGGACAATAATATTCCTTGAGCATAGAGCCTTTAGGGCTCACAGCAGTTCAGACCGGTAGACGAGCCGTTTAGAAGACGAAATTATGCGTGACACTATCGCCCAGACGAGCGACCGCGGATCCGTGGACCGTCCCGACCTCGAACAGTACGTGAGCTATTCCGACGGCGACGATACCGTCATCTGCGACCGCGAGAACCCAAGCGCCTGGATCAAATCCGACGCCTTGGACGTCGTCGAACCCTAATTCTCCGTCACTGGGTCGCTGAGAGCAGTTCACCGCGAGCCGGTAGCAGCGCCGAAAGTAGTTTATCGTGTGAACTGGTACCAACAAACATGAAACTCTCCGACCCCGTATCGATCGAGCACGACGACCGGCAACAGATATTCGAAGAGATAGAGCGCAATGGAGGGCTACCGAAAGACAAGGTGATCACCGGAACAGTCGAGAAACAGCGCGCCGCGCGCCATCACGTCGCGATCCTCAAGCGCAACGGGTACCTCCGAGAGACGGAGGACGGGCGACTCGAACCCGCACTGGAGGTAGACGGTGACGAGGAGGAGTTCGACGTAGCGGACGTCACCGTCACTATCCGCCCGGCACGTCAAGCGGACTTGACCGGGATCGTCGGCGCGATCCGGCAGGTCGCCACCGAGAAAACCTACATCGTCGCGGAATCGGTCGCCGACGAACTCGACCACGAGAACGTCCTGTTGCGACACAACACTGTCGAGTCGCGCATGTTCTTCGTCGCGACCGTCGACGAGACAGTGATCGGCTGGGTTCATCTCAATGCGCCGGAACTGGAGAAACTCGACCACACCGCCGAACTGACCGTCGGCGTTCTGGAGGAGTATCGCGGGCAGGGCATTGGGAACGAACTGCTCGACCGCGCAACGGAATGGGCGCGGGCGAACGAGTACGAACGGCTCTACCAGAGCGTTCCGTCGACGAACCAGCGGGCGATCGAGTTCCTCGAAGAGAACGGCTGGCAAGTGGAGGCGGTCCGCGAGGACCACTACAAACTCGACGACACGTACATCGACGAAGTGATGATGGCCACGACGCCGTAGCGCCGATAGCCCCTACTGACAGTCCTCGCAAACGTACGTCTTTTCTCCGATGAACTGGTCGCGTTTCGGCCGGGCGACGTACTCTCCGCACTCGACGCACCAGGTCCAGTAGATAGAGCGTCCCGCTTCCGACATCATCCGGCCGCTCTCGTCCGATAGACTGCGGATCTCGATATAGCGGTCGCTCACCGCCGTCACTTCGCCGCCGATCGGCGCGTGTTGCGCGTTGCTGATCCCGTCGTCTGCGGGCACCGCGATCATCTCACCGGCAGATATGTCCGCACCGTCAGAGACGACGGGCCGACTCGGCGAGACGACACCCTCGAACGCCGGGTTCGTAATCAGTGGCACCCGGACGCGGTCGGGTGTCAACGTCGTCGGTGACGTCTCGTGGTCCGCGGTCCAGTCGATCGCGTTCAGGACGTTGATTCGGTCACCGCCGAGCGTGTTCTCCTCGGCGATGTCCTCGTCGATGACTGTCAGGCAGTTCGTTCGCTTGGTCGTTCCGAAAGCGTCCGGATCCGCCTCGATCTCGAAACACCAGCCCGGTCCGCCGTCGGCAAGTATCTCGTCCCGGTCAAGGTCTTCGGGATCTCGTCCCGCCGCTTCGAGGAGCGTTGACGCGGGTGTGCCGACGGGAACCCGCAAGAATCGGTGACGGGGGACGTTCCCGTCAACGTGAACGTGCTTGTACGTCACCGGTTCGTCGCGGTCGAGCGTCCGGTAGACGTTATCCAGTGTCTCGGTGTTCTGGACGATCCACCCGTGGTCCATCGGGAGGTCATCACCGATGACTGTCCCCGCGACGAGGCGCAGGAGGACGCTCTCCATCCCGTACTCGTACTGGTCGTCCGTGTACGCGAAGACGATCCCGGCCTCAGCGGCCGGGTCGAGCGGCAGATCCGCCGGTTCGTACACCGTCGCGTCGGTCGCAGATTCGAGCGGTCCCATCCACTCGTCCCTGTCTTTCGCCTTCGCCCCCACCACGATCGTCTCGAACGCTCGGTCTAAGAGTGCGTCGAACAGTTCCCCGAACGCGTCCGCGCGCTCGCGACCCAACCGCTTGTCGATGTAGTAGTTCGGTTCGCTTTCTTGGTGGTTTACCAACAGGTAGTCCACCTCGTCGAGACGGCCCCACTTCGCGTGCGCAGGGAATCCGGCACCCCCAGCACCCGCGATGCCCGCGTTCCGGAGCGTCGTCGCGAGTTCAGTCGGTGCTGCCTGGTCGAGCCGCTGTAGGCCGATACTCATGTTCACCCCTCCAGTTCGATACTTCTCACCACCACAGCATAACTTTACCGTGAAGCATCACGAATACGATTAGATTGTCATACGTTACCAAATGACACTGTCGATGGCGGACTACGGAAAACGACAATCGATCAATCAACCGCATACACGCGGTGTGGCCGTCGCTCGCGGTCGATATGAAAAAAGCCCATCCGGCGGAGCCGGACGGGCTAGTAGTATGAGTGGGTGGCGGCGAACCGGATTTCCCAGAGACTCGCGTACTCCAGTACTCGCCGAAACGCTAGTGGGCTTAACGACCGTGTTCGGGATGGGTACGGGTGGAACCCCACTGCTATGGCCGCCGTAACGCCGATCCACGGAGTCGAACCATGGTGGTATACCGATATCGGTGGTATGAAACCGTAATGTACGTGCAATCCAGGTAACGCCTGGACCCGTTCGTGGGTACAGTGCGATGAGTGTGTGGCGTCGATTTGTTAGTGCTCGCGGACTGAACGCCTCGTTGCCTTGGCGCGTACATCCCGAGTCTATCGAACTCGTCTTCTACGAGTAATCTCAGTGGTACCTCTTTTTCAGGTGGGTTTCGAGCTTAGATGCGTTCAGCTCTTACCCCGTGTCACGTGGCTGCTCGGTACGTGCCCTTTCGGACAACCGATACACCAGTGGTGACCATTCGGAGTT